>CAZKRI010000049.1:0-165505 GCA_964555245.1 uncultured Myxococcales bacterium
GCGACTGCGAGCTGTCGCGGCTTTGCGATGCTGGGATCAACGGCATCATCGGCGACGCGGATGATCAGCCGGGCGCCGGCATCTGCTTCGGCGATGCGCGCAACTGCTTCGTGAACGACGCCGCGGCCGAAGGCGGCGACATGCTCAACGGCAACGGCGATCCGACCAACGTGCGGTCCGCCGCGGCCTATTGCATCCCGGCGACCTCGAACGCCGCCATCAACTCGACGGCGGGGCTCGGCGGTCCAGGCCGGCGGCGCGAGCAAGGGGTGAACGTGCCGTCGTTCACCACGCTGCCGTAAGACCGGAGCGTAGGCTCCTGCGAAAAAGGGCCGCCCGGAAAATCCCGGGCGGCCTTTTTCATTGCGGTACGTCGGGGGCTAGCTCGACCTGCTCGTCGGGCTGGTCGGCCCCTTTGGCCTTGGCCTGCTGGGCCTGCCGGAACTCGAGGTCCTTGTTGGAGTAGGCATCCAGCCGGTGCATGACGAAGGAGCCGTTGAAATCGATCGAGATCGGAAACGGCGCGTTGGCCATCGTCGACTCGATGAACGACCCAGCGATCTTGTCCGAGGTGACCTCGCGCGCGCCGTAGATCGAGATCGTCACGCCGCCTCCCATGGCGGGGTTCGACTTGAGGTTGCTCACGATCGCGAAGCGAGTCCCGCGCAGCGATTCGTCCTGGCGCAGCCCCAGGTCGTAATCATCGGCGCCCACCACGCGGTGCTCGCCGCTGACGAAGATGTCTTTTTTCGGCGGCGGCAGCTCGAACCAGTTCTTCTCGAGGCTTTCCAACTGCGCCGCCGTGGGCGCATACATCTTGTGGGTGCGCCGGCTGCTTTCCAGCTCGGCCTCGAACGGTAGCTGCTGATCGCCGACGCTGACGCGTACGACCTCGGCGGCCAGCACGGTGGTGCCATCCACCTCCTCGTGCGTGGCGGCGTAGTGGATCTTGAGCAGACGCGCGGTGACGTAGGCCAGGCTCGGCCGGCGCACGGTGAGCAACAGGCGCTTTTGCTCGAGACCCTCGAAGGCTTTTTTGAAGTCCTCGGGACTGCGGATCTGCTCGGCGTTGGCCTTGACGACGAGGTCGCCCACGAAGATGCCGGAGGTGCCGGCCAAGGCTTCGTCGATGATTTCGGTAATCGCGACCGCCGCCGGCTCCTCGCCGACCAAGGCGGTGAGGTCGGCCGGCACCGGCCCCACCTTGAAAGGCGGCGGACCGGCCGGGTCCACGTCGAGGCTGACCCGGAACGTGGGGGCCACGTAGTGCAGAGCGAGCCAGATCCCGCCCAAGTCGGCGCCGAGCCGGCCTTCGACGGTGGTGGTCTGCATGAAGGCCTCGCTTGGATGCGGTGCGGCAAGGGCAATAGCCGTGATCAGGGTCAAGGACACGGCCGTAAGCTGGGTCGGGCGGGCTGGTCGGTGCATCGGTCCTCCGGGCATTGACGTCGTGGTTGGCCGCGTGGCTGGGGCGTCGGCGGCAGGTGGGAATCTATACACGCGGGCTCCGGCTCAATTCAAGCCCGCACCGGTGAGGTCCGTCGACGGCGTCGCTCCGGCCTTTTATACCCTTGGGAAAATCGCGTGAATCCCGTGGTTTGCTTGACAACCTGCGCAAGCGGCAGGTAAACCTACATACGCTGTATGTTTTGCGGGGTCCGGTGGTTCACCGGACGCGTTTTCACCGTTGACGATGGCAGGCCGACGGGTGTTGGATGCCGTCGGTTGCCGATCAAACATCGCGGAAGCGGGAAAGAAAAAAGGAGTAGCGGGATGCAGGCATGGATGCGCAAACTGGCTGCCGTCGCCATGGTCACCACGATGGCCTTCGGCTCGGCGGGCTGTGATGACGATGACGGTTTCGGAGCCCTGATCCGGATTTTCTTCAACCTGGCGGGATCTGGCCGCTACTCGAGCATCACCGTATCGATCGATCCGTCGGTGGTGGACGCGGTGCTGGACGCCGACTCTTGCAACGTAGCCGCGGCGCTGGCCAGCGCCGGGTGCCAGATCCAGGTCTTCGGCCTGCCCACCACGTCGAGCACGATCCACGAAGCCGCGCTGAAGCAGAACGGTACCATCGGCAACCTGGTCGACATCGTGATCAGCGGCTGCGACTTCGATGCGCTCCAGAACCTCGGCGACTGCCTGTTCTCCGGCGACGACAGCACGATCCCCGACCGCGTGACGGCCACCGGGATCTGCGCGTCGGAAAGCTCCTGCGATCCCAACCCG
The DNA here is from genome assembly GCA_964555245.1 of uncultured Myxococcales bacterium. Lineage (GTDB taxonomy): Bacteria > Desulfobacterota > Binatia > UBA1149 > SPBQ01 > CAZKRI01. Next base: position 2,236 of record CAZKRI010000049.1, read on the forward strand.
ATCATCTGTCTGAGCCGCGTAGGCCCCGATGATCTGACGTGCGCGGGAATTACGACGACGACCGTTCCGACCACCTCGACGACGGTGACGACGGTGACCAGCTCGACCACGACGAGCTCGCTTGGGCCAACGACGTCGAGCACGACGACGACCACGATTCCGATCGTCACGACGACCCTTGGAGACATCCCCTGCCAAATCACGTTCGGGGTCACCAACGCCGACAGCTACGGCGCTCTGTCCTACGACGTCGACTATTCGAGCGCGCCGGGCACCTTCGACGGCACTGCCGGTGCGGTCGCCTGCACGACCCTGGCCGGCGATTTCGGGGCGTTCAACAATTGCAAAACGCCGGGCGGCTGCCCGCCGCTCAGCTTCAAGGAGCTGTCCACGGCGATCATCAGCGCGGGCGGTTTTGCCACCCCGGCGAACACCTCGCGTTGCGCGTTCACGGGATCGGCGGTGCCGGTCGCCGGTGATTTCGTGATCACGGTCACGGATGCCACGCGGCCCGACTTTACGCCGACCACGGCCAACGTCGCGGTCACCGACATCACCTGCGAACCGCCGATCGACACGACGACGACCTCCACCACGGTCACCAGCACCACGGTCACCACCGTCACCTCGTCGACGACGACAACCACCACCGGCACCAGCGGAAACTTCGCTATTCAGTTCACCATGGGCGACTCCGGCGGTCCGGTGGGAGCGCTGCAGTTCGAGGTGAATTACAGCGGCGCACCCGGCGGCTTCATCGGCAGCGCCGACGCCGTCGCGTGCACGCGGCAGGCCGGCGACTTCGGCGCCTTCAACGACAACGACGCTGGCCTGCTCACAGCCGCGTATGTGTCGATCACGGGGTTCACCGGCCCGATCAACATCGCGGCCTGTAACTTCGCCTCCACCGGAGGCACGCCGGTGGCCGGCGACTTCGTCATCACGGTGACCGACGCCTCGCGTCCGGACCTGACCCCGATCGCGCCGCCGCCAGCGGTGACGATCACGACGATCCTGGCGCTGCCCTAGCCGGCGCGGTCGACGCAAAGCGTTGCATCCCGAAGAGGGGGGCCCAAAAGGCCCCCCTCTTTTTTTGTCCGCAATCTTGTGTGGGGGGGTCAGGTTCTCTATTGTCTATGACCCTTTACGCGACCTAGATTGCCGTTTGGAGGACGCTAACTTCATGATCAGGCTTCAACGCTTCACCACCCTCGCCGCCGGATTCGCCATCGCTCTTGTGACGGCAGCCTCGACTCCCAACCCGGCGAGCGCCGCCGGCGCCTGCTCGCAACCGCTGAGCATGGGCGCGCGGCCGGTCGCGACCGATTGCCTGTTCATTCTGCGGGCTGCGGTCGGCCTGAACACGTGTACTCCGAGCTGCGTCTGCCGGCCGACCGGCGCTGCCACGATCACGGCCACCTCCGCTCTGCTCTGCCTGCGAGTGTCCACCGGTCAGAACCTGCCGCTCAATTGCCCGCCGCCCTGTGGAGTACCCGATCTGCCGGCGTGCACCTCGGCCGAATTCTTCGCCGTGGCCGGCTCCGATCTGGACTCCGGCTACAACGGCCTGGGCCACAACGCCGACATCGTCGAGGGCGCCTCCATCTCGCTGCGGACGGTGCGGCGCTGCAGCAACAACAGCGCGATCTGTGAAGCCGACGTCGACTGTCCGGGCGGCACCTGCGACCTGACCTGCGACTGCGACGGTCCGGACTTCGAGTGCGAGATCACCGGTCCGACCCACGAGCGGCGCTGCCTGCGCTCGCTCGATGCGTGCAGCACCAACTCCGACTGTTCGCCACCGGAGACCTGCGAGCACTTCTTCGGCCCGCCGCTGCCGCTCTCGGCCGGGGGCACACCGGTGTGCGTGACCACGATCTTCGCCTCCAGCATCACCGGCACCGCCGATGCGGCCACAGGCGAGGGCTCGGCCAGCGCGTTCCTGCGCTCTCGGGTTCACCTGGGAGAGGTCGGAACCTCGCCCTGCCCGCGTTGCGGCCAGGTGAACGAGAATCCGGTCGTGGGCGATACCTTCACCTGCGACTTCGGGCCGAACAATGCCCAGGCCTGCACGGTCGATGCCGTCAGCCCGGACTTTGGCGGCGTTTCCTTCCAATGCCCGCCAGATGCCGCCGACAACGTGTCGGGCGCCGGCCTGGCGATCATCTTCGACAACGTGACCACGGGCACCGTCGCCAAGCAGACCGGGGTGGCTTGCGCATTCCCGCTCAGTACTCAGCATCCTTCCAGCGGCAACCCGCTAACGTGCCTGGATGACTTCAGCCCATGCACGACGAATGCCGACTGCGCGCGCTGCAGCAACAACCTGCAGACGGCCTGCGACGGCAACGCCGACTGCTCGGGCGGCGGCACCTGCGCGGTCGCGCCCGACCAGCCGGTGACCTGCGGAATCTTCTGCCACTGCGGCTACTGCGAGGACGATGCGAACCAGCCCTGCTTCAGCGATGCCGACTGCGCCCCGGGCGACACCTGCGCGGCGGGCGTGACGGTGCTGCGGCAAGGCGCGCCCAATGCCTGCGATACGCTGCTCTGCGGCGAGAAGACGCAGGATGAGTGCTGTCCGAGCAACGACGCTACCTGCATCAACGGCGGCACGCCGTTGATCGGCGAGTGCTCGCTGTCGAGCTTCCGACAGTGCAACAGCAACACGGACTGCGCCGGCACCAACTCGGGCACCTGCGTGTTCGGCCCGCGGCCCTGCTTCGACCTGCGCATCGAGCGCAGCGGAACACCGGGGCCCTTGGAGCGCGTCTGCGTCGACCAGTCGGGCCGGCCCGACTGCATGACCAACTCCGATTGTACGACCGGGGGGTGCACCGACATCGCCGAGCCGGTCTCGGCCGGGCTGTTCTGCATCCCGCCCACCGCCAACGACGCGATCAACACCGCGGGCGGCATCCCCGGGCCCGGCGCTATCCGGTTCAACTCGTTCATCCTGGTGTGCCGCTGCGGCGACAGCGAGATCGGCTGCGACGAGCAGTGCGACGACGGCAACACCACCAACGGCGACGGCTGCAACGAGTCGTGCCAGACCGAGTAGGCGCACGTAGCGGCATTTGAACGAGAGTTCATCGAGTCCGGCTTCCCGTGATGGGAAGCCGGACTTTTTTGCGCTCCCGAGCTTGCTCGCCTATAGATGGTCACCAGGGTCAGGACGCGCTGGGCGTCACCTTGGAGGGACCGAGTATGAGCAGCCAACGTCGTGCGACGTCGTCCGCGTGTCTCGCTTGCTGTCTGGCCGCGCTCGCCGCGGCCTGCACCCCAAAGCCCACCCCCGTCGAAGTCATCATCGCCCTGGACCAGCCGGCCCAGGGTGTGCGCAGCGCAACGATCCTGGTCGACTATTCCGCAGCTCCCGGGACGCCCTTGGTCGCCGAGGGTCAGCCTGCCTGTGCGACGCTGTTGCCCGATGCCCAGGCCGAGTTCAGCGACGACGGCGCCGGCGCCTTGACCATCCAGACCAGCTCCGGCGCCGGGTTCTCCGCACCGGTCGAGCTGGCCGTGTGCAGGATGGTCGGGAAGGACGCGAGCGTCACCGCCGAGGCGATCTCGGCGGGGTTGCACGTCAGCCTGCAATCCGGGGTTGGCATGGACGGACAACGCCTCGATGACCGTCGCCTGGCCCAAGGCCGCACCCGCAAAGAGACGGGGGAACAAGACGCTCGGACGGGAGACACGGCCCGGCAGCGCATGGACCGGCCGGGGGCCGAGCCGGACGATGAGGTTGCGCCGGCGCAAGACGCAGTGGGATCGCCGCAGCCAGGGCTGGCGCCCGCACCCCAGGCGGGCGCGCCCGCTCCCGGCACGGCCGGTGGCGCAGCGCAGGCCGGCGCCAAGCCACAGAGTCTGATCGCGCCGCGACCGGATCGCTCCCCGGCCGGCGACGCCGAGGATCGAGTGGCCGGGCTGCAGCAATCCGGACGCACCCCTCAGGATCCGCTCGGCACGGGCAACAACCAGCCCCAAGCGAACGATGAGAGCGACGAGGATACGCGCGCGGTCGCGTACGCCGTCTCGATCGGTGTGACGACGTCCTCGGGCGCTCTGGGCGCCCTGCAGTTCGACATCCGCCAGGTGGGCGCCACAGGGGGTTGGCTGGGCGCCGGCTCGGGCGCCGTGTGCACGCCGGATGTTCCGGTCGCGCTGGCAACGTTCAACGATCGCGGCGACCGCTGGTTGAGCGCGGCGATGGTCGACCTGTCGGGCATCACCACGCCCGGGCCGGTCGTGACCTGTACATTCAAGAGCCGCGAGCCGGTGAGCGCGGGGAACTTCTCCGTTCAGGTGATCGACGCCGCCGGCCTCGATGCGGATCCGACCGCAAAGCCCGAGCCGTTCCCGGTGATGGCCGTGACCAACGTCAGCGCGCTCAACTGACCGCGCGGGCGTGCCTTCGCGACGCACGCGGCCGGCAGCGCCCTTGGTCGCCGCGGCATTCCTCGCCGCACCCTTCCTCCTGTTCTTCCCGGCGCTCGATGCGCCTTTCCTCTCGGACGATCAGAACGCGATCGTTGCCAATGAGCTGGTGACCGGGCCCCTGGAGCCAGTCACGATCTTCTCGACGTTCTCGTGGTGGGGGGCATCGCGCGCGGATGCGCCGGGCTACCGGCCGCTGGCCACGCTGACGTTCGCCCTCAACCACGGGTCCGGCCAACTGGCGATCCGCGCCTACCATGTCGTCAATCTCCTCCTGCATGGCCTGGTCGCGTGGCTGACCTGCGAGTTGGGCTGGCGCCTGGGCCTGGGCAGCTCCGGCGCGATGCTGGCGGGCCTGATCTTTCTCGTGCTCCCCATTCACAGCGAGGCCGTGATCTGGACGGTGGGCCGGGCCGAGCTGCTCGCCGCCGCCGGCTTCGCCGGGAGCTTTGTGTTGCTCTTGGAGTACCGGCGCCGGGGCGGGCCGCTTCTCCTGGCAGCCGCGGCCTTGGCGCTGCTTGCCGGTTTGTTCGGGAAGGAAAACGCCGTGGCGCTGTTGGCGATACCACCCGCGCTCGCCCTGCTGATGCCCCAGAGCCGGCTGGCTAGGCGCCGCGATGCCCGCTCGGCGCTCGCGCTGGCAGCGGCGCTCGTCGTCTACCTCGCCATCCGTTGGCAGGCGGGACCGCTGCTGCCTGACTCGCCGGGAGACCGGCTCGACAATCCGCTCTCGGTGTTGCCCCCGTGGCAGCGGATCCTGGGCGCGCTCTCCGTGCTGGGACGCTACCTCGTGCTCTCGGTCTGGCCGCATCCGCTGTCCATCGATTACTCCTACGATGCGCTCGGTATCCGCGCGGGCTTCGCCGGCGACGTCTACACCGCGATCGCGCTGGTGTCGTGCGTGCTGCTGGCCTTGGCCGGCTGGCGCTCGCGGCGCCGTTGCGTCGCGATTCCGCTCGGCCTCGTCGCGGCCGCCGCGGCCTACGCGATTGTTTCCAACACGGTCTTCTTGATCGGGACGATCATGGGAGAGCGGTTGTTCTACTTGCCCAGCCTCGGCCTGTGCATCGCCGCCGCCGCCTGGGCCGAGCAGGGACTCGCGCGGGAGCGGCGCACCGCCACGTTGGTCGCAGTCCCGCTGCTGGCGGCGACTTTGGCGTATGCAACGGTCGACTTCATCCGCGCCAGGCAATGGCGCTCACAGGTCGAGATCTTCGCGTCGGCTGCCCGCGCCTACCCGGACAGCGCGCGCGCGCAGATGGAGCTGGCCACGGCCTACGGACGCGAGGGCAGGACCGACCCAGCGCTGGCGGCGTTCGCCCGCGCCACCGAGATCCTGCCCGAGTACGCGGCCGCCTGGTACAACCGCGCGAACCTGCTCGCGCGCCAGCAGCGCTACGTCGAGGCTGCTGAGGACTACGAACGGGCGTTGCAGACGGCCCCGCGGTTGGCGCAAGCCTGGTACAACCTGTCGCTGGTAAGACAAACCCAGGGAGAGCTGGCAGCGGCGGCGGTGGCGATGGAGCGGGCGGCCCAGATCGCGCCGGCCGATCCACAGATCCGGCTCGCGCTGGCCGACCTGTTGCTCGCGAGCAATCGGATCGCCGAAGCGATCGCCGCCTACGACGCAGCGGCGGCCGCCGGCGCGGATCCCGTGAGCGTACGAGTCAACCGCGGGGTAGCCCGCCAGCGCAGCGGCGGCTGTGAGGCCGCGCTTCCCGACTACCTCGCGGCGGTGGCCGCCGCGCCCAGTCATCCGACGGCGCGCACCAACGCGATCGCCTGTCTCCAGAGCGTCGGACGCCTGGCCGAAGCGCAAGCGCTGGCCAGGCGTACCCCGCTTGAAAACCGGGGTACGCGCCGATAAGGTCCGGCCGGTGGCTTCGCCCGCGTCCGGTCCCCGTGCCGATGAGCTTCGGGACGCCGGCGATGCGCGTCGTCGGTTCGTTCGTCTCGCCAACGCCGGCGCGCTGCTGGCCCTGTCGGGCGTGGCCTTGGCGGGCGTCATTCTCTACGTGCACGGCCGCCTGGACGGCGCCGGTGATGGCTACACCAGCTTCTGCACCGTCAACGAGCGGATCGACTGCGATCAGGTCCTGACCAGTCCGTTCGCGCGGGTCTTCGGCGCACCCGTCGCATGGCTGGCCGTCCTCGCATACGCCAGCATCGCTTCACTTCTGCACCTGAGCGCTCGCGGTGAAGGCGCCTCCACGCAGCGTCATCTACGCGCCGCCCTGACCCTGATCGGCGCGAGCGGGGCGGTCACGCTCTACTTCGCCGGCGTTGCCCTGTTCGTGGTCGGAGCGGTCTGCCTGATGTGCGCCGGTCTCTACCTGATCGGTGCCGGCCTGTTGTGGATCGCATTCAAAGCCAGCGATCGCCCGGTCGAGATCGGGCGAGGCGCTAGCGACCGGCGCTGGCTGGTGGGTGGCTTCGCGGGTTCGGCGCTCGCCGTGGGCACGCTCGCGGGGGCGAGCTGGCCGACTCCCGACCAGGGAGCGTGCCGACCCGTCGACGTGGCGGAGGTTCCAGCCGAGTTCCTCGCTTGGTACACCGCCCAACCGCGGGTCGAGCAGCCAGCGCTCGGAGGCGAACGGCATTACTTCGGCAGCCCCCAGGCGCGCGTGACCATCATCGAGTTTCTCGACTTCGAGTGCGGCTACTGTCGCAAGAACCACCGCGAGCTCGAGGGTCTGCTCGCGAGGCACCGTGACGACCTGCGCGTCGTCTACCGGCATTTCCCGCTCGATGCGTCCTGCAACGAGAGCGTGACCGAGACGATCCACCCGCGGGCCTGCCGCGCCGCCGAGGCGGCCGAATGCGCGGCGGCTCAGGGGCGCTTCGCCGAGATGGCGGATGCGATGTTCGAGCGCCAGACGCAGCTCTTCGAAACCAACCTGTTTCGCATCGCCGCGCGCATCGGCATCGACATGGACGCATTCGGCCGCTGCATGAACGAGCACCAGATGCTGCCGCGCGTGCTCGAGGACTGCCGGGCCGGTAGGCGCTCGCAGCTCACGTCGACGCCCACGCTGTTCATCAACGACCGCAGGGTGATCGGATCGATCAAGCAGCCTTGCGGCTACGACTACGCCATCGCCATCGAACGCGGCGCAGGCGCAGCGCCAGCGCCGCAGAGCTGAGCCACCGCGCGCCGCCAGACCACGACCCGGCCCTCAGTCTTGCCTGACCGCGCGCCCCGCGCGCCGCAAGGTTTCCACGTCCTCCGCCATCCGGTTCAGCGCCTCGATCTGCGCGGCGAGCCGGACCAGTAACCCCTGGATCCGAGTCTCGTCGACCTCGGCCAGGCGCTGCCGCAACTCATCGTAAAGCGCCGGCAGGCTTGGCCGCCCGCCCGCAGTAGGCCGCGCGGCCCCTCGAATCGTCGCCGGATCGGAACCATCGAGCAGGCCCCGCACCTCCTCCAGGACCTCGCGGATATCCGCCAAAAGGCCGGTCCATTGCCCCCGCGACACGGGCGGACGATACGCGACCATGCGGGGTCCGGCAACGAGAAGTGCACAGTCCGCATCCGACTATTGGCGTAGGGCATCCGCTCGGGTACACCCACATGCGGGTAGACCATGGGCGGATGCAATATGCCGAAGCGGAGTTGCATGGTCGCAACTCCATCGGGTGGCAGCCCGGGACGCCCGTCCTACCCCTCGAGAGAGAAGAACTACGTGTTTTCAATGACTTGGAGCGACGGCGAGGCTCGCCGGGCTCCGCCGGGGCGGTGGCACGGTCGTTGCTCGATTGGGGTAACCGTGCGTCCGCCCCGGGGCGCTCGTTCGCCCAACACACACTGCAGAGAGGATAGGTAAACAACGTGAAGAGCTTCCTGATGAGCCCCCTGATGAGCCCCCTGCCAGCTCAGGCCACCGCCGAGGCACTCCGCCCGCATGCCGACGGCGCGTTTCGGATCGAGCGTGAGCGCCCGCGCCCGAACCTGACCGAGCGGGAAAAAGAAGTCCTGCGACTGGTCTGCGACGGACTGACCAATGCCGAGATCGCCTCCTGTCTCCACGTCTCGCGAGAGACCGTGAAGTCGGAGCTCAAGCGCATCTTCCGCAAGATCGGCGTCGGCAACCGCACTCAGGCTGCCGTTCTGCTGGTCAAAAATCAGTGGATCTGACCTAACCGCGCCTACGTGCTGGCCGGCGGCGGAAGGCAGGATTGACTCTGCTCCTCCGCCGGCCAGGATGGGCGCGCGTGGCTGCGCGCCCTCCCACCGGTTCCATCCATCCACTCTCTGGGCGCCCACACCGCCTGCCATGGCTGTGGGCGGCGTATGCCTGGGTCATGCTTTGGTGCGCGCCGGCGTCCGCGCTGGCGAGCACCGGCTCCGACTTCCTGACCAGGGCCTTGCGCCTGGTCGAATCGAACTATCTGTTCGCGGATCAGCTCGACGCCAAGCGTCTGCTCGACGAAGCACTCTCGCGCCTCGAGGTCCAGCTACCCAAGGTGCACGTCACCACCGCCGCGCCTGCCGCCTTCCTGGTCATGGCCGGCCCTTGCCGGCTGCGCATCGAGCCGCCGCCCGATGCTCGCTTGTCGGACCTGGCCATCCCCCTTTCCAAAGTGTCCCGTCTGGTCGAAACCTGCCTGCCGGACCGGCCCAAGGAGTTGGAGGAAGTCGAGACGTTGTTGCTCAACGGCCTGCTCGCAGGCCTCGACCCGTACTCGGCGGTCTTCGACTCGCAGGGCTCCGCCGAGCACGCCATTCAGTTCCGCGGCCAACTGGCCGGCGTCGGAGCGCGCATCGGTATCCGCAACGAGCGCCTGACCATGCTCGAGGTGTACCCCGGCTCCCCTGCCGCCAACGCCGGGCTGCTCAACGGCGATACGATCGTGCGGATCGACGGGATGTCGACCACCAATCTACCGGTCAGCGACGCCGTCGATCGCATCCGCGGCAATCCGGGAGCGCCGGTGCTTCTGACGATCGAGCACAGCGGCGAAGCGGACCAGCACGACTTCAGCGTGGTGCGAGCGATCGTGACCATCCCTTCGGTCTACACGCGCCGGCTCGACTCCGGCGTGATCTACGCCGAGATCTCTCACTTCAGCCAAACCACGCCCACCGACTTCCGCCAGCGCGTCGAGGAAACGATCGGCGACCGGCCGGCCGCTGGCGTGCTGATCGACCTGCGACGCAACTCCGGTGGCAGCATGCTCGGTTCCTCCAGCATCGGCGACCTATTTCTCGACAGCGGCCTGTTGATCACCACCGCCGGACGCAACGGCTCGACGGTGTCCGGGTTGACCGCCGAGATCGACGCTACTCCCGGGTCGCCCTTCGCTCGGTTGCCAGTCGCGGTGCTGACTTCGGCGCACACCGCCTCCGGATCGGAGCTCCTCGCGGCCAGCCTGCGCAACAACGACCGTGCGGTGCTCATCGGGGACCGCACCTTCGGTAAGGGCACCGTGCAGAAGACCTACAGCCTGGGCGGCGACGCCTCGCTCAAGCTCACCGTCGGGCACTTCCTGCCCAACGGACTGTCGATCCCTGGCGGAGGTCTGCAACCCGACGTCGAAGTCCGGCGCTTGAGATTCACCAAGGACGGCTTGCGGCTGCCGGTGCGCGGGAACGCGGCGGATCTGCCGTTCTGGCTGCGCACGCCTCCGTGGCTCACGGCATCGACGATCGAGCCGGTCACCACGATCGATCTGGTCGAGACCGTATCGGCCGAGGAAACCGCCGAGCAGCCCGATGAAGAAGCGCTTCTCGAGCGCGAGCGCAGCGGCCACCTCGTCGAGTTCGCCGCGGAGCTGCTCGCGCGTTTCGGATCCACCTCGGCCATCGAGACGCTCTCGGCCGCCGCGGCCTGGCTCGATGAGCGTGAGCAACAGGCAGACGCGAGCCTGGCCACGGACCTGGCGGGGCGCGGGATTGATTGGCGCAAGCCGGACGCGTTGGCTGCGCTCGCGAGCACGATGGAACCGTCACTCGCGGTGCGCGTGGAGACCGCCGGGGGATGGCTTCGCGCTGGGGAAGAAAGCGAGGTCGAGATCGCCGTGACGAACCGGGGATCGCGACCGCTGTTTCGGGTTTACGGCGCCGTGAGCTCGGAGGCGCGCTTTCTGCGCGGCCACGGCTTGCTGTTCGGCCATTTGCCGCCCGGCGCGACGGGCATCTGGAAGCTCCGTGTCAAACCGCCGAAGGCGCTGCAGACCTCGCGCATCGAGCTCACGGTGGAGCTGCGCAGCGACGCGGGTTTGTCGCTGGAATCGACGCCCCTGCATCTCGCCGTCGCTCCCGCGCTGCGGCCGCTGCTCGCTTACCGAACGGCGATCATCGAGAGTGACTCCCAGGCCGGCACGCACACGCTGCGAGTCGAGGTCGAGAACCGCGGGGAGGGTGTCGCCGAGGATATCCGGATCTTTCTCGAGCACCCGGAGAGCGACGACGTCGAGCTCGTCGACTCGAGCAAGACCATCGAGTCCCTGGCCGGCGGCCAACGCGCCAGCGTCGATCTCGCTCTCCGTCTGCTGCGTTCCCAGGAGGAACCGGTGCGGCTCGAGCTCGACATCAGCGAGCTGGAGTTCCGCACCCTGCTCAAGTCCGAGATCGAGCTGAGCGGCGCAGCCACCGAGGAGGCCTGGCGTGAGCCGCCCCAGATCCGCATGCGCGGGCTGCTCCCGGCTGGCGACGGTTCGTACGAGCTGGTCGCCGAGATCACCGACGACACGGGTGTTGCGGGTTGCTGGACCTTCGTCGGGGGCAAACAGCTCGACTACGTCGAGGGCGGCCCGACCCTACCCCGCCAAATCGAAATCACGATCCCGTGGAAGCCACGGGAGGGCGTCAAGCAGTTCGAGCTGGTCGCCGAGGATAGCGACGGTCTGACGGCGCGTTACGCAGCCGATCTCTGAAGAACCGGCGCCGCTTCGCTCAGTGGCCGCCGCCCTGTGCGCCGGCGTTGTTCTCGGCGCCGGGCGCGTCCTCGATCGCCGCGAAGTCCACGGCGTTGAGCGCGGCGGTGTCGAGCTCGTACTTGGATGAAGTCTTGAGCTGAGCGAGGAACTGTTCGGTCTGGCTCTTGCGCTTGTCGTTGATCAGCCGGATCCGGATCTGGTTCTTCACTTCGTCGAACGGCTTGAGCGCGCCATCCTCGCGGCCGGTTCGCATGATGATGTGATAGCCGAAGCGCGTCTGGACCACCTCCGATACCTGTCCGTCTTGCGTGAAACCGAAGGTCACGTCCTCGAACTCCTTGACCATGCGGCCGCGCCCGAAGAAGCCGAGATCGCCGCCGTTGGCGGAGTTCGACTTGTCGATCGAGCTTTCCTTGGCGAGGTCCGCGAATCGCGACACGTCCGCGCGCACCTTGGCCAACAGCTCCTTGGCGAGCGCCTCTTCCTTGACCAGAATGTGGCTGGCGCGGACGCGGTCGCTCGAGAACTCGTCGGGGTGCGACTTGTAATACTGCTCGACTTCCTCATCGGTCACCGGCGCGCTCTGGTGTTCCTGCATCACGCGTTGAATGACCAGACGGCGTTCCAGATCGCGCAGCTGCTGGCGGACCTCGGGATCCTGATCGATCTTCTTCGCCTTGCCCTCTTCGAAGATGAGATCGGAGAGGATGTGGTTCTCCACGAACTGCTTACGGCGCTCGACATCCTCCAGCGCCTTGCGGGAGCGACTGTTGAGCCGGGCGAGCTCCTGCTTCAAGTCGCCTTCGGTGAAGGTCTTGCCGCGGTAGCGCGCGATCACCGCTCCCCCCGCGGACACCGCCGCCAGGCTCGCCGTCGCGCTGCCCTCGTCACCGCCGCCCGTAGGGGCCGTTCCGCTCCCGCCGCAGCCAGCGGCCAGCAACGCCGCCATCCCCGCAAGCCCTACGAGCCTGATCCATCCGAATCGTGCCATCCGTCAGTCCTCCGGCCGGAGTATTTCCAGCGCCGCCGGCACAATGCCCCGAGCGCAGTTCGCCGGCAAATCGGGGCTGCCTGAGCGCGATCAGGAGATGACGACCAGGGTCGGTGAGCCGCGAGGCCGGGCCGCAACCGTCCCCACCACCACCGCTCGCACGCCGCGGCGATGCAGCGCATCGACGTACGCGGTCGCCTTCGCCGGCGACAGACTGACCAGCAGACCACCCGACGTTTGGGGATCGACCGCCGCCTCGACGACCGCTGGAGAGACATCTCGTCCGATGGTAAGCCGTCGTCCGAGGAACCTGCGATTGCGTCGCGATCCACCGGTGACGTAGCCGGCCTCCGCCAGACGCGCCGTGCCCGGCAGCAGCGCGAGCGTCGTGGCCTCGAACTCGAGCCGGACACTGGCGGAGGCGCTGGCCACTTCGGCGGCGTGGCCGGCCAGACCGTAACCGGTGACGTCGGTACAGGCGTGGGCGCCGTGGGAGTGCAACAGCTCGCCGGCGGCTTCGTTGAGCGCGATCATCGACGCGATCGCGGCGCGTTCCTCGGCTTCGTCGGTCGCGCGACGCTTGATTCCGGTGGCCACGATGCCCGTCCCCAACGGCTTGGTGAGAACCAGCGCGTCGCCTTTCTTCGCGCCCGCGTTGCGGACGAAGCGCCGCGGGTGCACGACGCCGGTCACGGCCATGCCGTACTTCAGCTCCGGGTCCACCACGGTGTGACCACCGACCACCACGGCGCCGGCAGCGGCCGCGCGCTCGGCGCCCCCACGCAGAATCGCCACCATGATCTCCAAGGCCAGCGCGTCGTCGGGGCAGGCGAGGATGTTGAGAGCCGTCAGCGGTTTCCCGCCCATCGCGTACACGTCGCTCATGGCGTTGGCGGCCGCGATCTGGCCGAACGTAAAGGGGTCGTCGACCAGGGGCGGGAAGAAGTCGACGGTGTTGACCACGGCCAGATCGTTGCGCAGCCGGTACACGCCCGCATCGTCGTTGCCGGAGGTGCCGGCGAGCAAGCGGGGGTCGAGCTGCGGGGGGAGCTTCGCCAGGATGCGCGCCAGGTCGCCCGGACCCAGCTTGGCGGCTCAACCACCGCCGCGAAACTTCTGGGTCAGCTCAACCGTTGGCAACTTGCGCTTGGGCATCGTCGCTCTCCACGGGCTCAGCCCGCCTCTGCGCTCTTGCGCAGGCGGCGGTGGTCTCCACTGCGAATCGTCACACCGCTGCGGTCGAAGTGATCGAGCAGCGGGATCGAGTACTTGCGCGAGGCCGCGATCAGGTCGCGAAACTCGGCCGCGGTGATCGTCGGCGCGCGCTCGAGGTGGTCGCGCAGACGGCGCTCGATCTCCTCGAGCGTCTCGCGCGCGAACACCAGATCGGCCGAGACCTTGACCGTCGCGCGCCGCTCGTTGAGGACCGCGACGATATCGACCAGGCGGCGCGGTTCGAGCGCGAACCGTTCGGCAAGATCCTTCATCGTCGGTGGCATGGTGGCGGCCGCACGGATCGCTTGCAGAATCTGTGTGGCTAGCGCTTCGTCCGGATCGCTCATCGAAACCCGGTGTCCGGGCAGCGCGACGATGCTGCCATGACGTACGAGGCGGCCCTGTCCGACCAGATCATCGACCACCCAGCGCAGCAAGCGGGGCTCGACGTCGTAACGCGCGCCGGCGCGCAGCCGCTCCAGCTCGATCCCGGCCAAACTCGGGTGCTCGCGATGGAAAGCAGCGGTCTCGGCGGTCAGTTGCTCTACGAAGCCTTGGTACCGGGTCCGGTCCGCGACCAGCAGCAGGGGCTGCCCCACCGGCAAGCCGACCAGGTCCGGATTGCGCGTCGCGATGGCTGCCGATTCGCGCGGATCACAGTCCAGGGCCAACGCGATCTCTTGCAGCGAAACACCGAGCGCTCGCGTGGATCGCGCCAGGGCCGATGCTCGCTGCTCGAGCTCACCGGTTTCCATCGCGCGAAGCAGCGGACCCATGGGCCCGTCGGCCCGCGCGTGGCGCTGCGCCTTGGGCAACAGGACGGTGCCCCCGCCCAGCGTGCGTAGCGAGGCGGCGTCGCGCAGGATGAAGCGATCGCGCGCGAACACGACCCCCGGTTCGCCGAGCGCGATCTGCGCGTAGCCCCGCGTGCGCGGCGCGACCGAGTCCACCCCGTCCAGCCAGATGAGCTTGCCCACGGCCTCCTGGGTGCCGAGATAAACCCGCACGGGAAGATGCGAGCCGATCGGCTTGCGCGCCGAGGGACGGATCTCGACGACGGCATCGAAGCGGTCGCTCACCGGGTCCCAGTCGCGCGCCACCACGCAGTCGCCCCGGCGCACGCGCTCACGGTCTACGCCGGAAAGGTTGAGCGCAACGCGCTGGCCGGCGAAGGCGCGGTCGACCGGCCGATCGTGGACCTGAACCTCTCGGACCCGCACGCCGATCCCGCCCGGTTGCAGCTCGAGTTCGTCACCCACCGCCGCGCTGCCCGCAGCCGCGGTGCCGGTCACGATCACCCCATGACCCTTGAGCACGAAGGCTCGATCCACCGGCATCCGGAACGGACCGGGACGGGCGGGCCGCTCGACCCCCCGAAGCGCGCTCAAGAGCCGTTGGCGAAGCTCCTCCACGCCCTGGCCGGTCTGAGAGGACACGGGAACCATCGGCGCACCTTCGAAGGGCGTCCCCGCGGCGAGGATTTCGATCTCACCGGCAACCTCGTCCACGCGCTCGGGCGCGACCAGGTCGCACTTGGTGATCGCGAAGACGGCGGCGCGTACGCCCAGCAGATGGCAGATCTCGAAATGCTCCTCGGTCTGCGGCATTACGCCGTCGTCGGCGGCGACCACCATCAACACCAGATCGAACCCCTGCGCTCCCGCCAGCATCTGCCTGATGAAGCGCTCGTGACCGGGGACGTCGACGATGCCGGCGCGGTCCCCGTCCTCCAGCGCCAAATAGGCAAAGCCCAGCTCGATCGAGATCCCGCGCGCGCGCTCCTCGGGCAGGCGATCGGTATCGATTCCGGTGAGCGCCCGAACCAGGGCGGTCTTGCCGTGATCGATGTGACCCGCGGTGCCGACGATGGCTTTCACGGCCGTAGGGGCACGAGATCATCGGCCCGCGCGACCGTGCGCAGATCGAGCAAAAAACGGTCCCGCTCGATGCGTCCGATGATCGGAGTGGCGGCCATTCGGAACCGCTCGCCGATTGCTTCGGTCGAGTGGCAATCGGAAGACACGGCGACGGCGCGCGAGGGAATCGTCACGGTCGGCTGCGAGCCGCTACCCAACTGCGCTTCACTCGGCACCAACGCGAGCCGGTACTCGGCGCCCAGTGCCGCCGCGAGCAGGCCGAGCGCCTCGCGGCCCATCTCTTCGAGCTCCTCGAGCGGGCGCACGAGCGCCTTCAACGTGGGAATCCTCCGCTCGGGCGCCGGGTCGAACCGGTAGATCCTGAGCGTCGCCTCCAGGGCCGCCAGGGTCAGCTTGTCGCAGCGCAATGCGCGCTTGAGGGGGTTGCGGCGGATGCGTTCGACCAGCTCGGCTCGGCCGACGATCAGACCGCACTGCGGGCCGCCCAGCAGCTTGTCGCCGCTGAACGTCACGAGGTCGGCCCCGGCGGCCACCCGGTCGGCCACCACGGGCTCTGCCGGCAGGCCCCAGCGGCCCAGATCGACGAGCGCACCCGCGCCGAGGTCCTCGACCACCCAGACTCTGGAGTGCACGTCGGCCAGGCGGCGCAGTTCGGCCAGCTCCACCTCGGCGGTGAAGCCCACCACTCGATAGTTGCTCGTATGAACCTTGAGCAGCATCGCCGTGCGCGCGTCGATCGCGCGCTCATAGTCGGCGGCATGGGTCCGGTTGGTGGTGCCCACCTCGCGCAGCCGCGCGCCGCTTTTTTCCATGATGTCGGGAATGCGGAACGAGCCACCGATCTCGATCAGCTCGCCGCGCGAGACGACGACTTCGCGGCCGGCGGCGAGTGCGTTGAGAACCAGCAACACAGCGCCGGCGTTGTTGTTGACGACGGTGGCGGCCTCGGCGCCGGTCAAGACGCGCAGGTGCTCGTCGACCATTCGGTCGCGCTCGCCGCGCTCGCCGCCGGACAGATCGTACTCCAGGGCGATGGGCTCGGCGGCCGCTCGCGTCATCGCCTCGATCGCTTCCTCCGCGAGCAAGGCCCGCCCCAGATTGGTGTGAAGGACGACACCGGTCGCGTTGACGACGCGGCGCATTCGCGGGTTGCGTTCGTCGGCCAAGATCTGCGCTGCGCGTGCGGCGAGGCGCTGCGGAGCCAGCTCGCCGTCGGAGAGCCGCTCGCCGGCCCGGATCCGCAGCCGCGCTTCCTCCAGCGCTCGGCGGACGGCCTGCACCAACGGCTCGCGCGCGCACCCGGCGAGCAACGCGACCGCCTCCGGGGCGGCTAGCACCCGCTCGACCGAGGGCAGGTGAGTCAACAGGCGCGCCGCCTCGGCCATGTCGGGCGATGGTGCCTCGACCTGCGGCTTGGCACAAGGGGAACGCCGGCTGAGCCGATGACTAGTTGACCTCGTCGGCTGGGCCGTGGGAGAGTCTTCGCGATGCAGCGCGACCAGGCGACGATGATCGTCCGGCGCTTGCGCGATGCCGGGCACGAGGCTTTTTTCGCCGGCGGCAGCGTGCGCGACCGCTTGCTCGGCCTGGAGCCCTCCGACTACGACATCGCCACCTCGGCTCGCCCGCCTCAAGTCGAGGCGCTGTTCGAGAAAACGATCCCGGTCGGGCGCCGCTTCGGCATCGTGATCGTCCACCGCGCGCCTGACGACTTCGAGGTCGCCACGTTCCGAGCCGACGGCCCCTACCTCGACGGCCGCCATCCCGCCAGCGTACGCTTCGCCTCCCGTGAGGAGGACGCGTTGCGCAGGGACTTCACGATCAATGCGATGTTCGAGGACCCGTTGACCGGTCAGGTGATCGATCTGGTGGGCGGCCGAGCCGACCTCGCCGCTGGCGTGGTGCGCGCCGTCGGCGAGCCGAGCCGCCGGTTCGCCGAGGATCGCCTGCGCATGATTCGCGCCGTCCGCTTCGCCGCCCGCTTCGGGTTCCGGATAGAGCCCGCCACGTTCGCCGCCATCGCCAGCGATGCTGCGCGCCTGGCGGAGGTGTCCGCGGAGCGCATCGGCGAGGAGCTGATCAAGATTCTCACCGAAGGAGGCGCCAGACAGGGCTTCGAACTGCTGGATGCGAGCGGACTGCTGCGGATCGTCGTGCCCGAGATGCTGGAAATGAAAGGCTGCGAGCAGTCCGCGGACTACCATCCCGAGGGCGACGTGTTCGTTCACACGCTCAAGTGTGTGGAGCAACTACCGGCAGGCTGCTCGCCGACCCTCGCGCTCGGTTTGCTCCTCCACGACGTGGCCAAGCCGCGCTGTGCGGGCGTGCGCGAGGGGCGGCGGACGTTCTACGGCCACAGCGAGATGGGCGCGGACATGGCGACTGCGGTTTGCCGCCGTCTCCGTTACAGCAACACGACGACCGAGCGGGTGGCGTGGCTCGTCGCTCAACACCTGCGTCACACCGCCGCGCGTAACATGAAGCCGTCGACGCTCAAGCGCTTTCTCCGCCAGGAGGGCATCGACGAGCTGATCGAGCTCACCCGCATGGATGCGCTCGCTTCCAGCGGTGACCTGAGCCACACCGACTACTGCCGGGCTCGGCTCGCCGAGCTGTCGGTCGAAGTGCTCCGGCCGCCGCGCCTGCTCGGCGGCGACGATCTGCTCGCGATCGGTCTGGAGCCCGGACCGCGCTTCAAAGAGATCCTCACCGCGGTCGAAGAGGCGCAGCTCGAAGGGCGGATCGCCTCGCGCGAGCAGGCGCTCGCCTTCGTGCGCGAACACTATCTGCAGGGTGAAGCGCTCTAGAGCGATTCGATGTAGGCCAGGAGCGTGCGGATGCCGAAGCCGGTGCCTCCCTTGGCCGCGTAGGGAAACGGCTTCTCCGCGAACGCGGGGCCCGCGATGTCGAGGTGGGCCCACCGGTTCTCGCCGATGAAGTGGCGCAGAAACAGCGCGGCGGTGATCGTGCCGGCGCTGCCGCTGCCGATGTTCTGGATGTCGGCCGTGGTCGAGCGGATGTCCTCGACGTAGTCCTCGACCAGCGGCAGCTGCCACAAGACTTCGCCGACCTCGCGGCCGCGCTCGATCAAGGCGTCGACCAGCGGCTGATCGTTACCCAGAATGCCGGCCACGCGCGTACCCAGCGCCACGATGCAGGCTCCGGTCAGAGTCGCCAGGTCGATCAGGCAATCGGGTTTGTCCTCGCTGGCCACGCACAGGGCGTCGCCGAGCACGAGGCGGCCCTCGGCGTCCGTGTTGAGGACTTCGGCGGTGGTGCCGTTGCGGTAGGTGATGATGTCCCCCGGCTTCTGCGCCCCGCCGCCGGTCAGGTTCTCGGCCGCCGCTATGTAGCCGCGCACCTCGACCGCCGGTTCCAGCGTGGCAACCGCGCGCAGCACGGCCAGCACAGCCGCGGCGCCGGACATGTCCTGCTTCATCCACTCCATCGATTTCGCGGGCTTGATCGATAGCCCGCCCGAATCGAACGTGATGCCCTTGCCGATGATGGCGACCTTGGATCTGGGCTTTCCGCGCGGCTTGTAGACCAATCGAATGAACGCCCCGGGCTCACGGCTGCCGGCCGAGACCGCGAGAATGCCGTTCATCTTCTCGCGCCGCAGCTTCTCGCCCTGCCACACCTCGCAGGTCAGACCGTTCTCTCGCGCCAGCGTCTTGGCGACGTTGCCCAGGTAGGTCGGCGTCTTGACGGTGGACATTTCGTTGATCAGATCGCGAGCGAAGCAGACGCAGTCGCACACCGTGCGGGTACGTTCGACGGAACTGCGGACCGAGCTGCCCGAGTCCAAGCCCGATCCCGCCACCGTCAGCGCACGCGGCCCGGCATACCCGTCGTCGTTCTTGGACTTGTACTTGTCGAAGCGGTAGGCGGCCAGAAGGAACCCCTCGAGCAAAGGCGCGACGCGCTTGGTGGCCTCCGCACCCGAGCCAGCGCAGAGGACCACGCTCTTGGCTCGGACCGTCTCCGCACACGCGTAACCCTTGGCGGAGGCGCGGCGCAGGGCTTCTCCGTCCTCGCGCTTGCCGACGCCGACCAGCAGGACGTCGCCGGCCTCGGTCTGCACGGTCAGGGTCTTGCCTGCCTTCCCCGTGAAACCCACCGTAGCCACGCGCGCGCCGACCAATCGGCGCACCTCGGGGGCCAGCTCCTTGACGGCGCCTCCCTGTTCGGCGCCCTCTTCGACAGGCAACACGTACAGCCCCGCGCTGAGCTCTTCGGGTTTCCGGTTCGTCGCGGTGACCTTCATCGCTTTGCTTCCTTTAGGGCAATCCCGGCGGACCGTCAACGCTGTCCCCCGCTTCGTCGGTGGGCCGATCGGCGAGAACGTCATCCTCGGCGGGCGGCTTCAGTGTCGCGCTCCAGAAGGTCCCCCGTCCCCAGTACCAGACAGCCAGACCGACGGCAGCATAGATCGCGATGCCTTCGACGAGCCCCATCCCACCGCCCCACACGAAGAGCGCCACGACCAGCACGGTCGCGACCACCGCGACCACCTGTTCGATGCGCCGCTCGCGGAGCCGGACGCGTGCGACGTGCGGGGATATGACTGCTCCGCAGCCCGGGCAGCGGCCACCGGTCTTGCGCAGCAGCGGTCGCGCGCAGCGGGGACAGACGATCCGAGTCGTGTAAGGCACCGGGGGATATAGAAAAGCGGCCCGCAGGCCGCTTTTCTATACACCGGATGCTTGCGGATGTCGCTCTGCCGAGGTCTAGGGATCGAGGTGGACCGGCGTCAAGTCGGCGCCGGTCTCCACCGTACGCGACAACTCGGGCTCCAGGTCGATCCCGTCGTCGTGCAACGCCTGCACCAGCCGGCCCTGCCGGCGAGTCCGCTCGCGGTCACGCCAGTCGAGCAAGCCGACGCGCAGATAGTCGGGGTTCATCCCGAGAAGATCACAGACGTTGTCGAAGGAGAACGGTCCTTCGTCCTCGGGGTCCAGGATCCATGCTTCCGCGTCGACGTAGAGCTGGCGCCGCTTGCTGTCGCGCGCATGAATGTGCTTCTGGAAGCATTCGATCGCGTCCTGCATGATCGCGATCAGCAGCCGGTGCTCACCGCAAGAGTACTTCTTGCGCTTGATCGCGGCGAAATACTGGACCGGGAGAAGAACGTCGGGTTCGAATAGGTCGTTGAAGCTTTCTTCAGCCTGCGTGCGATCATGAACGGGCTCCGCCATTTCCACACCCCTCACAGCCATGCGGTGACTGCGGCGCCACACGCGCCGCCCTTGCACCACCCTCAGCCAGCAGACGTCCCGAGCGTCCGTCGCCCACGATGTGCGCGGCGACGGCAACCACCACCCTGAAGCAGAAACGGCTGCGCACCGGCTGCCGCCGATCATGCGGCAAACACGGCGCGAACTCCCCCCTTCTGCCTCAGGTGGCATAGGATGCCACAACCTGGGGGTCGAGCGCAACGGGGAGCGCCAACACGGACGGTCTTCACACTTGTCATCGCGCTTCGCGCTCACGCGTCTCGCGTGAGGTCGCGCGGCTCAGACGGAAAACGATTCGCCGCAGCCGCAGGTCTTCTTCACGTTCGGGTTGTCGAGCTCGAACCCGACGTTCTGCAATCCGTCGCGGTAGTCGAGCGCGGTGCCATTAATATAGAGATAGCTCTTGCGATCGACGTAGACCCGCGCTCCCTCGTGCGTGAACACCTTGTCGCCTTTGCGCTCGGAATCCACATCCACCTTGTACTGAAGTCCGGAGCATCCGCCGCCGAGCACACGGACGCGCAGGCCATCGGCACCGGCGCCCTGAGCGGCCACGGCCGCCTGGATCCGGGTCGCCGCCCGGTCGGTAATCGTGATCACGACGTTGCTCCTCGCCCCGTGCCAGCCGCCGGCAAAGCGGAGGCCGGCTGCGCTTGCCGCCGGCCCGTGTGCCGCGACGAGAGCCGGCGCAGACGCCTGACCTCCTCGACCAGGCGCCCGGCTACGTAGTCGACTTCGTCGGCATCGTTGAATCGGCCCAACCCGAAGCGGATGGACCCGTGGGCCAGCTCGTCGCGCACACCGATGGCACGGAGCACGTGTGAGGGCTCCAAGGTCGCCGACGTACACGCCGAACCCGATGACAAAGCGACGTCTTCCAGGCTCATGAGCAGAGATTCCGCCTCGATGCCCCCGAAGCTCAGGTTGAGGTTGCCCGGCAGACGCTGTTCGGGGGAGCCGTTGAGGGTGGTGTCTTCCAGCTCGGCAAACAACCGGGCGCGCAGCCGCTCGCGCAGCGCGAGGACTCTGCCGCTCTCGGCCTCCATGTCTTCGGCCGCGACCGCACAGGCGCAGCCCAGGCCGACGATCCCCGGCACGTTGAGCGTGCCCGAGCGCATTCCGCGCTCGTGCCCCCCGCCATCGACGAGCGCACGGATCCGGACACGCGGCTCGCGCGAGCGGACGTAGAGCGCGCCGATTCCTTTGGGCCCGTACATCTTGTGCGCCGACAGCGACAAGAGATCGATCCCCATCGCGGCGACGTCGACGGCGACCTTGCCGGTCGCCTGAGCAGCGTCGCAATGGAACGACACGCCGGCTTCGTGCGCGATTCGGCCGACTTCCGCGACCGGCTGCAGCACGCCGATCTCGTTGTTCGCGAGCATCACGGAAATGAGAACCGTATCCGCGCGGAGCGCCGCGCGCACCGCATCGGGCTCGATCAAGCCATCGCGCCGCGGCTTGAGGTACGTGACCTCCGCCAAGCCCTCGCGTTCGAGCCGCTTGCACGGGTCGAGCACGGCCTTGTGCTCCGTCTGAACGGTGACGACGTGCCCGCCGACGCGCTCTCGCGCGAGCACCACACCGCGGATCGCGAGGTTGTTGGACTCGGTCGCACCGCTGGTGAACACCACCTCCCGCGGATGGGCGCCGATCAGCGCGGCCACTTGTCCGCGCGCGCGTTCCACCGCCTCCTCGGCCTCCCACCCGAAGCGGTGCGCGCGACTGGCGGGATTGCCGTAAACCTCGCCGAAGTAGGGAAGCATGGCCGCGATCACGCGCGGGTCAGCGCGCGTGGTCGCGTGGTTGTCCATGTAGACCGCACGACCGCGGCCGGTCGTGCTCGTCTGTTGCGATGCCGGCACGGGCATCTCTTGAATACGGCGGTGCGCTCCCGAGCGCAAGAAAAGCGAAGGGTCAGGCCGCCAGCGCACGCGCCAGGAAGCGCGCCGTGTGCGACTGGGTGCAGCGGGCTACCTCTTCCGGGGAGCCAGCGACGACCAGGTATCCGCCCGCCTCGCCCCCTTCCGGCCCCAGATCGACGACGTAATCAGCCGTCTTGATGACATCGAGATGGTGCTCGATGACGATGACGGTATTGCCGGCATCCGCCAGCCGGCCGAGGACTTCCAGCAGTTTCTTCACGTCGGCGAAGTGCAGACCGGTGGTGGGTTCGTCCAGGATGTAGACCGTCCGGCCCGTCGCCCGGCGTGACAGTTCCTTGGCGAGCTTGATGCGCTGGGCCTCTCCACCCGACAGCGTGGTCGCGGATTGGCCGAGGTGGAGATAGTCGAGGCCGACCGAACTGAGCGTTTCCAGCTTGCGCCTGGCCGCCGGGATGTTCGCGAGGAACTCGACGGCTTCACCCACCGAGAGATCGAGCACGTCGGCGATGTTCTTTCCCTTGTAGTGGACCTCGAGTGTCTCCCGGTTGTAACGCCGGCCGGAACATCCGTCACACACAACGTAGAGGTCGGGCAGAAAGTGCATCTCGACCCGGATCAGGCCATCCCCCTTGCAAGCGTCGCAGCGCCCGCCCGCCACGTTGAATGAGAAACGGCCGGCGTCGTAACCCCGCACTCGTGAGTCGGGCAGGATGGCGAACAGATCGCGGATATCACTGAACAGTCCCGTGTACGTCGCCGGGTTCGAGCGCGGCGTGCGCCCGATCGGCGTCTGGTCGATGTCCACCACTTTGTCGACGGCCTCGATGCCCTCGATCCGATCGACTTCGCCCACCGGCGAGGTCGCACCGTACAGTGCGCGCGCGAGCGCGGCATAGAGCGTGTCGACGACGAGCGAGCTCTTTCCCGATCCCGACACTCCCGTCACGCAGGTGATCTTTCCGAGGGGGATGTCGACGTCCACGCCCTTCAAATTGTTGTGGCGCGCGCCTCGGATGCAGAGCCGGTCCGGCCGGCCATCGCGCCGGACGCCGGGCACGGGGATTCGCTCGCGTCCGGAAAGGAAGCTGCCGGTCAGTGAACGCTCGTCGGCGATCACCTGAGCGGGCGTCCCCTCCGAGACGATGGTGCCTCCGCCCACGCCCGCTCCGGGCCCCATGTCGATCACGTGATCGGCAGCCAGGATGGTATCGGCATCGTGCTCGACGACCAGCACCGTATTGCCGGTATCGGTCAGGCGGCGCAGGCTCGCCAGCAACCGCGCGTTGTCGCGTGGATGCAGACCGATCGAGGGTTCGTCGAGCACGTAGAGAACCCCAGCTAGCCCCGCGCCGATCTGGGTGGCCAGCCGGATACGCTGACCCTCCCCGCCCGACAGGCTCGCGGTGGGACGGTCCAGGCTCAGGTAGCCCACGCCGACGTTGGTCATGAATTCGAGGCGCTCGACGATCTCGCGCAGCACCAGCTTGGCGATCTCCTGATCGCGGCGGCTCAGTCGCAAGCCGCGGAGCCAGGCCAGCGCTTCATCGACCGGCAGCGCAGCCACGGCGTTGATTCCGCTGTCGGCGACGAGCACGTGCCGAGCTTCGGCCCGCAGCCGGGCTCCTGCGCACTGCGCGCACACGCGCTCCGACATGTGCTTCTCCAGGTCGGTGCGCACCCAGTCCGATTCCGACTCGCGGTAACGCTTGGTCAAGATCGGAACGATACCCCCGAACGCGCGCTGCTTGGGGGAGCCGGCGGCCGGCTTGTCGGACGGTTCTCCGCCGGGCGGCGCCGAGCGTCCGTAGAGGACCGCCTGTTGCAATTCGGCCGGCATCTGCCCGAAAGGGGTGGCCGGCGCAACGCGATGGGCCGCACACAGCTTGCCAATCGCGCGCCCGTACTTGGCCGCCAAGCGCTTGCTCCAGGGCCCGATCGCGCCCGCAGCGATCGACAGAGTGGGGTCCGCCACCAGCAGCGCACGATCGAACTCGGTCGACTTGCCGATGCCGGCGCACGCCTCGCACGCACCGTGCGGGCTGTTGAAAGAGAACAGCCGTGGGGTGATCTCCGGGTAGGAAACACCACACTCGCTGCAGGCGAATCTACGGCTGTACGTCCGCTCGCCGGGA
This sequence comes from uncultured Myxococcales bacterium, assembly GCA_964555245.1. Taxonomy (GTDB): domain Bacteria; phylum Desulfobacterota; class Binatia; order UBA1149; family SPBQ01; genus CAZKRI01. The sequence goes on from CAZKRI010000049.1 coordinate 26,890, forward strand.
CTCTCCGCGCCCGGCGGCCGGCTCGAGACCACGACGGTATCGTCGGCCAGACGCAAGGCCACCTCGAGCGAATCGGCCAGCCGTTTCTCCACTCCCGGTCGCAACACCAGCCGGTCGACGCTCACCTCGATGGTGTGGTGGACGTTCTTCGTCAGTCGGATCTCGCCGCCCAGCTCCTGAGTCTCCCCGTCGACGCGAACGCGGACGAAGCCTTGCTTGCGCAGGTCCTGGAACTCGCGCCGGTACTCGCCTTTGCGGCCCCGGACGATCGGCGCCAACACCTCGATGCGAGTCTTGGGCGCCTGCCGCATCACCTGCTCGACGATCTCGCCGACGCTTTGCGACGTGATCGCGCGCCCGCAGCGGTAGCAGTGCGGCCTCCCGACCGTCGCGTAGAGCAGCCGCAGATAATCGTAAACTTCCGTCGTCGTACCGACGGTCGATCGCGGATTACGGCTGGTCGTCTTCTGCTCGATCGAGATCGCCGGCGAAAGGCCCTCGATGGAATCCACGTCCGGCTTCTCCATCTGATCGAGAAACTGCCGGGCGTAGGCTGACAACGACTCGACGTACCGACGCTGACCCTCGGCGTAGATCGTATCGAACGCGAGCGAGGACTTACCCGACCCCGACAGGCCGGTGATCACCACGAGGCGGTCTCGTGGAATGACGACGTCGATGTCGCGCAGGTTATGTTCGCGGGCGCCCTTGACGACGATGCGCCGGCTCATCGGGGAAACAAGCCGCCGCCCTGGAATCAGGCGGGCCGGCCGGCCTGAGACGGAGCCGTTGGTGAACCCGCTTCGACCTCGTGGCGTAGCTTCGCGAGCTCGCCCTCGACGAGCGCCCGATTCTTGGCGAGGTTCGCCGGATCCTCCGCTTCGAAACGTAGAACCAAGACCGGCTGCGTGTTGGACGCACGGATCAGCGCCCACCCGTCCTCGAACTTCACTCGCACGCCGTCCACGTCGACGAGCTCGTAGCCGAGCTCGCGAAAACGGTCACGCGCCAGCTCGGCGATCCGGAACTTGAGGGAGTCCGGGCAGGTTACCCGGATCTCCGGCGTGAACACGGTCTTGGGCAGATCCGACAGCATCGTGCTCAACGGCTCACCACCGCGGGCCACGGCAGCGATCAGTCTGGCCCCCGCGTAGATGCCGTCGTCGTAGCCGAAGTACCGGTCGGCGAAGAACAGGTGTCCGCTCATCTCACCGCCCAGCAGTGCGCCGGTCTCGCGCATCTTCGCTTTGAGCAACGAGTGACCGACCTTCCACATGATCGCGTTCCCGCCAAGTCGCTCGATCTCGTCGTAGAGCCGCTGTGAACACTTCACCTCGGAAATGATCGTGGCACCCGGAGTCTTGAGCAGGATCTCACGCGCGAACACCACCAGCATCTCATCGCCCCAGAGGATCCGTCCGCTGTCGTCGACGGCGCCGATGCGATCGGCATCACCGTCGAACGCGATCCCCATGGCGGCCTGCCGGTCGAGCACGGTCGTGATCAACTCGGCGACGTTCTCCTCAACCGTCGGGTCGGGATGGTGGTTGGGAAACCTCCCATCCGGCTCGCTGTAGAGCTCGACGACCTCGCACCCCATCCCACGATAGATCGCCGGCGCCACGGGGCCGGCGGTGCCGTTGCCGGAGTCGACCACCACCCGCAACCCCTCGCCACACCGGCCGAACTGCTCCTGCAGGTAGCCCTGGTAAGCGGGGATGATCGGGTAGCATTCCTCGCCGCCGTTGCCGCGCGCCAACTCGCCACGTTCGATGATGTGGCGCAGCTCCTGAATCTGCTCTCCATAGATGGTCGACTTACCGATGCAGATCTTGAAGCCGTTGTGGTCACCCGGGTTGTGGCTGCCGGTGACCTGGACGCCGCCCATCAGATCGAGATGGTGGACGGCAAAATACATGAGCGGGGTCGGGCACTGCCCGATGTCGACGACGGCCACGCCCGTCGAGCGCAGCGCCGACTTGAGGATCTTGTGGTAGGTCGGAGAGGTGAGCCGGCAATCGTGGCCGACTGCGACCCGTGTGATGTTCGAGCGCAGGAGCCTCGTTCCGTAGGCGCGGCCGAGCGCTTCCACGAAACCCTCGTCGTAGTCGACGCCTGCGATCCCCCGAATGTCGTACTCGCGAAAGATGCTCGGATTGACCGTCACCGCTGTTCCCTCTTGCGCCTGCTGCGCACCATCTCGGCGGCGGCCAGCAGCGCCTCCGCCATGCTGTCGGCCCGGGCCTCGCCGCTCGCTACGACGTCATAGGCGGTTCCGTGATCCGGCGACGTGCGCGGGAACGGCAGGCCCATGGATACGTTCACCGCCCTCCCGAACTCGAGCAGCTTGAGCGGAATGAGGGCCTGGTCGTGGTACATGCAAACCACGGCATCGTAGTTACCGGCTACAGCCGCCGCAAACAATGTGTCGGCAGGCAACGGACCCTCGACGCGCACGCGCGCGCGTCGCAGCCGACGCGCAGCCGGCGCGAGCACGCGCCGCTCTTCGTCGCCGAACAATCCACCCTCGCCGGCGTGCGGGTTGAGAGCGGCCAGGACCAAGCGCGGCCGTTCCAAGCCATGGAACCGTCGCAAGTGATCGTGGGCGGCGAGGGCGGCCGCACAGACACGCTCGACCGTGAGCGCTCGGGGAACCTCCGCGATCGCGATGTGCGTGGTCACCAGCACCACGCGCAACCGCCGCCCCGCCAGCATCATGGTCGCCGGCCGATCGGTCAGCTGCGAGAGGTAACCGGTATGCCCATCGTAGGCGTGGCCGGCACGGTTCAGCCAGAGCTTGTTGATGGGAGCCGTCACCAGCGCATCGCACGCGCCCGACCACGCCGCGCGGGCCGCCGCGTCGAGGTACCGGAACGCGCCGTCGCCACAGCGCCGGGACGGTCTCGGATGGGTCCCCGTGAAGCGCAGCGCGGTAACCGCCTCGACGCGTTCGATCGCGGAGGGTTGCGGGCGCGACATCCGCAGGAGACGCTTGGCGCCCTCGAGCACTCCGAGGTCTCCGTAGACGACCAGCCGGCAGGCGCGGCGGACACTGCCGAGGACCGAAGCCGCCAGAATCACCTGCGGGCCGACGCCGGCCGGATCGCCCATGCTGACCGCCAAGCGCGGCCGGCGATCGTTCACGGCTGCCAGCGCGGCAGTGCCTCGAACTGATCCAGCTTGAGCACCACGTAGTGACGGCCGCGCAGATCCTGCTCAACCCAGCGGGTGAAGCGCTCGTCCATGTGCTGCTCGTACAGCTTTCCACGGATCTTCACCTCGACCTCTTCGAGCGGCACACGTCCGCCCTGCAGGGTCTCGACGAGCATGATCACGTGAATGCCACCTTCCGCCTCGAAGGGCGCGCTGATCTCACCCTCGTCGAGAGCGCGCAGCGCGCTCTCGAACTCCGGCGCGAGCGAGCCCCGCGCGAACTCTCCGAGGTTGCCCCCTTGGTCCGCGTTGGGCCCCTGCGAGTACGTGCGTGCCGCTTCCTCGAATCCCTCGCGTGTGGCGGCCAGGTGCGCGAGCCGGGCTCGCTCCCGGGCCTGTTCGGTCCCGGCCGTGTCGGCGGGGTCGTCGGGCAGCGCGATGTAGATGTCGGCGATCTCGACGCGCACGGGCAGATCGAACTCCGTGCTCTGCTCCCAGTGGCGCTGAATCTCCTCCTCCGTCACGCTCACCCGAGAGCGGATCTCACGGTCGATGAGCGCGTGTCGCTGCATCTCTTCGCGCATGCGAGCGAAGTAGTCGGTCCACCCGATCCCGAGCTCCTGGAGCGCGGTTTTGAGCTCAGCACGATTCGAGCCGGTCTGAGCGAGAAAGTTGTCGATGTAGACCTCGACGTCGCTGTCGTTCGCGGTCAGGCCCTCGGCTTGAAACTCCACTTCGAACAGTTGGCTGCGAACCAAGCCTTCCAGCAGGCTCTGCCGGGTGACCTGCTCGGCCTCCGGCAGAAGCCGGCCCCGCCCGTTCGCGAACGCATCGAGGTCGGTCAGCGTGATCGGCGCGCCGTCGACGGCAGCGACCACCGCGGTAAGAAGCCGTTCGTTGCCGCCGTCCGTCGCGGTCTCTTGCGCACGCGCCGGCGTGACCGTCATCAGAAGCCCGACCGCGAGCAGACTAGCTGCGACCCGCGTCCCCAACGGCTTGATCGAGCGGGAGGACCCCCGCGGCGAGCAGGTCGGCGAGCAGCCCCTCGATCCGATCGACCATTCCATCCCAGGAAATCCCCGTCTCGGCATCCGACAAGCCGAACCGCATTGTAAGCACGCCCCCCGGACGGACGCGAAAACGCTTGGGCTGTTCGGTCGCCAGGCGGACGAGGAGATTCGGATCCAGCGGCGACAGTTCGTGGAAGCGCAACGAGACGCTGTCCTCGCCGCCCTTCAACGATTCGACCGCGAGCTGCTTGAGGGTCGGACGCAGTGCCATGATGCGGAGAAAGTCCTCGACCTGGCGTGGCAGGGGTCCGAAGCGATCGGCCAACTCTTCCGCGATCTCCCGCAGAACCTCGGCGGAGGCGGCGTTCGCCATCCGCTTGTAGAGGAGCAGCCGCTCCCCGATGTCGTCGATGTAGCCTTCGGGAAGGTAGGCCTCCGAGCCGAGCTCGATCTCGGGCTCGATGCGCGGACCGGAGGTTTCGCCGCGCAGCTCCCGGGTCGACTCTTCCATCAGCTGCATGAACAGCTCGAAACCCACGGCCGCGACGTGTCCCGACTGCTCTTTGCCGAGCAAGTTGCCGGCGCCACGGATTTCCATGTCATGCGCGGCGATTCGGAAACCGCTCCCGAGGCCGTCGAGCTCCTGGAGGACATCGAGGCGCCGTCGAGCCTCCTCGGTGATGAGCTGCTCCCCCGGGACGAGCAGGTAGGCGTAAGCACGGCGATGCGAGCGGCCCACGCGGCCGCGAATCTGGTAGAGCTGGGCCAGGCCGAATGTATCGGCGCGATTGATGAGGATCGTGTTGGCATTGGGGATGTCCAGGCCCGACTCGATGATCGAGGTGCAGACGAGCACGTCGATCTCGCCACCGAGAAACGCGAGCATGTGCCGCTCGAGATCGGCTTCGTTCATCTGGCCGTGGGCAACGGCGAGGCGGGCGCGCGGAACCAGCTCCTGCACACGGCGCGCAACGGCTTCGATGGAAGCCACGCGGTTATGAACGAAAAAGACCTGGCCCGCGCGCCCTACCTCCCTCTCGATCGACTGCTTGATGAGCCCTTCGTCGTAGCGCGCAACGTAGGTGCGGATGGCCAGGCGATCGACGGGCGGGGTCTCGATCAGGCTGAGATCCCGCACTCCGCTGAGCGCCAGTTGCAACGTGCGCGGGATCGGGGTGGCCGTCATCGTCAGGACGTCGACCTCGCGGCGCAGGTTCTTGATGCGTTCCTTGGCCTTGACTCCGAACCGGTGCTCTTCGTCGACCACCAGCAGTCCGAGCCGTGCGAAGCCGATGTCTCGCTGCAGGAGCCGGTGCGTGCCGACTACCACGTCGATCTGCCCGCTCGCGAGCCCGGCGGCCACCTCTCGGTTGCCGAGCCGGCTCTGAAACCGGGAGAGCATGGCGACGCGCACCGGGTAACCGTCGAAGCGTCTCTGCAAGGTGTCGAAGTGCTGCCGCGCCAACACCGTGGTCGGCACCAGGAACGCGACCTGCTTGCCGGCCATCACCATCAGATAGGCGCCGCGAATGGCGACCTCGGTCTTGCCGTATCCCACGTCCCCGCACACCAGGCGGTCCATCGGCTTCTCGCCCACCAGATCGCGCGTGATGTCAGCCACCGCAGCCTTCTGTCCATCGGTCTCCTCGAACGGGAAGCGCGCTTCGAACTCCTCGAAATCGGCTCCGCCCGCGCCGATCGGTTCGCGCGTGTGGACCGCGCGAAACGCTTCGACGTCCAGTAGCTCATGGGCCAACCTCAGGATTGACTCCTTCGCCCGCTGCTTGGTGCGAGTCCAAGCGGGGCTCCCCAGCCGCGAAACTGGAGGCGCCGAGGAACCGGATCCGGTGTACTTCTCGACCAGGTTGATCCGGTCGACCGGCAGGTAGTACCGATCGCCGCCGGCGTACTCCAGATGGATGAAATCTCCCTCGGTCCCGCCCGCGACGATGTGCTTGAGGCCACGATAGATGCCGATCCCGTGGTCGACGTGGACCATGTAGTCGCCGGGTTTGAGCTCGTTGAGCGCCGTCAGCAGCCGCGCCTGCCCGACCTTGCGGCGGCGACCGACACGCCGGCGCTGGCCGAAGATCTCCTCGTCGGTGATGACGACGAGGCCGTCCGTTCCCAGGCGGAAGCCCCGTCGCAGGTGGCCCTGAACCAGACTGAGGGTCGCCGGATCGGCCGCCAGCGCAGCGCGAAAATCGACGGCCCGTACCACCGATGGCACGGAGGACAGGCTCAGCAGATGCTCGAGCCGGTCGAGCTGAGTGCGGTCCGCCGCCAACACCACCAGGCGTGAACCGGTGCGGCGGTAGCCCTCCAGCTCCTGGACCATCGGCAAGAAGCGATGCTCGCCGCGGCTGGCGCGCACCTGCGCGCGCGCAGCCGCTAGCCCGTCGTGTCCGTGCGCGTCGAGACACCACACGCGATCGCCGGCGGTCCCACGCGAGTGGCCACCGTGTTCGGCATCGAGCTCGACCAGCGGGCGGCGACCGAGCAGGGCGCGCAAGGACGCTGGGGCGACGTAAAGACGCTCGACCTCGGGAAAGAACGATCCCGCCTCGCGCGCGGCGGCCTCGGCGTGTTGCAGGCGAGGGCCGAGGGAATCGACGGCGGCCTCCACGGCCGGTGGATCCAGAACGAACACCGGTGCGGCCGCGGGAAGGTAGTCGGCGAGCCAGGCCGTTCGGTCGTACAGGTAGGGCATGAAGAGCTCGGCGCCGGGAAACCATGCCGCGGCGGCAAGGTTGGCGTCGATCTGACGGCGCTCGCTCGCCGCCAGCATCAGCTCGTTGGCGCGCTCGTGGACGGCGCGCCGAACCTTCGGGTCACCCAGGCGTGAACCCGTGACGGTGCTGACCGGCAAAATGGTCACGTCCTCGGCATCGTTGAACGATCGCTGGTCAGCCGCGTCGAAGACTCGAATCGATTCGATCGTGTCGCCGAACATCTCCACCCGCAGCGGGTGCTCGGCGCCGGCTGGCCATACGTCGATCACACCGCCGCGCACCGCGATCTGCCCGGTTTCCTCGACCAGTCCGGTGCGGCGGTAGCCCAGCCCCGTACAGCGCTCCATGAAGTCACCGAGGTCGAGCTCGTCGTCGACGACCAGATACAACGCGCTCGCGTCGAGGGCTTCGGGCGGGAGCGTACGTAGCGCCATCGCCTCCGGCGAGCTGACAATGATCGGCGCCTTCATGCGCGCGAGCTGATAGAGCGCCGCGATGCGCGACGCCTCGAGCTCCAGCGGCGGAGAAACCGGCTCGAGCGGAGGTGCTTCGCGCGCCGGCAGCAAGTGCAACCGGCGCTGGAGAAAGGTCAGCTCGGGCAGCTCCCCGAGCACGGTTTCCAGCTCGACGAGTAGCTCCTCGGCCCGGCGGGAGTCCGCAGCGAGCACCAGAGCCGGTCGCGCCAGACGCGCGAGGAGCGATGCGAGAAGGAAAGGCGCCGATCCACCACCCAGCCCACTCAACCGCCACCGTAGCGCCGGCGCGCCGGCCAGCTCGGTGTGAAAGGCTTCCGCCAGGGCACTGCTCGTGGGCGTGTGCGACAAGGCCGTATCAGGAAGCCTGCAGCAGGCCTGCGAGCGCACGCAGTCCGAGCGTGTAGCTCTCAGGACCGAATCCCAGGACCTGTCCGGCGACCACGTCGGCGAGCATCGATCGCCGACGGAACTCCTCGCGCTTGTGAATATTGGAAAGATGGATTTCCACCACGGGCACCTCGAGCGCCAGAATCGCATCGCGAATCGCCACGCTGGTGTGCGTGTACGCGGCCGGGTTGATCAGCAGCCCCGCATGTCGCCCACGCGCTTGCTGAATCACGGTGACGATCTCGCCTTCGTTGTTCGACTGGAAGCTGCTGATCTCGAAACCGATCTCGCGACCGAGCGCCGTCAGCCGCGCGTCGATCTCGGCGAGCGAGGTGCGCCCGTAGATCTCCGGCTCGCGCGCGCCGAGCAGGTTCAGATTGGGGCCGTGGACTACCAGGATCGACGGCCTTGCACGCTTCGCGCTCACGATGATCTCCTCGTCCGTCTCGGCCGCGCGCGCCTCAAAGCGCCGCGGCAATCCGCTCGCCGGTCAGTGCCTGTTCGCGGCAACGGCCGACGGCTTCACACACGATGAAGCTCACTCGCCCCCCCTCCGCCTTCTTGTCGTGGCCGAGCGCTTGGAGCAGCTGCTCACGCGACAGATCGGAAGGCACCGCCCCCGGCAGACCGAAACGTTCGAGCAGTGCGCCCACCCGGTCGACGACCTGACGGTCACAGACGCTCAGCTCTGCCGACAGTCGAGCCGCGACCATCATCCCCATCGCCACCGCCTCGCCGTGAAGGTAACGGGAGTAGCCGGTGACCTGCTCCACGGCGTGGCCCACGGTATGACCGAAGTTGAGGATGCGACGCAGCCCGGCCTCGCGTTCGTCGCGCTCGACGACCCACGCCTTGAGCTCCACGCAGCGAGCGACGACCTCGGTGAGGAGGTCGGCGTCGCGCGCGACGATCGCTCCGGCCTCCCGCTCCAACAGCGCGAACAACTCGCCGTCGAGAATGACGCCGTATTTCACGACCTCGGCAAGCCCGGCGCGATAGTCGCGTTCGCCGAGCGTGGCGAAGGTGCATGGGTCGGAGACGACGAGAGCCGGTTGGTGGAACGCGCCTACCAGGTTCTTGCCCTGCGGGCGATTGACCCCGGTCTTGCCGCCGACGCTCGAATCCACCTGGGCCAGCAACGTGGTGGGAACCATGACCATCCGCAGCCCACGCAACAGCGTGGCCGCCGCGAAGCCGGCGACGTCACCCACCACACCTCCACCGAGCGCGACCACGACGGCCCACCGGTCGATGCCAGCTGCCAGCCCGGCATCGTAGATGTGCTCGACGGTAGCCAGGGTCTTGCTCGGCTCGCCGTCCGGAATGACGACCCGAGTGACACGCATGCTGGCGGCTTCGAGCGAACCGATGAGCGTTGCGCCGTACAGGTCCTGCACCGGAGGCGTGCTGACGACCATGGCGTGGATGGCCCGCCCCAGCTCGGCCACGCGGCTGCCGACGTTCGCGAGCGCACCCGCGGCGATATGAACGGTATAGGCGCGCGGGCCCAGCCGCACCTCCACCTTGCGCTCGGTGATGCGGCTCACGATCGCAGCCGGCGGCGGAAGCGCTGCGAGTCCAGATGCGGCTCGATCATCGTCAAGACGCGCGCCACGGACTGGTCGACGCTCAACCCGTCGGTCTCCACGAACACATCGGCGCGCCGGTATGCCGGCATTCGCTGGCTGTAGAGCTGTTCGAAGCGCATCCGGCGCTCCCCGTCCTCAGCCATGGCCAAGGGGCGCCTGGCGCTGCGCGCCGTGCGCGCGAGAGCGGTTTCCAGTTTCGTCACCAGGCAGACCACGACGCCCAAACATTTGAGCTTCTCTCGGTTGCGCTCGTCGATGAACGTGCCGCCGCCGGTGGCAATGACCGCCGGCTTCGCGGGATCGAGCGCGCCCACCACTTCGCGCTCGATCCGCCGGAACGCCTGCTCCCCCTTCTCGGCGAAGATCTCCGCTACGGCCTTGCCCTCGCGCTGCTCGATTAGGTGGTCGGTGTCGATGAACATCCACCCCAGCTTGCGCGCCAGCCGCTTGCCGACGGCGGTCTTGCCGACGGCCATGAATCCCGTCAGCACGACGTGCTTCAACCGGATGGCCCGTCCCCCGGCAAGCCTCGGCCGATCTGGGTCATGTAGCCTTCGTAGTTGCGGGTGATCTCGACCAGTGAGTCGCCGCCGAATTTCTCGAGGAACAACCGCGCCAGCTCGAAGGCGACGACCGCCTCGCAGATCACCGAGGCCGCGGGTATCGCGACGACGTCGGAGCGCTCGATCGCGGCCTTGGACTCCGCGCCGGTCGCGATGTCGACCGACCGCAACGGCTGCATCAACGTCGAGATCGGCTTGAACCCCGCGCGCACCACCAGCGGCTCGCCAGTGGTCATGCCGCCCTCGATCCCACCATAGTTGTTGGAGGAGCGACCCACGCCGCGCTCGTTACGGACGATCTCGTCATGAATCTGCGAACCCCGCGCTCTGGTGGCGCGGAAACCAGCGCCGAACTCCACGGCCTTGCAGGCCTGCACTCCGAGCAGAGCGCCGGCGATGCGCGCATCGGTCTTGCGGTCCCAGTGGACGTAGCTACCGAGGCCGGGCGGCAACCCCGTGACGCACACTTCGGCAACCCCGCCCAGCGTATCGCCGCTCTTCTTGCACTCGTCGATCAGCGCGATGATCGCGCGCTCGGCCTCGGGGTCGGCGACTCGGACCGGCGACTCCTCGGCGCGCTCGAAGATCGCCTCCGGGCTCATTCCGGCATGGTCGGCCACGATCCCGCCGATCTCGGCCACGTATCCGATAATCCGCACGCCGAACCGCTCCAGCATCTGCCGGGCCAGCGCGCCGGCCGCCACCCGCGCGGTCGTTTCGCGCGCGGAGGCGCGCTCGAGCACGTTGCGCACGTCGCGGTGGTGGTATTTCTGGGTTCCAACCAGGTCGGCGTGGCCGGGGCGCGGACGCGTCACGATGATCGAGTCATCGCGATCGGCGGCATCGACCGACATCTTGCGCGACCAATTGGCCCAGTCCCTGTTCTCGATGACCATCGTTACCGGCGACCCGAGCGTCTCTCCCCAGCGCACCCCACTGGTGACGCGCACTTCGTCGCGCTCGATCTTCATGCGCAGCCCGCGACCGTACCCCCCTTGGCGGCGCGCCAGGTGGCGGTTGACGGCGTCGATCTCGACCGGCCAGCCAGCCGGAAACCCCTCGACGATCACGGTCAAACACGGACCGTGAGATTCTCCGGCCGTCAGAAAACGCAGCACGTCGGCAGGCTATCACAGGGAGAGGTTGGCGCGAGTGGAGCGTGGCTAACGCAGCAGCCGCGGTGTGATCAGCACGAGCAGCTCTTCTCCCTCGCGCTCGTCGGCTTGTTTTCCGAACAGCAGGCCGACCACGGGAATCGCGCGCAGCACGGGCACACCGGCGCCCGACCGTGTGTGCGCGTCACGCAGCAAGCCGCCCAGCACCGCGGTCTCGCCGTCGCCGACGATCACGTCCGTGTCGACGACGCGACTGATCTCTTCGGGAATGTCATCGGGTGGTAGTGGAGGCCCCAAGCTGCTCGACTTGGCCCGAATCCGCAGCACGATCTTGCCCTGTCCCTGCATCGCCGGCTCCACCAGCAAGCTGACGCCGACCGGGATCTCCTGCACCGCCTGTCCGCCGTCCACGGTTACCTCGTCGGCATCCGCCAGCACCGTGCCACTGCCGGGCAGTCGCACCCTCAGGATGCGCACGCTTTCGATGGAGGCCGGCCTCCCCTCCAGCACGATGACGCGGGGCCGGGAGACCACCCGCACCCGACCGCTCGCCTCCAGCGCGCTGATGCGCGCCCGCAGCGTGTGGGACCCGGAGGTCGCGATAATGATACCCGCCTGCTCGCCCACCCGATCCGTCGCGGGAAAGTCGACCAGGCCGGCGAAGTCGCCGCTCTCGAGAATCCAGCGAATGCCGCGCTCGTCTTTCATCGACCGCTTGAGCTCGATGATCTGCGCCTCCAGCACGAAGCAGCGCTTGGGCACGTCGAGCTCTGCGAGCAGGCGGCCGATTTCCGCCAGCATCGGCTTCGGGCCATGCGCGACGACGGCGTTCGACGCGGGGTCCGCCGCCAGGCTGACGTCGGCCTCCTGCAATGCCTTGTCCAGAACCTCGACGACCTCCGTCGCGCGTGCATTGGTCAGGCGCACGACCATCGAGCCGGCAGGGGCCGGCATGACCGCAGGAACAGGCGCCGGCTGAGCCGGTGGTCGCTCGACGGGCGCAGGCTCGCTCGGCGCAGGCGCGGCTGGCAGCCACGCTTCCAGAAGGTCGGTGTCCGCGCGGTAGGCGAACCCTCGCACGCGCGCCAGAGCCGCGAGTTTGGCTTCCCAGCCGATGCCGGCCGGAAGCACGGCGCTGACCTCACCGGCCAGCTCGGGCGCAACGACCAAGCCCTTGCCGGCCTCCGCCGCCAGCTCGGCCAACCACTGATCGAGCGGCCGCGTGTCGGCCAGGATCGGCGCTTCGCTCGACGGCGCGGGCTCGACCATCATCGGCTCTCCGGCCGGCCGCGGCGGCCGCACGCCGACCAGCCAGAGCGCCGACGCCGTCACAGCGGCGAATCCGAGCGTCGCTGCTAGCCATCGATGGGCGCCGGTTCCACCCCGAGCCAGCGCGAGCAGATCAGCGCTCGGCATCGGCGACGAGCCCGCAATGGCCGAGAGCCAGGCCGACCGGCACCGCAAGCTCGCGAGTGATGGTGGTGGCCACGGCCTCACACTCGGGACTGACCGAGATCGCAGTCAGCGGATCGGGTGCGGCAGCGTTCGTGCCGCTCGCGCCCAGATAACGCTCGAGGTTCAACAGCGCGCACGGTGCGCAGTCGACGGCAACGAGTCGCAGACGCGCCATGGCGAACAGACCACGCAGCGCGAGCACCGCCTCCGGGTCCGCAACCGCTTCCAAACTGGAATCGCCCAGCACCGCGACGGACGCGAGCGGCGTGGCGTCGTCCGAACACGCCTGCCTCTGCATAACGCGGCAGTGGGGCGCGTCCAAGGCCACCGCATGACGAAGTCCGGTCGCGCCCACGACACGTGCGGCCTCCAGAACCCCCGGCGCGAACGGCAGGAGCGGCGTTTGGGCTTCAGTGAGGACGGTGGCACAAGCAACCAGAAGCGGCTCACCGGCGGCGCGTTCCATGACCGCCACCGTCAGGCGCGAGGGCGTCAGGTGCCAGAAAGCCATCCGGCGCCGTCGCCAGACGCGGCGCCGCCCGGTTTGCCGTAAGCTCATCGACATGTCGCCGGCTCAACCTCCCGCGTGGATCGCCGAGGGTCAACGACCCGGCTGTAATGCAAACGAGCCGGACCGTTACGCCGTGGTTGCGCCGCTTCCCCCGGTGCCCTCGGTCGAGGTCCTGACCTACCGCATCCCCGACCCCCTGTGGGGCGCCGTCGGTCTGGGCGTGCGGGTGTTGGTTCCGCTGGCGCGCCGGCGGATCACCGGCGTCGTCACGGCCACCGTGCAGGCTGCCCCTTCCGGCATCGACTGCCGCGACGTGCTCGAACTGCTCGACCCCGAACCGATCCTGCCGCGTGGGCTTCTCACACTGACGGCGTGGATGGCGGACTACTACGGTGCCCCACTGTCCGAAGTCCTCAGCCTGTCGATCGGTCGCGGGCTCACGGCCGCCACTCGGCGCGAGGTCATTCTGCTCGATCCCGCCGCTGCGCAGAGCGCAGCGGAGCGCCGGATCGTCGGCGCGCTCGAGCGCGCCGGGGGTAAGCTCGATACGGTGCGACTGCGGCGGCGGCTCGCCCTGCAGTCGCTTCACGCGCCGCTCAGAACGCTGGTCGCTCGCTCGGTCGTGCGGATCGAGGAGGGCGTCGCTGCGCCGAAGGTGCGAACCCAGTACGAAACGGTGATCGAGCTCGTTTCTCCCGCCGATGAACACGCCGTGCTCGCGCTGCTGGCTCGCGCCGCCAAACGTCGACAGATTCACGATCATCTGGCGTCGTGCCCCGGACGTCGAGCGTCGGTGGCCGAGCTGCACGCGCTTTTCGGTCCCTCTCGCACCCAATTGGACGCTCTCGAACAGGCGGGCCTGGTGCGCCGGGTACGCGCCGAGATCTGCCGCGGCTCGTTGCCGCCAGCGAAGCCGACCAAGCGCGTAGAACTGACCGCGCCCCAGCAGGAAGCGGTCGATCTCATCACGGGCGCGCTCGGACGCTTCGAGCCGTTCCTTCTCCAGGGCGTCACCGCGAGCGGCAAGACGGAGGTCTATCTGCACGCGATCGAGCGTGCGCTCGCCGCCGGCGGGAGCGCGCTGGTGCTGGTGCCGGAAATCTCGTTGACCCACCAACTCGTCGAGCAGCTACTGGGCCGCTTCGGTCCGATCGTCGCCGTGTTGCACAGCGAGCTGGGCGCGGGCGAGCGCTGGGACCAGTGGCGGCGAATCTGTCGTCGTGAGGCACGGATCGCCGTCGGCGCTCGTTCCGCGGTGCTCGCCCCGGTCGAAAACCTGGGCATCGTCATCGTCGACGAGGAGCACGACCCGGCCTACAAGCAGGACGATGGCGTGCGCTACCACGGCCGAGACGTCGCGATCGTCCGCGCGCATCAGGCCGGTTGTCCGGTGGTCCTCGGTTCGGCGACCCCCTCCGTGGAGACTCGCTTGCGCGCGAGCGAGGGTCGCTACCGGCGGCTCGTGCTAGCCGAACGCGTCACCGCGAGCCCGCTCCCCTCCGTCGAGGTCGTCGATATCCGTGGGCGCGACATCGTTGCCACTGGTGGCCTGTGCGAGCACTTGGCCGATCTGGTTCGACGCAATCATGAGGACGGGGGTCAGACCCTGCTTTTCCTGAACCGTCGCGGCTACGCGGCGAATCTTCAGTGCTACGCTTGCGGTGAGATCGTCCAGTGCACCGGCTGCAGCGTCGGCATGACGCTGCATCGCGAGCGCGAGCTGCTGCGCTGCCACCACTGCGACGCGAGCCGCCCGTTGCCCGCCCGCTGTCCCGCATGCGGCGCGGATGCGCTTCTCACCCAGGGGTTGGGAACCCAGCGCTTGGAGGCGACGGTCAGCCGGCTGCTCCCGCAGGCGCGCGTCGCCCGCCTCGACCGCGACACGGCGCAGCGTAAGGGAACATCTCAGGCGGTGCTCGAGGACTGGCGCGCGGGGCGCATCGACGTCCTGGTCGGAACACAGATGGTCGCCAAGGGTCACGACGCGCCCGGAGTCACGCTGGTGGGCGTCGTGCAGGCAGACTTGGCGCTGGGCATGCCGGATTTTCGAGCGGCCGAACGCACCTTCCAGCTTCTCGCTCAGGTAGCCGGGCGCGCCGGACGCGGCAAGCGCCGCGGGCGTGTCATCCTCCAAACGTATCGTCCCGATCACTTCGCGATCGCCGCCGCCGCGCGACACGACTACGAAGCCTTCGTCGACCGCGAGCTGCGCGAACGCAGGGAGCTCGGCTATCCACCGTTCAGCCGCATGGCATTGCTGCGGCTGGAGGGTGCTGCGCGGGAGCCGGTGGTGGAGACGGCGCAATCGGCCGCGGACGCGCTGCGCAGGTTGGCGAAACGTCTGGGCGGCAACGGCGACCGAGAGATCGTGATCCGAGGACCCGCACCGGCTCCGATCGAGCGGATCAAGGGGCGCTTCCGCTACCAGGTTCAGATCCGCGCTGCGCAGTCGTCGCTGGTTCGTCACGCGGGCACCGAGTGCCGGCGGCTGCTCGTCCCATCGGCGAGACGGCGGGGCGTACGGGTGATTCTCGACATCGACCCGGTCGACATGCTGTGAGACGCGGGACCACCCTTGCAGTGGGCTGCGATTTGGCGTTGACTGCCTCGGTGCCGATCCTGCAAATTCGGCGCTTTCCGGACTCTATTCTTTCCAAGCACGCGACCGCGATCGACGCGATCGACGGACGTGTCGCCGGGCTGCTCAACAGCATGGTCGACACGATGTACGCGGCCAACGGGATCGGCTTGGCGGCGCCGCAAGTGGGCGTGCTCGAACGCGCGCTCGTCATCGATACCGACCCCGACCATCGGGGAAAGCGGCTGATCAAGATCATCAACCCCGTGATCGCGGAAGCCAGCGGCGAAATCAGCTGGGAGGAAGGTTGCCTGAGCGTCGTGAGCTTTACCGCCGAGATCAAGCGCGCCAGACACGTCTTGGTCCGGGGCTGGACCGTGGAGCAGAAAGAGATCGAGATCGAAGCCGAGGATCT
Source organism: uncultured Myxococcales bacterium (assembly GCA_964555245.1). Lineage (GTDB taxonomy): Bacteria > Desulfobacterota > Binatia > UBA1149 > SPBQ01 > CAZKRI01. The sequence continues at coordinate 42,874 of CAZKRI010000049.1, forward strand.
GCAAGCGGTTTGCCTCCAGCACGAGATCGACCATCTCGAAGGCGTGCTGCTGACCGACCAGATCTCCAAGCTCAAGCGCGACCTCTATCGCAAGCGCCTCAAGCGCGGTTTGCTCGACAGCGGGGAGGCCCGCGGTGGCCCTCCCCGGATCTGACGCTCCCGCTGCGCTACGCGTCGTTTTCATGGGCACACCGCAGTTCGCCGCGGTGGCCCTGCAACGGCTGCTCGCGGGCGCTCATCGTACGTTGGCGGTCGTCACACGCCCGGATCGGCCATCGGGGCGCGGTCAGGAACTGAGGCCGTCCCCGGTCAAGCTGCTCGCTCGCACCCATGGTATCGAAGTGCTCGAACCACAGCGCCCATCCCAGCCCGAGTTCGTCGAGCGCCTTCGAGCCCTGGCTCCGGACGTCGCGGTGGTCGTCGCCTATGGGCGCTTGCTGCCGGCGGCGGTGCTCCGCATCCCCCGCCACGCCTGCATCAACGCGCACGCCTCGCTGCTACCGCACCTGCGTGGCGCGGCGCCGATCGAAAGGGCGCTGCTTCGAGGGGACCGGGAGACGGGCGTGACCATCATGCGGATCAACGAGCGCATGGATGCCGGCGATCTTCTGTCGAGCGAGCGCGTCGAGATCGGTCCCCGCAGCTCCGCCGGCGAGCTTCGCGAAACGCTCGCGCCCATGGCGGCTCACCTGATCATCGCCGCGCTGGACGCGCTGGCCGCGGGCCGTGCGCTCTTCACTCCCCAGGACGAAGCGCTCGCGACCTACGCACCGCCGCTCGAGAAAGAGGAAGCCCGCATCGACTGGACCTCGTCCGCTGTCGACATCGACCGGGTCGTTCGTGCCTTCCATCCCACCCCAGGCGCGTTCACGTTCGACCGCGGCCGGAGGCTGAAGATCCTGGCCGCCACGCTCGCTGAACCCGCTGCGTATGGAGATCCCGGCGCCGTTCTCGGTCTGCGAGGTGATGCGATGGTCGTCGCCTGCGGGCAGGGGACTCTGCTCGTGCGGACCGTGCAGCCCGAGGGACGCCGTCCGATGTCAGCCGCCGACTACGCTCATGGATGTGCCGGGGGCACACCGCGCCAGTTCACCAACGCGGCGTCGTGACGAGCGCGCGCGAGCTGGCTTTCGATATCCTGCTCGCCGTCGAGGGTTCCGGCGCCTTCGCCGACGCGATGCTCGGCCGCGCGCTCGCGGAGCATTCCGGGCTCGACCGCGCCGATCGCGCGCTGGCCACCCGCCTGGTCTACGGCACCCTGGCCCGGCGGCTGACCCTCGACCATACGTTGGCGGCATACTCGCGCCGCCCGCTGCACGACCTGGACGCGGCGATCTTGACCGCGCTGCGCTTGGGAACGTTTCAGATCGCCGTGCTGGATCGGGTGCCCGCCCACGCTGCCGTGAACACCGCGGTGACGCTGGCCAGCCACCGCGTGCCCGCGGGCGCGGGGTACGTCAACGCGATTCTCCGGCGCGTGGCGCGCGACGGGCTGGTGCCGTTGCCGGCCGAACCGCTCGCGCGCCTCGCCGTCGAGCATTCCCATCCCCCATGGTTGGTGGAGCGGTGGTTACGGGAGCTCGGGCAAGGCGAAGCCATCCGCCTGATGCAGGCCGACAACGAACCTCTCCCCACCGTGCTGCGGTCGTTGCTTCCCGTAGAAGACGCAATCGGTGCTCTGAAGCAGCACGGCATCGATGCACAGCCCGCGCGCTGGGCACCCGAGGGCGTGATGGTCACGGTCGCCCGGACGATACCGGGACTGGTCGTCCCCCAGGGTGAGGGCTCGCAACTGGTCAGCCTCTTCGCCGGCGCCAGGCCCGGCGAGCGCGTTCTGGATGCCTGCGCCGCTCCGGGTGGTAAGGCCGGATATCTTGCGCGCATGGTCGGCAAGCAGGGCGTCGTCGTCGCCGTCGACCCCGGGCGAGACGCGATTAGTCGGATCGGGCGCACCGTGGCGGCGTGTGGCGCCGACAACGTACGAGCTCATCATTGCCGGATCGAGGAGTTCCAGAGCGATGAGGCATTCGACCGGGTGCTCGTCGACGCTCCCTGCTCGGGACTTGGCACGTTGAGCGAGCATCCCGAGATCCGCTGGCGCCGGCGGCCCGAGGACATCGACGATTCGAGCGTTCGCCAGCGCCGGATTCTGACGGCTGCCGCTCGTCACGTTCGCGGTGGCGGTTACCTCATCTACGCAACCTGCACACTGCTGCGCAGCGAGAATGACGAGGTGATCCACGATTTCTTGCAGTCTCATCCCGACTTTCATGAGGAGCCGCCAGACACCGCTCCGGCCGCCGTCACACCAATGGTCGACCCCGACGGTCGACTGCGAACCTATCCGCATCGCCATGGCACCGGTGGGTTCTTCGCGGCTCGCTTGCGGCGACGGTAGTCGATCCGTATAAGCCCGAACATGCCGTTGGTGGCACCATCGATCCTCGCTGCCAACCTGGGCTGTCTCGACGAGGAGATAGCTCGCATCGAACACGGCGGGGCCGACTGGGTCCACATCGACGTCATGGACGGTCATTTCGTGCCCAACTTGACGATGGGCCCTGCGGTCGTGCAGGCGGTCTCCCGACTCACCCGGCTTCCCCTCGACGTGCATTTGATGATCGAGGATCCGGCTGCGTTCATCGGTCCGTTCGCGAGCGCCGGCGCCAGCTACATCTCCGTCCATCAGGAAGTCGTCCGCGATTGCGAGAGGATGTTTCGCTTGATCGAAGAGCACGGGTGCAAGCCCGCGATCGTGATCAACCCCGGTACGGCGGTGGAAACGGTGCTACCTTACGTTTCACGGCTGGCGATGATTCTGGTGATGAGCGTCGAGCCCGGCTTCGCCGGCCAGGGCTTCATGCCGGACGTGCTTCCGAAGCTGCGGCAGCTGCGCGAGCTGAAGGCGAGGACCGGCAGCCAATGTCTGCTCGAGATCGACGGCGGCATCAACGTAGATACCGCTTCCCGGGCCGTCGCTGCTGGAGCCGACGTGCTCGTCTCGGGATCCGGTGTGTTCGGAACCGACGACTACGCCGCCGCGATCGCTCAAATGAAGCGAACGACCTGACGACCGGTTTCTTTTTGCGCAGCCGGCGTGTTATCCAGCCACTTTCTCGTCCGTTTCGGGGTGTAGCTCAGCCTGGTAGAGCACTGCGTTCGGGACGCAGGAGCCGGAGGTTCAAATCCTCTCACCCCGACCATCAAAGCCCGCCTTGCAGCCGACCGGCAGCGCGCGGCTGAGCCGGCCGGCTGCGGTGCACGCGGCCGACGAACCGTTGCGTGGGATACCGTTCGAATCTCGGATGCCTCTGGCTGCTGTTGCTGGTCGTCCTGATCGGTGGCTCGCCCCTGCTCGTGGGCGTTCTGCGGGTTTTTCTCGGATTTATCCTCGCCACGTTGATAGGCGGATTGCTCCTCTCCTGGTGGATGCGCCGGCAGGCGGTTCTCGCCTACACCGCCAGCCGCGGCGTCGACCAGCGTCGTTTCGTCGAGCTGCTGGTCGCGCTCCTGGTGCGGCTGGCCATGCTCGATGGGGACCTCGACCATCGCGAGGTCACGGCGATCCGTCATTTCTTCCAGCAGGGATTGGGCTACGACGGAGAGCGGCTGCTCTGGATCCGCGATCTCATCAAGGCCCGCCGGCGCCAACCGCTCCCCACCGAGCAGATCTGTAGCGAGATCGCCTCGAGCTACGACTTGCAGGCCCGTTTCATCGTTCTGCAAGTGCTCACGCGCGTCGCCTCGGCCGACTCGCCCATGACCTCCGCGGAGCTCCGTTTCATTCAGCAGGTCGCGGCCCGGATCGGGCTCAGCCCGTTCGTCTCGGCGTTCGACTGGGGCGAGGCTAGATCCGAACCGCGAGAACCGCCGCCGGGTGGCAACGTCGAGCAGGCGCTTGCGGTGCTCGGTCTGGCGCGCGGCGCCGGGTCGCAAGAGATCAAACAGGCTTGGCGCAAGCTTTCCCTCGATAACCATCCCGACCGGGTCACGCATCTCGGAGAAGAGTTCCGCCGAATGGCCGAAGAACGGATGCGGAAGATCAACGTGGCGTACGAGACCTTGAAGCAAGCCGGCCTGGCCGCCTGAGTGCACAACCGACGGGCAATGCCTCGATTCTCGGCACTCGGTCGCGGAACGGAAAAGCCAAAAGCGCGACCCTTCGCGCCCGCACCGTGGCACCTGCCTTGCAAGCATGATGTCGGTCCGCAACGGAGAGCGGCTCGTTCGGCGGCCGAGGTGGCGATGAGCGTGGCTGGACGCTTTACACGCCCCGCGGTTTCCCACTATGTATACACGTTTCGCCGGGCGGGTCGCCGCGTTCGCCGCGAGGAGTGACCAAGATGAAGAAGGTTGAAGCCATCATCAAGCCGTTCAAGCTCGACGAGGTCAAAGAAGCCCTGAGCGAAGTTGGCGTCCAGGGAATCACCGTCACCGAGGTGAAAGGGTTCGGACGGCAGCGTGGCCACACCGAGTTGTACCGGGGCGCGGAGTACGTGGTCGACTTCCTACCAAAGGTGAAGCTCGAGATCATCGTCAAGGACAACCAAGTCGATTCGGTGGTCGAAGCGATCGCCGGAGCCGCGAAGACCGGTCGCATCGGCGACGGCAAGATCTTCGTGACGACCGTGGACGAAGTCGTGCGCATCCGCACCGGTGAGACCGGAGAGACAGCACTGTAAACGGGAAGCGCGGCGGTGGCCGGCCTGGCGCCGTCCTCGAGGGCCCGATGACCAAACCAGGAGAAGGGAAGAAGCCGATGACGGTAAAAGAGGTAATGGAGTTCGCCAAGAAGAACGGTACGCAGATGGTGGACTTCAAGTTCTGCGACCTTCCGGGACAGTGGCAGCACTTCACCACGCCGGTGAGTGAGTTGGAGGAGGCGGTTTTCGAGGAAGGATTGGGGTTCGACGGATCGTCGATCCGAGGATGGCAGGCGATCAACGAGTCCGACATGCTCGTCATCCCGGATCCGAACACGGCAGTGATGGATCCGTTCATGGAGGCGCCGACTCTGTCGCTCATCTGCGACATCGAGGATCCGCTCACGCGAGAGACGTACTCGCGCGATCCTCGCGGCATAGCGAAGAAAGCGGTCAACTTCCTCAAGTCGAGCAAGCTAGGGGACCTCGCCTACTTCGGACCGGAGCCGGAGTTCTTCATCTTCGACAGCGTTCGCTTCGACCAGAGCCAGAACCAGGGCTTCTACGAAGTCGATTCGGTGGAAGGCTTCTGGAACTCGGGCGAAGACGGCGGCCAGAACCTGGGCCACAAGCCCCGGTACAAAGAGGGCTACTTCCCGGTTCCTCCTACCGACAGCCAGCAGGACATCCGCACCGAGATGGTCCAGGCTATGGAGTCGGTCGGCATCCGTATCGAGAAGCACCATCACGAGGTCGCGACCGCCGGCCAGGCGGAGATCGACATGTGGCGCCTGCCGTTGGTTCCGATGGCCGACGCTCTGATGTGGTACAAGTACTGCGTCAAGAACGTCGCGCGACGCAACGGCAAGACCGCAACGTTCATGCCGAAGCCGATCTTTCTCGACAACGGTTCCGGCATGCACACACACCAGTCGATTTGGAGGGGCGATAAGCCGCTGTTCGCCGGCGACGGTTACGGTGGGATGTCCGAGATGGCGATGCACTACATCGCCGGGATCATCCAGCACGCGCCGGCGGTCTGCGCATTCACGAATCCGGGAACGAACTCGTACCGTCGGTTGGTTCCGGGCTTCGAAGCGCCGGTCAACCTCGCGTACTCGCGACGTAACCGCTCGGCCGCAGTCCGAATCCCGATGTATTCGCCCTCACCGAAAGCCAAGCGTATCGAGGTTCGCTTCCCGGATCCGACGTGCAACGGCTACACCGCGTTCGCCGCGATGCTGATGGCCGGACTCGATGGTATCGAGCGCAAGCTCGATCCCGGCCAGCCGTTGGACAAGGACATCTATGCGCTGTCGGCGGCCGAGCTTGCGGAGGTTCCGCACGTTCCCGGCTCGCTCGAGGCGGCACTCGAAGCGCTGCGGGCGGACCACGAATTCCTGCTCAAGGGAGACGTATTCACGCCCGACGTGATCGAGACCTGGATCGGCTACAAGTACGACCGTGAGATCAATGCGGTCCGACTGCGGCCGCATCCGTACGAGTTCGCGCTCTACTACGACGGGTAGACCGACCCGAACCGTTGTTCCACTCTCGGTCGCCGCGCCAGGAAGCGCGGTGACCGAGAGTCTCTCCTAGTCCAGGATCACGACCTCGACCCGGCGGTTGCGAGCGCGCCCGGGCGGATTGTCGCTCCCGTCGGGATTGGAGTTGGGGGCGATGGGAAACGTCGCGCCATAGCCTCGGCGGTCGACCGAGCTTTCCTCGACGCCGTCCGCTTCCAGCGCCTCCGCGACTCGGTCTGCCCTGCGCTCGGAGAGTCCCTGGTTGTAGAGCTCGGCGCCGATCGAATCCGTGTGGCCCTCGACGCGAATGCGGCGTGTGGGGGCTTCGCGTAATACCACTTCGGCCAAGTCCTCGATCCGACGCTTGCCCTCCGCGGTCAACTGAGCGCTGCCGAACTCGAAGAATCCGTCGGGCAGCGTCACCACGACGCCGCGGACGGATGCGTGCGCACTCAGCTCGCGTTCGCGCAGTCGCGTGACCAACTCGCGGCTGCGCTCCAGGAGCTGCTCGTCGGCTTCCGATCCCGTCACTCCACCGCCGTCGCCGGCTGGCTGCTGCGGCCTCTCCGTGGCGACTGAGCCAGCGGCCTTCGAATCTCCGGCGCTTGCGGATCCGCGGACGGAGGCCGACCTCGGCACACACGCGCAGAAGCCGGCCGCAAAGACGGTAAACGCGAGGGCTACGCTCATGCCGGTGCTTGAGGAACGCATGGCGTGATCCTAGCGAGGGGACACGCGCGCCGTCAACGGTCGACTCGCTCAGACGCCGCGACCGAACCCCTGGGGGTCGCGCGGGATTCCGCGAACGAAGCGAGCACGAGGACCGAGACGCCCACGGTAATGGCGCTATCCGCAACGTTGAACGCTGGCCAATGATAGCGCCCCGCGTGTACGTCGAGGAAGTCGACCACCGCGCCGTAGGCGAGCCGATCGATGAGATTGCCCAGCGCACCCCCGATCACGGCAGCCGCCGCCGCTCGCTCCCAGCGCCGGGTCGGGTCCATTCTCAGCAGGAGCCAGCCGAGGGCGGCGACGGCGCCGACGGCCGCCGCGATCAGCACCACTCGGCGCAGCGATCCACCGGCGCCAAGGATGCCGAAAGCGGCGCCCTGGTTGAGCACGTGGGTCAAGGAAAACCATCCCGGAAAGACCACGACCACCTCGCCCAGGTCGAGCAAGCGCATGACCATCGCCTTGGTCGCTCGATCGAGGGCGATGACCGCCAACGACGTCAAGAGCGCCGCTCGCGCACTCACCGGGCGATCACCACTGCATGACAGCGGTCGCAGAGCTCGGAATGGTCGGCGTGTGAACCGACGGTCGTCGCGTAGTTCCAGCAACGGCCACATTTCGAGCCGAGCGGCGCGAACACCTCTACCGCCAAGCCGTCCTCGTGCGCCGTAACCAGCTCGACCTGGGAGACGATCCAGATACGGGCCAGCTCGGCGGAACCCAACCCCGCCAGAAGCGCTGCATCGCGCGCGCCAGCCGATACACGCACGCGCGCGTCCAAGGAATGCCCGATCGAACCCCGTTTGCGGTCGGCTTCCAGCGCACGCGTCACCTCCGTGCGGATCCCCAGGATCCGCTCCCAACGCTCCATCAGAGCGTCATCCCGCCAAGCGGACACGGAATCGGGGAAGTCGCTGAGAAACACGCTGGGCGCGCGAGCGCCGTAGGGCACGGCTTGCCAGATCTCCTCGGCAGTGAACGAAAGGATCGGAGCGATCACCCGGACGAGGCCCAGAAGAACGTCGTGCATGACGGTCTGGACCGCGCGCCGTTCGCGAGATGCACGCGCTGAACAGTAGAGCCGGTCCTTGACGATGTCGAAGTACAGGGCGCTCAGATCGGCGCTGCAGAAGTTATTGAGAGCGTGGTAGACGAGGTGGAATTCGTAGGCCGCGTAGGCAGCGCGGCAGCGCCGGATCAAGCCTTCGAGCCGGCCAAGCGTCCAGCGATCCAGCTCGGGCATGTCGGACAGGGCGACCCGATCGGTAGCCGGATCGAAGTCCGCGAGATTGCCGAGCAGATTGCGCGCGGTGTTGCGCACGCGCCGGTAGGAGTCCGCCAAGCGCCGCATGATTTCCTCGGAGATCCGCACGTCGTCGCGGTAGTCCTCCGCCGCCACCCACAAACGCAAGATGTCGGCGCCGTAATCCTGGATGATCCGTTGGGGCGCCACCACGTTACCGACCGACTTCGACATCTTGCGACCTTCGCCATCCAGGACGAACCCGTGCGTCAGAACCGCGCGGTAGGGCGCGCGACCCCGGGTCGCCACCGCCGCGAGTAACGCAGAGTGGAACCAACCCCGATGCTGGTCGCTTCCTTCGAGATACAAGTCCGCCACCGCGCTCGAGCCATGCTCGGATTCGACGACAGCGGCGAAGCTCACGCCTGAGTCGAACCACACGTCGAGGACATCGGTTTCCCGCTCGAACTGCGCGCCGCCGCAGTCCGGACAGCGCAAGCCCGCAGGAACGAGCGTCGAGAGATCCCGGGAGTACCAAGAGTCCGAACCCTCTTGCTGAAAAATCTCCGCCACCTGCGCCAGCAAGCGCTCGTCGGTCAGCGAACGACCACACGGTGCGCAGCGAACGGCGACCACCGGGACGCCCCATGCCCGTTGGCGTGACAAGCACCAATCGGGGCGACTCTCGATCATGCCCCGGATCCGGTCGCGCCCCCACCGCGGAACCCACTCGACGCGATCGATCTCGGTCAGCGCGCGCCGCCGGAGATCGTCGTGCTCCATCGACAGAAACCATTGCTCGGTCGCACGAAAGATGACCGGATTCTTGCACCGCCAACAGTGCGGGTAACTATGGGTCAGCTCCTCGCGTGCGAGCAACGCGCCGCGCTGCTCCAGCAGATCAACGATAGGCTCGTCGCTATCGAAGACCCGGCGTCCCTGGAACTCCGGCACCTGAGCGGTGAATCGACCGGCGGCGTCGACGGGAACGTAGGTCTCGAGCCCGTAGCGTTGACCGATCACGTGATCGTCGTGTCCGTGGCCGGGAGCGGTATGGACACACCCCGTACCCGCGTCCAGCGTCACATGCTCGCCAAGAACGACCGGGGAATCGCGGTCGAGCCACGGATGACGCGCCACCGTCCCTTCGAGATCCTTTCCCGGGAATGTCGCGACCACGTCACCGAGACCCAGTTTCTCGCGCAATCCGTCGACCAGGGGCCTCGCGACGACGAGCGAGCGTGGCCCGGACGTAACGAGCGCGTACTCGAGCTCGGGATGGACGGCGATCGCGAGGTTAGCGGGAAGCGTCCACGGTGTCGTCGTCCAGATCGCGATCTCCGGCCGGCGTTGGGCGTGCCGTTCCAATGCCGGGGCGAGCCTCGTAGCAGGGAACGCCACGTAGACGCTGAGCGACTGACGGTCGGCGTAGTCGACTTCGGCTTCGGCCAGCGCCGTCCGGCAGGACGCGCACCAGTGCACGGGCTTGCGCCCACGGTAGAAGCCTCCGCGAGCAACGATCTTCGCAAGCTCCCTGATCTCTTGCGCCTCGTAGGCAAAGTCCTTCGTGAGGTAGGGGCTCGCCCATTGGCCGAACACGCCCAAGCGACGGAACTCTTCCCGCTGCACCGCGACGAAACGTTCCGCGTATGCGTCACACTCCTGGCGTACCTTCGCGACGGTGCTTTCCGCCTTGCGAGCGCTGCCAACCCGTTTTTCGACCTCGAGCTCGATCGGCAGCCCGTGGCAATCCCAGCCCGGCCGGTACGGCGTTAGACAGCCGGTCATGCTGCGAAACTTGACGACGATGTCCTTCAGGATCTTGTTCAGCGCATGCCCGATATGGATGTTGCCGTTCGCGTAGGGCGGACCATCGTGGAGCAGGAAGAGAGGCCCGTTCTTTCGCGCCTCCAGCATGCGCTCGTAGACGCCCATCTGCTCCCATCGCGCCGCAATGTCAGGCTCCCTTTGCGAGAGTGCCGCGCGCATCGGAAAGGCGGTCGTGGGGAGATTGAGCGTATCCCGATAGTCCATCGTGCGACGCGGGCGCGCCTCGGAGAGGGGGGTCATACCAACCGGCTCGCAGGGTCGCAACCGAAACGTCGGCGCGCTATCGTGCGGCCATGGCCAAGCGGCTACGGGTCAACTTCAACAAGCCGGTCGGCGCGAGCCGCTTCGACGAGGAAGGCCAGGCGAAGCCCTGCGCCCTGGGCGTGGGATGGGTTAATGCCGATACGCTGCGCACGCTGGCCAAGCTCGACATACCGCGAACCGACCCCTGGGGGCGTCCGCTTCCAGCGGATCCGCCAACCCGCAAGCGTGATTCCTAGAGCACTCGCGCGGTTATCCGCGCGGTAGCGATTTCCTCGAAATGACCCGCCGCGCGCGCATCGACTTGAGATCCCAATCGAACCGGGCTTCCTTGCGCAGGCCCATGAAGTAGCAGCAGGTCTCGGTGTCGAGATCGTTGTTGAAGGTGCGCTGCGCGCCGTCGTCGAACAGCACGCGCACCAGACACGTGCCCCCCTCGACGGTCGAGGTCATCTCCTCCACCACTGCGCCCGCGCCCCACTCCAGCCGCACTCCGTGGTGAACGCGGTCACCCAATCGCAGATACAGGCGAACCGCCCGCATGGGGGGACGATACACTCGCTGCCGGCCCTGCGCCAATGGCGCGTCGATCCGCCGAGCGTGAATCCCTCATCCAGTCCAAACGGGATTCGATCGCTGCGTCCGGTTCTCAGTCGAGATAGCCGAGCTTACGCAGAGACTCGGCATCCCGCGGGTCGTACGGTTCCCCAACGCCACCGGCCTCGGCCTCGGCGCCTGCAACGTGGCGCGTCGGAACCTCGAACGGCAGTCGATAGGCGCGCGCTTGGCTCACGATGCCCTCCAGCTTGGTTCGCAGGCGGGCCCGCGTTTCGGTCGTCGCGGCGAGCGCGACCACGTTGCCATCCGCACGGCGGGCCAGGTAGGTATCCGGGCAACCCGTCGTGACCGCCTGTGCAGGATCGCAATCGACTACATAGAGCGACCCCTCGGTGCCGTGGATGCCCCAATGCCCGCCACGCGCCGTCCAGCGTTGCGAGAACACCCAGCGACCGCCCGGCTGGGCGTGACCCTCGAGCACGGGTCGGAGCGACGTCCCATCGAGCGCGGGCGGCGTGTGGACGCCTGCGTAGTCCAGGATCGTCGGCAAGAGGTCGACGAGCGAGACAGCGCCGTCCCACGGCGACGACACACCGCTGGGTCTTCCCCCCGGCGGCTTGATGACCAGCGGAATACGCGTCGTCGCTTCGTGCAGGGTTCCGTCGTGCTCGAAATAGACGCCGTCTTCTCCGAAGCTTTCGCCGTGGTCGGAGGTGAAGATCACGAGCGCCCGATCGTACTGGCCGCTGGTTCTCAGAGAGTCCAACAGGCGACCTAACTCGGCGTCGGCATAGCGTATCTCGGCGTCATAGGCGTCGACGTAGTCTCCGATCACGCGCGCTCCTTGGATCGTCTGGTACGACGGCACCGCGATCCCGTCGAGGTAGCCGCCCTTGCGCGCGATGTAATGCTTTCGGTGGATCATGGGCGGCGTGTAAGGACCGTGTGGGTCGATCAGGTGGACGAACAGGAACACCGGTTGCCGTAGCTGCGCGAACCGTTCCATCGCCGTCTCTACGGTCGCCCGAGCGGAGCGCTCATGCGATACGGCACGTTTCCCGTCGCGCGTGAACTGGTCGTCCCAAAGGCCAAAACCTTTGCTCAAACCCGAGAGACGGCCGAGCATGACCGTGCTGCTGACCACTCCCGCCGTGTCGTAGCCACGCGCGGCCAGCAGCTCGGCAAGCGTCGTCTGTGCCGACGCCAGTTCCTGTCCCGTCGCACGCGCACCGTGCCGGTGCGGATACAGACCGGTGAACGCGGATGCGTAGGCGGGAACGGTCAGTGGCGCGGTTGTGAACGCCCGCGTGAACACGACCGCGTCCGCCACCAACCCGGTCAGGTTGGGCGCCGTGTCACGCGTGTAGCCGTAGATCGGCAGGTGATCAGCGCGAACCGTATCGACCGTGAGAAAGTAGATCGGCGGGCCTGAGGCCTCGGTCTTCGTGACCACGTGACGCTCGCACCCCGTGACTTGAATGGCTGCGAGCGTGAGCATCGCCACAGAGGCAAGCTCGAGCGGCCACTGTGCAAGGCGCTCGCGGTGATTCACGGCCGCTCGAATGCGTTAGCTCTGATCGTCTGGGACCGGCCGGCGTGCCACCTTGCGGACGCTCGTGTCGAGGACCCGCAGCGCGACGCCGTCGGCGGATTGAATCGTGATGATGTCGCTGTAGACGTTCATCGCCGGTCTCGGCTCGATCCGTACGATGGTAAAACGGCCCGGATGGCTCTGGTGGACAACCTCGTCGCCGATCTTGAGACTGAACGGCATGGCGTCGGGGCCGTCTATCCTAGCCGAGAAAAATTGACGAACGCTGGCCCAAATACCGATTGACGAGGATCTGAACCGTGCGCCGTAAGCGTTCGGCCATCGCTTCGAAGTCCGCCCCACCGCCTCGGAAGCGGTTCTCTCGATACAGGTAGATCCGCTTGCCGAACGCGATCGTCCATCTGGTAGGCAATGGAATCATGCCGGCCAGCCCCAGCATCGGGAAGAACGGCGTGATCGGGACGTAGGGCGCACCGAGCAGTCGGCCGAGCTGCGAGCTCCTCCCGATCATCGGATAGGTTTCTTCGGCACCGATGACCGCGAAGGGAACGATCGAGACTCGGTGCCGCACGCTCAGCCGCGCCGCGGACGTCGAGAATCGGCCCACGACGTAACGCTCGTCGTAAAGCTTGGCAACCCCGCCGACCCCCTCGGGAAAAATCACGGGCAGCTCGGCGCGCAACAGCAGCTCATCGGCGACCGCGTAGTTGGCGGGAACTCCGCCCAACTTGCGGTAAAGATCGCGTACCGGTCCCATTCCCTCGACGAAGCGATCGTACAAGGGGCGAGCGATTCGACCCGGCCCGTGCTGGCTCGAGAGTGCATACGCGACCATCATCGCATCGAAGGGGACGCCTCCCGAGTGATTGCCCACCAGGATCGCCGGCCCAGCGGCGGCGACGTTCTCCATTCCGAAGGTCCGACAGCGCCAGTAGGTCTCGAACAGAAACCGGAACAGCGGCTCGCTGCGCTTGCGGAACGCGAGGTCGAGTCCGTAATCCTCGGCGGCTCCCGCCCGCTCGGCCTCTTCGCGTCGCGGCTCGGTAGCCCTACCGAGCTCGTCGCGGGTTTCGGGGTCGATCTGCAGCGTGCGCCGGCGCCTACGCAGCCGCGCGATCGCGGCGGCTGCCGCCTGGGCGCGCTCGACCCCCGTTGTCACTCCCTCGGCCACCTAGCGCCGACGCTAGCAAACCGGGTTCCAGGGCTCAACCGACCCCGGCGACTTTTTGTCGGGGCGGACGCGTACCGTCGCTCGAACTGTGACGGTTTCAAGGAGGTTTCAGTCGCCGGCCACCGGCGCACCTTGGCCGGCCGGTTTCTCTTTGGGGTGTCGTCGACGCTTCCGGCGGCGCCGACCGCGATCCTCGGGCTCGGACTGAACCGGCGCGGATTCCGCGACCGGCGGCCGGAGACGGTCGCGTGGGGTCTGCCGCCCGGTGCGGCGCCACTCACGGCCGCCTGGACCGTCGCGTCGGCGGTCGCGCACACGGGACCCGGAACGACCGCCCAGAGGCGCCACGAGCAATGAGGAATCCGGCAACTCGAAGCTGAGCTTCGCTCCGATGAACTCCTCGATCGCTTCGAGCGAGTAGACGTATTTCTCACATGCCAGGGAGACGGCCTTGCCGCTGGCGCCGGCGCGTGCCGTGCGGCCGATCCGGTGAACATAATCCTCGGGGTCTTGGGGTAGATCGTAGTTGAAGACGTGACTTACGCGCTCGATGTGCAAGCCGCGCGATGCCACGTCGGTCGCGACCAGAATGTTCAAGGTCCCGTCCTTCAAACCTGCCAGCAGCTTGAGGCGTTTGCGCTGATCGATGTCACCGGCGAGCGCGCCGGCCGCGTATCCGTGACGAACCAGGTCTTCCGCGAGGAGGCTCGCGATGCTGCGGGTGTTAACGAAGACCAGCGCCCGGGAAGGCTGCTCGCTCGCCAGCAGACCGAGAAGCAGAGGGAGCTTTTCTTCCATGCCGACGTGATAGACGACCTGCGTGATGTTGTCGGCGGTGACTTTGTCCTCGGATACTGCGACACGCTCGACCTCATTCATATGCTCGTAGGCCAATTCGAGAACGCGATGGGAGAGCGTCGCGGAATACAGGAATGACTGACGGACCTTCGGTGAGGGCAGGCGCCTGATCAGATAGCGTATGTCATCGATGAAGCCCATATCGAACATACGATCGGCTTCGTCGACGACCAGAACCTCGACTCGATCGAGGCTGTAGGCCTTCTGCCGATAGTAGTCGATCAATCGGCCCGGCGTGCCAATCAGAACGTCGACGCCCGACTTCAGGCGCTCGAGTTGCTTGACGTAGTCCACGCCGCCGTAGACCGCATGGATCGTAAGCCCGCAGTGCTTGCCCAGCATGTCCGCGTCCTGCTGGATCTGTACGACCAGTTCGCGCGTTGGCGCCACCACCAAGGCCGCTGGCGCGCTATCGGGATGCGACCTTCGCTGGCGCGCGCGTAGGAGCCGGTTGTACAACGCGATCAGGTACGCGGCGGTCTTGCCGGTGCCCGTCTGCGCCTGACCGGCGATGTCTTTTCCGGCAAACGCCAGCGGCAGGGTCGAAGCCTGGATCGGGGTGCAGTCCACAAAGCCCGCGTCCGCGATGCCGCGGCGCAGCGGTTCGGGAAGATCGAACTCGGAAAAACCAATGACTCGATGAGAAACCACTGGGGACTTCAGGCTCCGCGCTCGGTCTCAGGCGTTTCAGCCGCCCGCGGTCGGTGACTGGTCGCCAGAAGCGTCGCAAAATCTTTCGGTCCGATGAACCCGACTCTGCGCGACCACTCGTTGCCGTCCGGCCCAAAGAAGAGAGTGGTCGGCGCGCCCACGACCCCGAAGTTATCGAGAATGGTTTCGATCACGCGGTCGGTCGTCGTCATGTCGACGGACAAGAACGCCATGCCTTTGCCGGCCGCAACGACGCTCGGATCCGAGAACGTGCGCTCTTCCATCTCCTTACACGGCAGGCACCAGTCGGCGCCAAACTCGATCACGAACGGCGCTCCGCTGCCCCTCGCGTCCTGATAAGCTTGCTCCGAGAAGGACTCGAATGGCAGTTTCAGCTCGGTCTCCGCGGCCGGTAGATAGGTGAAGCCGAGCAACGCCAGCGCGAGCGCGCCAGCCAGCCGCCGGCCGAACAAAAAGCCACGAAACTCCCGGCCCGCAGGATCCACGAAAGCCAGGTAAGCCACCGCCAACACCGCAAAGGCAGGCACGAGCACGTGTGTCAGCGCATCCGGAAGCAGCGGGCTGATGAAATGCATGGCCATCGCCAGGAGAACCCATCCGAACAGATGCTCTGTCCACTGGAGCCAAGCACCCGAACGGGGCAGGTGGGCGATCGATCCAGCAGCGAGCGCGAGCACGAGATACGGAAGCCCCAAGCCCACAGCGAGCAAAAAAAACAACCAGAAACCGAGCGCAACGTCACCGCGAGCGCCGACGAACAGCAGCAAGCCCACGACGATCGGTCCGACGCACGGGGCGGCCACCAGGCCCATCGTCATACCCATGAAGAGCGCACCCAGGGTTCCGCGTCCCGCTGCGCCAACACGAGTGGCAACCGCGTCGGGCAGCTTGAGCTGATACAACCCGAACGACGACAACGCGAGGGCGACCATCAGCGCCGCGATACCGATCAGCACGGCGGGGTTGGTGAGCGCGCCGCCGAAGAGTCCACCCGACAGCGCGGCCGAAACCCCAACCACCGAGAAAGTCAGTGCAAGCCCGAGCGTGTATGCGGAGGCAAGCCAGACCTTGCGAGCGCGCCGGTCGCCCGCCTGACCGCCGAAGTAGGCGACCGTGATCGAGACGAGAGGATAAACGCAAGGCGTGAGGTTGAGCGCCAGCCCAAGCAGAAGCATCCCGGGCACCACCGACCACACGCCACCTGCGACCAGTCCTGCAATCTGCTCGACAGCCTGGTCATGGAAGCCGGCATCCACGACGATCACGGCGTGGTCTCCGGTCGCGATTCGGTCGGCTTGGCCAAGACGGCCAAAGAGCGCCGAGATTGCCTTCGCCGGAACGTTGGCCCCGAGAGCTCGAAGGCCGCTCGATGCCGCTATCGCCAGCAAGAGATACCGGCGCACCCGGCTGTCTCGAGCCGGGCCCGGCGGGAGTCCTGGCACGCCGCACACGATAGCTAGGGGTCTACCGATTTGCGAGCCTGCGGCCCACGGGCTAAACGAGCGCCGCACAGAATGCTGCCGAATGGGGTCCCGAACAGGTCACGAGTCCGTTCGGCATGCTTGGCTGCCGCCGTCGCCGTCGCCTGCTTCTGTTCCGAGGTACTCGCCGGAGGGGACCTCGAGTCCCATGGACCGCAGCTGGCCGTGGGCTTCGCCTCCAAACGCGATCGCGACATGGTCATCCCGACGGTCGGGTGGCGCCTGACGTTCAGTCCCGGACAGAGACTGGATCGGTGGGCGCTGAAAATCGGTACGGGGCTTGCCTTCCCGATCGAAGGCGCATTCGGCGTCGTTACCGGTGACGAGGATGAGGTCGAGTTCCAGGTCGTCCCGATGATGCGGCTCGTGCCCGCGTGTCTGCGCGAGCGAACGGTCGTGCCGTTCCTCGAAGGCGGAATCGGGCTGATGTACACCGGCCTCGACAACCTCGGTCTGGGGTCGAACATCCTGTTCAGTGATAACCTGGCGCTGGGCCTACTGGTGCGCTTGCCCGAGAAGCTCGGCGGGCTTCGGTTGGGCGTCTCCTATCGGTACCGACACGCGTCCCATGCGGGCTTGTGGGCTGAATCCAACTCGGGCCTGGACACGCAGTACGTCTGGCTCGGACTCGAATGAGCCTCAGACCGGTACGATCTCGACTACCTCGAGACCGTAACCCGCAAGATTGGGGAGGCGCGGCGGCGAGTTTGTGAGCAGACGAATCTTGCGAACGCCAACATCACGCAAGATCTGCGCGCCGATTCCGAAGTCCTTGAACAACGCTAGTCGTGCGTGCGGATTGGTGCTGGCCGGCGCGTTCTCGTCCTCCGCCAACATCTCCGCGCCGCGCCCGAGCCGACGGACGTAGAGAACGACGCCGTTGCCTTCTGCCGAGATGCGCTCCATGGCCGCATGGAGGATCCGGCCGGTGTTTCGATGGGTGTAGCCGAATACGTCGCCCGGAAGGTACTCTGCATGAGCCCGCACGAGCACAGGCCGGTCAGGGTCGATGGCTCCCTTCACGAGCACCAGATGCTCGCCTTGTTCGACAGTGGACCGGTATACGTGCGCGGAGAACTCCCCGCCGAACTTGGAAGGAAGTCGAGCGCTTGCGACCCGTGTTACCAGCGATTCGTTCTGCAAGCGGTGCTGGATGATGTCCGCGACCGTCCCTATCTTGAGGGAGTGCTTGCGCGCGAACGCGACCAGATCCGGTAGACGCGCCATGGTTCCGTCATCGTTGAGGATCTCGCAGATCACCCCGGCGGGCGCGCGGCCCGCGAGTCGGCATAGATCGACCGCCCCTTCGGTCTGACCGGTACGTACCAGCACGCCGCCTTCCCGGGCGCGCAGCGGGAACACGTGCCCCGGAACGACGAAATCACCCGCGCTGGCATCGGGGTTCGCGGCCTTCCGGATGGTGGTCGCACGGTCTGCCGCCGAGACCCCACCGCTTTCGCAGCAGCGCGCGTCGATGGAAACCGTGAACGCCGTTCCCAATGGCGCGGTGTTCTCCGAAACCATCATACGCAGGCCGAGTGCGTCCAAGCGGTCCGCGGTCATCGGCAAACAGATCAGGCCACGCGCGTGCCGCAGCATGAAATTGATCTGCTCAGCCGTGACGTTCTCGGCCGCAGCAACCAGGTCCCCTTCGTTCTCGCGATCTTCATCATCCATCAGGATGATCATGCGGCCGTTGGCCAGCTCGGCAACGAGTTCTTCGACCGGCACGAGCGCGTCGAGATCCTCTCGACGGCTCTTCCTGCGGAGATTGGGTGCGTTGGCGAACACGCGGTGACTATAGCCCCGCGGCGCGATCGAGGAAAAACCAACGGGCCTATTCGACCGTCACGCTCTTGGCGAGATTGCGCGGTTGGTCGACGTCCGTTCCGCGCTCGACCGCTACGTGATAGGCGAACAACTGGAGCGGGATTGCCAGGAGCAGCGGGGTGAGGCTGCTGTTGGTGGCTGGCACCTCGATCACGGCATCCGCTATCCGTGAGAGTTCGGCGTCGGCTTTGTCCGTCACCGCAATGATGCGTCCCCCGCGCGACTCGACTTCCTTGAGGTTGCTCAGAGTCTTGCCGTATACCTCATCGAACGGAATCAGGACGACAACTGGCACCTTCTCGTCGATCAACGCAATCGGTCCGTGTTTCATCTCGCCGGCGGGATAGCCCTCGGCGTGGATATAGGAGATCTCCTTGAGTTTCAGCGCGCCCTCGAGCGCGATGGGGTAGTTGATCCCTCGGCCCAGGTACAACACGTCGGTCGCGTTAGTGTAGCGCCGGGCAACTCGCGCAATGGCATCCTCGTTCTTCAGAATCTGCTCGAGCAGGTTCGGAATCGCGACCAGAGCTTGAATGCATTCACTCTGACGCCGTCGCTCCAGTCGTCCCGAGCGACGGCCCAGCTGCAGCGCGAGCAGATACAGAGCGGTGAGCTGGGTGGTGAACGCCTTGGTGCTGGCCACGCTGATCTCCGGGCCAGCATGAGTGTAGACCACGACGTCCGCCTTACGCGCGATGGAGGAATCGACGACATTACAGACCGCGATGACCGGGGAGCCTTTGTGCTTGGCGGTTTCCAGAGCAGCGAGCGTGTCCGCCGTCTCCCCGGACTGCGAAACGACGATCATGAGCGTTTCGCTGTCGACCAGGGGGTCGCGGTACCGAAACTCGCTCGCGTAGTCGACCTCCGTCGGCATTCGCGCCAACCGCTCCATGATGAACTTGCCAACCAGGCAAGCGTGCCAGGCCGTACCGCACGCGACCAGAGCCACGCGCCGGATCTTCTGAATTCGATCCCCGAGTGCTTCGATCTCGGGAAGGACTACGTCGCCGGTATCCTGGGCGATGCGTCCGCGTATCGTGTCGATGATCGCCTGCGGCTGCTCGTGAATCTCTTTCAAGAGAAAATGCTTGAAACCGCCCTTCTGCGCCGTGACAGGATCCCAGGTCACTCGGCGTGGCCGACGCACCAGCTCTTGGCCACCGAAGGTAGTCAACGTCACCGCCGCGCGGTCGAGCTGCGCGATTTCCCCATCCTCCAGAAAGATGACGTCGCGGGTGTAGTCGAGGAGCGCGGGAATGTCCGAGGCCACGAAGTTCTCCTCGTTACCCAGACCAATCACGACGGGTGTGGCATTCTTCGCCGCGATCAGCCGACCTGGCTCTCGCGAGGACATCACCACGATCGCATAGGAACCCTCCAAGCACGCGATCGCAGCACGCGTCGCTTCGAGGAGAGACTTGCCGGCGCTAAGCTCACGATCGATGAGGTGGGAGATCACCTCGGTGTCGGTCTCGGACCGAATCGTCCGGCCCTGCGCGACCAGCTGCTCACGGATAGAAACGTAATTCTCGATGATTCCGTTGTGGATCACCACGACATCACCGGAGCGATGGGGATGCGCGTTCTGTTCCGAGGGCCTGCCATGTGTCGCCCAGCGCGTGTGGCCGATGCCGGTGGTCCCGGCTATCGGGTCGCGATTGAGCGCCCGCTCCAAGTTGTCAAGCTTGCCGACCGTACGGCGAATCTCGATACCGCCACCGTTGAGCGTCGCTAACCCGGCGGAGTCGTAACCGCGGTACTCGAGCTTACGCAGCCCGTCGAGTAGAACGCGATCGGCGGCCCGGTGCCCGACGTATCCGACGATTCCACACATGGGCGACTAACGCGCGCGCTTACCTCTAGCGCGTCCAGGACTTCCAGTCTCATGCTGCGCCCGCTTACGGAACCCAGCGACCCAACCGGAACGACTGACCTGTGGTTTGTCGTTGAACACCAATGCTCCTGACTCGACGTCGCGCATCACGGTCGAGCCGGCGGCGACGTAGCAGTCGGCACCGAGTCGCACCGGAGCCACCAGTTGCGTGTCGCTGCCGATTTGAACACGGTCGCCGATTACCGTCCGATGCTTCCGAACGCCGTCGTAATTGCAGGTGATCGTACCTGCTCCGATGTTGACGTCGCAACCCACCGTTGCGTCACCGATATAGGAAAGATGGTTCGCCTTCGAACCGCGCCCGAGAGACGCCTTCTTCACCTCGACGAAGTTCCCGATGTGCACCTCCTCGCCAAGGAGCGCCTCGGGACGAAGATGTGCGTACGGTCCGACCCGAGCGTCGCGGCCGATCTTGACGCGGTCTGCAACCACCCCCCAACGAATTACCACTTCGTTCCCGATAACGGTATCGCGTAAGTACGAGGCACCCTCCAGAGTACACTCACTTCCAACGGTGGTCTTTCCTGCGAGCCGTACGGTGGGACCGATGACCGTGTCCCGGCCGATACGGGTATCGGCGGACACGTATACGGTCGCGGGGTCGAGGAACGTCACACCGTCGCGCATATGACGATCGATCAGCCGCCGCTGCAATGCAGCTTCGGCGCGCGCCAGATCGGCTCTCGAGTTCACCCCCAAGCCCTCATCGGCATCACTCAGGCACAGGCGGGCGACGGCGAGACGCGCCGCGGCGGCTTCGACAACGTCGGTAAGGTAATACTCGCGCTGACTGTTGTCGCGCCCGACTCCAGCAAGGGCGGCAAAAAGAAAACTCGCTCCGAAGCAGTAGCTACCCGTGTTCACCTCTCGCACCGCGCGCTCTTGTGGGCTCGCGTCACGATGCTCGACGATGCGCAGCGCGCCGTCGTCTCCACGCAGGACTCTGCCATACCCAGTCGCATCCGGCACGTTCATCGTCAGCACCGTTGCATCCGCGCTCTCGCGGCGATGTTCGGCAAGTAGCTTGCGCAGGCTCCGCGACGTGAGCAGAGGAACGTCGCCACACAGGACCAGCACGTCACCGTCGAAACCACGTAACGCTGGCTCAGCCTGCAGAACGGCATGGCCCGTACCGAGGCGTTCGCACTGCAGCACGCAGCGCGCCCGTTCCCCGACCACCGCTTCCACCTGCGCAGCGTTGTGCCCAACGATCACGATCGTGCGCTCAGGTCCGAGGGCCTCGAGAGCATCCAGGACGTGTACGAGAAGCGGTTTGCCGGCCAGCTCGTGCAGGACTTTCGCTTTGCCGGAGCGCATGCGGTTGCCCTCGCCCGCAGCGAGCACGAGCGCAGCCAGGGGGCGTTTCACGCGCTTAGCGCTGACCCGCGGGGTTCTTGCTGACCGGGTCCTGTCCGGCATGGATATGCGCCTCGGAAGCGCCGAACGGGTCGGCCGCCGGCTTCCATCTTATCAGACCGCCGGTGTCTTGGACGATGACAAACGAACCGTCGGGCAGGGGTGCGATGCCTTCTTGCATGATGCCCGGAATCCGGATCGAACGCAGTCGGTGTCCGTCTCGGTCGGTTACATAGACAGAACGCCACAACGCCGAAACGATCCAGAACACGCCGTTCTTTTCGTCCCAGACCAGATCCGACAACGGGGGTGATCCTACCGTAACGGCTCGGACGATGGTGGCCCGCGCGAAGCCGTCACCCTTGCCTGCGAGCGGCACCTCGAGCTCGAGCAGTACCGGTGGATCGTACTGATTCACGGCGAAAAAGCGGCCTCCATCCTTGCTGGGGACGAACGTCAACCCTTCGATTCCATCCCCCCCTCGCTCGAGGAAGTTCGCGTTGCCGGCGTATGTCCGATCGATCGTGAACCGACGGCCGATGGTCAGCAGCTGAGGGTTGACCTCAAAAATTATTTCGTGGCCCTCGCGGACGACATAGACGCGCCCGTCTGCGGGATTGCACGTCACACCCTCGAGGTCGCCGCCAAGGTTGCGGATGCGGAGTAGCTTGCCCGCGAGGTCTACCTCTCCGATGTCGCCCTCGTCGCCAACAACGAACAAGGTTCGGCGGGAAGGATGGTAGACGATGCCGGATGGCTCCGGGAACCCGGCCAGGGGCCACTCTTCGATCTCGTCCGCACGCGGGACCGAAGCGCCGAGGACCGTGCAAGCGGTGAGTAGCCAGATCGCGGCCGTCCCCGCCAGAGTTCGAGCGGCGGCCGAGCGGTGCGAAAGCGCGCAATTACGCAAGTCTTGACACTAGCACGCGCGGACCGGTGGTCAACGTTCTTGAACTCACCTCCGGTCTTGCGGAACAATGGTGGTCTGCCGCCCTCAGGCAGCAGCATGAAGGCCATGAATCGGATCTCCTTGAAGAGTGGTCGCCCCCGCCCGGTCATCGCCCTTCTGATCGCGTGGATGCTTGGAGCCCTGATTGCTTGCGCCACGTCAACCGCTCCTCCCCCGATCGCAGCACCACCCGCGCCACACTCCCCCTTGAGCGTTCTGCCGACCAACGGCATCTCGCTCGTCGTTTACAAGGAAGCAAGGACGCTCGCTGTCTACCGTGAAGGCCGGATGTTCAAGCGCTACCCCGTGGTTCTCGGCCAGCAACCCCGTGGGAGTAAGCGGTTCGAAGGCGACATGCGAACGCCTGAGGGTCTGTACCGAGTCAACGCCAAGCAGCGGCATCGTCGGTGGGCCTACTTCATCTCATTCGACTACCCCAACGAGGACGATCGCCGTGCCTATGCCCGGGCGAGCACGGACGGGTCGCTTCCCGAGATAGCCGGTGCTCGACCGAGCATCGGCGGAGCGCTTGGCATCCACGGCAGCGACCGTGCGCGAGAGCAGCACGCAGGCATTGACTGGACCAAGGGATGCGTCGCGTTGCGCAACGAGCACGTTGCCGAGCTCTACTCGCTCGTTGACGTCGGTACACCCGTGCTTTTGCTTCCTTGACCCCAGATTCGGGACCGGCAGAGCGTCGAGCGCTTGGTCAGAGCTCGCCGCGCGCTGCGTTGGCCGCTCGCCGGACCGGTGGTAGCTTCACCGCGAGCCGCCGATCATCCTGATCCAGAGCAACGTACGTCTTGATCGGGCCGTCAGTCGCCGCGCAATCGCGGAAGCCAAATCTCGCGGCGATCACCGCATCGTTCTAGTCGTTCTCGATCCGGCTATTCCCGAGAAAGTGGCTTCACAGTTCACGGAAGCCGGCCACGTCGGGTTACGTCCTTCGGAAGGCTTTCTGAGCTCGCTGAACCAGCGCCACGAACGGCTCACCCTGGAACAAGCTCAAGACATCGTCGCCGACGCCAAGGCGGAGGAACTGAAGGTGCGCTCGGTGATCCGACGCGGCGACCATGCGACCGAGATCGCTCAGGTGATTCGCGAAGAGCCACCACAGGCGGTCGTCGTCGGAAAACGCAGACGTTCGCTCCTGCGTTTCACCACCGGCGATAGCTTCCTCGGAGGATTGCAGCGGGAAGTCGGGTTCGCGCTGCTCGAAGTCTGATCGTCCGAGTGGTCTACGGTTTAGCGACGATCGATCGCAGCAAGCGAGGCACCGCGTCGGCGAGTTCCTGGCAGAATACCGTGAGGTCGGCGCGCGGGTCGCCAAGGACCGACGCATCCGGATCGGTGAAATCACAAAACGCGAGAACCGGTTTCCCCTCGGCGCCCGGCCAGTGGATGAAGAGATCGGCCTCTTCGCCCGAACCGACGACCAGATAGTCCGCGCCTTCGACGAGCTCGGGACTCTGCTCGAGAGCCGGACACTCGCCGTTCGGAGATACCAGGCCCGCGGCGAGTAGGTGCTCGGTCTCGCCGCGCGGCACCGCACCCGCCCCGCGGCCAACCCCCGAGACACGCACCTGCAACCGTTCGGACCAGCCATGACGAGCGATGCAGTCGTCCAGGATCAGGCCCATGGCCAGGCTGCGAGCCGGACTTTGGGTTCCAATGACCGCGATTGACCGTCTCGCCTGTGTTTGCCGCCGTATCCCCATGCGCCCCCTCTTCACCTCGCCCGCGACACGATGCCGCCGCGCCGACCCAGATGCTCGCGTGAACATTCTTTTGTAGCGGTCGTCAGGCAGGTGCGCAACGGGGCAGAAGGGTCAGCGTCAAGAGAGAAATGTGCGGCACACGATTGCGTGCCGGCAACCGCGGGCGTAGAGACTCCGTTTCGGACGGCAATGGTGGTGGTGCGAACCGTGGCACAGAAGCGAAGCGATTCCGAAACGCTACCGATCCTTTCATTGTCGGTAGCAACGCCCATCGGCCGCGTGCGGCTGGCGGCGAATGCGAAAGGGCTCGTGCGAGTCGAGTTGCCCGGACCGAATGCCGAGCTACGCATGAAGGTTTGGCTGGCCCTGCGTTTCCCGGACGCTTCGATCCGCAGCGGTGTCAATCCGATTCTCAGGAAAGCCGCGGCTCAGCTCGAGGGATACTTTACCGCCGGCCTGACGGGCTTTTCGCTTCCGCTTCAGCTCGTGGGTACGCCGTTTCAAATGCTGGTTTGGCGCGCGGTTGCGGCTATACCATTTGGAGAAACCCGGACCTATCGCGATGTGGCCGAGACGATTGGACGCTCACGCGCCGTTCGAGCCGTCGGCGCCGCTCAGGCTGCCAACCCCTTGCCGTTGGTCGTACCCTGTCACCGGGTCATCGGATCCGACGGCAGCCTCACCGGATACGGCGGCGGTATGGAGACCAAGCGCTGGCTGCTGGACCACGAAACCGAGTTGAATGATCGCGCTGGCCCGGCCTTGCCGCGGCGTTTACCAGCGTTCGGAGCAATGTCGCGAGGCATCCGCCCACTGCGACCTCGTTCAACCGGACCGCGACCGGTCTAACGCCGTCAACCTCGACGCGCGCGGTACGCTTCATGCAGCCAGCGCGCCGTGATCAGATCGTCGGCACAGATGTTCCGCAACAACTCCGCGGTCAGGTCGTCACACGCCGATTCGAGGAGGTCGTGAACGGGCATCGCGCCTCGATCGGAATCCGGTAGATATTCAACAATGGCGGACAGGCGATCGGTGTCATGCGCCGCCGGATCGGCGATGCGCGAGTTTAGCTCTCGTAGCCAGGACGGAATCTCAGCGCTAGGTTCACCACCGAGCTCCCGCAGCCGCTGTTCGAGCAGCGAAGCGTGTTGCGATTCGCGTGCCGCTGCGACGCGCAGCCCACCGACCAAGACCGGATCCGCACTTACAAGCGCCCATCGCCGCAGCGTATCCGCACCGGACGCCTCCGCCGCGCGAAACTGATCAAGGGACACTCGTAGGTCGACCGTCCCCTCGGCGGACGGTGCCGAGGCGGGCACCAGGAGCTGCAACCGGGAGAGCACCGTATCCTCACTGATCCGGCCCTCGCGGAACGCTGCGAGCAGCCAGCTGATCTCTTGACGGTTGAGACCCACGGTTTGGCTCTCGCTCAAAAACCGACCGCCTCACCGACCGCGCGGTCAGCACGCCTCGAAGAGCGCCGCCATCCCCTGTCCGCCGCCGATGCACATGGTGACAATACCATAGCGCTTGCTGCAGCGGCGTAGCTCGCGCACGAGCGAACCGACGAGTCTCGATCCCGTCATTCCATAAGGGTGACCGATCGCTATCGAGCCACCGTTCGGGTTGATCTGTTCGTCCCGAATGTCGAGCTCACGCATACAGTAGAGAACCTGCGACGCGAACGCCTCGTTCAACTCGACTACGTCGACGTCCTCGATTTTCAGTCCTTGGCGCTTCAAGAGCTTCGGCACGGCGAACACTGGCCCGATCCCCATTTCTTCCGGACGGCACCCGGCAACGGCAAAGCCCCGATACACCGCGAGCGGCGCGACTCCGAGCTGTTGTGCGCGAGCGGCCGACATCAGAACGGTTGCCGAGGCGCCGTCGCTCAACTGAGAGGCATTCCCCGCGGTCACAGTACCGGTTTCCTTGAAAGCCGGCCTCAGCTTGCCGAGGCCCTCCAGGGTGGTGTCGGGCCGGTTGCACTCGTCGGCATTCACGACCCGGTCGACCATCTCGATCTCACCGGCATCATTTTTTCGCGCGTGCTTCACGGCCATCGGCGTGACCTCCTCGTCCACCAGCCCGCGCGCGCGTGCCGCTGCATACCGCTGCTGACTTCGCAGCGCGAATCGGTCCTGTTCCTCGCGCGTTATCCTGTACTTTTCGGCAACCAACTCGGCGGTCTGGCCCATCGGGTGGTAGATGCCCGGCCATAGGCTTTGCACGCGCTGGTTGAAGAGATCTTCCGCACGCACTTTGCCCTCGCCCAACGTGATGCTCTCTACCCCGGCACCGATCGCGACGTCGGCCCCCTCACAGATGATGTGGTGGGCAGCCATGACGATCGCTTGCAAGCCGGACGAGCAGAAGCGATTGACCGTGGTACCGGCAATCGTTTCCGGAAAACCCGCTCCGAGTACGGCGATTCGCGCGACGTTCATGCCCTGAGGTCCCTCAGGGAAACCGCAGCCGACGATCACGTCCTCGACCTCCCGCTTGTCGACTTTCGGAATCGCGCGCATGGCAGCATCGAGAACGTGGCTGCACATGTCATCCGGCCGCGTGGCATTGAACGATCCGCGGTACGATTTGCCCAAACCCGTGCGGACGCTGCTGACGACGACAGCTTCTTTCATCGCGCTTTAGACTCCCTTCGTGAACGTATGCCCTCGGACTCTTACGGCCGGAGGCGGGCGGGAGCTTACGCGATGCGGTCGGCTCTGGGAACCGGCTCTCGCCGGTCTCTACGTGCCGCGAACGAGCTAGCCCGGCAGCGGAAGCACCGCTTCCATGATCAGGCCGAGCAGGAACAGGCTGCCGGCCCTCCGGGTTAGACGAAACGCCCAGGCGACGTACCAGAGCGGCCAAATCGGATAGCCGGCCGGCGGCGTGACGGGCGCCGGCTGCCTGAAGACGCCGAGGGTCTCGCGAAGGCGCGGCAACGACAGCATGACGATCAGCAGCCAGGGACCGAGCGTGCCCGTCAGAACTAACATCAGCACCACCGCATAGAACGCGCCCATCAGCGCGCGTGCAAGGGTCAGCGCCCCGGGCCTACCCAGCAACACGGGCAACGTGTGGATGCCTTTGGCCTGATCGGCGTCGAGCTTGTCAATGTGCTTGCCAACCAAGACGGAGGTGACGAGTAGCGCATAGGGAACGCTAGCGAACAGCACGCGCACGGGAAGCTCGCCCGTGGTCACGTAGTACGTCCCGCCGATCATGAGCGGCCCCCAGACGACGAAAACCCCGGGCTCGCCGAGGCCGTGATGCTTCAGCCGGATCGGCGGGGCCACATAGAAGACGCTGACGAAAAGCCCGGCCAATGCGAACAGCACGACAGTGGGTCCGCGCACGGTCGCCAGCCAGATCAAGATTGCCAGATCGGCCAGGTTGCAGATTGCGGTGGCCGTCAGGAGCCCCCGTACACCGATCAGACCCGATAGAATCGGGTGAGGAGCGTACACGGTACGCGCGTAGCCCGGCGTATCGACACCACCGCCCAGATCGAAATAGTCGTTGATCATGTTGTTCGCCGCGTGAGCGACGACCAATCCAACCAGCGCGAGACAGAAGTACGACCAATCGGCGCTTGGCGCCCCAGCTGCGAGCAGTCCGCCGATCGCGCCGGATATCAGCGTCATCGGGAACACGCTCGCTCGGGTGATCAACAACCAGCGCGAAACCGCGTCGACGGACTTATCCGACGAAAGGTTCTGCGTGCGTAGAATCTCGCTCCAGTTATCGAATACCGAACTATCGCCTGCCAGACTCATCGCGGCCGAAATTCGCAGACCTAAAGCGCTTGTGCAAGCTCGAATCCACCCCGTAAGCGGCGCGCGGGGATTCGATCCTTACGGTTATCGCCGCTATAAACGGCGCGTGTTGCAACTACCGCCAGCCATCGGTCACTTCGCGCGCAATCGGGTGGTCGTACTGGCCACCGGTCGTACCGCGGTGGCCCGTGTAGGAGGCGTGACGGCGGTTCGTCGTCACGTAGCGACCGCAAAGCGTCTAGGGCTGGAGCCCGTCGTGCTCTATCCCGTTCGCATGACGGCGTTGGGGGCGGAGATTGCTGGTGAAGTCGACGGCAGCGCCCGATGCATCGCCGCTGACACTCTGGCCGACGAGGCGGGACGGGATGAGGAGCTAGCCCTCGTAATCGCGGGGGACTGGTACATCGCACCCGACGCGATCATAAGCTTCAGCAACGAGACCCGGGGTCCTGCGGTTGCACGGTTCGAGGATCGCCGCCGTATCGTATCCCCGTTGGCGCGGATGCATGTGCGTTCGTTGCGAGCGATCGTTCCGGAGCTTGCCGCTCGGCCTCCTGCCGAGCTGATTGACAGGGCCGCCGAGCCTGATTCCATCGTCGTCCCCTTGGCCGTTTCTCAGAGGCACCGCCTGAGCGACAACGTCGCAGTGGCGCGCTGCGAGGCGAAACTATTCGGATGGGTCGGAACCTCCAACGAACCCTGGCTTGCGCGGCTCGTTCAACGCGCGTTTGCCATCCCTTTGACGCGCAGGCTGGCGAGCACGAGCACTACGCCCGCGCGCCTGGCCGTCGCCAAGGTCGTTCTGGGGTTGATGGCAGCATGGTCGTTCACCATCGACGGTTATCTCTCCGGCCTCATGGCGGCATCCTTGTACTTTCTGTCGCGCGTCTTGGATACGGTCGCCGGCGATCTCTCACGAGCAGCCGTCGTCGCTGGATCACGTGGTGCGAAGGCCGATGTGGCTGGTGACGTTGTCGTGCTCCTGGCGTTGATCGCGGCCTTGGGCACACGCTTGCCGTCACGCGACGCGAACGCACTGATGTGGGTCGCGATCGTGGGAATCGCCATCAGCGCGTGGGTCTCGTACCGTCGTGTGTTTCGCTGGGAGTGGCGACTCGGCAATTCCTTCGAGCTGAACTGGAACCGCCGCGACCACGCGATCGCTCGCGATAACTTCGCGGCGCGATTCTGGCGACGAAACGGCCCTGCGCACGCGTTGCTGATCGCCGCAGCAGTCGGCCGCCTGGATTTGTTCCTATGGGCTGCCGCCGCCGGCAGCCACCTGTTCTACGTTCTCTGGTTCATCACCGCAGCGAGGGATCCCCGCTGACCGCGTCCGCGATCGTGACGCGGGGGCTCGAGCGGCGCTTCGGCGTCCATCGTGCGCTGCGTGGAGTCGATCTCGATCTGCGTGTCAGCCATTCGCTGGCTGTCTTCGGTTCGAATGGAGCCGGCAAGAGCACGCTGCTACGGGTTCTGGCCGGGCTTCTCGTGCCCTCACGCGGTACGGTGAGCGTGCTTGGCAGCGAACTGCCCGCGTCCCCGGCGCTACGGCGCCGCATCGGGATGCTTGCCCACGACGCTCTCGTTTATGGCGACCTGACCGCCAGAGAGAATCTGTCGTACTATGCCCGCCTGTACCGGATCCGAGACCACGATCGTATCAGCGAAGTCCTCGCCGCCGTCGAGCTCACGCCAGCCGCGGACCGCACCGTTCGCACCTACTCGAGGGGAATGCTGCAGCGCTTGGCGCTGGCGCGGGCGATTCTCCATGAGCCGGAGTTGCTGTTGCTCGACGAACCGTTCACCGGACTGGATCCCGGCGGAGCCGCGCGACTCGTCACCTTGCTGCGCAAATTGCGGGATAAGAACGTGACCCTCGTATTCACCACCCATGATCTCGAGCGCGGACTGGAGCTCGCCGATCGCGCCGTGCTGCTGCACGCTGGGCGTATCGCGTGGCATTCGGGCGAGCGTCTGCCCGATGTCGGGACCATGCGATCGATCTATACCGAGGCGGTAACGCCGAACGGGGGCTAAACATGCTCGCCATCGTATGGAAAGATCTTTTGCTCGAGGCGCGCGGACGCGAAACCGTCACGTCGCTGTTCGTCCTCGGCGTGCTCGTGCTGATGATCTTCGAACTGGCGGTCGACGTGGCACCCGCAAATGCCGCACGAGTCGCGCCGGGTGTTCTGTGGATCGCCATCGTGTTTTCGTCCACGGTGGCTCTGTCGCGTGCGTTCATCATGGAGCGCGAGAACGGATGCATGACCGCGTTGTTGTTGGCCCCGGTCGATCGTGGGAGCGTTTTTCTCGCTAAGCTGATCGTCAACGTCGTGTATCTCTCGGTGTTCGAAGCTGTACTGTTGCCGGTCTTCGCCGTGCTCTTCGGCGTAAACGTCACCGACTCGCTGGCCGGACTCGCCGTCGTACTGCTGGCGGGCACGGTTGGTTTGGCCGCTACTGGAACGTTGTTCGCAACCGTCGCGTTAGGAACCAGAGCGCGCGAGCTGATGCTTCCCCTCCTGGTTCTGCCGTTGGAGGTCCCTTTGCTCATCGCTGCCGTGAAGGCGACCGAGCTGGTGCTGCAGGGGCACTCGCTCACCGCATTGGGCGCGTGGGGACACCTGTTAGTGGCGTTCGACGTTCTCTTCGTAACGTCGGGATGGTTGGCGTTCGAGTTCGTTTCGGTGGACTAGTCGATGGTGGAGCGATGCATCGTTCCACACGCGGAGCAGGGTTGATGCTAGTACGCACGATCGAAGGATGGATACTGAAGTTGGTTCCTGCGCTTGCCGGCGTCGCCGTACCCGTCAGCCTGTGGGCGGTGTTCTGGTGGGTACCGACCGACGCCGGGCTTGGCCTGAGCCAGCGCATCTTCTACTACCACGTCCCCTCGGCGACGATGACATTCTTGTCGTTCGCAGCGGCCGGCGTGACCAGCGCTCTGTTCTTGCGGACCGGCACGCAGGATTGGGATCACGCAGCGCATGCCTGCGTCACCACCGGGATGATGTTCGCCACCGCCGTGCTCTGCACAGGCTCGATATGGGCGCGCACCGCTTGGGGAACCTGGTGGACCTGGGACGCGCGTCTGACCACGTTCCTGGTGCTGTGGCTCGTTTTCGCTGCCTACTCCATGCTGCGCACGCTTGCGCGCGCCAACGATCTGGCCCCGCGTTATGCTGCGGTGCTCGCGATCGTCGGTGCGCTGAACATCCCGCTGGTGATGATGGCAACCCGCCTGTGGCGCACGATTCACCCGCAGGTGATACGAAACCCGCAAGGCGGAATCGACGATGCCGCCATGCAAGCCGCTCTGGGCATCTCCATGGTCACGTTTCTGCTCCTGTTCTGCTGGCTTTGGGCGTTGCAGGTGCGAGTGTTGCGGCTGGAGAACGGTGCCGACCTCTTGCTCGCCGAGGCACACGAACGGAGAAACTTGCGATGAACCCTCTAGGTTACGTCGGCGCCGCGTACGCGGTCATCTGGCTGTTGATCTTCTCCTACGCGTGGCGACTCACGGTTCGGTCGCACAGACTCGCGAAAAAACTCGAGGAACTAGAACGCGAAGCGCCTGGTCATCGCGATGCTTGATCCACGCACGGGATGCACGGTCGATTCGCGGCCGCTCAGATGCTTCGCTCCAGATGCGGACCGAGCAGCTTGGCCACGTACTTGGCGACCATGTCGGCCTCCAGATTGACGGACTCACCCGGTCGTTTCGCACCGAGCGTCGTAACCGTCGCCGTGTGCGTGATGACGGCGACGTCGAACCGATCTCGCTCGCAATGGAAACAGGTGAGACTGATGCCATCGACTGCCACCGAGCCTTTCTCGATCATCAGAGCACAAAACGCGGCGTCTGCTTCGAAGGTGTAGATCGCTGATTCACCCTCCGGTGCGATCGACACGATCCGGCCGGTTCCGTCCACATGACCAGAAACCAAATGGCCGCCAAGTCGGTCGATCGGCCTGACCGCCCGCTCCAGATTGACCGTAGCGCCGGCGCGCAGCTGACCGAGCGTCGTCCGGCGCAGGGACTCCGCGGAAACCTCGAATTCGAAACTTTGGGATGAGCTCGCGGTGACCGTCATGCACGCGCCATCTACCGCGATGCTGTCGCCCACGCCCGGTGCGCCTCCCGCCAGCGCTGCCACCACAGTCAACCGCCGGCCCTGCGCAAGGGGCTCGACGGACAGAACCGTGCCCTTGCTTTCGACAATGCCGGTGAACACCCCTCAGCCCGGCCCACCCTTGAAGATCGCTCGGAACCAGGTGGTCGGCCATCCTTCTTCTTCGAGCTTAGCGAGACGCTCGAGCTCGCCTTTGTCGAGCCACAGGCCGCCGCAGTCGCGGCACGTGTCGATGGATACTCCCCGATGGTCCTCTTCCTGCAAACCCCTACCGCAGCGGGGACACAACCCGAGCGCGGGATTCGTAGGCGCCTGCGCTTGAAGCTTCCGCAGCTTCTCCCGGTCCTGCTCGGCGAAGTATCGATCTTCTTCGCCGCGCTCGCGGTCGCGCATCTTGTCCCCGAATCTGTCTTTCTGGTCCGGCATGATCAGGTTCCTTTCTTACCGATATGGTCGTCACGCACGGTAGCTGAAGTCCCCGGGCGGCGCACGCGACTCCTCAGCCATTCGAGCAATGAACGTGCGCGACGGCTCTCCGGAGCCATGACCGCAAGACCCGCCAGGACGAACAGCCACCCTTGGAACACCGGAACGAACCCACCGAGGACCCCGACGAGCAGCAGAACGCCTCCAGCGGACAGGCGGATCACGCGAACGGCTTGACGTCTCATCCGGGTCTCGCGAACTGGCCGACCGGCCGGGCGTATTCTGGCTCGCGGACCTATGCCGGTCAACACAGTGCCCCAGCAACGCCGAAGTCGGGACCGGTTGCCGGGCGAGAAATCATGATTATCTCGAACAGGCCATGGACCGACCTCTCACGGACAAATCGCGAGCCGCGATAACAGAAGCCCAAGGTCAGGCGCTTGACCGCAACCATGGTAGTCTCGAACCGGAGCACGTGCTGTACGCGCTGCTCGTGCCGAGCGACGGGTTGGTCCCGAGTTTGATCCGGCGGCTCGGACGCGAGCCCACCGCTCTTCAAAGCAAGACGGAGCAAGCGCTGGAGCGCCTACCGGTGAGCACGGAAGGTGACCAGGAGCTTCATGCGAGCACGCGATTCGCGCGCATGATGCGCGAGGCCGGCCGCGCAATGGAGGCGCTGCAGGACGGCTACATCAGCGTCGAACATCTCTTCATCGCCTTGATCAACGATAAGGGCGAAGCTGGCCGGCTCATCGCCGATTTCGGCGTCACCGCTGACCAGCTCCGCCGCGTACTGACGGAGACCCGTCGCGGCCAGCGGGTCGAGAGCGAAAACCCGGAGTCCACTCTCAATCCGCTAGCGCGGTACGGGCGCGATCTGACGGCCGAAGCGGAACTGGGCAGACTCGACCCCGTGATCGGGCGCGATGAAGAAATCCGTCGCGTCATCGAGGTTCTCTCGCGGCGCAAGAAGAACAATCCCGTGCTGATCGGGGAACCCGGTGTCGGCAAGACGGCGATCGCCGAAGGA
The DNA here is from genome assembly GCA_964555245.1 of uncultured Myxococcales bacterium. Taxonomy (GTDB): domain Bacteria; phylum Desulfobacterota; class Binatia; order UBA1149; family SPBQ01; genus CAZKRI01. The sequence continues at coordinate 76,531 of CAZKRI010000049.1, forward strand.
CTCGCACGGCGGATCGTCAGCGGCGACGTTCCCGAAGGTCTCAAGAACCGCCGCCTGGTAGCGCTCGACATGGGCGCCCTGATCGCCGGTGCGAAGTACCGCGGCGAGTTCGAGGAGCGGCTCAAGGCGGTCCTCAAGGCGGTTCAGGAATCCGAAGGGTCCGTGATCCTTTTCATCGACGAGCTGCACACCGTCGTGGGTGCTGGCGCCGCGGAGGGAGCCATGGATGCGAGCAACCTGCTCAAGCCCATGCTCGCCCGAGGCGAGCTGCATTGCATCGGCGCCACCACACTGAACGAGTATAAAAAACACGTCGAGAAAGACGCGGCGCTCGAACGTCGCTTCCAACCCGTGCGGGTCGAGGAGCCGGACGTAGCCGACACCATCTCCATCCTGCGCGGCCTCAAGGAGCGCTACGAGATCCATCACGGCGTCCGCATCCGCGATGCCGCGTTGGTAACAGCCGCAACGCTTTCTGATCGTTACATTTCCGACCGCTTCCTGCCGGACAAGGCCATCGATCTCGTGGACGAGGCTGCAGCGCGACTACGCACCGAAATGGACAGCATGCCAGCGGAGCTCGACGAAGCCGCCCGGCGCGTCATGCAGCTCGAGATCGAGCGTGAAGGCCTCAAGCGCGAGACGGACCCAGCCTCGCGGCAGCGGCTGGAGAAACTCGAAGGCGAGCTGCGAGAGTTGAAAGCCCGTTTCGACGAAGGGAGAGCCCTGTGGGAAGTCGAACGCGAACAGATCCGCGCGGCCCGGGAGACCAAGAGCAAGATCGAGGATCTCAGGCACGAGATCGAGCAGGCAGAGCGGCAGGCGGACTACGCACGCGCGGCCGAGCTCAAGTACGGTCGCATGGCCGAGCTGGAACGCCGGGTCGCGGCCTCGGAAGAGAAGTCGACGAGTTCTCGCGGCCGGCTTCTCCGCGAGGAAGTGTCGGAAGAGGACATCGCCGAAGTGGTGTCGCGCTGGACTCGGATTCCGCTCACGCGGTTGGTGGAGGGAGAAGCGGAGAAGCTCGTGCACTTCGCCGATCGCCTACACGGCCGCGTGGTCGGCCAAGACGAGGCAGTCCAAGCAGTCGCAGACGCGATCCTAAGATCGCGTTCCGGACTCGGCGACCCTGACCGACCGATCGGGTCCTTTCTATTTCTGGGACCAACGGGCGTCGGCAAGACTGAGCTGGCGAAAGCACTCGCCGAGCAACTGTTCGACGACGAATCCGCGCTGATCCGGCTGGATATGTCGGAGTACATGGAGAAGCATACCGTCGCACGATTGATCGGCGCTCCGCCCGGATACGTCGGCTACGAGGAAGGCGGCCAGTTGACCGAGGCCGTCCGCAGGCGCCCGTACAGCGTGATCCTGCTCGATGAGATCGAGAAGGCCCACCACGATGTGTTCAACGTGCTCTTGCAGCTGCTCGATGATGGCCGCTTGACGGACGGCCACGGCCGCACGGTGAACTTCGTCAACACCGTGGTTCTCATGACCTCGAACATCGGAAGTACAGAAATCCTCGGGTATGGCAGACAGGACAGCGACGGTAGCTACGCGCGGATGAAAGCCGAGGTGCTCGGTTTGCTGCGTGACCACTTTCGCCCCGAGTTCCTCAACCGTCTCGATGAAATCGTGGTCTTTCACGGCCTCACCCCAGAGCAGCTTCGCCAGATCGTCGACAGGCAACTCGTACGACTACAGCGCCGCCTGCTGAACCGGCGTATCGCCCTGCGACTGTCGGACCGTGCGCGTGACCACCTGGCCGAAGCTGGCTACGATCCAGTCTACGGCGCGCGGCCGCTCAAGCGCGTCATCCAGCGCGAGCTGGAAACCGAGCTGGCCCGTTTGCTCGTCGCCGGTGAAATCGCCGACGGGATGGAGGTGTCGGTCGATCTCGATACGGACCCTCACCGCGGACTGCGTTTTCGTGGCCGGCACGCTGCGGCGGCCTGACTGCGCGCGACGACCCCGCCCGAGCCGCTATGCGGCTCGGCTACGGAGGTGGAACACTACGGAACCGAGCGTGTAGTAGACCGGGTAGAAGAGGGACACCCACGCCAGCACGGGCGATCGCTCGGGAAGTCGGGAAATGATCAGCAGCGCCAACGCCGCCCAGACCAAGCCAAGTGCAACCGTGGGTCCCCGCATCGTCTCCATGCGACTGGGGTAGAGCCATCGCATCGGCACGAACACCATCGCCGCGGCGCAGAGAACGAGGATGAGGTTCAGCCACCGGGGTGTGGCTAGCACGACGAAGTAGAACGCCATGACGTTCCAGTAGGACGGGAAGCCGCGGAAATAGTGTTCGATCACTCCTTTGGCGTCGGTTCGGCAGAACCCGTAAGCGCTGGCCACGAGCACCGTCCACACAACGAAATGGCAGGATTCTGGTAGCACTCCGGGTTGAACGAACACCGCCACGGGCACCACAACGTAGTTGAGATAATCGACGATGTTGTCGAGCAGTTCACCATCGATCCATGGAATCGCCTGCTTGACCCGCATGGCGCGGGCCAGCGCGCCATCGCTCGAATCGATCGCCAGCGCGACAGCAAGAAGTAAAAAAGCCGAGCGGTAGTCGTTCCGGAACACCGCGATCAGCGCCTCGACGCCGAGCACCGTGCCAAGCGCGGTGTAGAAGTGAACGCTCCAGGCCCCCATGTTCCGTAGATAGCCTGGTTCGCCGGTCGTGGTGGCCACAGAAGCGCCTATAACGCTATGCGTTGTTCGCGGCAAGAACGAGCTGTGCGATCTCTTCGGATCGTTCCATCGGAATGTAGTGTGACGCTCCGGAAACCGTGATCAGGTCGCCCCGGCAGAGAACCGCCAGCGCTCGAGCGGTGCACTCGTAGATCTGCGCTTCGATGCGCCCGGGACACCGCGTCACGACCAAACCAGTCGACGGTTTCGTGTCCGCGCGGCAAGGCGATTCTCGCCCGGCCGCGCCACCACCTTCGGCGAGGGTCCGAACAGGATCGGATCGATGAGAACCAACCTCCTAAAACGCGCAGGGTTCCGCGCTGCGACCAGCCCGAGCATCGTTGCGCCCGCGGAATGCCCAACGCCGAGGACGGTGCTGAGCCGGAGCCGTTCCATTACCGTCTCGAGATCAGAACGGGACGTTCCTTCGTTGCACAACGGTCTTCTTGGTCAAGCCGCCACGCCGAACCGCTGCTTCCGAGACGAACAGCTCCGCGATATGGAAGACTGCGGTGAGTCGCCTCGACGACCTCTTCGGCCTCGGTGGGCGCGTTGCGGTGGTAACCGGTGCGTCTTCCGGGCTCGGCATCGAGTTTGCCGATACGCTCTTGGCGGCTGGCGCGAACGTTGCCCTCGTCGCGCGCCGCGGCGATCGGCTCGAAGCAGTCGCCGATCGCCTTCGGGTTGACCACGGGGCACGGATCGCCTGTGTGCCCGCCGACCTTACCGACCAGGCCGCTACCGCCGCTGCCTTCGCAACTATTGAACGCGAGCTTGGCAGCATCGACATCCTCGTGAACAACGCCGGGATCGCTCCAACTGGACGTGCACACACGCAGTGGCCGGATGCGTGGGAGCGAACGATCGATACCAATCTCACGGCGGTTTTCCACTCCAGCCTGCTCGCCGCTGCCGCGATGGCTCGCGGAGCACGGGGTGGACGGATCATCAACGTCTCATCGATCTTCGGCAGCTACGGCAGCTCTCTGTTTCGCGTGGCTTCCTACGCAGCGTCCAAGAGTGGGGTGGAGGGGCTGACCCGGCAGCTCGCCGTGGAGTGGGCGGCCGACGGCATCACGGTCAATGCGATCGCACCGGGGTGGTTCCCGAGTGGAATGACGGCGAGCAGTCTGGTGAAAGCGGGCATCCCCGAACGCATGGCCGAGGCCTGCCCGTTGCGAAGGATGGGTCGCCCCGGCGAGCTCAGGACCGTATGCCTGTTTCTCGCGTCGCCGGCCTCGTCCTACATCACTGGAACCACGATTCGTGTGGACGGTGGCTATGGCGCTTGGTAGTCGCGCGGCTCAGAAGACGAAGCCGCCCCCCACCCGTACCACGTCAGGCTTACCGCCGGACGCGGCGCTCTCATTGCGGTAATCAAGCTTGAAAACAATCTCCGGTATGGGTTTGTAGTCGAGCCCCACGTCGATCGACTGCCGATCGTCGGCGTCATCCGGGCTGAAACCTCGCGCGACCTCGGCCTGAGTGTTGTACCTGGAGTAGCGGAACCACGGCGCGAGATACTGTTCCGTGTCGGACCGGAGCAGCGGCGTGACATCGTACGCCAGCTCTGCGTACCAACCCGTCATGCGCTGTCCAATCGGCTCACCGGCGTTGATGCTCAAAGCGCGAGCATCCGCCTGTTCGATCCATACCCCAAGCGCTCGCGCTTCGACGCTGCGCCAGCGCCACTGCGCGTGCCCCTCATACAGCTGCATGAACGCCGATGCCGTCCCGGTCCGAACCGGATCGCCGGTGACAGGGTCGCGTTCCAAGACCAACTCGTCGTTCTGCCCTTGGTTGCCGAGGTATGCCGAGGCTCCGACGTCGAGGCCCGGCCGAACGTTGTAATCGACGCGGCCGACCCACGAGAAGTCTTCCGCCTTCTCCTCGCTCCCGTTCTGGCGCCCGCCGCGAATGTTCGCTGAGGTGAACTGACTGGCTCGCAGGCTCGTTACGCCGTAGGTCCGGTAGCTCAAGCCGGGCAGTAGGTCGCCAAAAAGCCCCGCCCCGTTCGCGCGCCAGGTGGTCGGAATGAGCTGCCGTTCGACGGCAGGCCGGTCATTGCCGTGAAAGAACGGCGGCTCGTGCATCTCGTTGATGAAACCGACCGGCACCAGTAACAAGCCCGCCCGAAGATTGGCGGTTGGAGTCAACAGAAAATCAAGATGGGCGAACTCGAGCGCCACCTCTCCGTCATCGCTCGACGTGGAGGCATGCTCGACCTCGATCTCGCTGTTCAGCAAGATTCTGTCGTTGAACTTGTAACCCAGGTAGCCAACGAAGCGGGCGAAGTCGAAGACGTCATCATTGCCTTGCTTGTCGCTGACCTCTTTCTTGAAGTTGAACTCGCCGTATCCGCCGAGAGACAAGCCACGGCTTTCCTTGGCGTAGACTTTGGCCGCGGCCGGCGCGTGGCCGTACGCCGCCTCCAGTCGTTCGTCCACATACGCTTGGCCTTCGGGCACCGTCCGAGCCTCGCGCAGCCGCCGAACCTCTTCCGTCAGGATCTCGATGCGGCGCTTCAGCTCCTCGATCTCCTCTTCCACCTCGCCGCCCGAGGCCGCCGCAGGGCTTGTAACGGCTTCCGCCGCTACACTGAGCTCGGCTAGAAACAGGACGGCTAAAAAGGCCGCTCCGACACTTCCCGAGGGGAAAATTTGCCCGTTCGCGGATCGTCGCAGTGTCGTCATGGGTTAGGGAGGATACTATTTTGATATTGATTGTCAATATCATTGTCATCCGCCCACGGCAATCCGCCGCGCGACTGCTCGGCGACATAGCCCCCCCCCTGCCTGGCTACGGTTCGATGGTCAGAGCCCGGTACGGGCGGTCGAAGCCAGCGTCTCGGCGACCTGTAACCACGCCACGCGCGAGAACGTCGCCGAGCTCAATCCCTTGACGTGACGCAGGGGTTCGACCCCGCACATCAGGACGATCATGTCCCCTCGTCTGTTCATATAACCGGCGGCCGATCCCGCGCGATCGCCTTCGCCCCAGTAGATGTCGGCGCGGCCCGGTCCTTTGATCGCGGCGCCTGAGTCGTGGTGGAACACGAAGCGAGCCATGGAGTTCCACCCGGCGATCTGGCCTTGCGTGTCTACTACCGGCGCTTGCGTCTTGATGTACAGAACGGCTCCCGGTGGAACGTACCGACTGTCCGCAGCGATCGAACGTCCGGCGATCAACGGTACGCCCAGCGAGCCGATCGGCCCCTGATCGCTGTCGAGCTCGACCTCGCGAAAGAAGATGTAGCGCTTGTTCTGGAACAAAATCTGGTCGCGCGTGTCAGGATTCCCCTGCAGGTACGAACGTATCGAGTTCGACGAACCCGACTGAATCAGCTTGTGATCGAGCATGTAACGGCCGACGCTCGTGTACGAATAGCCGTTATTCGCAGCGTAGTTGACCCGCATCACCTGTCCATCGGGGAGATGGACACGGCCCGATCCCTGAATATGCAGGAAGTAAAGAGCGACCGGATCATCCACCCAGGCGAGTTCCAAACCTCGCTTCTCCAGCATGCGCTCGCCATCGATCTGCTGTCGCGTGAGGAATGGCATCAACTCTCCGTCGCGTACCTGTCCGTGAAAACGACGCGAATCACCGGAAAAGAAACGGGCCAACCGCACCAACGTGAGACCGTCGGGCATCTTGTAGAGAGGATAGCGGTAGCGACCGTCGGGCACCCGGCTTCCCCTCAACACGGGCTCGTAATACGCGGTGAAATGCGCGCCCTGGTTCGGGCGGTATCCGTGGCACTCTCGAGCTAAACGATCCTTGAGTCGCGATGGCGGCGTCTCGTCGACCAGACGCGCGAAATGCTCGACGCTACGTGCGATCTGGTCTGGCGTGTAGACGTCGTTCGCCAGCGTATAGCTCCCCGTATCGTCCGCTCTTCTGAGATAGCTCAGGCTGGCTTGGGCCGCGCGCTGAAGCCCGGAAAGCTCCAGGTCGTCAGCAGGCAGCGACAGGCGAGCGATCGACTTGTAGGCAGGTCTAGGCGGTGTGTGGACGGAAATCCGAATTCCGTAGCATCCGGAGACGAGGGCGACGATAATCGCCCCAACGATCCAGCAGCTCCAACCCCTCATCCAGCCGCCTCCCACTCCTCAAGGAGCTGAGAGCACAAGAACGGTACTTAACCGTCCACCGACTCATTCTGGCCGCCGCTGCTCCGATGTCAACATCAGGGCGCAACTGCGACTTGGGCATACACCGCGTCCGCCGCGTCCAGAGCGCAGCGGCCAGCGTTGGCAGGCAATGCCCGCGCCGGTAGCTCGCCTGCCAGAGCGAGCAGCAGTCTGCGAACGTGGCCAGCCCGGCTCGACTCCCCCATGAGCCCGACCCGCCACACCTTGCCAGCCAGCGGGCCGAGACCGGCTCCCACCTCTATAGAGTGTCGCATAAGCAATCGCCGTCGGGTGTCACTATCTTCGACGCCCTGCGGTATTCGCAGGGTGTTGAGCATCCACAAGCGATGGTTTGGCGCGGGTACCGGCTCGATACCCATCGCTTGCAACCCGGCAATCAAAGCCAAGTGATTGGCGCGGTGGCGTGCATGGCGTTTCTGGATCCCTTCCTCGAAGACGAGATCCAGTGCTTCCGCCAGCGCATAGATCATTGAGATCGGCGCTGTGTGATGGTAAACGCGCTCACCGCCGAAGTACGCCTGGATCAAGCCCAGATCCAAGTACCACGTCGGTGGCTTGCGACGTCGCCTGCGAATGCGCTCTACGGCGCGAGCACCGAACGTCACTGGTGCCAGGCCGGGCGGGCAGCTCAGACACTTCTGTGTCGCGCTGTAGCACGCGTCCCAGCGATCACGGTCGACTTCGACCGGACAACCCCCCAACGAGGTAACCGCATCGACGAGAATCAGCGCATCACGCTCCTGTGCTAGGTCCGCGAGACCGTCGAGCGGTTGCCACACCCCAGTGGACGTTTCCGCATGCACCACTGCGAGCAGCTTGGGTGCGCGACAGCCGGCGAGTGCCTGCGCGAGACGCTCGAGAGGAACGATCTCACCCCACGGCGCCTCCACCGGAACGACTCGAGCGCCCAAACGCTGGGCGATCTCGACCATCCGTGAGCCGAAAACGCCGTTGACCCCGACCACGACTTCATCGCCGTCCTCGATCAGGTTGGCGAAGCACGCTTCCATTCCGGCGGATCCGGTACCTGATAGAGGCAGAGTCAGCTCATTCGTCGTTCCGAACAGCCGCCTCAGATCGCGCTGGACACAGTCCAACAGCGCGAGAAAGGAAGGGTCAAGGTGCCCGACGAGCGGCCGACTCATCGCGCCCAACACGCGCGGGTGGACCATTGACGGCCCCGGCCCCAGGAGCAACCTATCGTTTGCAACCGACATGCTGGGATTCCGTCCATAAGGCGCCCGGGCGCTTAAGACAACGACGCGTTCCTGGTCAGATGGGGCTGCATGCGCCCGCGGGGCGCGCTTGACTCCATGACGCTCACTTCTGCGGCGCGACGCGAGCTTGGCAAGATCGTCGGGATCGCAGGCGTAGTCGACGGGACTGCCGGCCTGCGCGTCTACGAGTGCGACGGTTACACCTTGGAGAAGGCGCGGCCGCTCCTCGTCCTGCTACCCGACACGGTGGATCAGGTCCGGCGAATCGTTTCTTTCTGTCACACCCATGCAATCCCGTTCGTCGCGCGCGGCACCGGCGTCAGCGGTGGCTGCCTGCCCGTTGGCATCCCTGTCATGATTGGAACCGTTCCGCACCGGTTTCCCAGCTCCCGCTTGCTGCGCTGGATTTCCAAGCCGACGCAGACTCATGGATGCTCGCGGCGCATATAGAAGGCGACGTCACCGAGATCGCCTACCAACAGGCCCGACTCGAGGAGACGTGCGGCCGTCGCCCTCGCTCCATCACCCTCGACTGGTTGAGCCCCATCCATCCTAAGCCGACGGAAGAGCTGGTCATGCGCATCGGCATAGCTCCTGCCCGCGCGGGCCAGCTGACGGCGGAGCTGCTCGCCGAATTGACTGTCAGGGAACCGTCGATACGCATGGCGGGTCGTCTCGGTGATGGCTTGCTCCGTCGTTGTGCCCATGGCTGTGCGTTAGCCGAGGCGATGGCGCTGATCTCCAGCGTGCGCGCCATCGCTCGGACTCACCATGCGAGTGTCGTGCTAGAAAGTGTGCCGCTCGAAGCCAAGGCCGGACTCGACGTTTGGGGCGCGGAACCGCCGGGCTCACGGCTGATGGCAGGACTGAAACATGCGTTCGACCCCGACCCACTGCTCGCCCCGAGTCGATTCGTCAACGGGCTCTAGCGTGTCGACCGATTCTCCATGCGTTCACTGCGGACTGTGTCTGAGTGCGTGCCCGACTTACCGCCTGCTCGGAACGGAAGCAGACTCACCTCGAGGTCGGCTCTACATCATGAAGGCCGTCGAGGAAGGCACCCTCGCGTTCGATGGCGAAGCCCGCGGACACCTTGATATCTGCTTGGGTTGCCTGGCGCGTGAGACGGTCTGTCCTTCGGGTGTGCAGTTCGGCCTTCACATCGAAGAGTTTCGGCCGCGAATCCGGCGACATGCCTGGCCCTTTGGATGGAGGCGGCTGGTACAGGCCGCCGCGCGCAGTAGGTGGCTTCTCGCTATCGGCATGCACGCCGTTCGCCTAGGCGACACGCTCGGACTCGAACGCCAGCGACGGCGCTTGCCAGGTCTCGGTCTACTACCCAGGCACCGACCAAGGGCCCGGAGCAGGGCGGCGTCCGGCGCTGCGAGCGCCTCGATGTTGAAAGACGCTTCGAGACCGTCGCGCGTGGCACTGCTGACCGGTTGCGTCGCTGATCTCATGCGGCCCCAGATTACCCGTGCCGCCGTCGAGACACTCGCCCGCCACGGCATCGACGCGGTCGAACTTCCCAACCAGATTTGCTTGTGAACTACTCGTGGAACACGGCATACGCGCGCCCGCGCGATCCCTCCGATTGGCCGGACCTGTGGCGTATCACGACGCGTGCCACCTTCTGCATGCTCAGGGGATCCACCGCGAGCCGCGCGCGGTAGTCGCGGCAGCTACGGGCATCCAACCGGTGGACCTAGGCGACAACGCGCTGTGTTGCGGTAGCGCGGGCAGTTACAACGTCGAGCATCCACGGCTCGGTCGTCAACTGGGGAGGGCTAAAGGCGATCTCGTACGCCGACAGGCTCCGGCGCTAGTCGCCGTCGCCAACATCGGGTGTATCCTGCAGCTCGAGCGTGCGCTCGCGCTAGCCTGCGACTTCACACCGGTTCGCCACCCCGTGGAGCTGCTCGCGGCTGCCTACCGAGACGAAGATCCATGAGCAACGGGTGAAAGGAAAGCTCAGATCGGCGCGCCTGGTAACGACTCTACCCGCGCTTCCAGCTCTGACAGGCGATCGATGAGCGTCTCGATCGCCGCGAACGTCTCGCCGCGCCGGACCTCGGCCAACAACGCTTCCAACTCTCCGACACGTTGTCGAAGTACCAGTAGCTCTTCGCGCGCACGCTGACGAGCAACGTCGTCGAGACGCAGTTCCACCGAATCCATGCGTTCGTCGATCTCGCCCACGGCGCCCGACGATGCGATGCCCAGCAATGTGTACATGTCTTCGAGCCAGGCACCTGGCTCGACATAGGTGAGCAAGTCGCTGCCGGTGTCCCGCAGCGCACCAACGAGTTGATGGACGCCGGTGGTAACTTCCTCCACGGTCCTCGACAGCGCACCCCTGCCCAGCTGAAGAACTCCCGTCACCCCCTGGGCCACGCCCCAAACGAGGCTGTTCCCGACTGATCGACCGGCGGGAGTCTCCGTAGTCGCAGCTCTAGCTGCGCGTTGTTCCGTCTTCATCCCAGCCCCTCCTCGAACGGTTCGCGGGCTAGATCTTATACGCCACCCCCGGTCGGGGGCAATTTTTGCGCCGGTTGGGTCACGGACCAGGGGTCAGCTCATAGCGCACGTCGATGAGGCAATCGAACGCCGCGCCGGACAGCTCGTTCGGCATCGCTGGGAAAGGACCGGCGCGCTGGACCATTGCCAAGGTAAGCTCATCCAAGCGCGCGTCCCCTGTGCCCCGTTCCATGCGAGTGGCAGCCACGTCTCCAGTCCGCCTGACCTCCAGGTAGAGCACGCCAGCGCCCACGACGCCTTGCCGCCGAAGGTGTAGAGGATAGTTCCGGTGTCGGCTCAACCAGCCCGCCAGGATCTGGCGATAACTGTCTCGAGCGGCCTTGTCTGGTGGCCCCTCCGCGGCACCTGGCAGCCATTCCGGCGGCTCTGGAGTTAGCGGGGCGGTCTCAGGAGCCCGCCCATCCGGCGAAGCAGGCGCTGCGGGCTTGTGCGCAAGTTGTGCATTGTCCTCTTCGTCGGACGCCGGCGGCGCATGGCGCTGGCCGGGTTCAAGGTCGAACGGCGGTGCGGGTACGAGCTGGCCTTGCGCATGGCCCGGTGAACCGAGGCGGACAGTGACGGCGGTGCCTGCCAATGGCAGGAGCCGCGTGGCCGGGTGCCGCGGCCAAAGGACGACCCCGTGTAGAATGGCGGCCAGGAGCACACAGGCGGCCAGCCTAGATCGCCGGGCGAGCCTCATGGGGCATCGCGGAATTGACAGGGCTTATCGAAATTGACAATCAATGTCAGAATTCCGGCCCGTCACCAGCCGCGCTGGAACCTGGATGAGGACGCATGGCCCGCTCGATCACCCGCTGCAAGTCCGTACTGATCGCCACCTTCGTTGGTGCCGCGGTCGCGCTCGGCGCCGGGCTTTCCCCCGCCGTCCACGCGACGGTTTTCTACGCTCGAGAGGAACTCCTTCACCTTGCATTTCCCACTGCGGATCAGACAAACGCGCGCGACTTCTTTCTGACCGACCAGCAACGCAGAGCGATCGAGGAGCTTGCGCAGTCTCGCCTGGAGTCCGACCTTGTGACCGTTTACGAGGGGCACGCTCGCGGGTCTTCTCTCGGGTACGCCATCATCGACAGCCATCTGGTACGAACCCTGTCGGAGACGCTCCTCGTAGTGCTCACGCCTGACGGCCGTGTCGCCGCGACCCATGTCGCTGCGTTCTATGAGCCAGGCGAGTATCTCCCAAAGGAGCGGTGGCGGAAACAGTTGGTCGGACGGGCCCTGTCCGACCAGCTGCGAGTAGGGCGGAGTCTCGCAGCGATCACAGGATCGACTCTCAGTTCGCGAGCCGTCGTCTCTAGCGTTCGTCGTGCGCTGGCCGTGTACGCCGTCTTGATTCGCGGAGAGAAGTGAGTGCGATTCGTCGTTACTGGAGAATGGACACGCAATCGCCTTCTGCGGGTCATCGTATGGTGTTTCCTCGTCTACACCGTCGTGCTGTGGCTCACCACCATGGGCCTTTATTTTTCCAAAATGTCCCTCGACCCTGCCTCCGTGGTCGACTACTACCTCGGGAACGAGGAACGCTATCTGCAGCCGCGCTCGCTGATCGGACTTCTCGAAGTTCTCCACTTCCATGCGTTCGCGATGGGCATTCTACTACTCACCCTCACGCACCTTCTGCTGTTCGTTCCGCTCTCCCCGCGCACCAAGGCATGGGGAATCGCTGTCGCATTCTCCGCCAGCCTCGGCGGCGAGCTAACCGGGTGGGGGGTGCGGTTTATTCACCCCTGGTTCGCCTATCCGAAGGTGGCGCTGTTCATGCTCTCCCAAGCCGTGATCCTATGGTTGGTACTGGCGGTCGGATACGCGCTCGTCGCCAGCGCTTCGGACGTGGAAGACTCCACCGAACGACCCTGACCTCCCCCGCTCGTTGGACCGTCGTCGCCATCTGTACGATGGCACTCGCCGCATGGCTTTCGATGCCGATACCGAGCTGGGCGGCGACGACTCGCGTGGGCCGTGTCGTTATGGGCACCGTCCTCGAGATCCTGGTCGTGGCCGACGAGCAAGGCCTGGCCGACAGCCTCGCCGCCGAAGCCATCGACTTGGCGCTGCGCTGGGATCGCGTTCTGACAACGTGGCGCGACGACGGCGAGCTGCTTCGGCTCAATCGCAGCGCCGGCCGGGGCCCGATCACGGTCAGCGAGGATCTTGCGGCGGCTTTGCGAACGATGATCGAGCTGTCGTCGGCGACCGGGGGAACGTTCGACCCTGCGGTCGGTCCCATCGTCGACCGGCTTCGCAGCGGGCAAGCCCCCCGTGAGGATCGGTCCCCGGTCGCACGTCGGATTTCCACAGCGCTGCGACTGCCATCGGCGGGCACGGCGGAGATCATTTCAGGGGCGGCTCTGGATGCGGGAGGCATCGGCAAAGGTATCGCCCTGGACGCCATCGCCGCCCACCTGCGCGAGCGGGGTGCGCGCGCCGCTTTCCTCGACTTCGGAAGCTCCAGCCTACTCGCTTTCGGGCAGCCCGAAAACACTCGTGCCTGGTCAGTGATGCTTTCGAGCATCGGTACGGGGTCCGTGCTCGGCACGGTGGATCTGATTTCCGGATCCCTGTCGACCTCGCGCGCCGCTGACGCCGGCGACCCGGCAGGCGCGATCATCGATCCACGAACCGGCAGACCGATCGAAGCGCGTCGGCTCGTCACCGTTCTCGCCGCTGATGCGACAACGGCCGACGCATGGTCCACCGCGCTTGTCGTCATGGGACCGGAGGGTCTGGAACACGCGCGTCAAGCCGGTATCGAAGCGATCGTGGTCGACGAAACGGGCATCGTCACGACCGCGGCGTTCTCTGGTTTAGTGCACCCACCAACCCCTCGGCGTCCGGCGAACTCAAGGCGTGGCCGACACCCGGCTCGCGTTCCGGAGTCTCGGCATGTGTTCTCACCCCATTGACCCCGCCCTATGGTAGACTTGAGCAGCGATCATGCCGCGCCGCAAAGGTTCACAGGCGCATCCGTTCGATGACGCGATATCCGCGCTGATCGCCCACATTCCGCTGGAGTCTCCCGATCCGCGGCGCACGCGGTTGCTCACCGGCATGATCCGGACCTGTTTGGAGATCACCAGCGACGGCACCAGCGTGGCTGACCTGAAACTCGTCGACGCTGCACTCGCCGAGATTCGCGCTGCTCTCGAGTGCTTCCGACCGTACGCGTCGGTACGCAAGGTTGCGACCTTCGGCTCCGCACGCAGCGGTCGTGAGGTTGCGGAGTACGCGCTTGCGCGCAGATTCTGCGCTCAGATCGCCGACGCCGGCTACATGGTAATCACCGGCGCGGGCCCCGGTATCATGCAGGCCTGCCAAGAGGGAGCCGGCCGGGAACGCAGTTTTGGTGTGAACATTCGCTTGCCCTTCGAGAACGTGCCCAACGACGAGATACGCGGTGACGCGAAACTGGTCGAGTTCAAATACTTCTTCACCCGCAAGCTCTTCTTCCTCAAGGAGGCGGCCGCGATCGTGCTGTTTCCTGGGGGTTTCGGAACACACGACGAATGCTTCGAAGCGCTAACGCTCGTCCAGACGGGCAAATCTCGCATGGTTCCGGTCGTCTTCCTCGACGTACCACGCGGAACGTTCTGGAAGACATGGGATCGCTACGTCCGAGATCACCTTCTTCGGCGCGGCCTCATCGACGATGACGATCTTTCCCTGTACAAGATAACCGACAATCCCGACGAAGCTGTCCGCGAAATCACCCGGTATTACGGGGTCTTTCATTCGGCGCGCGTAGTGCGTCGCAAGCTGGTCCTTCGCCTCAACCAAGAGATCGAAGCGGCTCGAGTAGCGATGCTCACCGAGGAGTTCGCCGACATCCTCGGCGGTCAGCCGATACTCGCGCACGGCCAATTCGAGGAGGAGTTCGACGAACCGCAGATCGCCCAACTGCCTCGTCTCGTGCTCAACTTCGACATGCGGTCGTACGGGCGGCTCCGGCGCCTCATCGATCGACTGAACGAGCTAGGTTGAGCCGTTCGGTCGACGCACGTGCTCCAATCCGCGCAGTACGACCTCGATCTGGTCCAGTTGCTCCAGCGTGTACCGTTCCACGTCTCGTAGCACCGGTCCCATTCCCACGAAATGCATTCCCGCCGCACGTGCCGACGCGGCATCGCTCGGCTGATCACCGACATAGACCGCGTTACCGGGATCGACCCATAGATCAGCGGCGCACTTGAGAAGCATGTCTGGGTGCGGCTTAGGTCGCGCTACGTCATGGGCTCCGACGACCAGATCGAACAAATCCGCGAAGCCGAAATGCGCGAGAACCTCTCGCGCCGTCTTGCCGCGGTTGGTCGCCATCGCCGTCTTGTACTGACCGCGCAGCCGTTCCAGGATCGCTCTCAATCGCGGTCGCGGGTGCATCAGCGGGTAGAAGGAACCGTAGTCGACCGAGTGTGCCTCCTCGCGGAGGCGAGCGACGAGATCCGGCTCGTCGCCGTAATGCCGCTCGAATAACTGCGCCGCAGCCAGCGCCTGACAGTCCACGGCACCGCGTTCGCTCAACGGAGGTTGACCGACCCGGTGCAACACCGCGTTATAGAAAGCGAGATTGGCCGCCTCCGATCGGAACAACACCCCGTCGCAATCGAAGATTACCAGGCGCAGCACAATAGGCGTCTGCGTCACGTCTTGGCGGCCGCGACCGTCGCGAGCCGCTTACGCCAGACTGCGCGGCCCGCAGCACGCGCGTCAGCGGACAGCCGAGGTTCGAAGGTACGCTCGGCATTCCACCGACATACCGCCAACGGGCCATCGACGCCGACTGCGCGCGCGGCCATCGCCGCAACCCCGAGCGCGGCTCCATCGGGTTCGCGACTGCGCTCGACAGGCAGACCTAGCCAGTCGGCTTGCGCTTGCATGAGGAAGTCGTTCCGACTCGCCCCACCGTCAACTCTGAGAGCGGTAGGAGGCGGCAGCATCTGCCAGACGGCATCGGCCGCGTCCGCCACGCGGTGCGCGATGCCCTCCAGCAACGCCCGAACCACGTGAGCCGCGGTACTGCCGCGCGAGAGCCCGCCGATCATCGCCCGCGCAGTAGCCTCCATCAGCGGCGTCCCCAATCCCTGGAACGCGGGAACCACCCAGACCCCACCGGCATTCGTCACCGACTCGGCCGCGTCGCCAGCGTCCGCTACGGATCTCAGCACTCCCAAACCATCCCGCAACCACTGCACCGCAGCCCCCGCGGTCACAACGCTGCCCTCCACGCAGTACGTGCTCGTGCCATCGACCGACCAGCCGACCAACGGGTACGTGCCCGGACCGGCGATCGCGATGGACGGACCCGTCGTCGCATCGACCATCGCCGCCGTCCCGTAGGAGCACTTCATCTGTCCGTACTCATGGCAGGCCAAGCCGTAGAGCGATGCTTGTTGATCGCCGGTCATCCCGCCTATGGGAATGCTTGCGCCAATCTGGTCGCTGCTCGTCAGGGCTATCACCCCGATCGAGTCGTGGATCGATGGCAACCATCCCCGCTCGACGCCAATCGCCTCGAGCAAGGCGTGGTCCCAGGCCCGCTCGAAGTGGGCGTAGAGCCCAGTGGCGCTGGCGTTGCCGTGATCGGTCGCATGACACCCGCCGCTAAGGTTTGCGCACAGCCAGCTTTCGACGCCACCGAAGCGCAGTCGACCTGTAGCCGCCGCTTCCGCAACGCCGACCACGTTACGCAGAATCCATTCCGCTTTCGTCACTGCCATGTTCGGCGTCACGAAGAAGCCGCGACTCATCAGCTCCTGGCAACGAGCCTCCGTGCGGACGTCATGCCAGAGAACGATCGGCGCCAACGGCGTGAGGGTTTTCGCGTCCCACGCCACCACGGAGGAGCGCTGGTTCGCGACGCCGATCGCCTTCACCCGGTCGATCGTCAACCCAGACGCACGCAGCGCCTCGGCGACGACGGCGGTGGCAGACGCCCACAACGCCGCGGGGTCCTGTTCGGCCCAGCCAGGACGCGGGAAGCTCGTCGTCAGCTCACGGTGGTCGCCGCCACGTCGGTGGCCGTTCGAATCGACGATGATCGCACGTACACCACTCGAGCCAACGTCGATGGCCAGGACGTACTGACCCGTCACTTCAGAAACCGTCGAACAGCGCGCCCGGATTCATGATGCCGCGTGGGTCCAGCGCGCGCTTGATCTGAGCGAGCAAGCCGTGAGCTGTACCCAGTTCGTCACCGAGCCAGCGCTTGCGAACGCGGCCAATGCCGTGATGATGCGCGATCGTCCCGCCCATGCCCCGCGTCCGCTCCATGGTCAATGCCCAGACGCGGTCGTAGAACACGATCGCCCCTTCAGTCTCCGAGCAAGCGCCGACGAACGTGAAATAGATGTTCGCTCCCTGCGTGTAGCAGTGCGACACATGGCCGGACATCGCGATCATGCCGTCAATCTTCGCACCCGCGTTGACTACTTCTTCGAACAGCGCGCGCAGATGTCGCCAATCGACCGCGACCTCGATGGTATCCGCAACCAGCCCCTGCTCGACCAGATTCTCGAACCGAGGGACCCGGTTGCGATTCGCGAGCCAGTGCTCGACGGGGTCTCCTCCTCGGTTGATCCCACCTTGCAGGCTTGCGATCTGTCGCAGAGCACTTGCCTCCGCGGCAACCAAGGGCTCGGGACCTTCGCTCAGCAGCAGTAAGGTCGCGCTCGAAGCCCCCTCCAGCGAGAAGTGACGCCCACTCTCGGTCGCGTCGTACAGACGGGTGACCGCCGGTCGCCACCCATCGCGCAACACCAGCCGGAGCGTTTCGATCCCCGCCGCGAGCGCGGGAAACGTGAAGCACTGTCCGAGACGAGCGGCTGGACGCGGATGGATCCGGAACGTTAACTCGGTCAGAACGCCCAACGTTCCTTCGCTACCGAGAAACAGCTCGCGGAGGTCCGGTCCAGTCGCGGTTCGAGGCACGGCGGGCAGACGGATGATCAGCCCGCCGGGCATCACCACCTCGCAACCGAGCAGCATGTCCTCGATGCAGCCGTACTTCGTGGAGAACTGCCCGGCGGCACGCGTCGCGCACCATCCGCCGACCGTGGATAGCTCGATCGACTGCGGGTAGTGCCCCATCGTGTAGCCGCGCGACCCGAGCGTCTCTTCGAGATCCGATCCCCTGACGCCGGATTGCGTGCTTACGGTCAGAGACATCTCGTCGATAGCCCCGATTCGCGCCATTCGCCCGACGTCCAAAACGACCTGTCCGGATCCGGCGAGGACGGCGCCACAGACACCGGAACCGAGACCGTAGGGCACGATTGGCGTCCCGGTTTCATGCGCCCATGCTAGGATCGCACTGACCTCGTCGGTGCTCGCCGGCCGGACGACCGCACCAGCCCGCTGGACATCGCCCCGGCGACGCTCGAGCAGCGCGCGCATCCACGAGTCATGCGCATAACCGGTCAGAGCGTCACCCTGGGCGATGATCTCGATCTGAGGATGTCGGCGACGTAGCTCTTCCAGCTTCTGTGCCAGCTCGTTCATGGTCCACCCCTCGCTCGGGTTAGGCCGCCCGCGCGGTCTCGAGTTCGGTCCGTCTATGGTTGGAGAAACGATCCGCTTCGAGCTTGCGCCGGTCAGCGTGCCAGCCGAGACGATCCCCGAGCAACTCCGCGATTGCGGGAGCCGCCGCCAGCGCCGCCCGCGTGTCGAACATGGCAACGGAACAGCGGCGGCGCAAGAGATCGTCGAGCGACGCAACCATCTCGTACTGCACGCAATGGTCGATCTCAGCGATGGTGAGCTGGTGCAGCCCTCCAGCGGAGGCTCCCAATTCGGGCTCGCGAGCGATCCGAGCCACGATGCATGCGGCGGCCGTCCCGTACGTCGCCCACAGCCGATCCTCGAGCATCGGGATCGGCAGCCGTGGTGATGCCGCCCGCGCGCGACACTGAGCTTCGGCGCTGCCGCCAGCGAGGGGCTCTTGCGTGGAGTTTGCTTCGGGCATCGACCGGCCCATCGCCGCGCACACCTCGTTCAGCACTCGCTCCGCCATGCGCCGGTAGGTCGTAAGCTTGCCCCCGGCGACCGACACGAGCGGCCCCGGGCCGCGCCGAATCTCGTCACGGCGCGAGATCTCCGAGGGGCGCTTGCCCGGTTCACGAATCAGCGGCCGCACTCCCGACCACGTCCCCACGATGTCAGGACCGTTGACCGACGTCCTGAAGCTCGTGGCAACCGCATCGAGTAGGTAACGAACGTCCTCGCGTGTGACACCCGGCTCGTCAGGGCTGCCCTCGTACGCCGTGTCGGTGGTCCCGATGTAGGTGTAACGGCCGTTGGGCACCGCGAAAACCGGGCGTCCGTCGCTCGCTCGCAAGACGACAAGATGCTGGATTTCGAGCGTGTCACGCGGGACGGATACGTGAATGCCACGAGTCAACCGCAGCCTGCTCTCGGCTTCGGGCTCGCTCAGAGCTCGAACGCGGTCGGACCAGGGTCCCGCTGCATTGACGACGCAACGCGCGCGCAGGACCAGACCTTCACCGCTCAAGCGATCGGACACGCTCAGCCGCACACCTGCCGCTTCCCGTTCCATGGCGATCACCGCGGCGTAGTTCGCCACGCGCGCCCCGGCCCCGGCCGCGGCCTGCACCGTCTCCAAAGTCAGCCGGGCATCGTCGGTCAGATACTCGGTGTACGAGACGGCGCCCATCAGTCGCGCCGGGCGTAGGCCGGGCTCGGCGACCAAGGTCTCTGCAGCACCGTACGTCGCGTAGTCATCGGCATCTTCCGCGAGCTTCTTGAACGCCCACATCCCGGCTTGCAGTTTCAAGAGACCCGCACGGGAAGCCGCCGGGACTAGCGTCCTTACGGGCCGTGCCAGATGTGGAGCGAGCGAACGCAGAACCGCTCGTTCGCGCGCCGCCTCCTTGACCAAGCCAACGTCTCCCTGGGCGAGGTATCTCAGGCCGCCGTGGATGAGTTTCGACGATCGACTGCTCGTCCCCGAAGCGAAGTCGCCCTGATCGACCAGTACGACGCGTAGTCCTCGCAGTGCAGCTTCCCGGGCAACGCCGGCACCCGTGATGCCGCCGCCAACCACGACAACATCGGCCACGTTGTCGGTGGCCCACGCAAGGCACGAGGCGCGTTCCTGGAGCGAGAGTGGGGTCACGGTCGGCCCGCCTACGGGCCGGCCGCGGCACTGTCAACGGCTCCGCGAAGCAGGCTCCGCGGAGCACCGACGGTTCCGGCACCCACCCCACATGGGGAGCGCTTGAAAATCCTCTTGACAGGAGCATGCCCAGTTTAGTAAGTGGCTAGCTGCACTATCTACTCGGTATCGTGGCAAGCACAGCGAAAGATCACTCGGGTCTTTACAAGATCTCGGATCTTGCCCGGGAAACGGGCGTCGCCCCGGGCACGATCAAGTTCTACATTCGTCGCGGGCTTCTACCACCACCGACCGTAAAAACCGGTCGCAACATGGCCTACTACAATCGCGGCTTCGTCGACCGGATCCGCTACATCAAGGAGCTGCAGACCAAGCGCGACCTTCGCCTGGACGTCATCAAGGCGATACTCGAGCGCAACTCCGACGTGATTAGCCCCCAGGAGGTGCGCACGCTGTTGGGGCTGGAAGGCCGGTTTTACGAGGAGATTCACTACGCACCTGACTTGGAACCCGTGGCTCGTCACAGCGTGGCGGAACGCTTCGGGGTCCCGCCTGAAACCGTGGATTACTGCGTCGACGCCGGAATCCTCACCCCGGTTGCCCGCGCCGGTGTGGAGTACTTCGAGGGTGACGACATCCTGCTCCTGGAGAACTTCGTCGCCATGCGCGCCGCCGGCTTGGGTGCGGACCTTTTGCCACACCGGATCACGCTGCCGATGTATGTGGAAGCTATAGACCGCCTAGCTCGAGCCGAGCTCAAAGTCTTCACCCGCGCGGTCACCGGGAGGGTTGACGAGGTGCGTCTTGCAGAGATGGCGCTCGCCGGCGTAAAGCTGGTCGAGCAATTCCTTGTGTTGCTGCGACGCAAGCTCCTGCTTCGAGCCATCCAGGAGCTGCGCGAGCAGTCGGCGGGTCGATCTGCCCGGACCGGGAACTAAGCAGTCGGTCGGGCGCCGCTGATGGGTGGATGGACACATGACAGGGTTCGCTCGGAGCGACCCGAAGAGGGTGTCGTTAACCGCAGGGTTTCCGCCGTATCGCGCAGCTCGAGACGGCACGAGGGAGGAACGATGAGCCAGACCAACCAGAACCGCAGTGACGAAAAACCCCGCTCACGGACCGTGTGCGTCGAGGATCCAGCCGTCACCATGGTCGAACCTGACACGATGACGCCGTCGCAGTACTTCGAACGGATGTTCACCGAATCCACTCTAGTTCCCGAAAAGCGGCTCATGCTAGCCGTTCTCGAGGATGCGATCGCATCGTTCCAGCGCAATTTCATACAGACGAGCAACTCGGTCGAGCCTGACGACATGGACGTCGAGACCTGGCTTGGATCCGACGACATGAGCTGGCCGTTCTCCTTCGCCAGCATCTGTCAGGCACTGGACATGGAGCCGGAATACCTTCGCAAAGGACTACGGCATTGGCGCGACCGCACGGCGCGGCAAGGCGCGAAAGGACAGGTTTACCGTTTCCCGTTCCGAAGGGTCAACGGTCGCCGCCACAGCATCAACGCCAAGCGCGAGCGCCGCAAGGTGCGCAGGGCGAGTTAAGCCGCCTACTCGGGGAACTAACGGTCCTTGGGCAAGCCGAGAACTCGCTGTGCGATAATGCTCCGCTGAATCTCGGACGTGCCGGCCGCGATCGTACGGCCGCGTGAATACAGATAGAGATGTGGCCAACGGCCCGCCATCGGGGCACGGTCATCTTCGGGCGCGAGTTGCGCGTGGGGACCGGCAACGTCGAGCGCTACCTGCAGCATGCGCTGGTACATCTCGCTCCAGAACAGCTTCTCGATCGAACCTTCCGGACCAGGCGGGGCCCCGTGGAGCTGCTTGGTCAAATGCCGCAGAGCTGTCAGCCGCATCGCTTCGCTGTCGATGTACGCCTGCGCCAGCCGCTGCCGCAGTACAGGGTCCTGACTGGCACACCGTCCACCCCGCTCGTCGAATTCGCGAGCGAACCGCAGCAGTTCGTTCAGGGCCACGCGTGACTGCAGTTGCCGCTGGAACGTGAGCGTCGCCCGTTCATGCATGAGCAGCGCGACGGCCATGTCCCAACCGGCCCCTTCGGCTCCGACCACGTTCTCGGTAGGAACGATGGCTCCCTGCAGGTAGAGCTCGTTGAACTCGCTGTCACCGTTCATCTGCCGCAGCGGACGGACCTCGACGCCGGGCTGACGCATAGGGAGAATCATGAGCGTCAGTCCGTGATGCCGACCTCCCTGAGGACCGGTGCGGGCAAGCAGAATGCAGAGATCAGCATACTGCGCATAGCTCGTCCAGATCTTCTGTCCACTGACCACGTAAGAGTCGCCGCGGCGCTCGGCACGGGTGGTCACTGAAGCGAGATCCGATCCAGCACCCGGCTCGCTGTAACCCTGGCACCAGATCTCGTCAGCTGTGAGGATCGGACGAAGATACCGGCGTTTCTGCGCGTCATCGCCATACTGGATGATCAACGGACCGACCATGGACAGTGCCAGCAGGTTGACCAGTTGCGGGGACTCGATTCGCGCGAGCTCTTCCTGGAACACGATCTGCTCGACCAGCCCAACCCCCCGACCTCCGTACTCCCGAGGCCAATGAACGCCGCACCAACCCCCGTCGTACAGCTCGCGCTGCCAGCGGCGCCCCTCGGCTACGTAGACGTCCAGCGACACCGGCTTCAGCAACGGAATGTCACCGGCTCGCCGACGGTGCTCGAGCCATGCTCGTAGCTCGTCGCGAAGCGCCGCCTGCTCGGGCGTTAGAGAGAAATCCACTACGAAACCGTCACGATCACTTTTCGAGCACCTGGGGATGCAGCGCGCGCGAAAGCCTCGTCCACCTGACTCAAGGGGTAACGATCCGTGACGAGCGCGGCGACGTCGACAGCTCCGGCGCTGAGCAGTCCGATTGCGGGTGCGAAGCTTCCGCAGCGGGAACCCAGGATCCGTATCTCGTTGATCACCACTGGAGCAAGATCCACTTCGTGGGCGCCGGCAATGGTCGTCTTCAGAACAAGCGTTCCCCGCGGCGCCGTCATCGCGATCGCACGTTGGAGCCCTTCCCGCGAGCCCGTCGCATCGACCACCAGGTCGTACTGTCGGTGAACAAGATCGGGGAAAGCGAGCCGTACTGCTCGCCCCAGCAGCCACTGAACGGACTCCAGGCGCCGTCCGATCAATACGACATCGTAACCGTCAGCGGCAAGCACCTGCGCAACCAGTGGGCCGAGTTTACCGGCGCCCAGGACGGCCGCGGCGCCACGGCGGCGATCCGCGCCGAGCTGCTCGAGAATCTCGCACGCCGCGGCCAATGGCTCGACGAACACCGCGGCCTCGTCGCCGATCGTCTGGGGTACCGAATGGAGGTTCTCCACCGGCACAACGACTTCTTCGGCCAGCGCCCCGTCTGCGTCAACGATACCCATGACGCGTCTGCGCGAGCAGTGACGCCGGAGCCCTGTAGTACACTGGTCACACAACCCGCACGCGAAGTTGATCTCCGCGACCACGCGCTGTCCGGCCAGGGAGCCATCCATCGCTTCACCCACGAACTCGTGGCCGAGCACGCCCTGATAGCTCATGTAACCGCGCGCGAGTTCCAGGTCGGTGTTGCAGATACCAGCCGCGCGTACACGTACGCGGGTATAACCTTCGCGCAGCACGGGCCGGGGTCGATCGGCCACCAGTCGGGCACGCCCTCCCTCCAACACAAAGGCAAGCATGAAAGTGCGAAGGTGCTTTTAGCACCGTCTACCTGCCGCTGCCACGCCGGTCGCTTCACTTACGCAGGAAGACGCTGAACTCACCCGCCAGCTCCACGAGTTCCTCGGCGTGGCCGGCGAGCATTGCTTCGGCGTGAGCGTGCGCACGGTACGTGTCGTCCAACACGTCCATTCCCCAGCGTCGATGCGTCGACGTACCGAATACGACGTAGGAGTCATCCAGTATCCATGCACAATCGTCCCACCCGCACGCAACGATCTTGGCATCCCGACGGTTCGTGAACAGCGACTGACCGTTGCTGTAATCTGACGGCGGATTGCGAACTCCCAGCATCTCCATGAACGTTGGGACGAGATCCTGATGGCTCGTTCGCCACGACACACGGTCCGGAGCACGGCCGGGAAACCGGATCACGAGCGGGACCCGGATCTGCTCCGGCGTAAACGCGCTGTTGTGTCCCCAAAAACCATGCTCGCCAAACTCCTCTCCATGGTCCCCGGTCACAAGGACGACGGTTCGCTCATCAAGCCCCGTTCGCGCGAGCGCTGCCAGGATGCGTCCGGTTAGCCCATCCAGATAGCGCAAAGAGTTTCGGTAGCGATTAACGATGCCGTCACGTTCCGCCTGCAGACTCATCGTCGCATAGTTCACCGAGCGGGCATACGGGCGGAAATGCGCTTCGTCCTGCGGAAAGTCGTACGGAGCATGCGTTGCATCAAAGAAGATGAACGCGAAGAACGGCTCCTGCTGCTCGTTCGTTACAAAACGATCGAACGCATCCGCCGCGGCCGCGTGACGTTCGACGAGATCCCTGCCGGGCAGCCGATCCAGAATGCCTTCTCCCACCTCAACGAACGCGGTCCGTCGGAACTCCGGAAACGTCAGCGGGCTCGGGGCGATGATACGAAACTCGTAACCGAGTTCACGAAGGCGCGTGAGCAACAATGGCCCGCGCTGCTCGGCAAGCATCGGGTGCCAGTAGGCTCCGTGCAGTCCGTACAACATCCCGAAGATGCCGAACCGGGTGGCGTTGCCGGTGGCAAAATGCGCTTCGAATACCGTGGCATCGCGGGAGAACTCCATGATCGCGGGGGTGACGTCTGAAGTAAGCGCATCATGGCGCCAGCTGTCCAACACGACCCACACGATGTTCGGCCGCTCGCCAGGCTGTTCCGTCATCAACGGCGCGCGCGGGTAACGGAGGCTGGATCCGTCGTTCGCATGCATGATCGGCTGTTGCCGATCCGGCTCGCTGAGGCCAAGAGTCCGCGCGAGTCGTTTGACGGTTGTCGGTTGGTACAACGGCACCAGCCGGGCCAGGCGCATGATCGCGGTGTTGCCTGCCAGGTCGGCTGCAGCGTAGAGCGTGCGATCGACCATACCGACCGCGAGCACCGTCGCGACGAGCCCGAGCCATGGGCGCCAGAGCAGCGCCGGCATGCTCGCGCGACCCGCGAAGCGGCCGATCAGCGACCTCAACAGCAGGTACTCGATCGCCGGCAGGGCCGCGATCGCGACGATGAACAACCCCTGGTCCGCGGTGCTCAGGCGCAGAGACGCGAAACCTCCGGGCGTCGTCAAGACGTTGTAGGCCAATCCATTGATGTGGAAGTGGAACATCCTGTGGACGATCCCGTCGATCGCGAGAAGGATGTGGAACGTAGCAAAACACGCGGACGCGAACCCTATGGCGAGCGCGCGGGAGCCCGTGAAGCGCGCGATGCATACCGCACCGACTCCGACAAGCAAGGAGATCGCGCCAACCTGGCCGAACAAAGCGAAGTGCACGAACGCCCAACCGATGGGCCCAGCTGCCCCGGCTGCTTCCCGGATGAGCCCCCGACCGATCAGTAGCGCGAGGGCGATGTTCAATGCCGTAAAGCACGCGGTCCCGCGCGCCAGAGCAACGAGGTCGCTAGCTGATAAGCGTCGATGCTCGGGCGGAGCGACACTAGAACGCGCTTGCTCAGGGTGGGCCATGTTCGCGACCGGTCGCCCCCTGCGGTCCGGCGGGCGTGACGAATATGGGCGATGACCAGGCGCGCTCCTCATTCACGCTCAAGCAATCGTCATCGATGGACGTGCGCCAGTCACCGTAGCAAGGGCGAACCTCGAGGCACTCGCCCGCTTCGTCGCTGCGACAGCGAAGTCCGCCAGCGTTGACCGCAAGCGTCGGCTCTTGCATCGCGCGCACGTAGTAGAGCGCCTCTCTGTTGGAACTCATGAACTCTTCGTCCGTAAAGGTCACTACACAGCCCAACGGATCCCCCGAACAGGGGAACGTGCGCCAAGGGTCCTCGATCAACTCGCTGACGTCCTCGTCTGGCGTGGTCTGAGGCCGGATTCTCACTACTTCGATTCGAGTGACGAGGCGACGCTCCTCCGAGGGGTTGTAGCATTCCCCACGACATAACCGTTCCAAGCGTTCAGTAGGAAGCCCGCTCCGCGCGTAATCGGGACACCCGGGGAGCTGCCGCGCAGCCCCCACGGCCTTCACTCGAAAGGTCGGGTCACCCTTCAGGACCACCTCGGACCCCATCGGCAACTCACCACGGTGCGTGGCTAGGAGATCGAACCACAACAGGATCCGATCGCCGCTGGTAGCGTAGACGGTTCGACGTTTGAGCGCGTCCCAGATCGCGTCGCGACTTCTCCCTTCGGCGTGGACTGCTACGAGTCCGCCGGTCATGAAGAATGATGCCTGCCGCTCACCCTCCCACAGGCGAACGACAGGGATCGTTGTGGTCGAGGGGTCGATCGCCACCGACACGGGTGACCACGGCGCGTCGGCGCCGCCGAAACGCTCCCGCCATGCCGCACTGCTCGGGCCGGCCGCTTCCGTCATGTGGCTCCGGCCGTATTCCTTGTAACCGGTTCCGGGCCGGGCACTGTGGACGTCGCTGGAGCCTATGAAGCCGAAGCGAAACCGGCTCGGACCATCGTCGTTCGCGCCGAATCTCCCTATCGCGAGCGCGTATTGTGCCGAACTGAGAGGGCGAAGGTTGAACGCTGGATTGAAACAGTCGCGGCACTGACCGCAATCCTTCCAATCTTCGAGTGTCGCCCCTGGTACGGTCAAGTGGCCAGATAGGCCCGCGTTGATGTAGTTCCGGCGTGCGGTTTCGACTCGTGTCTCGCACTGTTCAGAGGAAACGTCACCGCATCGCGAGCGCACGATCTCTCCCGCCTGCCAGCAGCATGGAAGATAGTCGGGTCGTGGCGAAGGACAGGTCTTCTCTCCGCGCCCGTCCGTATGGAATGGCGCCCAGTCCCGAAACTCTTCCGAGTTACCGTGACCCGAGTAGATCTCGAATAGGCGCTGTCGCCGCGGATCGTGTTGTTCAGCGTCTAGCTGCTTGGCCATCGAGGTGCCGGGCGGTGAATAGAGACCCCACGTCGTGCCGTGCGGAATCACAAGGTTTTCGAAACCCCACTCCTCAAGCTTACGAAAAAGCTCCGCTGGAGTCGCCGCTACCTCGTGGCAGTTTGCGGGTAGGTCACCGGTTGGAACGCCTTTCGGACACACGGGAACCGCGCTGAGCTCGCGCTGAAAGCGGCCGAAATCGAGATAGCGCTGGCGGTTGGCGAAATCACGAAGCGGCACCTCGAACTTCTGCCAGAGCGATCGTTCCTGCCGGAAAGGAGCCAGCAACCGCGGCGGCGCGGCTATGGGGCGTTTCGGCACACGATCCTCGTCGATGTCGCGCAGAACGACGTTCTTGTGTCCGTAGTGTGTCTCCGCCGTCTCGCCCACTTGGCTCCACTCCCAGCCGAGGAAAGCCGACACATCCGGATTCTCGGGATCTCCGGCGGTAGCGTTGCAGCGACGGATCGACTCCTTGGTTTCCGCCCAGTGTTCCGGCGTCAACCCTTCCGCATGGTCGTTGATGCTCCAGAAATCCAACGCGGAGCAGTGGCGTGCGAAGTCGCAGGCGTCGGCAGGCGGGTGCGCGCCCTCTCCCTGCATGACGGGCAAGCTGAGCCCAAAGGCGTCTATCGAGAACGTCGTGTGAACGTGAAGGTCGCCGAACAGAATCTGCTGGGCGTTGCCACGAACGCCAAGGGCTACCTGGGCATTCGATTGTTCGTTCGTGCGGGCGACTAGGACGGTTTCTGGCAGTCGCGTCGACGCGATAACGCCCGGCCCCTCGTGTCGCCCTCTGCAGCCAGTCGCCGCCAGCAGCAAGGCAGGCCCCAGCCCACCGCGCAGGGCGAGCCACCAGGCTGCGGTCAACGACCGCCCGACAGCAGGCCGGCGATCGTCCACCAGCTCTCGTCAACGGAGTACTGGTGATCGAAGCCGATATCGATGTACCAGCCCGGCTCGTCTGGAAACGCCATACCGGGGATCGCGGCACGGGTTCCGTGCAGGAGTTGCATGTCGAGCACGCTAAACGCGTACACGAACATGCGCTCCTCCTCGTATTCCAGGGACGCCTTCGGGTTGGGTTTCGTGGAGGTTCGAATGCTCTGTACCACCACCTTCCAGAGCTCACCGTTGTTATCGTACAGATCCGAATATGGAATCAGGTAGACCTCGCTGTCGAGGTAGATGACGCGTTTCGAATACGCGTAGTTGGGCAGCTTCGCCTTACCCTCGATAATGTAGACGTTGGGCCGCACCTCCCAGTTCTCACAGTACGTCATACCGCCGTCCTTCTCGCAGACCTTTGGCGGCAGGTTCTCGCCGTGGAACGACGCAAGCATCGGCTTTTGGCCGATCAGCTTCCAATCGAACCACGGTATCTGGCCGGCGTAACCACCGAAACTGTCGAGGTCGATGTCCTGGCCGAACAGCGCGTCGCTGCGCTGAGCGCTCGACATTCGGCGGACACGCCGGATCACCGGCACGTACAGCCACGTGTCGTCTTGACGTGCCGCATCGAGATACCTGTAAGCGACCGAGCCAACACTCTTGAGGTCAAACGGTTCGATCAAAGGATAGAAACCCTGCTTGCGGAACGCGCCGTCGTTGTTCTCGGTAAAACTGTGAATGGGCTCGTGTCGCAGGCGCCCCGTGTACGCGAGGTTGCGCGACCAGTCCGCGATGAAATGGCGCTCGATGTTGTAATGACGCTGACCCTGGGCATCGACGTAGAAATTGCCAGTATCCGCATCCGGCAGATGCACGTTCAGATCGTCGGTCCAGTAGGACGTCTTCTCGTAGTTGTGCATCAGCTTGAGTGCCGCCTTCGGATCGTTCGCGTCGATCGCGGGGAAGGGTCGACCTGCGGTCCAGTTGCGCAGCGAGCCGTCCTCGGCAAGCTCGACCTGGCCCGAATATTTCTCCGTAGCGGTGGAGTACTGCTTCGGTTCGGGGATCTTTCGATAGGGCACGATCTTCATGTCCATGCCGTTCTCGACCGCCCAATAGATCCCTGGGGAAACCAGGTCTTTGATTTTCTCGACCTCGGAACGCGTGATCAGTTCCCCCGCTTCGACACCGGCCTGAGCAGACACGGCGGTGGTCAGCGTCACGACCAGCGCTGCGACTCCGGCCAAGGCTGAACCGAAGCGCACGCTTCGGGGATACAAACACGACATCTGGTCCTCCTCGCCGACCCACCTCATCAATAGCTGGACGGCCACGATGGGCTCCGGTCCCACTCTCATCTGAGGCAGCGGCGTACGGATGGTTATCGTGTTCTATACCCTCGCACCGACCGCAAGTCACGCCCGCGGGGCGCCCGCGCAAACCGCGCAAAATGGACTGCCAACGTCATTTCCGCTTACATACGCTGCACCATGCTCGGTTTCCGACTCACCGCAGAACAGGAGCAGCTTAAACAGACGGCTCGGAGCTTCGCCCGAACCGAGATCATTCCTGTCGCTAGGCACTATGATGAGACCGAGACGTTCCCAGCCGAGTTGCTGCGCAAAGCTTGGGAGATCGGCCTGATCAACTTCGAGGTGCCTACCGAGCTCAATGGTCTCGGTCTCCCAGTGCTCGACACCGTCCTCGTACTCGAAGAGATCAACTACGGTTGCGCCGGCGTTGGTACCATCATCGCCGTCAACGACCTCCCCGCCACACCATTGCTCCCAGCGGGAAGCGAAGAGCAAAAGCGCGAATATTTGGGCCGGCTCACTCGAGATTGCCTGTTCGCCCCCTACGCGTTGACCGAGCCCGGTTCCGGTTCGGACGCGGCAAGCATCACCACCACCTCCTCCTACCGCAAGGTCGGCAATGAGTACGTGCTCAACGGGAGCAAGACCTTCATCAGCAACGGTTCCGTTGCCAACTGGATGATCGTGTTCGCAAGTCGTGACAAGGCACTGGGGCATCGCGGGATCTCTTGCTTTATCGTCGACGCGAACCGCCCTGGTCTGCGTGCGACGAAGATGCGCGGGAAGCTCGGTCAACGCGCCCGAATACCGCTGAGATCTCCTTGGAGGACTGCCGCGTTCCCGCCAGCGTGCTCTTCGGCGCGGAAGGAGAGGGCTTCCGTATCGCGATGCGAACGTTCGATCGCACGCGACCACAGATCGTCGCATGCAGTCTCGGTATCGCGGCTCGCGCTCTCATCGAGTGCAGCGGCTATGCGTTGCAGCGTCGCCAGTTCGGTCAGCCGATCGCCAATTTTCAAGCAATCCAGTTCATGCTCGCCGACATGGCCATAGATCTCGAGGCAATGCGCCTGCTCACGTACAAGGCTGCGTGGGAGATCGACAACGGCTCGGGACGGTCGATCTACTCGAGCTACGCGAAGGCGTTTGGAGCGGACCACGCGATGGAGATCGCGACCAACGCCGTTCAGATCTTCGGTGGGTACGGCTACATGAACGAGTACCCGGTTGAGAAGCTCATGCGAGACGCGAAGCTCGTGCAGGTGTACGAGGGCACATCGCAGGTTCAGCGCATGGTTATCGCTCGGGAGTTGCTTCGTGGTTGAGCCACGCAGCCGAGTCGCAGGGCTGGGATCCCGGGACGATCGGGACCGCCACCGTCTCGTCGCGCTACTCGCTGAGCTTTCGTACCGCAGAGGATCCTTCCGCTTGGCTTCCGGCAAGCAAAGCGACTTCTATGTGGACGTGAAACAAACCGTCATGCGTGCCGATGGCGCCGCACTGCTCGGCGAGCTGCTCATGAGACATGTCGCTGCACACGGAATCTCGGCAGTTGGTGGAATGGCCGTCGGTGCGGTACCGCTGGTCACCGCAGCGTTGTGCGCCGCGAGCCGGCACCGGTATTCACTCGAAGGGTTTTTCGTTCGCAAGGAGGCCAAGGCGCATGGCACCGAGCGCCGGATCGACGGCCGTTTCAATCCAGCCGTGCGGATCGCGCTGATCGAAGACGTCGTGACCACCGGCGAGTCAACGCTTCAGGCCATTGAGGCGGTGGAAGAATGCGGCGGGAAGGTCGAGCTCGTCGTCGTCGTCGTGGACCGGCAGGAGGACGACGCGTTGGCGCGACTGGAGCGGTCTGTCCCAGTGGTCAGGTCATTGACGAACCGCGCAGAGATCTTGGCAGCGGTCAACGCCTGAGCGCGTTCGAAGTGGCCGGGGGCGGAGTTCGAGCTCCGCCCCCGGCCGATGGCCGCTCAGATCTTCTGCTGGAGGAAGAAAGCGATCACGAGTGCGTAGATCGCCAGCGCCTCGATGAAGGCGATGCCGATGATCATCGGTGTCTGAATGCGATCGGCGGCATTGGGATTTCGACCGATCGATTCCATCGCCGCGGCAATCGCGCGCCCCTGACCGAGCCCTGCGCCGAAGGCAGCTCCCGCGATCGCGATGCCCGCCGCCAGCGCAATCCCACCGGCACTCGAACCGGCATCTCCGTGGTCAGCTTGCGCGAATACGAAAGAGGCGCCGCCAAGTGTCGCGATCAGCGCCCCGACGCTCGCCAGCCCCAGTCTCCGCATTGTTCCTTTCATTCGCTTGTCTCCTCTTGTGAACACGCGCCGCTTGAATTTCGCTACACCCCACCTCTTTCCTCATCTCCTCTAGCGAACGGCGCGAAGCCGGTATGTCAATGGTGGTCGCCGTGTTCGTATCCCATCGCGAGCGACACGTAGACGACGGTCAGCAGCGTGAAAACGAACGCCTGAATGAGCGAGACGAACGTGCCCAGCCCATAGAACACGATCGGAACGATGAGCTTGGTAAGATCCGTGAAGATCTCCAACACCAAGTGGTCCCCGTGCATGTTGCCGTAGAGTCGCAGCCCCAGCGAGAGGGGTCGAACCAGAAGATCGATCAACTCGAGGGGAACCATCAGAAAGCCGAGCCACCAGATCGGGCCAACGAAATGCTTGAGGTAGGCAACGAGTCCCTGCGTGCGGATCCCAATCGCAACGAAACAGATGAAGGAGGCGAGTCCGAGTCCCCAGGTGACGTTCGTGTTGCTTGTCGGAGGCACGAATCCTGGTAGGAGCCCCAACAGGTTGCTAACCAGGATGAACGTGAAGAACGTTCCGAAGAGAGCGAGGTAGGGTCGCCCGCGCAAGCCGATCACGTCGTCGGATATCGAGCGGATTCCGCCGACAAGTAGCTCCGCAAGCGTGCGTATGGAGAGGCGGTCGTCAGGAACCAAGGCCGTGCCGGCGCGGCGGGCCGCAGCGAGCTGGCGATTCGCGACATACGTGAAGCCTCCGAGCAGCAGCATCACGAGCGTGGCATGAAGCGTGTGGCCCGGCAGTTCCTTGAGTACCGGGACTAAGCCTATCCAGGTAAGCGGGTGGTGTTCCATGATTGTATCTGCGCGACCTAATCAGTCCGCGGCCCCGGATGTTGCCACGGGATCACCTAGCATCGTCGCATTGAGAACGATCGCCGCAAGCAACAGGGTGGCACCAAGAGCGAACGACATCGGGGCGAGTGGCGCCTGGTAGAACACTCCAGCGATCAGCACGACGAACAGTAGCAGCTTGAGGGTGAGCAGAGACGCCGCGACCCCCTTGCCCAACCCAGGTCTCAATAGTCGCGAAACCAGCGTCCGAAGCAAGTGGAAATTGAGGAGCATGAAGCCGGCACCTACCAGCACGCTTGCCGCGCTTCCGAGGCCAGTTAAATGCGCCGAGATGGCGACGATGATCGCGAGCGAGGTGGTGACACTCGAGACGCGGACAGCATCAACGGTACGAAGCTTCATCCAGAAAGCGAGCGCCGCCCGACCGCCCGGTGGCCTAGCATCGAGCCTACATCTGGCGCGCGAGGGCTCGCAGCAGCTGCCAGACAGAAAGGACGAACGACGCAAGCACGCAGACCAGTGTGAGGGCGGGCTCAGTCCCCAAGTGCGCGTCCGCGTACGAACCGATCAGGAGACCGGCGGCCACGCGCCATCCGAAGCCCCAGGCCAGACCCAGTAGATCGAGGTAGCTTCGCCGCGCACCGTTCTCCATCCGGCATCAGTCACTTGCGGAGATCGCCCTGCTCGTCGCCTCGATCGTACGATCAATCTCTTGGTCGCCGTGGGCGGCCGAAACGAACCAGACCTCGAACTGTGAGGGAGGGACCCAGATTCCTTCACCAAGCAACCGCTGAAAGAAACGCGCGAACCGCTTAGTGTCAGCGCGCACGGCGTCGACATAGCAACCGACGCGCGGTACGCCGAAAAACAAAGTGATCATCGATCCGACACGCTGCACGCATCCGGGGCGCTCGCCCAGGCCTTCCTTGAGCCCACGCTCCAACCGCGCAGCACGAGCATCGAGCGTCGCGTAGGGATCCGTCGCCTCGAGTTCCTCCAACGTTGCGAGGCCAGCTGCCGCCGCCAAGGGGTTTCCAGCCAACGTGCCGGCTTGGTAGACAGGCCCGACGGGGGCGATCATCTCCATGATGTCGGCGCGGCCGCCGTAAGCCCCAACCGGGAGGCCGCCACCGATGATCTTCCCGAGACACGTCAGATCGGGGCGGACACCGCAGACCTCCTGATAGCCACCCAGCCCCAGGCGAAACCCAGTAATCACCTCGTCGAAAACGAGCAGCGCCCCCGTCGCGTCGCACGCTTCCCGCAACCCCGCGAGAAAGCCCGGGGCCGGCGGAACTAGCCCCATGTTTCCCGCTACCGGCTCAACGATCACGGCCGCCGTACGAGGCCCCATCAAGGTGCGCACCGAATCGATGTCGTTGAAGGTAGCCACGCGCGTCAACTCCGCGGAAGCCGCTGGCACACCTGGGCTGTCCGGAATGCCAAAAGTCGTCGCGCCCGAGCCCGCTCGAACCAGTAGTCCGTCGACGTGGCCGTGGTAACAACCGGCGAACTTGACGACCTCGACTCGCCCGGTGAACGCTCGGGCGAGGCGCAGCGCACTCATGGTCGCTTCGGTACCGGAGCTGACCAACCGTACCCGTTCGAGCGAAGGGATATGTCGGCAGAGGGTCTCCGCCAGCTTCAATTCGACCTCCGTCGGCGCTCCGAAGCTGGTACCGCGCTCGAGTGCCTCGCGCATGGCGCTTCGTACTCTCGGGTGTACGTGTCCGAGAATCAGCGGACCCCACGAGCCAACGTAATCGAGGTAGGCGCGCCCATCGACGTCGCGGATCGTTGCGCCATCTCCTGCAAGCACGAAGCGGGGATTGCCGCCGACCGCCCCCCAAGCACGGACCGGGGAGTTCACCCCGCCGGGCATCACACGCATTGCTCGGCGAAAGAGAGCCTCTGACAGGTTTGCCGCCACGGCAGGGGAGCGCGCGGCGATATGCACAGCCGAGCGCGCTAGCCATTGCGTGCTAAACCAAGGTCGATGGCCTCGTGCAAGCGATGGCTGTTGCCAGTGGATCCGAAATGTGGGACGAAGCGCGCTTGCAACTCAACCGGCGGGACACCCTACAACCGAGCGGTAGCCGAGCTAGTCTTGTTTTCGGAGGGTCGGTGCGGATGCACGCGACGATCGAATCGGCGGACAATCCCGGCATAAAGCGTTATCCACACATGTGGATAACGCTGTGTACAACCTGAGGCGGCGAGGTGGAACGCCACTCGCCGAACACTCTGAAAACCCTGTGGGAACGGACAGTTGCGCCACTACGGGCGGAGCTCGCCACGGACGAGTTCAATACCTGGATCAAACCCATCGAGCCGTTGGCTGAACACGACGGGATCTTGGATGTGGCCGTGCCGAACCGGCTTTTCGCCTCCTGGGTCGAGGAGAACTTTCTCGAGCGGCTCGCCGCTGCGTGGGTCGACGCCGCCGGCCGGCGAGCCCGTTTCCGCTTTCGCTGGGAGCGTGGAGCGCACCAGCGCGAACTTTTCGCATCGGACAGCCAGGGGACCCGCCAACGGGAACTTTTCACACCGGACAGTGCGGAAACGGGGCAAAAACGCCACGACGGCGATGACATGGGTGGGCTCCACGCGTCCCGGCCGGTGACGCGTCCGGGCGGCGTCATCGCTCGATACGATTTCGACAGTTTCGTGGTCGGGCAGAGTAATCAGTTCGCGCGCGCCGCGGCACTCGCCGTCGCCGGTCAACCAGGTACCCTCTACAATCCGTTCTTCCTCTTCGGTGGAGTCGGGCTCGGCAAGACCCATCTCGCCAACGCCATCGCCAACACGATCCTCGAGGATCCGCACGACATGCGCGTCGTATTCGTAAGCGCCGACACGTTCACCAATCGGCTAATCGACGCGCTCGCGCGCAACAAAGTACAAGAGTTCAAGACACAAATGCGTCGCATCGATGTGCTCGTGATCGACGATGTCCAGTTCCTTGCCGGCCGTGAGCGGACCCAGGAAGTGTTCTTTCACATATTCAACGCGCTCTATGAGAGCGGTCGGCAGATCGTGCTTACCGCTGACAAGTTTCCCCACGAGATCAAGGGTCTCGAGGAACGTCTGATCAACCGCTTCGGCTGCGGGTTGGTAGCGGACATCCAGCCGCCCGACGTCGAAACCCGCATGGCGATCCTCGCGCGCAAAGCGCGCGAGGAAGGAATCGACGTGCCACTCAACGTACTGGCCTTCGTAGCCGAACGGTTCGAGTCAAACATTCGGGATCTTGAGGGAGCGCTAACGCGCCTGAGCGCATGGGCCTCCCTCAACCGCTGCGAGATCACCGTCGAGCTAGCACGCATGCTTCTCGGAGATCCGGCCAAGGAGCCCGCGAAGACCATCACTCTCGCCGAGATCGAAGCGAGAGTGACGAGCCATTTTGGGCTCAAGCCGGGTGATCTGCAGGCGCGCAGGAGGACACGCAAAGTCGCGGAAGCGCGACAAGTCGCGATGTACATCATGCGGCAGCACGGTGGTGCGTCGTTTCCGGCCATCGGCGATTTCCTCGGCGGGCGGGATCATTCGACGGTCGTTCATGGCTGCCAGACCATTAAGCGTCGCTGCGAGCGTGAACCCCGCTTCCGAACCATGATCGAGGCGCTCGTTCGTACGTTCGGCTGTGGATAACACCTGTGTATCAACGTGCCGATTTACCCCGCATGACCGTTCCGAACTGGGCCCGAACCCGCTATGCAAGGACAACGCACACGGTAGGCACAGCTTCGGGACGGGGGGTTCACCTGTCGGCATCGGGCGTTTCGAGCACTGTCCACGGAGTTGCGCACTATAACAAAACAGCAGAGAACAGATCTAAGAGTTATGGAAAGAGGCAACATGAAAGTCACGCTTGAGCGCGAGGCGCTGCTGCGCGCACTGTCACGGGCACACGCCGTAGTAGACAAACGTCACAGCATGGCGGTTTTGACGAATGTGCTGCTGGAAGCCAGTGAGAATCGTCTACACGTCATCGCTACTGACCTTGAGGTCAGTCTTCGCCAAGCAGTGCCAGCACGAGTCGCGCGTCCAGGCCGCGCAGCAACGTCTGCCCGGACGCTCTTCGAGATCGTGCGGGAAACCGCGAACGACGATGTGTCCATAGAAACCCTCGAAAACCAATGGGTTTCGGTGTCTGCGGGGACTTCGCATTTCAAGCTCACGGGTATTCATCCTGATGAACACCCCGGAATGCCGACAGGGGCGGCGAACGGCGGTAAACAGACTCGGATCGAGATCGCGGCCGTGGACCTCGCGGACATGATTCGCAAGACGGTCTTTGCAGTCTCGGCCGATGACACGCGGGCCAATCTGGCTGGGGTATTCTTCGATAAGTCGCCGCGCAAAGGAGCCGCCAGGATGGTAGCTACCGACGGCCATCGCCTGGCCATGGTGGATCGGCCGATCGCGGGCATGTTACCGGGGCAGGGAGTGATTCTGCCCCGTAAGGGCGTCACTGAGGTTGCCAAACTGATCGGCGATGAGGCAGGGCCCATCGGGCTCTTCTTAACGGGCAATGAGGCGATTGTCGAAGTCGGCGACGCGCGCCTAAGCATGCGATTGGTCGAGGGAAACTTTCCCGATTACCTGAAGGTGGTGCCTAGTGAGAGCACGAGGGAGGTGGTGGCCGAGCGGGACGCCCTGCTCTATGCGCTCCGCCGAGTGGCGATCCTCTCCAACGAGCGCTCGCGTGGGGTCCGTCTGCGATTGGCGGATGGCTGTCTCGAGCTTTCGACCAACAATCCGGACATGGGAGAGGCCTCCGAGGAGCTGACGGTGGAGTATCGCGGCGGCGACTTGGATGTAGGCTTCAACGCTCGTTATCTTCTTGATGTACTTGGCGTGTTGCCGGAGGGCAGCAAGTTGGAGCTCGGCCTGGGAGATGAGCTAAGCCCAGGAGTAGTCAGAGGCGACGACAAGGACTATACATACGTCGTCATGCCGATGCGGGTATAGGCGGTATGCCACGACTCGGCAAGATCCCTCGGCGATTGTGTAAGCGCCGTAATTACAAGGGTTTCCCGCGGGCGGTTAGCTTTACATGAGAGACCGTTCTTGGTAGCGTCGCCGCCGTCTCGTTAGCGCTTGCGGCGGACCTTTCCTTGGGCGTGTGCAACGTAGGCGCATGCCCGGCGGTTTGTCGTTTTCTGCTGCACGTTTGTCAGCTCGGATGGCATCGAAGACCAGCGAATCTGGGCCAGTGCAGGGCGAACCGGCTAGTGTTTCACGCTCACCGGGCGCTGGGAACGGGTCCAACTATTCTGCGAAGAACATCAAGGTTCTGGAGGGGCTTGAGGCGGTCCGGAAACGACCGGGAATGTACATTGGAGACACCGGAGAGCGCGGCTTACACCACCTGGTATTCGAGGTCGTCGACAACTCGATCGACGAAGCCTTGGTCGGCTATTGCACGGAGATTCAGGTCGAGATTCACGTCGACAACAGCATCGCGGTAGCCGACAACGGCCGCGGAATCCCGGTAGATATCCACCCGACCGAGAACGTCTCCGCCGCGCAGGTCGTGCTGACCAAGCTCCACGCTGGTGGCAAGTTCGAGAAGGACTCCTACAAGGTGTCGGGGGGTCTCCATGGTGTCGGCGTCTCGGTGGTCAACGCCCTTTCGGACTGGCTGGAGGTGGAGATTCGCCGCGAGGGCCGAGTGTACAATCAGCGCTTCCGCCGTGGCGTTCCTCAGAAACCTCTGGCGGAGATCGGAACGACCGACAAGACGGGAACAACCGTAAAGTTTCTTCCAGACGCGCAGATCTTCGAGACCGCAGACTACCGCTTTGACATCCTCGCGAGTCGCCTACGCGAACTCGCGTTCCTCAACCGCCGTGTTCGCATCACCTTGGAGGACGAACGGGAGGGTGGGAAGAAGCAAGAGTTTTACTACGAGGGGGGCATCGTTTCGTTCGTAGAACACCTCAATCGCGCGAAGAACGCCGTACACGAGCCGGTGATCTACCTCGCAGGGGAGAGAAGCGGTGTAGCGACCGAGATCGCGATGCAGTGGAACGACGGGTACGCCGAGAACGTCTACGCGTTCGCTAACAGCATCAATACGGTGGAGGGCGGCACACACCTGAGCGGTTTTCGCTCAGCGCTTACGCGCACAGTGAACTCCTACGCCGTCGCAAACAATCTCGTCAAGAAGAATGAGGAAAGCCTCGAGGGCGAAGACGTTCGAGAGGGGCTCGTGGCCGTAATCTCGGTTAAAGTTCCCGAACCGCAGTTCGAAGGGCAGACAAAGACGAAGCTTGGAAACAGCGATGTGAAAGGGTTGGTAGAAGCGCTGGTAAACGAGAGCTTGGGAACCTATTTCGAGGAGCACCCGACCGAGGCGCGCCATATCGTTGCCAAGGCCCTTGAAGCGCAGCGGGTCCGCATGGCCGCGCGGAAGGCAAAGGAACTAGCACGGCGCAAGGGCGCGCTCGACTCTGCTTCGCTTCCCGGCAAGCTCGCCGATTGCCAAGAACGCGACCCGGCGCGGAGCGAGTTGTTCATCGTCGAGGGTGACTCGGCCGGTGGCTCGGCGAAGCAGGGTCGTGACCGGCGTAACCAAGCGATTCTTCCTCTGCGCGGTAAGATTCTGAACGTTTGGAAGGCGCGCT
Organism: uncultured Myxococcales bacterium; assembly: GCA_964555245.1. Taxonomy (GTDB): domain Bacteria; phylum Desulfobacterota; class Binatia; order UBA1149; family SPBQ01; genus CAZKRI01. The sequence goes on from CAZKRI010000049.1 coordinate 115,309, forward strand.
TCGACAAGGTGATCTCTTCCCAGGAGATTCGCCTGCTGATCACGGCGTTGGGGACCGGGATCGGCGAGAACGAGAAAACGATCGACAAGCTGCGATACCACACGATTGTGATCATGACCGATGCGGATGTGGACGGGTCACATATCAGGACTCTCTTGCTCACGTTTTTCTATCGGCATTTCCTCGAGCTTCTCGAACGCGGCCACATCCACATTGCGCAGCCGCCGTTGTTCCGCGTGAAGAAGGGAAAGGCAGCCGAACGGTATCTCAAGGACGAAGCCGCGCTCGCAGCGCACCTCGTCGATCTGGGGGTGGAGAACGTTCGCGTGACTTCGGAGGAATCGCGCAAGATCGTCTCCGGCGAGCCCCTGAAACGCGCCCTCAAGAAGCTGGGCGAAATCGAGAAGCTCTTGGCGGTGCTGGGGAAGAAGAAGCGCCAGCGCGCCGTCGTTTCCGTGGTCGCCGGTGAGCTGTCCATTGAACCGGAACTGCTCGGCAACGCGCGCAAGCTACGGAGCGTTTTGGAGCTAGTCGAAGCTCAGCTCGGTAAGGTGGCGCCCGAGCTCGCGCCTGTGGCAATCCGCTACGAGGAAGACCCGGAGCATCGGTGCGAGAAAGCCATCGTAACCACCAAGGTGAACGCCACACCTGCAGAAACCGTCGTCGATCGGGAGCTGTTGGAGTTACCCGAGTTTCTACGTCTCCGGCGAATGTTGGTGGAGGTAGCGGATCTAGGCGATCCGCCGTACACGATCGAGTCAGGCGAGGAGCGCGCCGTAGCGAACGGTCTCGCCGAATTGCACACTCTCATCATGGCGGGAGCCCGCAAGGGTCTGGACGTGCAGCGCTACAAGGGTCTCGGCGAAATGAACCCTGAACAGTTGTGGGAAACCACGATGGACCCGCAAGCCCGAACCCTGCTGCAGGTCAGCATCGAGGACGCCGTCGGCGCCGAGGAGATCTTTTCGACGCTGATGGGCGACGAGGTCGAGTCGCGTCGCCGCTTCATCGAGGACAACGCGCTCAACGTCCGGAACCTCGACGTCTAGCCCGTGGATCCGTCAGCCAAGCCACTCAAGATTCCCGTCAATATCGAGGACGAGATGCGTACGTCCTACATGGACTACGCGATGAGCGTCATCATTGGGCGCGCCCTGCCCGATGTGCGTGACGGCTTGAAGCCAGTACACCGGCGCTGTCTCTACGCAATGCAGGACCTTGGGAACACCTGGAACCGAGGATACAAGAAGTCGGCGCGCATCGTGGGTGACGTAATCGGCAAGTATCACCCGCACGGTGATTCGGCAGTCTACGATACGATCGTGCGTCTCGCGCAAAAGTTCTCGATGCGCTATCCCCTCGTTGACGGCCAGGGAAACTTCGGGTCCGTCGACGGCGACCCGCCGGCGGCGATGCGCTACACCGAGATCCGTATGGCACGCATCGCTGGCGAGGTGCTGGCCGACATTGACAAAGAGACGGTGGACTTCGTCCCGAACTACGACGATACGACCGTCGAGCCCGCATTACTGCCGTCGCGGCTGCCAAACCTACTCGTTAACGGTTCATCCGGGATCGCGGTCGGGATGACCACCAACATCCCCCCGCACAACCTGTGCGAGGTGGTCGATGCGCTGCTAGCTCTGATCGAAGACCCCCAGACGCCGATCGAGCGACTGCTGCGGATCGTCACGGGGCCGGATTTCCCGACGGGCGCGCTGATCCATGGCCGTGATGCAATCATCGAAGCGTACACGACCGGTCGCGCGATCCTTCAGGTGCGGGCGAGGGTGGAAACCGAGACCGACGAGCGCAGCGGCAAAGCCCGCATCGTCGTCACGGAGATTCCGTACCAGGTCAACAAGGCGCGGTTGATCGAGAAGATCGCCGAGCTGGTCAACGATAAGCGCATTGAAGGTATCGCCGACCTTCGCGACGAGTCGGACCGCCGCGGTATGCGCATCGTCGTCGATCTCAAGAAAGACGCGATCCCGGAGGTTGTTCTTAACAACCTGTACAAGCACACGCCGATGCAAGACTCCTTCGGGATCATTCTGCTGGCGTTGGTGGATGGACGGCCGCGACTTCTTGGGCTCAAGGATCTCCTTCAACACTTCATCGAACACCGCGGAGAGATCGTCGCGCGCGCGATAGCGTTCGACGTGCGCAAGGCGGAAGCCAGGCTTCACATTCTGGAGGGGCTCAAGATCGCGCTCGACCATCTCGATGCCGTCATCGAGCTAATTCGACACGCGGCAGACGTTGCGACAGCGAAGTTGCAGCTGATGGGACGGTTCTCGTTGAGCGAGATTCAGGCGCAAGCAATTCTCGACATGCGTCTGCAGCGATTGACCGGTCTCGAACGCGACAAGATCGTGGAGGAGTACAACGAGACAACCGCATTGATCGGCCGGCTTCGCGCAATTCTGGCAGACGACCGTGAGATCCATAAGCTCATTGCCCAGGAGCTGGTGGAGCTGAAAAAGGTTTACGGCGACGCTCGGCGCACGGAAATCCTCGACGCCGCAACGGATATCAGCGTCGAGGACATGATCGTTCAGGAGGACATGGTCGTCACCGTGTCCCATGACGGCTATATCAAGCGCAACCCCGTCTCTCTGTACCGACAGCAGCGTAGGGGTGGTCGCGGAAAGATCGGTGCGACGACGAAGGGGGACGACTTCGTCGAACATATGTTCGTTGCGTCGACGCACGACTTCCTCTTGTTCTTCACCAACAGCGGCCGGGTCTACTGGAAGAAGGTTCACGAGCTGCCTTTGGCCGGGCGTGCCGCCCGCGGCAAAGCGATCGTGAACCTGTTGGCACTCGGTCCTGGCGAAAAACTGTCGGCATTCCTGCCGGTCCGCGAGTTCGTGGAGGGCTGCTACGTGTTGTTCGCGACAGCGAACGGGACGGTGAAGAAAACATCGCTGATGGACTACTCGCGTCCGCGTGCAAGCGGGATTATCGCGATTAATCTCGACAACGGTGACGAAGTTATCTCGGTGCGTTTGACCGATGGGCGGCGGCAGGTCGCGCTATCCACTCGGAGCGGCATGCTGGTGCGTTTCGAAGAATCAGAGGTGCGCGCGATGGGACGCAGCGCCGGTGGCGTACGCGGCGTGAACCTTGAGGAAGGGGACCGCGTCGTTGCCATGGACGTCGTCGAACCCGGCGCGTCACTTCTCACCGTTTCTGCCAACGGCTATGGGAAGAGATCCTTGACTGACGATTACCGTCTCGTTCATCGCGGTGCCAAGGGCGTCTACACCATGAAGGTCCGCGAAAAGACGGGGCCAGTCGTCGGCGTGCTGCAGGTCGCCGATGAAGACGCCGACGTAATGCTCGTTACCAACGGTGGCAAGCTGATCAGGATGTCGGTGCGCGATATCCGCGTGATCGGACGCAACACCCAGGGGGTACGGCTTGTCAAGCTGGAGGAAGACGGACAGGAACAGGTTGTTTCCGTAGCGCACGTTGCCGAGAAGGACGTTGGTGGAGCCGCGGTCGACGGGGAGCCCGCAGAGGATTGATCGAGAGGCAACCAAGGCCCCAGAAGACATGCGTCGTTGGCGCGGGCAGCTGGGGTACCGCGCTCGCTAGTTTACTCGCGACCAAGGGTCACGAGGTCACGCTCTGGTCGCGCGGCGCCGAGGTGGCCGACCTGATCAATACCCGGCACGAGAACACGGTCTATCTACCCGGCTTCCAACTGCCCGCGAGTCTGCGGGCCACCACGCTTCTGCCCACGGCACTGGAGGAGGCAGCCCTAGTGGTGATCGTCGTGCCGTCGCATGCGATGAGACCGGTGGCGCAGACCGCCGTCGCGCACATCGGACCGCAAGCGCTGGTCGTTTCCGCGAGCAAGGGCATTGAGGACGAAAGCTGCAGGACGATGTTCGAAGTGCTCGCGGAGACGCTCGGTGGTGAGGATCGGCTCGGAGTGATCTCTGGTCCGAGCTTTGCTGCGGAGGTGTGCGCGGGTCAACCGACGGTGATCGTGGCCGCGGCGCGACGAGAGGAAGAAGCTGCACGGATTCAGCGATGGTTCGCCACGATGGCTCTGCGTGTGTACAGCAGCACTGACATCATCGGTGTGGAAATCGGCGGTGTCGTGAAGAACGTTATGGCAATCGCGACTGGAGTCTCCGATGGCCTCGGCTACGGCCACAATGCCCGCGCCGCTCTGATAACCCGCGGGTTGGCGGAGATCGCTCGCCTTGCGGCCATCCTCGGCGGGCGACCGGAAACGCTCTCTGGGCTTTCAGGTATTGGAGATCTGGTGCTCACGTGTACGGGTGATCTAAGCCGCAACCGTCAACTCGGGCTCAGAATTGGTCGCGGGGAACGCGTTGAGGAGATCCTGGCGGGAATGCGGATGGTGGCCGAAGGCGTGCGCAATACGAAAGCCGTCAAGCAGTTGGCCGATCGCTGTGGCATCGAGATGCCGATCGTGAATGCAGCCTACAGGGTATTGTACGAAGGGTTTTCACCGCGAGAGGTGCTTGCGGAGCTGTTCGGTAGGAGCCTCAAGCCGGAATTCCGCTAGTTGTGCGGCTAGCGGCGACCGCGCTGCTTCGATCCAAGCTCGTGAAATCAGGGGAGAATTGACAACTGCTGAGCCTTGTGCCAGCTTCCGCCGCCGACAGAGTTGGTGGAAGAGCCTAGGGAAGAGGGCGCAGGGACGAGTGTAGAGCGCTACCATGAAACGAACGTTCCAACCGAGTAATGTCAGACGTAGGCGACGGCACGGCTTCCGGGCGCGAATGGCGACGCCCGGGGGACGTCGCGTGCTCAGCAGTCGCCGGGCGAGAGGGCGCAAGCGACTCGCGGTGTCGACTCCGCCCAAACGCTCACGAGGGTAGCGCGGACAGGAGGTTTCCGCGGCGGCATAGGCTCCGCAGGCGTTCTGACTTCGTGCGGATCCAACACGCCTCCCGCGGCAGGAAGAGCCCACACTTTACCGTCATTTTGGTGCCCGGGACCGGAACCGACCCTAGGCTGGGAATAACCGCCAGTCGAAGGTTGGGATCGGCGGTCCGGCGCAACTGGGTGAAGCGCAGGGTACGAGAGTTTTTCAGGATTCATCGGAACAAATTGCAGCCGGCTTATGACCTGTTGATTATCGCCCGGGCGGGCGCGGACAGATTGAGCTTCAAGGATGTCCAGTCGGAATTGGCACGTGTACTCGGGATTGAAGTCGAGTGAGAGCGCCGCGAAGGTGCTCCGGCGCCAGGGTGCGCCGCTACCGTTTCAGCTTCTTGCAGCCGCGTTGATTCTAGTGATTCGCGGCTACCAGTTGATGGTGTCTCCTCTGCTGGGACCCATGTGCAGATTCCGCCCCACGTGCTCGACCTATGCGGTCCAATCCATTCGACGGTATGGACCGCTTAGTGGTTCCGTACGCGCGGTCGCGCGCCTCGCCAGATGTCACCCCCTCGGAGCAGGGGGCTACGACCCGGTGCGCTAACGGGGTCTTCGCCAGGCTGCGGCTGGCCTGAGGCCGCCGCGTGGAACAGAGAGCGTTACTCGCGTTCATTATCTCGCTTGCGATCCTGCTGGCGTACCAGGCCCTTCTTGCGCCTGATCCGTCGCCGGTCGCTACGCAAACCCCACCCGTCGCGCCGCCGCCGTCCCCTCCGGTCGCGTCGTCCCCTACAGACTCCTCGCAGGCAATCGTGCGTCCCCCGGAGGGGCGCGAGCGGACGGTCACGATCGAAACGGACCTCTACACCGCGGCTTTCACCTCGTTCGGTGGCCGACTCAAGCAATTCGAGATGAAGGAGTACGCGCAAACGAGCGCACCGGGGAGTCCACCTCTCGACATGGTCGCGAGCGACTCCCTGCTCCCGCTTGGTCTGTACTGGGCGACGCCAGGCGGGACGGTGGAAGCGGATACGGCCCTCTCGTTCGAGATCGACGCCTCCACGACTCGAATCCGGGGAGATGAGCAAAGCGTCGTCGTCATGACCGCTCGGACCGGAGACGGCCGCCAGGTAACCAAGCGAGTCGCACTCCAGGGAAACTCATACGTGCTTGGTTACGAGGCGGGTCTCGACGGCGAAGGCATCGGGGCCCTCGGTGTTTCGTGGGCGCGTCGGGTCACTGAAGCCAAGGGTCAGGTAGCGGGAAGCGAAGGACCGGTCGCCCTGTTGGACGGTAAACTGCGGACCGAGATCGGCAGCAAGCTGCGTGAACCGGTATCCCTGGAAGGAGTGATCGACTGGGCTGGGTATGCGGATCACTACTTCCTGGCGGCCTATTTCCCAGGTAATCGGGCGACGCTGCGATTCGTCGCAGCCGGGTCCGCCGGCGTCGCTGAGGCGCAGCTATGGAACGAGGCGACCGGCGGACGTGTGGCGTATGACCTGTTCATAGGCCCAAAGCGCGTTCGCCTCCTCGGGTCACTAGGCCACCGTCTCAATGAGGCGGTTGACCTTGGTTACTTCGCCGTGGTTGCGCGGCCCCTACTGGAGCTGTTGTTCTTTCTGCATCGCTTCGTCGGGAACTACGGATTGGCGATCATACTGCTGACGGTGGGCATCCGGATCGTATTCTACCCAATCAATAAGCGACAAGTTGCCGCGATGAAATCGATGCAACGGATCCAGCCGGAGATGCGCACGATCCAGGAGAAGTACAAGGACGATCGGGAGCGCATGAACAAGGAACTGATGGAGGCGTATCGGCGACACAAAGTGAATCCACTCGCGGGATGCTTGCCGATGGTGCTGCAGATTCCCGTGTTCATCGGCCTATACAATGCGCTCATGCAAGCAATTGAGCTGCGACACGCTCCGTTCGTTGGATGGATTCATGATCTTTCGCAGCCGGATCGGCTGGGTGCCTTGGCGATTCCTTTCGTCTCTCCACCGGGGATCCCTGTCATGACGTTATTGATGGGCGCGAGCATGGTGATCCAGCAGCGCATGACTCCGTCGGTGGGCGATCCCGCGCAGCAACGCATGATGATGATCCTGCCAGCGGTGTTCACGGTCATGTTCGTGAACTTTCCCTCGGGTTTAGTTCTGTACTGGCTTGCCAACAACGTGATGATGATCATGCAGCAGTACTTGGCGAATCGCTCGAGGTCCTAGGAGTAAGGGATGTCAACGAGCATCGAGGCTCAGGGCGTCACGGTCGACGAGGCCATACAGGTCGCATTGAACCGGTTAGGTGTCTCGCGCGATCGTGTAGAGATCGAGATTCTGCATCACCCGAGGACTGGCTTTCTCGGCATCGGCGCGCGACGCGCTAAGGTGCGAGCTACGTTGCGCGTTAGCGCGTTCGAGGATGGCGCGGAATACGATATGTCGACCGGTACGAAGATTGAGGGTAACCGGCGGCGGCAGTCGCGACGTCGTCGCCGCGGCCGTGGCGGCGGACGAGAGCGCGGCGCGGAGCAGCCGACTGTGAGCGCAGCGGAGGACGGAACCGGTGCCAAGCTATCCGCTGAACGCCCCTCACAGAACACGGGACGCTCTAGAGAGCGACGTGCTGGAAGACAGCGGCCGCGTGCGCAGAGAGGCGGTGGGCGCGAGAATCGGCAGACCAAGGCTGTGGACGAATCAGCGGCAGTCGTCGCTCCACCTCGGGCTGCACCTCCGCTCGCGGCGCCGTCTGGTGCGCCACTTGGAAAGCCGGATCGCGATCAGATTCGCGCTCGAGCGGTTCAGATCGTCACCGAACTGGTCCAGAGGATGGGGTTTGTCGCGTCTGCCACGGCGGAGTACGACGACCGTGAGAACGAGTTAGTGGTGCGTGTCCGTTCCGACGCCGAGGCACTCCTGATCGGTCGCCGCGGGCTTACGTTGGATGCGCTTGAGCACATTCTCACTCGCATGATGTTTCCCGGAGAATCCAGTAGCGATCATCAGATCGCTTTGGATATCGGCGGGTATCGGGGTAGACGACGCGAGTCGCTCCTTCGCCTCGCCGTCAGACTGAAGGCTGAAGCGATTGCGCGGCGACGCCGAATCCTCGTCGGGCCGATGAACCCCCGCGATCGCAAGGTCCTCCTGGGTGCGCTCGCGGGGGACACCGCAATCGAAGCGCAGGCCGACGGCACGGGGTTCTACCGTCGCGTCCAGATCGCACCCGCAGGTGCGCGAGACGAGAACCTACCAGCCGACGTCGTGGCCGACGACGACGCCGATAATGGCGATGACGGGCCCCTCGGCGGTACTGATCCGCACGGTGTACCGGACTGACACGATTGTCGCGTGCGCGACGGCTTCGGGGCACGGCGCTGTCGCCGTGATTCGTCTGAGCGGCGCACGAGCTTTCGCCATCGCAGATCAGTTGTTCGTGCCGCGGCGGGCGAGCGCGTGGGAGCCATGGAAGCTCCGCGTAGGGCAGGTCCACGATCCAACGACGAAGGAACCAGTCGACGATGCGCTATCGGTTCGGATGCCTGGTCCAGCGACGTACACGGGCGAAGATGTGGTGGAGCTTCACTGTCACGGGGCGCCGATCGTGGTTGAGCGCGTGATTGCTTGTGCGCTGCGCAGCGGTGCGCGTGCTGCCGGGCCGGGAGAGTTCACGCGCCGCGCCGTGCTCAATGGACGCATGGACCTGGTGCAGGCCGAAGCGGTGGCAGACCTGGTTGGCGCACGATTCCAGGGCGCTGCGCGAGCCGCCTGGACGCAGCTCCAGGGTGCGCTGTCGGTGGTTCTCGGAGACCTGCGTGCCGAAGTAATGGAGCTTCTGGCAGCGGCGGAAGCGAACGTCGATTTCGGCGACGAGGATGTGCCGGACGCGGATGTCAGTACGGTTCGCGCAGCACTGGACGGTGTTCAGCAACGGATCGAAAAGCTCCTTGCAAGCTTCGCGGTGGCGCGGCAGCTCCGGGACGGGCATACGGTCGTGTTTACCGGCAAGCCCAATGTCGGCAAGTCCAGTTTGATCAATGCGCTGCTCGGCTATGGGCGGATGATCGTGAGCAACGAGCCCGGCACGACCCGTGACACGGTCGAAGAGCTAGTCGATCTCGATGGGATGGCCTTCGTATTGACCGATACTGCCGGCATGCGCCGGGCACGCGGGGCTGCCGAGCGCGCTGCGGTGGACCGAGCTCGACGCAAGCTCCACGACGCGGACATCGTCGTGGTTGTGGTCGACGGCTCACGACCACTCAGCGCCAATGACCGGTCGTTGCTTCGCGACGTGCGCGAGCGACCAGGCATGGTGATCGTCAACAAGACGGACTTGCCAGGTGCGTTCAATCCGAGTGTCTTGGGCCGATTGGCCGGGGCGAACCGACCGACCGTGCTGGCCTCGGCGTTGACGCACACGGGCTGTGAGAGAATCTGTCACGAATTGGTCCGCATCGCGCGTCGTGATGATGCGGGGGAAACCGAGAGCGTGTTGATCAGCAGAGCCAGGCACCGCGCCGCATTGGAACGGGTGCATGCAGCACTGGGCGCCGCGCGCCGAATGCTGGACGGGAATTTGGCCGAGGAGCTCCTTGCCGTCGAATTGCGCGCCGCGCTCACCGAGCTTGCCAGCATCACCGATCCCGTGGATAACGAGCAGGTTCTCGACCGGATATTCGAAGCATTCTGCATCGGAAAGTGAGCGATTCCCACAGATTGCGAGCGGACACGACGTACGACGTGATCGTCGTCGGAGCGGGCCATGCCGGGATCGAAGCCGCTCTGGCCGCCGCACGCTCTGGCTGCGCGACGCTGATGTTGACGATCAACTCGGGAAGCGTCGGGCAGATGTCCTGCAACCCGGCCATCGGTGGCATTGGGAAGGGGCACCTCGTCCGCGAGATCGACGCGCTCGGGGGCGAAATGGGTCGAGCCATCGACGAGTGTGGAATCCAGTTTCGTAGGCTGAACACGCGCAAGGGTCCCGCGGTGCAGGCCTCGCGGGCCCAGGCGGACAAATCACGTTACCGCGCTCGCATGCGCAGAATCATCGTTTCCACCCCGGGCCTCACACTTATGGAAGGTGAGGTTCGCGACTTCTTGGTGCTCAGCGGTAGGTTGGCCGGTGTAGTCATGCAGGGTGGGCAAGAGGTCCGGGCACGCAGCGTGGTGCTAACGACGGGGACGTTCCTGGAAGGCCTGATCCATATGGGCGAGACGCAGAGACCGGGCGGTCGAGCTGGCGACCGGGCCTCGCGCGGGCTCAGCCAGGCCCTGCAGCGCCTGGGCCTGAAAACCGGCAGACTCAAGACCGGCACCTGCCCCCGCCTCGACGGCCGCACGATCGACTACAGCGCGCTTGATGAGCAACCCGGCGACGATCCGGCGCCATGCTTCTCGTTTGATGGTGTGGGCCCGCAGCTGCCGCAGATATCTTGCCACATCACCCACACGAACGAAGTGACGCATGGCGTCATTCGGGCTAACCTTCATCGCTCACCCCTGTACAGCGGTGCTATCACGTCTCGCGGCCCGCGGTACTGCCCGTCTCTCGAGGACAAGGTTGTCAAGTTTCCGGACCGGCAGCGCCACCGAGTCTTTCTGGAGCCCGAGGGTCTGGAGACGCACGAGGTCTATCCCAACGGATTGTCCACGTCGTTGCCCCTCGAAGTGCAGCGCGAGTTTGTCAGCACGATCCGCGGACTGGAGAACGCGATCATCGTGCGCCCTGGATACGCGATCGAGTACGACTATGTGATCCCTACCCAGCTTGACCCCAGCCTGGAGGTCCGGGCACTGCCCGGGCTGTTTCTTGCCGGTCAGATCAACGGTACCACGGGATATGAGGAGGCGGCCGCCCAAGGTTTGATCGCTGGCCTCAACGCGGTGCGATCAGTGCGTGGGCAGGAGCCGTTCCTCCTCGGGCGCGAGGAGGCGTACATTGGCGTCCTCATCGACGACCTCGTCACGCGAGGCGTCGACGGCGAGCCCTACCGCATGTTCACTTCGCGCGCGGAGTTCCGGCTCTTGCTCCGTGAGGACAACGCCGACCTACGTCTGGCAAAACACGCGCGCTCCCTCGGCTTACTCAGCTTCCAACGCTTGGCTCGCTTAAAGAAGAAGCAGGTCGAGATCTCTGACAGCCTCGCTGCGCTAGAGCGATCGCGCGTGAACCCCAATTCATCAGTGAATGGCAGGCTGACGGTTGCAGGCACCGAGCCGTTGACATCCCCCGTGAGCGGCATGGAGCTGCTCCGACGCCCCGGGCTCGACTATGCGTTCGTCGCTGCGGTTGCCGGCCTGCCGCGCTTCGATCCGGAGATTGAGCGGCAGTTGGAGATTATCGTCGCCTACCAGGGGTATATTGACCGCGCGGAGGTTGAAGTAGAGCGAATGCGGGGGCTCGAGAGCACGCGTCTGCCACCGGACCTCGACTATCGGACCGTCTGCGGACTGTCGGTGGAAGCCGCGGAAAAGCTCGACCGAGTTAGACCCTGCTCGCTGGGACAGGTTTCGCGGATTGGGGGGCTAACTCCAGCGGCCGTTGCCACGCTAGCGGTTCACCTGAAGAAGCTGCAGCGCGGTCGATGATTGTTGCCGCCGAGCGATTGGCTCTGAAACGCGGTGCCCGCGCGCTCGGAATCGAACTCATAGAGGGACGACTCGACCGGCTTCTGGAGTATCTCGAGCTGCTATACGGATGGCGGAGAGCGGCTGGCCTCACGGCGATCCCGCGTGCCGACGCCGTCCGCCTCCATCTGCTGGATTCCCTCAGCGTTCTCGGCGACGTGTCGGTCGCCGAGCGCATCGCCGATCTCGGTACCGGCGGCGGCCTCCCCGGCCTCCCTATCGCGATATGCGTCTCTTCGGCTCAGATTACGCTCATCGAGTCCCGGCGACGGCGGTGCACGTTTTTGCTGGAAACGATCCGGCACCTTGGCCTGGACAACTGCACCGTGCTGGAGTTCGACGCGCAACACCTGTGCGCAAGCGGTCGGCGATTCGATGCCGTAACCGCCCGGGGATTTCTCGCACCGCGGAAACTTCTCGTCATGGCAGTGCCGCTTCTGCTTCCGGGAGGTAGGGTTGTTTTCATGGGTGGGCCGAGCCTCCCGGCCGGACCAGATCTCGTTGCCTTCTCCGAGCACCGGATGCGTTGCTCGAGTGATAGAACGTTCCGTTTACCAGGCGGCGAGGAAATACGACGGATCGTGGTCCTCGAGGGCGACAACGACATCTGTTCCGAGGAACCGAAATGTTTCACGTGAAACATTTGCGACTGTCTTACGAAGTGACCGCCGAATGTTTCACGTGAAACATTTCGATGTCGCCTGCCGACTCGCAATCAGCCGGATGGTGTGTTAATCGTGCAACGTCGCTTGCACGGGTTCTCCGAGGCGAGCGAGCGCCAAAAATGGTGGGACGTGGACAGTTGGGAGCGGCGGTACGGGGATGGCGCTCGTCCTAGCCGTAGCCAACCAGAAAGGTGGGGTCGGTAAGACGACCACGGCGGTCAACCTGGCCGCAGCGCTCGCCCTCGAGAAGCGTCGCACGCTGCTGGTGGATTTCGACTCTCAGGGCAGCGCGTCCAGCGGCGTTGGAACCGCAAACTCCGAACCACCGACCGTTTACGATCTGATCTTGGGTGCCGTCGATGCGGCTGACGCGCTGCGGCATACCGAACTGGCCGAACTCGACGTCATCCCTGCCAACCGTGACCTAGCGGGAGCGGAGGTGGAGCTGGTGACGATGCCGGAAAGAGAGCGGCGGCTGCAGCGGCAGCTTGACAGGTTGCGTGGCGGCTACGAGTTCATCGTGATCGATTGCCCGCCCTCGCTGGGGATGCTGACCCTCAACGCGCTGTGCGCAGCCGACTCCGTTCTGGTGCCATTGCAGTGCGAGTTCTACGCGCTGGAAGGATTGAGCGCATTGCTCAACAGCATCGAACGCGTTCGAGCAGCCTTCAACCGGACCCTCCGTGTGCAAGGGATTCTGTTGACGATGTTCGATGCGAGAACGGCTCTAAGCCGACAAGTCGCTGAGGAGGTTAGGACGCACTTTCCGCAGTTCGTGTTCGACTCGGTCGTGCCCCGGAACGTGCGCTTGGGGGAGAGCCCGTCACACGGATTGCCGGTGCTGCTCTACGATCCGACGTCGAAGGGAGCGGAGGCGTATCGGCTGGTGGCGAAGGAACTTCTCCACCAGATCGCCGTGTCCGCTGCGCGACCCATGGAGGCCAGAAGTGGGGATGAGGAAGCAGGTGCTGGGTAGAGGCCTGGACGCGATACTGGGAAGCAGCCAAGGGCAGAGCGGGTCCTCGCCTACGGTTGGCACTGGTGAGCCGCTCGAGGTCGCGATCGAGCGGGTTTCGGCTGGACGCGGACAACCGCGCCGGAGATTCGACGATGAAGCTCTGGAGGAGCTGGCGAGCTCGATCCGTGAGAAGGGGATCCTGCAGCCGCTGGTAGTAGTCGAGGCTCCCGGCGGCTACGAACTCATCGCCGGCGAGAGACGGCTGCGTGCCGCCGCTCGTGCCGGGCTGGAAAAGGTTCCGGTGATCATCAAGCGCGACGTATCAGCGGATGAACTGGTCGAGCTTGCGCTGATCGAGAACATCCAGCGCGAGGATCTGACGCCGCTCGAGCAGGCGCGCGCCTTCCAGCGATTGATCGAGGAGTATGGTCACACCCAAGAGGAGGCCGCCCGGCGGGTCGGCAAATCGCGTGCGGCCGTGGCCAACGCCATCCGATTGCTCGGACTTCCGTCGCAGGTACGTGAGTTGCTGGAGGCGGGTGTGCTGGCCGAGGGACACGGCCGGGCACTCTTGGCCCTGACTACCGCGGCCGCGCAGATTCGGACAGCGCAACGCGTTGCCCGCAAGGGGCTCTCGGTTCGCGACACAGAGGAGTTGGTACGCCTGGAAGCGCGCCGGACCGGAAGTGCCGGGGACGCGAGGGAGGCTTCTCAGCCCAGCGCGCTGAGTGACCTCGAGCGCAGTCTCATGCGTGCGCTCGCAACGAAGGTCCGAATCCGCGGCAGCGGCAAGCGCGGCAGCATCCGGATTGAGTTCTACTCCGACGCTGAACTGGACCGACTGGCTCAGCGACTAGCGACCTGCTGATGTTTTGACAACCTGGCCGGCAGGTGGTAGCCGACCCAGGTTCGCCGTCGGTTTCTGCTCGACATCATCCCCAAGACAGCGGGCGCGGCCAGGCCACGCGTCGGCGCTCGTGGGCCCCTGGCCCTGACGGATGGGGTTGCCGCCGCGTGGTGGTCAGGCGGGTGAAAGCCGCGGTAGCCGCTGGAGGTCGTCAGGAAGGGTCATGCTCGTCTTTCCACCGGACGGTACGCTGCTGATCCAGCTCCTCAGTTTCTTTCTCTTGCTCGCCGTTCTCGAGCGTTGGCTGTTCCGGCCGTTCGCTGCCGTGCTCGCGGAACGTGAGGGTCAGACGGAGGGTGCCGTCGCCGATGCTGAGCACACCCGGGCTCACGCCGACGAGCTGCGGATTCGGGTGGAGCGAGAGATAGCTGAGACGCGCAACGCTGCGATGGTAGGCGCGGAGGCCAGCCGGCGGGAGATTCGCGCCGAGGATGCCGCGATCTACGACCGAGCCAAACAAGACGCGGGGGCGCGCTTGGCCACGCTGAGAGCCGGTATCGAGACCGAGCGACGCGCAGCGTCCGAGACGCTGCGCAAGCAGGCGGGCGACGTAGCCGCCGGTATGGTGGCGTCAGTTCTGGGCAATGGTGGCCGTTCATAGTCGCGACAGATCCGTGCTCGCGGCCTTCATCGCTGCGGGCATTCCTTCCGTAGCGCTAGCCTCTGCAGCTGCGCATGGGGAGTCGGGCACGACGCCGGGTCAGTGGCTGATGCTGGGGTGTACGTTCGCGAACTTCCTTCTCTTCTTCTTTCTCATACGTCACTACGCGCGCGTACCGTTGCGCGACTTTCTCCAAGAGCGGCGTAAGCGAACCGTCGAAGCCATGGCCGAGGCGGCGCGCGCCAAGCAGGAGGCGGAGTCGCTGAAGCGCGAGTACGAGGCGCGTTTGGCGGGGCTGGAAGACGCGAAGCGCGCGCTCCTAGCCGAGGTCCGCGCGATGGTAGAGGCGGACCGTCAGCGAACACTGAGTGCGGCGAAGGAA
This sequence comes from uncultured Myxococcales bacterium, assembly GCA_964555245.1. Lineage (GTDB taxonomy): Bacteria > Desulfobacterota > Binatia > UBA1149 > SPBQ01 > CAZKRI01. The sequence continues at coordinate 130,326 of CAZKRI010000049.1, forward strand.
ACAGCCGAGAGACTGCAGCGGGACGCGGATCTCACCGCGCGCTCGGATCTCGAGCGTGCGCGGCGAGAACTGCGGGCGGAAGCGGCGCGCCTGGCCGGTGAGCTAGCTACCGCACGACTGCGCGAAGGGCTTGCACAGGAACAGTACGCGGGTCTGCTCGCTGAGTTTCTCGAGCATGTGGAGAGTACACGATGACGCCTGGCTCAGTTGCACGCCGTTACGCAAAGGCTCTGTACGAGCTCGCCGTGGAGGAAGGAACGACTGTCGAGATCGGGAATGCGCTGGAAGTAGTGGCTGGAGCCGTTGAGGAGCACGGCGGGGGAACGCTTGCGACGGGCGCTTGGAGGGTGGAAGCGCGCCACGCGATGGGAAGGGCTTTGGCCGAACCATTCGGCTTCGAGACGACGTTTGGGCGTTTTCTCCAGCTGGTCGCAATGCGTGCCCGACTCGTCGAGTTGCCGGGGATCCGACATTGGTACGTTCGACTCACCGATGCAGCGGCCGGCAGATTGAGGGCGAAGATTGTGACCGCGAACCAACTGGACCAATCGGAGCTGAGAGCGATCGTTGCAGCACTGGGGCGTTTGGCCTCCAAGGAGATCGTGCCGGAGCCGTCGACGAATCCGGAGTTGCTAGGTGGGGTCGTGGCCGAGCTCGAAGGACGAGTCCTGGACGGTAGCGTGAAGACGCGTTTGGACCGACTGGTAGCGCGAATGGCGGGCACCGGCAGCTGAGAACCTACGGGGGCGCGGCATCCTCGGGTGGCGCCGGCGGAATAAGGATCAATCCATGCAGATCAGAGCGTCGGAGATCAGCGACATCATCAAACAGCAGATCCGAGAGTTCGGGCGCGAGCTCGAAGTTCGCGAAACTGGGAGAGTTCTTTCGACCGGGGATGGTATCGCGAGGATCCATGGGCTGGACCGGTGTGCGGCGGGTGAGCTCCTTGAATTCGAAGGCGGACTCTACGGGATGGCCCTCAATCTGGAAGAAGACAACGTCGGTGCAGCCGTCTTTGCAGACCCCGAGCGTGTGCGCGAGGGCAGCGAGGTCAAGCGGACGGGGAGAATCACCGAAGTACCCGTGGGTGATGCGCTCTTGGGTAGAGTGGTCAACGCTCTCGCCCAGCCAATTGACGGGCTCGGCGAGATGGCCACGAAGCATCGGCGACGCGTGGAGGTCAAAGCGCCAGGAATCGTACAACGCCAGCCGGTCCGCGAGCCGCTCCAGACCGGTATCAAGGCGATCGACTCGATGATCCCGATTGGCCGTGGGCAACGAGAACTCATCATCGGCGATCGTCAAACCGGCAAAACCGCGGTCGCTATCGATACGATCATCAATCAGAAGGGCGGCGATGTGCTCTGTATCTACGTCGCGATCGGTCAGAAGCGGTCCACGGTTGTCCAAGTAGTCGATCGGCTGAAGAAACACGGTGCGATGGAGTACACGGTGGTCGTGGCGGCGACTGCATCCGAATCAGCGCCGCTCCAATTTCTCGCGCCTTACGCCGGGGTAGCGATTGGCGAGTACTTTCGAGACAACGGCCGTCACGCGCTGATCATCTACGACGACCTTTCCAAGCACGCGGTAGCGTATCGGCAGCTGTCATTGCTGTTGCGACGCCCGCCTGGTCGCGAGGCGTACCCCGGCGACGTCTTCTATCTCCACTCTCGCTTGCTGGAGCGAGCTGCGAAGATGAGCGACGCGGCGGGCGGAGGTTCGCTGACCGCACTGCCGATCATCGAAACCCAAGCGGGCGATGTCTCCGCGTATGTGCCGACGAACGTCATCTCGATCACCGACGGTCAGATCTACCTGGAAACGGATCTCTTCTATTCGGGCGTCCGTCCGGCTGTTAACGTAGGACTATCCGTATCCCGGGTAGGCGGATCAGCGCAGATCAAAGCGATGAAGCAGGTGGCAGGGTCACTACGCCTCGACCTCGCGCAGTATCGAGAGATGGCGGCGTTCGCCCAGTTCGGATCGGACCTCGATCCGGCGACCCAGCGGCAACTGGCGAGAGGGCAGCGTCTCGTCGAAGTCCTCAAGCAGGATCAGTATGTTCCTCAGGACGTTGCAAAGCAGATCGTAACGCTTTACGCGGCGACGAACGGGCACATTGACGACCTGGATGTCTCCCAGCTTCGGCGCTTCGAGGCCGAGCTGAAGAGCTTTATTGAGAACTCCCATCCGGACCTGTACGCGCTCATTCGCAAGGAAAAAGCGCTTACGGAAGCCGTTAAGGCGAAGCTGGAAGCGGTCGTCGCCGAGTTCAGAAAGATCTTTGCATAGTCGCCTGTGGCCAGTCTCAAGGTAATCCGGAAGCGGATCGCTTCGGTTCGCAGTACTCAGCAGGTGACCAAGGCCATGAAAATGGTCTCGGCTGCAAAGCTGCGCCGCGCGCAACAGCGGGCCGAAAGCGCCCGGGCCTACGCCGGGAAACTGGCCGAGCTGCTGGCGGGGCTCTCGGGGGTCGCTAGTGGCGAAGCCCATCCGCTGCTACGGCCAGCCGCGAATGCACCGGCTCACGTCATTCTCGTGACCGCCGATCGCGGGCTCTGTGGAGCCTACAACGCGAACCTGATTCGGCTGACCGAGCGGTTTCTCGCGCAGGATGCCAATCGCGGTGCATCGTTGACGATCTGTGGGCGCCGAGGTCGCGACTATTTTCGGCGTCGCGGCGCTACCATTCTCAACGAACACGTGGGGCTTGGTGGTGGCTTCGACATGACACTGGCCCGCGCCGTTGCGGCGGACGTCAGTTCGCGATTCGTCTCCGGCGAGTGCGGAAGCGTTCATCTGGCGTTTACGCGGTTTCGTTCCGCGATTTCTCAACAGGCGATAATCGAACGACTGCTCCCGGTAAAGGCCGCCGATGCTTCATCGGCGGCGCGTCAGGACTACGTGTACGAACCCGATCCCGCTTCGATTCTCGCGAGCCTTCTGCCCCGCTATGTCGAGACGGTTGTCTATCATGCCATGCTCGAGGCGACGGCGAGTGAACACGGCGCCCGCATGACGGCGATGGACAGCGCGTCGAGCAATGCCGCTGATATGATCGGACGATTAACGCTTGAAATGAACCGCGCGCGCCAGGCGGGAATCACCAAAGAGTTGATGGAGATCGTTGGCGGAGCCGAGGCGCTCAAGGGCTGACAGACAGGAAGGAAAGGCAGGTCAGAAAATGGCGAAAGGTAGAATATCCCAGGTGATCGGTGCTGTGGTGGACGTGCAGTTTCCCGCGGCGAGCGTGCCATCGATTCTCAACGCGCTGACGGTCTCCAACCCCGAGATTAGCAGCGAAGCCGAGAATCTGGTGTTGGAGGTTGCAGCCCACCTCGGCGAGAGCACGGTGCGCGCCATCGCGATGGATTCGACGGAGGGCCTGGTGCGCGGAATGGAAGTCACCGACACGGGCCAGCCGATCACCACGCCGGTTGGGGAACCGGTGCTCGGTCGAATCTTGAACGTCGTGGGAAAACCGGTCGACGGAGGCGGGCCCGTACGTGCGACGGAACGTATGAGCATCTATCGGCCGGCGCCGCTGTTTACGGAACAGTCGACGTCGGTGGAGATGTTCGAGACAGGGATCAAAGTCGTCGATCTGCTCGCGCCCTATGCGAAGGGCGGCAAGATCGGGCTGTTCGGTGGTGCCGGCGTCGGCAAGACAGTCGTCATCATGGAACTGATCAACAACGTTGCGCAGCAGCACGGTGGCTACTCGGTATTCGGAGGTGTCGGCGAACGCACGCGCGAAGGCAATGATCTTTGGTTGGAGATGAAAGAGTCCGGCGTCATCGACAAGGCAGCGCTGGTATACGGACAGATGAACGAGCCGCCGGGAGCGCGGGCGCGCGTGGCGCTCGTCGCGCTCACGATCTGCGAGTACTTTCGAGACGTCCAGGGCAAGGACGTCCTGCTGTTCATTGACAACATCTTCCGATTCACCCAAGCGAATTCCGAGGTATCCGCTCTCCTCGGACGAATGCCGTCGGCGGTTGGTTACCAGCCGACTCTCGCCACCGACTTGGGCCTGCTTCAGGAGCGGATAACGACTACGACGAAGGGCTCGATCACGTCGGTTCAGGCGATCTACGTCCCAGCCGACGATCTCACGGATCCGGCGCCGGCAACGACCTTCTCACATCTGGACGCGACCACTGTGCTCTCCCGTCAGATCGCGGAGTTGGGAATCTACCCAGCGGTCGACCCCTTGGATTCGACCTCGCGGATCCTGGATCCGAACGTGGTTGGTGAAGAACACTACGCCGTTGCGAGAAAAGTTCAGGAGGTTCTCCAGCGGTACAAGGATCTTCAAGACATCATTGCGATCTTGGGAATGGACGAGTTGTCGGAAGACGACCGGCTCATCGTGGGTCGCGCACGCAAGATTCAACGCTTTCTCTCGCAACCCTTCCACGTCGCCGAGGCTTTCACCGGCACCCCAGGCGTTTACGTCAAGCTCGGGGATACGATCCGCGGCTTCAAGGAACTGGTGACCGGTCAGCACGATGACCTGCCCGAGCAGGCGTTCTACATGGTGGGTACGATGGAAGACGCGCGGGCTAAGGCGGAACGCCTCGCCGCATGAATACGCGATGAGACTTCGCGTTGTCACACCCACTCGTGTCGTTGTTGACGCGGATGTCGCCGAGATCGCCGCGCCTGGTGTTGTCGGCGAGTTTGGCGTCTTGCCAGATCACGTGAGATTTCTTGGAGCTCTCGACCCGGGCGCCTTGACCTACGTCAGTGGTGGTGTGCCACGACGACTGATTGTGCACGGTGGGTATGTGGAGGTTGACGAGAATACCATTACGGTCCTCGCGGACGATGCGGAACTGCCAGAGGAGATCGATGTAGAGCTAGCCCGTCGCGAGCTGAGAAAGGCGGAGGAGGCACTAGCGAACGAACGTCACGATCCGGTAGCGATCGCCCGGCTCCTTCGCGAACAACAGCAAGCACGGCTGCGCGTCGAGGCGACAGCTGGAAGACCAACGTAGACGAGACGCGGTGCCCTCCGCGCCTGAGTTGAGCACTCGGATCCTCCGCAGTACCCTAAGGCCCATGGTGAGAAAGCGCGCGTGGTTTGCATTCGCGCTGACGGTTACATGCTGTCGGTTCGCGTACGCGACGGATTCCCAGCCGGCAGTGTTGGCAGATCCACCCCCGCGCCAGGTGGTTACCCGTTTTTTTTCTGGTGGGACCGGTGATCTCGGCACCATTCAGACGGTCATCGGCAGCAGCCGCCTTTATCTGGTGAAAGCAGGAGAGACCTTTCTCGACATCGCGCTCGGCGAAGACCTTGGCTATAACGAGTTGGTTGCCGGCAACCCCGGGGTCGACCCTTGGCTACCGGAGGCCGGATCCGAGGTGTTGCTTCCCACCGAATGGATCCTGCCACGAACGGACTTCGAGGGTATCGTCGTGAACATCCCGGAGATGCGCCTGTATTACTACGTTCCGTCGCCGCGCTCCGACGGCCACTCCTCGATGGTGGTCACCTATCCGGTGGGTCTGGGACAACAGGACTGGCAGACCCCTCAAGGGGAGTTCCGGATTCGTGGCAAGACGCGGAATCCGGCTTGGGTGCTGCCGGAATCCATCAAACAGCAACGGATCCGCGACTACGGCTCCAGCGAGGAGGTCATCCCAGGCGGCCACCCCGACAATCCACTGGGTCGCTACCGCATGGAGTTGACGCTACCGACGTACGCGATCCACGGAACCAACAAGAACTGGGGCGTGGGGATGCAGGTCAGTCATGGGTGTGTGCGCATGTACCCGACGGACATAGCTGCGTTGTTTCCGATGGTCCAGGTTGGGGCCAAGGGTCAGTTCCTCTATCAGCCCGTGAAGATCGGATTGCGTGCCGGTCGAGTCATGATTGAGGTACACGAAGACATCTACGGGGTCATGCCGTGGCCGTTCATCCTGGCCCAGGATCTTCTCAAGGAGATGGGCCTGGACCTCCAGGTTGATAGAGATCGTCTCGAGGCAGCACTCGAGGCCGCGACCGGGATTCCGACCGACATCAGTCACGTGAGCTGGCCGAACTGGGTGGACGCAGCCCCGGTGGAGTTCAACGCGATGGGGGATCCTGTCCAGCCCTATCCGTCGATCGCGACGCCCTGAGCGGTTTACCAAGAAGCCGAGAGCTTCACGCCTGCCTGCTCGTGGCCGAGATGGGATCGGAACCGAAGCGCTGGCAACGACGGCATTCCCAGTACCTGCCGTCCTGCCTCTACGATGGCGTCGGCGACCACGTTGATCCTGTCCAATGGTACCTGGGATCCACGTTCCGCGACGGAGGCGAGGGCCAGGACTCCTTGGGCGCTTCGCGTGACGAGCGAATCGGGTCCGAAGTCGCGCTGGATGACACGAGCCGCCACACGGGGATCGTCGGTGAACGGATGCAATGGGTCACTGCCGCCTTTCGCCTGCAGGAGCGAGCTCGCCGGCTCCCGGTCGCCTCTGACAGCTCGCGCCAGGGCGTACTTTCGCTGCAGGAGCGCCGCTAGCTCCAAATCCCGCACGGTCAAGTGAGTTCCTGGGCAAGCCGCTACGACCAAAGTGCGGTAAGCGCTCGTCGGGGACGTCTCGATGGTTCCAGGGAAGGACGCTTCCACCGTGCTCTCTGCGCGACTGTCACGCGTCCACGGCGGCGTGAGATGCGCCACCACCATCGCGCTGAAAACGATGCAGATACGGTAACGCATCCAAACCACGTCACCACGGTCCTGGGGGTCCGTCAAGGGGGGCCCTTCCCAGATGGGAAGGGCCTCGGTTGAGCGCGGCAGACCTGACTCGAAGCGTCAGGAAGCCTGGGCGAGCTCTGCGGTGTTGGCTTCTTCCGTGGCGATGGTTACACGCCGGTTGAGAAGCGGCACGATCCTAGCCTCCGTGCGCTTCACGGGGGATTTCTGCTGCCGCCACTTCGACAACCCGCGACGGATGTACTCCGGGTTGAGACTGAGAACCTCGCAGACATTCTCGTAAGAAAAGGGCCACTCCCGCTCGTCGGATTCAATCCACGTGCATGCGTCTTCGAAGAGGAATCGACCTCGAGGGTCCCTCGCTAGAGCATACTTCTGATAGCACTCAACGGCGTCTTGTAGGACGGCCAGCATGAGGCGACGTTCACGAACGACGCCACCTTCGCGAGAGAAGGCAGCGAAGTACTGCGATGGAAGTAGGGTATCGGGCTCAAATAGATTCACGAAGCGATCTGCCATTTCTTGTCCTCCCCGCCCTCAGCGGGCTCCCCGCATTCGGCCACAACCGTAATGCGCAGCGTCATTAAACACTCTCACCCAACCAAATGGAAGATTCGGAGTCATGAAATTCGATGTGCCGATGCTGAAGATCAACTTATTCATGTCGGAACGGTACTGCCACACTCAGCGGGACGTCCGACGTATCAGGACAGTGGGGAAATTCCTGAAAGCAAATACAGACCGGCTTTCGATAGGGAGCTAGGGTCCGACTCACCCGTGGACCGGTTCCTTCACCCACCCGCCGCCTCACTGCCGCCGTGCCGCACTGTGCCGTCGCTAGGTTGACGCACTAGATCATTCTGGGCCTTTTGCTGTCAAGCAGATCCGCTCGCAAATGTGCGTTTCCTGGTTCGGGTTAGCTACTCCGTCGAGCTTTCGGCGATGCCCACGCGCCGATACGTCGCGCAGCGTTCTGAACGCGAACGACTTCTCTGACTAGGGCGGCTTGGAGTTGCGGGCTCCTCGCTAGCGCAGCGCAAGCCTGCAACGTGGCGAGCTGGCGCGCGAGAGCTAGTGGGCGGCGCACAGCGGGTTCCGGGCCAACCGTGGAGTTGCTCTGGTCACGATGAGCCTCCGCGGGGACCGGCTGTTGCTGCCGGAAGATTCCGGGATGCGCCGCTTCCCGGTTTTCGTACGGGTGAGCCTTGTACCTCCCCACAACCGCGATCACGACACCGGCGACGGTCACCTGGGTCAGAGATCGTGGGAACGGCAGCATGGCCGGCTCGTCGGGAACAGACATGGCCTGCCCGTCGGCTCCGCGGACAACGCGGTGCAGCGAACAGCTTCCACTTTCCTCCAGCACAACGAGCCGGCCATCACATGGGGGGGCACCCGGCTCTACAATGATTCGATCCCCTCGGTTGAAACGCTCGGTCGTCCCTTCCACTGACAGGATCCGAAACGCACGAAGGGTCGCTGTGTATACCCACGGGCCGAACAGGGGGGCGAGTAACTGTCGATCTCGCGTCTGCACCCTCGTGGCCATGAGAGTTACCGGAGCCGAGCGCCGGGATTTCGTCGTTGAGCCAGCCGCATGCGCGCTCGGGAGAGCGGAGGGACCAGCGCGGTGCTGCGGCGGTGCTGCGGCGATCATCAGTTTGTGAGAATAGGCGAAGAGAAAGCGAAAGTCAATGCCTAAGCGTGATACGCGACATGCTGGGCCATCCGGCGCGGGTCACCCTGCCAGTCAGTCAACCAGCGTGCGGCGAGACGATCCGCCGGAGTTTGGCCGGCGTCCACGTCAGCCGCCAACGGTCCCAGATAGATGCGTTCATCGTTGCCCTGTTCGTCGGTCGCCGCTTGACGGCGAAGCCCTTCCCGCGCGATCTGGACGAGCTCCGCGGCATAGTCGCGTAGGACGTGACGACCGACCGTACCTTGTAAGCCGTGGCGTGCGGCTTCCACGGCGGCGTCGCGTCGCTCGGTCAATGTCCAGCGCGCCAGTACGTCCCAGGCCGCGTTCAGGCAGTCGGCGTCGTACAGAAGACCTTTCATCAACGCCGGAGTTGCCAAGACCAGTTCCTGCGGCTGACCGTCTGGCGCACGCAGCTCGATGTACCGCTTGAGTCTCGCTTCGGGGAAGAGCGTCGTTAGGTGGGTGGCCCAATCATCGAGTGTGGGTCGCATGCCGTCGATGCCCTGAGTCAGAAACTCGCGAAACGTTCTGCCATGACTGGGCAGGAGGCATCCGGCGCGTTTGACGAAGTACATCGGCACGTCGAGCGCGTACCGGGTGTATGCGCCGAACAGGTCCGTCGTGTCGAAGGCGAATGGCAGAATGCCGCAGCGTTGAGGATCGGTGTCGGTCCAAACGTGCGCACGGTAGCTCTTGTACGAGGTGAGAACCCCATCGACGACCGGTGAATTCGCGGACATGGCCACGAGCACTGGGGAGAGCGCCATGGCAACCCGGAACTTGAGGTGCGCGTCACGCTGGTCGCGATAGTCAAAGTTTGCCTGAACGGTCGCTGTTTGCTGCATCATCCGGTGCCCGAGACCCCCGGTTCGTTCCATAATGCGGCGCATGATCCGGTAGCGCTCCTTCGGCATCCACGGCATCGCTTGCAGTGGTGTTTTCGGCGTGATTCCGAGCCCGAGGAAGAGCACCCCCAAACGTTCTCCGACATCGACGAGGTCGGAAACGTGAGCGCGGAGCTCGGCGTTGGCGCCGTGCAACGACTCGAACACTGCACCGGACATCTCGACTTGCCCGCCTGGCTCGAGCGTGATCGAGGCAAGGCCGTTGCTGAGCGCGATGAGCGCGCCATCCTCGTATACACCCGTCCACGCCGTTCGTTGGCGCAGCAATTCGAGTATGGCAGCGATGCCTGCGGGCCCCTCGTACGGAACCGCGTCACCCGTGCTCGCAGTCACCACCGGCTTCTCGTACTCGATCCCGATCCGCCAAGCAGCCGGTGGCTTCCCGCCCCCCTCGAAGTACTCCTCGAGCGCGGACACGGAGGACACCTCGGGGGATTCGGAGACGGTCGCGGTCACGGCGCTCACGCGTGAGAGGCTATCGGAGCCGATGGGCTGTGGCGAAGGTCACGCCGGTCCCGATGATCGGCGTGCACCGCAGCCGGCGCAGAAACGATGACGGTCGGCGAACCTCGCGCCACACGCTCCACAGTGCGCGGCTGCGGGCGCTTGTTCGAACCCATCGTCGTGCGATGCGCCGTCAGGAGCTTGAGCGACGAAGGCGTCGAGTTCGGCCATCGCCCCGAGAGCCCTATCCTCGTAGATTCCACGCAGGACTCCGTAGTCTTCCTCGCTGAGCTTGCCCATTGCGCGGTCGAGGTCCGCTTCTTTGATCGCGACGAGAGCGATGTGCTTTTCGTGGGAAAGCGCTTCCGCACGCTCCTCCCAGGATGTTCCCGTCGGAGCGTTCGAGCCGCTGCGTAGCAGGGGTGCGGCGATCCACGCCGCAACACCGACCACCAGCAACGTGGCGAAGACGACGGTCACTTGTCTAGTCTCTCGAGTTCCCGATCCAGGCGAGACCGTTCGGCGTCGGTTCGCTCGTGTGAGTCCGGGGGAGGATCTGTCACGGAGGAGGCGGGTATCCGTCGCAACCGGCGAAGCGCCCCCGCGATCAGACACAGTCCGGCCAGCAACGCGACGTAGGGGACGTAGTAGGCGGCCAGGTTGAAACCTCGGGGGATCGGAGCGGAGAGAACCTTCTCTCCATATCCGGCGACGTAGCGGTCGAGAATTTGTCCCGCCGTTTGGCCGGCGGCGAGCGACTCAGCGACGTCACGCTTGACCGGGACGGCGAAGCTGCACTGCAAGTGGTTGCACGTATGAACGGTCAAACCGCATCCGCACTGGCACGTCAGACTCTCCTCGACCTGCTTCGCTGGCTGAGCGTTGGCTGATCCAGAACCGAGCGTGATCGCGAGTGCCCAGCCGATGACCGCCACACCGACCCAGGCGACTTGGTCGGAGCTCATGTTCGCTGACGCGGATCGGCGGCCCACTGGCGAGCTCGCTCGCGCGCAGGGGCGAACGGCGCGATTGCCAGAGCGGTTCCCAAGATCAGGACGATGCCGCCGAGCCAGAGCCATGCGACCAACGGGTTGATGTATGCCTGAAACGTGGCCTTGCTGCTCTCTTGCTCGACGGAACCCAGGATGACGTAAAGGTCGTCGCGCAGGGTCGAGCGGAAAGCGACCTCGGTCGCCGGTTGTTCGGGTCGGCGGTAGAAGCGTTTTTCCGGTTCCAAGGTCGCGATCTCTTGCCCACCTTCGAAGACGATCAGCGTGGCGGCAAGACGCGCAACGTGCTCGTCACTGAGATCGCGAAACCCATCGTAGCGCATCGTGTAGCGGCCAATCGAGAACGACTCGCCGGGCTCGACGGTGTGAAGTTCCTCGACCCGGTACACGGCCGACATCGTTATGCCGATGAACATGAACACGACGCCGAGGTGAACGATGTAACCACCGTAGCGGCGCTGGTTCTTTGCCATCAGGCTCAGCAATGCACGAGCGTAGGTCTGGCTGGTTGTCGCCATGCGTGCCGTCGCGCCGCGGTGAAACTCGAAAACGATCGTGTGTCCGACGAACGCGGCGAGGGAAACCACCAGGATCGCGGACAACGAACGCATGCCGAGCGCGACGGCAACCGCACCCGCGCCAATCCCGATGAGCGAGGGCCAGACAAACGTGCGGACGAGCTTGGTCAACGTCGAGCGTCTCCAGGCAACGATCGGGCCGATTCCCATCAGGAAAAGGAGCGCGATGCCCAACGGTGCGTTGACGCGATTGAAAAACGGTGGTCCCACCGTGATCTTGACGCCCCTGACCCACTCCGAGAGTACGGGAAAGACCGTGCCCCAAAACGTCGCGAACGCGATACCCACCAAGAGAAGATTGTTGAAAAGGAACGCCGACTCGCGAGAAACCACGGAATCAAGCTGATGTCTCGGCCTGAGGTCCTTGAGCCGCACTACGACGAGCGTTATGGAAACGACGAGCACGAACGCGAGGAAGGCGAGAAAGAACGGCCCCAGTCCCGACTGCGTGAAGGAATGAACGGACGAGATGACGCCGCTGCGAGTCAAGAACGTCCCGAATATAGTCAGTGAGAAGGTCAGGATGATCAGGGTCATGTTCCAGACCTTCAGCATATCCTTGCGCTCTTGGATCATCACCGAGTGCAGGTATGCCGTGCCCGTCATCACCGGCATGAACGCGGCGTTTTCGACGGGATCCCAGGCCCAGTAACCGCCCCAGCCGAGCACTTCATAAGCCCAGCGCGCGCCGAGCAGGTTGCCGCAGGCCAGGAACAACCATGCGGCCAGCGCCCAGCGCCGGGTCGTGCGAATCCACAGATCGTCCACGCGGCCGGTCGCAAGCGCGGCGATCGCGAAACCGAACGGAATCGTCCAGCTGACATACCCAAGGTACAAGGTGGGCGGGTGGATCTGCATCCAGTAGTTCTGGAGCAGCGGGTTGAGGTCTGTTCCTTCGGCCGGCGTGAATGCCAACAGCGCGAACGGAGGCGTAACGAACTGAAGCAAACCCAGGAAGAACGCTGCGACCGACATTGCGGTGGCCGTCACGAACGGCATGAGCTCGCGATTCCGTCGACGATTCTGCCAGAGTGCAAGGCTGTAGAGGCAGGTGAGGAGGAGCACCCAGAACAAGAGCGATCCTTCCATGCCGCCCCAAAGTGCGGCGGCGCGATACCGTAGCGGCAGCGTGGTGCTGGAGTAGCTAGCGACGTACTTGATGCGAAAGTCGTGGGTGATCAGACCGTGAACGAGTACGGCGGTCGCAATGCCCGTCATTGCCCACGCGGCGTATGCCGCGTGTTCGCCACTGGCGATCAGATCGGACCGTCTACGGAGACCCCCGTAGACGGATGAGCACACGGAATACAGCGCGGCAACCAAAGCCAGCGTTAGAGCGAGGTTTCCGATTGCGATCACGAAACCAGGGCGAGCCGTCTACTCCGGCTCGTACTTGGATGGGCAGCTGGTCAGCACCGTGGTTGCCTCGAACGTATCGCCGGCTTCGGGTGGACCCTCGACCACCACATCCCGGCCTTCCGCGAACATGTCGGGCAGAAGCCCGCTGTAGTGCACGGCGACTACCCCTTCACCCTGGATGTCCCCGAGTTCGAACTGCAGCTCGTGGCGGCCGTCGTCCCATTGCATCGACGCCGGTCGTACCCGGCCGGCCACGCGCACGGTGGTACCTGCATAGGCCTGCCGCGTCGACAGATACTCGTCAACGGTCAGCATGTACATCTTCGTTTGATCGACCGCGGTGTAGACGAGAGCCGCGACGGCACCCACGATGAGGGCGATTCCGATGACAAACTTGTACTGGAGGCGCATGGCGGAGCCGACACCAGGCTAACCTGCGCCCCGGTCACCCACAACCGTGGTTCTCACTCGTCCGGGTCGTCATCGCCCGTTTTTTCGGCCGGGCTCGGCTCGCCTGGCAGGCGATAGCGTTCGTCGAACCACCTCCCAAGATCGATCAGCTTGCAGCGCTCCGAGCAGAAAGGCGCGAAGGTGCTGGTGCTGCGTTCGAACGAACGGCGGCAGGTGGGACAACGCAGCGTCACGTGAACGCCACCGCTTTTAGCGCGGCCGAGGAGAGAGTGGAGCGGGTGACCGGGGTCGAACCGGCGACGTCCAGCTTGGGAAGCTGGCATTCTACCACTGAATTACACCCGCCCAGTGCCTGTTTTATACGGCGTGTTCCCTCGCTGGGTCAACCAGCGCTGCGGTGGACCGAAGCCTTTTGTTTCATCCGCTTCGGCCATCTGCTAGAGGCGACCGCAGCGGCATCGGGATATGTCGGAACCCGCGTCGTTCGAAAGAGTCCGCCGGCCGAGCTGGGACGAGTATTTCATGACCATCACGCGGCAGGTGGCCGAGCGGTCGACGTGTGTGCGTGCGAAGGTCGGGGCCATCGTCGTGCGGCACCGCAGCATTCTGGCGACCGGTTACAACGGCGCACCCGCGGGAATGGCGCATTGCCTCGACGTTGGGTGTTTAATCTACGAGTCGCGCACCCCGAACGGTGACCTCGAGCAAAACTGTTTTCGAACCATTCACGCGGAGATCAACGCCATCGCTCAGGCCGCGCGCAACGGTAGTCGCATCGAAGGCGCGGACGTCTACGTCACCCATACCCCCTGTATTCACTGTCTCAAGGTGCTGGTGAACACGGGGATCCGACGCGTGTTCTACGAACGGCCGTACAAGGTCGAAACGATCCGCGAGATCGTCGATCGATCGGGAGTCGCGCTCGTGCACGTGCCCTGCGGGGTGACTCCGGCAGGAGCCTGAGCGCGGAAGGACGTCAGGCGACCTGGGCGCCCGCTCGCTTGAGCCCGAGCAACGCGCGCAGTTCCCGGCCGGTGTGCGAGCGTTCGTTTTCGGCGACCTCCACGGGTGTACCGCGCACCACCACCCGGCCACCTTCATCGCCTCCTTCCGGGCCCAAGTCGATCACGAAATCGGCGTGCGAAATGAAGTCGGTGTGGTGCTCCACCACGAGGACCGAATGACCACGCTCCACCAACCCGTCGAGGACGGCGATCAGGTTGTGGACGTCCTGCAGGTGAAGGCCGGTCGTGGGTTCGTCGAAAATGAAGAGCGAGCCCCGGGCACGCGACTCCTCCGCGAGGAAGCCCGCTAGTTTGACTCGTTGGGCTTCACCGCCTGACAGCGTTGACGTCGCTTGACCAAGCGTCAGATAGCCAAGGCCGACGGATGCCAAACAGTCGAGCCTGGCTCGGATCGTCGGTCGATCTTGGAAGAATTGCCGCGCATCCTCGATCGTCATGCGGAGCACGTCGTTGATGTTGGCGTTACGGTAGCGAACATCGAGAACCTTGCGCTTGAAGCGCCGGCCGTTGCATTCATCGCACGGGACGTCGATGTCCGCCATGAAATGCATCTCGATCGTGACAGAGCCGGTTCCTTGACACCGTTCACAGCGACCCCCGACGGTGTTGAAGGAGAAGTTCGCTACCGTCACCTTTTCCCGCCGTGCCGTCGGAGTGGAAGCGAACAGTTTGCGGATCTCGTCGTAGCACTTGATGTACGTTGCCGGGTTGGACCGAAGAGACCGTCCGATAGCCGCCTGGCTCATCATGAACACGTCGGCGACTCGATCGAATCCCTCGATGCGATCGCATGCGCCGGCCTCTTGCCCTCCCTGTCCGCGTTCTCGCAGATAGTGTTCGTAGAGCACCTTCTCAACGAGCGTCGACTTGCCAGAGCCGGAAACACCGGTCACGCACACCAGACATCCTAACGGGATCTCGACACGCTCGATCTGCAGATTGTTCTCTCGTGCACCGTGTATGACGATGCGGCCGGTAACGCCGTCGGGCTTGCGCTTCTTCTGGCGATGCAGCGTGCGAATGAGCAGCAGCCGACCGGTAGCACCACTGTGTCCGGGCAGTTCGGACGGTTTGCCCTGATATAGGATCTCCCCACCTCGAGAGCCGCCCCCTGGGCCCAGATCGATCAGGTGGTCGGCGCCTTCGATGAGGGTTGGGTCATGCTCGACGACGACGACGGTATTGCCCATCTTCGTCAGGTGCTGCAGCACCTTGAGCAACTTCCCTCCGTCGCGTGGGTGCAGACCGACCGTGGGCTCGTCCAGGGCATACAAGGTGTCGGTCAACGCGCCACCGAGTGCCGCCGCGAGGTGGATCCGCTGTGCTTCGCCGCCTGAGAGCGTGCGGGCTTGACGGTCCAACGTCAGATACCCGAGCCCCACCTCCAGGAGATAGCCGATCCGGTTGCGCAGCTCGCGCAGGATGGCTTCGACGCGCGCCCGTGTCGTCGCGGGCAGGCGCAGCCGAGAGATCGCGACCTTGAGGTCGCGGATGTTGAGAGCGCAGAAGTCCGCGATGGAGTGTCGCCCGATGCGAACGGCAAGCGCCTCGCGCTTGAGTCGCGAGCCGTTGCACGCCGGGCAGGTGCGGTAGCTGCGGTAGCGGGCGAGAAGAATCCGCACGTGGGTCTTGTAGCGGCGAGCCTCGAGCCACTGGAAGAAGCCCCGTATCCCAGAATTCTCGCGGTCTCCCTCGACCACCCAGCGTTGGGCTTCCTGCGAGAGCTGAGAGTAGGGCAGCTCGGTCGAGTAGCCGCGACGATCAGCAGCCCGCAAGAACTCGGCCTGAAACTCGGCGTAAGCCGGAGTACTCCACGCCGCCACGGCTCCATCGCGTAGCGACAGCCGCTTGTTGGGCATCACCTTTTCCAGATCGATATCGACGATGCGGCCGAAGCCTTCGCACTGAGAGCAGGCGCCAAGCGGACTGTTGAAGGAAAAGAGGTGGGGTGTCGGTGGAGCGAATTCCCGCCCACACCGCACGCAGCTGAATCGTCGATCGAACACGCGCGTGCCGGGTTCGGTTCCGTCGACCGAAACCGAGACGGTACCTCGCCCGATCTGAAACCCTCGCTCGAGTGCCTCGCGGATGCGAGCGACACGATCCGGTTCGACGGTGATGCGATCCATGACGACGTCGACGGCGGTGGTCGGGAGGCTCTCGGGGGGCACATCCTCGATGCTGACGACACGACCATCGATGAAGAGGCGTCCGTAACCCTGCTTCGTAAGCGTCGCGAGCGCCTCGTCCCGTTCTACGCCGCGGAACTCGACACGACAGTGGATCACGGTGCGCGTGCCTGCAGGCAGGGCCGTCAGCTCCGCCGTCGCCGTGTCCGGGGTATCCCGACGAACCACGGCATCGCAATCGGGGCACGCGGTCTCCCCGGCGTGGGTCATCAGCAGACGAAGGTAGTCGTGGACTTCGGTGATCGTGCCTACTGTGGAGCGCGCGTTTTTGATCGAGTTTCTCTGTTCGAGGGCGATCGCCGGCGGAATGTCGCTGATCGTGTCGACATCCGGACGTTCCATCTGCGCCAGAAAGAGCCGAGCGTAGGTCGAGAGCGATTGGACGTAGCGTCGCTGGCCCTCGGCGTACAATGTGTCGAAAACCAAAGAGGACTTGCCCGATCCGGAAACACCGGTTACCACCGTCAGCTTACGGGCAGGAAACTCGCAGCTCACACTCTTGAGGTTGTGGGTTCGGGCCCCGACGATCCTGATGGCTTTGCTCAACTGCGATCGTGCCGTCGGTTCGACTCCTCGTCTCGGGCCAGCCGGTCGTACTTACGAGAGGCCCGCGAGGACCGGGGAAGAGTGGGACGCTATCACACTGCGGGAGGCTGGCAAGTCAGGCGGCGGCTGGAGGCCGGGATGATTCCCACCGAGTGGCGTTCACTGGTCGGACTGTGGTGCGGCTTCGGAGATCGCACGACCCAACCGCGCCTACCCCCCGGGGTACGCTTGGTCACCACCACGCAAGTGCATGGATGCCGGCTGATCGATGCCAAGGATGCTGTGGAGGGCGCCGACGCCGACGGCATCGTCGTCACCGTCCCCAGGATTGCCGCCGCGGTGAGAACCGCCGACTGCGTTCCCATCCTGCTGATCGCCGCGTCTTCGTGCGCAATCGATGGGTCGCGCCAGGTCGAGTGGGCGGCAGCCGTGCATGCCGGCTGGCGGGGGACCACGCTGGACGTCGTCGGTGCCGCTGTGCGCGCGGCGACGGCTGCTGGGCTGCCCGCTGACCGGATCGAAGGAGCGCTCGGCCCCGCCATCGGACCGTGTTGCTACCGGGTCGGAGAGGAAGTCGCCGAGCGTTTTCGCGCCGATGACCTCCCTGTGACGAAACTCGGTGATCACCCCGCTTTGGATCTACGCCGGATCAACGCGGTCCTGCTCGAGCGCGCCGGCGTCCCACCTACGAACATCACGATGCACGGGCCATGCACCAACTGTCAGCGGGACCGCTACCATTCCTACCGGGCCGATCCTGCCGATCCGGGAAGACAGCTGAGCTGGATCGGCTGGAGCTGAGTCGGCGGGCGCTGCGCGGATACGGAGTTTGACGCCGACCAGCCCCCCGAAAGCGGCGGTGCAGGAATCTCAGCGGCTGGAGTGGGACGAGCAGCGCCTCTGATATATCTTTTACGAGACGATCGCAGCGTCCAGAGCAGCCCTGACGCTCACGGACACGAGGAGTTTCCGATGATCCCCCGATGCGTAGCTTTGCGCTTCCTGCTGATATCCGCTGCTGCAGCGATGCTCCTGGCTCCGTCCCCAGCGCTCTGCCACTACCCGTACGAGGATAGTGACTCGAACTATCTTAAGATCGTCGACTATTTCGCGTATCCGGTTGCCGTGCTCGTGGAATGGACGGTTGCGCGTCCGCTGCACGCGCTCGAGACCCGAGGCGCCCAGGGCGTGGAGCAGGAGCGCTACGTTCAGATCGGGACGCTCAGGCTGAAGCGAGGGTGCGCGAGTGCGCGTCCGCCACGCTACTGCACGCGCGGAAGTTCTGGCCGATAGCGACCCATGGATCCTGCCAGGCGGTCGGCGCGCCGAGCGAGAGCGAAGCGTGCGTGTCTCAGACGATCTGCAGCCGAGCAAAACGCGCCACGAGCTTCTTGATCCCCCCTCGCTGGAACTGGACGATGAGTTTTTCGTCGTTTCCGGTCCCGTCGCACTTCCGCACGGTTCCCACGCCGAACATGGGATGCATGACGCGCATGCCCACCCGATACGTGGCGTCACAGGGCGGAGGGTTCCCCGAGCCGAGTGTGGGGTCCAATAGGCTGGGCCGACCCGATGCGGGTGCCACGCACGACGCGGGCAGCTCGCCGAGGAAGCGCGAAGGCAGGTTGAACTGCGCCGAGCCGAACAGGCGCCGGCGCTCGGCGTGGATCAGCGTGAGTTCGCGCTTCGCCCGAGTCATGGCGACGTAGCAGAGACGCCGCTCCTCCTCGATCCCGTCTGCGGAGTTCGCCGCTGTCGACCTAGCATGGGGACAGATCCCCTCTTCCATTCCGATCATGAACACGTGATCGAACTCGAGCCCTTTCGAGTTGTGGGCCGTCATCAGCGTGAGCGCGCCTCCGTTGTCGTTGTAACCGTCGACATCCGAAGCCAAGGCGACCTGCTCGAGAAACGCGCAGAGCCGACTCATCTCTGCCTCGGTTTCTTCGGCGGCGCGTTGCCCGAACGAAGCGTCGAAGCTTTGGCTGACAGTCAATAGCTCGTGGACGTTCTCCACCCGACCGGGACCCTCTTCGCCGGAAGCCTGCAGGTAAGCGAGATAGTCCGTCTCCTCGATCAGGCGCTCCAGCAACGGAGTGACGTCGCCTTGAGCCGGCTCTTGGAGCCAAGGACCGACGATCCGGGAAAACTCCTCGACGCGCCGGCGTGCCGGGCCTGTCAAACCATCGACGGTCGCGCCGCTCGAGATCACTTCCCAGACCGATGAGGAGCGAGCTTGCGCCGCCGCGACCAGCCGGTTCCACGTAACGCGCCCGATTCCTCGAGGGGGTACGTTCATGATCCGCGCCAGGCTGACATCGTCGCGCGGGTTCAGGACGAACCGCAGGTAGGCGAACAGATCTCTGATCTCGCGGCGGTCGTAAAAGCGGGTCGCGCCGACGATCACGTACGGGATGCTGGCATGGATCAAAGCCTCCTCGATCGCGCGAGACTGCGCATTGGTTCGGTAGAAGACGGCGGCGTTACGGCGCTCGTTTCCGAGCGCGACCACGCGTTCGGTCACGTAACGGGCTTCGTCTCGCTCGTCGATCGCGCAGTAGACAAGGACCGGCGGGCCGGCTGGATTCTCCGTCCACAGGCGCTTGCTGGCGCGCCCCCGGTTGTTAGAGATCAGCGCGCTCGCGGCTCCGATGATGTTGGCGGTCGACCGGTAGTTTTGGTCGAGATGGATGACGTGGGCTCCCGGGAAATCACGCTCAAACTCACGGATGTTGCGCAGGCTGGCACCACGCCACCCGTAGATCGACTGGTCGTCATCCCCTACCACGCAGATGTTCCCGTGACCGGCGGCCAGCATGGACACCATGAGGTACTGGGCGTGGTTCGTATCCTGATACTCGTCGACCAGCACGTGGCGGAACCGCTGCTGATAGTGCGCGAGCCAATCGTGTCGTCGACGAAACAACTCCACGACGCCGAGGATCAAATCCCCGAAATCGACGGCACCGGTGCGCTGCAGCTGCCGCTGATATCGCTCGTAGACTGCGGCGGCAATTTCGGAGAGTCGGTCGTGGGTCGGTGCCACGACCGCTGGCGGCAGTCGTGCTTCGTTCTTCTGAGCCTCGATGAACGCCCGGATCGCCTCGGGCGGAACCACTGTTTCGTCGATGTTCGCTTCGGCGAGGAGATCCCTGAGGACGCGAAGCTGGTCATCGGCGTCCAGTATCGTGAACGAACGCGGATATCCGAGCTCGTCGGCATGCCGGCGTAGCAATCGTGCGCCGATCCCGTGGAACGTACCGGCCCAGAGTGCGCGCGCCCGGGGTCCGATCTGGCGTTCCAGACGTTCGATCAGCTCGCGAGCGGCCTTGTTCGTGAACGTGACGGCGAGAATCTCACCAGGGGAGGCGAGACCCTCGGCAACCAGGTGCGCGATGCGGTGAACCAGCACGCGTGTCTTGCCGCTGCCAGCACCTGCCAGGATCAGCAGAGCGCCGCTGTCGAAGTCAACGGCTTCCTGTTGGCGAGCGTTCAGTGACATCATCCCCGGTGGGATGCTGCCGCATCTGGAAATGGTGGGCAAGGGCGCGATTGCATGAGCGCGTATCAACGTAAGGATCCCGTCTACCGAGCCGCACAACGCGCCGGTTACCGATCGCGCGCAGCAGCGAAACTCATCGAGCTCGACGCGCGTTTTCGGTTGCTCGAGCCGGCAGCCCGGGTTGCGGATCTTGGGTGCTGGCCTGGAGGATGGCTTCAGGTTGCCAGTGACAGGGTCGGACCGACCGGGCGCGTGGTTGGCGTCGATCTACAACGCGTGGAGCCCATCGGTCTCGCGAACGTCCACCTCGTGATCGGCGACGTCCACGACACCAGCGTCCGCGAGCGACTACGAACCGAACTGAGGGGACCGGCCGATCTGCTTCTCTCGGACATGGCGCCGAAGCTGAGCGGCGTGCGTATCACCGATCAACAGCGCCAACTCGCGTTGGTGGATCTGGCAGCCGAGGTCGCGCTGGAAATCGTGCGGCCGGGAGGGAGAGCTGTGATCAAGCTGCTGGCCGGAGCGGAAGCAGAGGCCGTCGAGACGCTGTCGCGGTGTTTCGCGAAGGTTCGCACGTATCGGCCCGTGGCCACGCGCCGAGGATCCACAGAAACCTACGCACTGGTGGCGGTTGGCTCGTTGAGTTGACGGTGCGTTTCACGGGGCCACGATTTGCCTACGACACCCCCAGGATAGTATGGTTCCCTAGTCCCGCGCCTCGCGACGCCAGTTTGGCGCAGAGGGTTGAGGAGGAGAGGTGCTGCATGGGTGAGGCCGGCGTCGGTCCGTCAGGGTTGGGTAGATCCGTTCGAAGCTTGCTCGAGGCCGTTTCGAGCCTAGAGCAAGAAATCGAAGTCGTACTGGGGCGCGCCACCGTCGGGTCAGCCGCGACCGCGGTAGGATGGCTGCGGCGGCTAGCCGGTAGCGCGTTGCCCGGCGGCCCGTCCCACGACGCTGGGCCCGTGGACGTGGTGGGCTTGCTCCGGCTGGCAAGCGCGGGAATGGACGTACCGCTCCTGGGCAAGGGCCTTGCGCGAGTCTTAGGCCTCGCTGACGAGGGTGCGCTGGACGCGGTCCGCGCCGACGTTCGCGACGTCATGGAGCAGGTCGCGAAGCTGCGGGAGCGCGAGATTGCGCTCGCTGGCGGTGTCTCGCAACTCCGGGCGCGGGCCGCCCGGTTCGACGAGACTCTCGCGGGACTTGCCCGGGTGCAGGGCAAATATGTCGCTCGCCAGGACGCGCACGCTGAACGAGCGGACGATCTGGAGCGGCTCACCCGACGACGAGACGATCACATCACTCGCCTGATCCGCGACACGGTGTCGCAAAGGGCCGAGCTCGAACGGGTCTCCCGGCAGCTCGGGGAAGCGGAAACGACCGCCCCGTCGCCGCAAGCGCCGGAGCCTAGCGCCAAGCTCGGCGAACTGATCGGCAAGCTCGAAGCTCTCGAAAACAAGGTCGACGATTTTCGCAAGTTGCACAAAGCGGGCACCCAAGGGGTGATCGACTCTCTAGAGGGGATGCGCGAGCGGATCGGCCGGATGGAAGGTCGCGTCGCGGAGATGTCGCGTGAAACCCGCGCGAAAGGGGGGCGGCTCGACGCGCTGGCGCGACATGTAGCCGGAGTCGAGAGCCGGATGGCGATGGCGCTCGGCAAGGGGGGCAAGCCCGTCGTTGCCGTCGCCACCGAGATCGACAAATCGTTGCATGCGGCCGGATAACCGCTAAAGCTATCCACGTGGCCGTTACATGGTACTTGCCCTGATGAGTCGGGGCCCGCTCCTGTCTCGAGCGGTCCTGGCTGCGGCCGTGGTCACCTGCCTGTCGGTGAGTTGTGCTCGCGAACAGACGGCCGACGAAAAGCGTGACGTCGTGGTGGAGCCGGTCGCCGGCATGAAGTACTACGTCGGCGGGCCGGTCATGAAAGCAGACCGGTACGGTCGCTTGCGGCTGTCGGGCTTCAACGGTGAGGTCAGCGCTCCCACCACCCGGGGTCTGTTGATCGGGATCAAGGTGTACGAAGCGAGACGATTCGACTATCGCACCTGGCTCAATGGCCTGGCGGTCTCGCAGTCCGACGGTTTTCTCGATCAGGACGGGCTGCTTTGGTACACGCAACGGGCTACCTACGACGGTGATGGTAGGGTCGTTGCGCGACAGAAGTTCGAATACGACGACGCCCGCCTCGTGATGATTTCGGAGCTTGAGCACATCGATCCAGAGACTGGCGAGGTCGTCCGCAGGCATCGCGCGGAGCTGCCGTACGCTCCGGTCGAAGACGACGAAGACGACGAAGACGAAGAGAACGAAGAGGACGATGCAGGCGAGGGGGCGAGCGACGGCGCCGGCGACTGACGGAGGGTCGGCGTGCGCGTAGTTCCCATCCCGCAACTCCAGGACAATTACGCGTATCTCGTCATCGATCCGGCGACTCGCGTGGCCGGAGCCGTCGATGTGGCGGAAGCAACGCCGGTGCTCGAGGCCGCCGAACGCGAACACGTCGATCTGGTCGCGATCCTTTCCACCCACCATCACTTAGACCACGTTGGTGGCAACCAGGACCTCATCGCCGCGTGCGCGCCGCGCGCGCTTCGCGTGTACGGGTACGCCGGGGATCGCGAGCGGATTCCAGGGCTCACCGAGGCGCTGGCAGACGGCGAACGGTTCACCGTGGGTGGACTGAGTGGAGAGGCGATGTTCATCCCAGCCCATACGCGCGGTCATCTCGCGTATTACTTTCCAGACCAGGCAGCGGTCTTCACTGGCGATACGCTATTCGCGGGAGGCTGCGGCCGGCTGTTCGAAGGTGACGCTGCTCAGATGAAAGCATCCCTCGAGAAGCTGGCGCGATTGCCGAACGAAACGCTCGTGTACTGTGGCCACGAGTATACGCAGAACAACCTGCGTTTCGCCGCGACTCTGGAACCCGCCAACCAGGCGCTCCAGCGGCGCCGTCAAGAGGTCGATGCGCTGCGCCAAGCGGGCAGTCCGACCGTGCCGACGACGATTGCGATCGAAAAGGCGACCAATCCGTTCCTCCGGCATCACAGCCCTGAGCTGAGAGAATCGGTGCGAAGACGGTTTCCCGATCTGGTAGACGATGAAGTCGCCGTGTTTGCGGCGACGCGCCGACTAAAAGACGAGTTCTAAGGCGTACTCGTTTCCATGTCGTGCTCTCCGATCGTGTGCCGAAGCCGGTAAACGCGGATCGGGCGAAACGTGTGCGCGTAGATCCGGTATTCAGACCGCGTGTAACGCGTCGCCGCCCACTGCTCGAATCGGTCGCGTAGCGGACCCTGCCAGCGGCGCGCGATTAGGATCAACGCGGGGGGTCGCGCGTTCAGACCCTCGAGCATGGCGTCGAACCCGCCCGGTGTGTGCTCGGCGGCGAAGCGATCGACGCCGAACCATAGGTACGGCCATTTCCAGATGCTGTGGCGCGCGGTGTGAATCAAGAACTCGGGCAAGCTGATGACGAGCACGTCGTCGTCAGCGTCTAGCTCAGCGGCCAGACCCTGCATGAACGCGGATTGAGCTTGGAAATCGAGCGGAGGGCGAAGCCGATCGTTGGTGGCCACCGGGGCGAGGATCAAGGCTACGCCCATGACGATGAGGCGAGCTCGCCGTTCGCCGAACTGTCGGCAGCAAAGCGCGCCGAGACCCGTCGCGAGTAGCGCCGCGAGCGGTGCGACGAGCAGGATCGTGTCGGGCCATGCCTGAAAGCTGATGAACAGCATGGCGCCGTAGATCAGACCAAAAACCGCCAGGCCGGACGGCAGCCTCGCACCACTGGCGAGCAAGCCAGGCAAAGCCACCATCCCCAGAATCATCTCGAGCGGCGCCCAAGCCACGAGGCGATCCCATAGGTGAATCACGGTCTCCCAGGGCGTCCGCGCGTGGAGCCGGATGTAGTGAACGTTGAAGATCACGGCCTGCCACCAGAAATCATCGAGCCCGCCCACGGCTGCAAGCCAAGCGAGCAACAGCGCCGGGACCACCGCTGCGCCCATGCAGAGACGGATCCAGCGCCGCACGAACGGCCCCCGGGTGAGCTGCCAGGCGGCACCCAAGAGGAACGCGACGCCGGGTTGCCATGCGAGTGTCGCCGCACCCCCGAACAGACCTGCGATCGCCCACCGCTCGCGCTCGGCGGCGAGCAGGCATGCCAGGCCGAGCACGGTGGTCAGCACCTTGGGGCTCACGCCTTCGACGGAGCCGACCACCCACGGGTCGAAGCTGAGCATGAAGCCAGCGGCTGCCAGAGCCAGCGCGGGACCGAGATGGGTTCGGCACAGGGTGTACAGCAACGCGGGTCCCGCGGCGCCGAGGCCGATGAAGGTCAGGTGCGCACCGGCTAGCGCCGAGCCACCGAGGAGCGAGGCAACGGCGGCGCCAGCTGCACCCACGAATATCGCCGCGGGAGTCTTGTGAAGAAAAATGTCGCGATATGGCACCACGCCGTCGGCGAGCGCAACGGACATGTAGTCCCAGGTAGCCGGGTCCAGGAGGACCGGGCGGCTGAACGGACGGAACGACAGCAAGAAGACGAGTCCACCCAGCCACACCAGCCACGGCGCGCCGGGGTGCCCGTACGCCTTAGGGCCGTTTGTCGCGCTGCGCGATCGCATGGATCGTGATGATGGGGCCGGTTCGTCGCTCACCTGGCACGAAGACCGCGGCACGAGGGTGACGGAACAGGGACTGGTATCGGTCGTAGGCCTGAGTAGCGGAGTTTGCGCCAGTGGCCCCGAAGCGACCGTAGACGGCCCGCGAAGCGATGACGTAGTCGACACCGCGCTCGACGTACCATTCCGGTTCGTGCTCGGCGAGGGTCCATAGATGCTCGACCCGGTAGCGAGTCGGGTCGGGCCGTGGCGTGAACTCTTCACGTACGAGCAGTGCGCCCGGTGGCACGTTGCGCTCAATCCACGCGAGCGCCGCACTGCGCGTGTCGCCGCCGGCCATGCGGAGCGAAGCGCGCAAGCTCAGCCACAGGCAGCTCAGCACCGCCGCTGCCACGGCCGCTGCTACGGCCGCCTTGACGACGCGCCCGCGAAGGTGGTGCATGACGTAGGCGATTCCGTACGCCGCGACGATCGAGGCCAGCGTCAACGCCGGCAGCAGGTTACGTTCGAACCTGACCCGAACCGCGCCAAGCCAGCCGTACCAAGCAAATGCCGTCGCCAGGAGGATCAAGGCGGTGCGAGCGTGGACCGGGTCGGGCCAGCCCGAGCGGATCGCTGCGGCAGCGGCGATCACGCCGGCTGCGATCAGGGCGAAACCCGCCGGTCCCAAACCGTCCTGGTACAAGCGCAGGAGGTACCACACCCAGTTCGCGTTGCCTTCGGCTCCCAGATGGCCTCCCTGGTAGTGAGCGCGGACGGCCGCCAGCTCACGGGTGAATCCGGACCAATCGAGCACGGAAAACGGGCAAACCGCCACGAACCCGAGTGCCGTCGCAGCCGCCAAGACAACGAGCGAACGAGCGCGAGAGTCACGCGCCCTCAGCAGCACCACTAGCGTTAAAGCCGGCAACGCGCAGGCCACCGTATACTTGGTGCCGACTGCTGCTCCGAGAATCGCGCCAGCGCCGAACAGCCGCCGTGAGGAAAGCAGGCCGCCACTGGCCAGCGCAAGTCCCAGGACCATGAGGGTGGTGGCCGGCACGTCGGTGGTCAGGTAGTGCGAATGCTCCGCGTGCAGCGGCAGCACGGCGAGGAATGCGGCACCGACGATCACGGCCGAGCTACCCCCGAGATGAAACGCAAGGAGGGAGCCGGCGGCTACTCCGGCGCTACCGACCGCTGCGACCAGCCATCGTCCCCCCTCGAGGGCCGGCCACGTCCAGGGACCGAGATCGGCAGGCCCATAGCCCAGGCCGCTGGGAATGGATAGGTCCATGCCCGAGAACCGATGCAACGCGGCGACGATCGCCGCTTCGGCGTAGATCAGCGCCGATGGGTAGCGAAAGAAGTGCGGGTTCGGGTCACCGGCCGAGACCATGCGCAGGGCCGGCTTGACCACAAACGGCTCGTCGTAGTGGTAACCGTAGGGTTCACCCCAGCTCGTGCCGACCAAGCGCAGTGCGGCTCCAGTGAGCACGAGCGCCGTCAGGACCACCGTGCGGACGGGCGACCTCATTGAGTGGGGAGAGCCGGCACGACTTGTGTTCGTAGGATGCCGAATCCTCCCTCGGCCGCCAAGCCACAACCCGATCGGCGTCGGTCCGTTGCCGCGCCCCGGCCAGCATCTACAATGAGCGGAGCGTGCACATCATCGGGCTCACGGGGGGTATCGGTGCGGGCAAGTCCACGGTGGCGGCTATGCTCGCCGAGCGAGGCGCGGTCGTGATCGACGCCGATCGGGTCGCCCACGAGGTCTACGCTCCCGGAGCTGAGGGTTTCGACCAGCTGGTGGAGCGCTTCGGTCACGGTATCGTCGCGCCCGACGGCGCGATCGACCGTCGGTGCTTGGGGGAACGGGTTTTCGGCGAACATCGAGCCCTCGAGGATCTCAACCGCATTATTCACCCGCTGGTTCGCAAAGGAGTCGCGCAGCGATTGCTCGACCTTGAACGTGATGACCCTGACGCCGTGGTCGTCATCGAAGCGGCGCTCATGGCCGAAACCGGCTGGACCGGCGGTTCCGGGATACTCTGGGTCGTGATCGCGGATCCGCGCACGGTGACCCGACGATTGGTCGGGCAACGCGGAATGGATCCCGAGCAAGTTCGTTTGCGTCTGAGCGCCCAGGCGAGCAACGAGCAGCGGCGCAAAGTCGCGTCAACCGTCATCGAGAACGACGGGACCATCGAGGAGCTGGAGGCGAAAGTGGACCGCGCGTGGCGCGCGCATCTCGCTGACACCTGCCCCGGATGAGCATCTGCGACGTCATCCGCCGGGCCGCCTCCGAGCACCGCGCCCGCACGGCATTGCGTGAAGTGGCCGCGGACTCGGGGACAGGGGGCGCTAGCCGCTCCATCACGTACGGGGATCTCTACGACCGATGTCTTCGCTTCCATGGCGCTCTCGAGAGCCGCGCCGTTAAACGCGGGGATCGCGTGGCCGCGCTGTTGGACAACTCGATCGAGATGGTGACCACCGAGTGGACCTGTCTCCTCGCGGGGTACCTGTGGGTTGGTCTGAATGTGCGGGCGGCTTTGGCCGAGACGCAGGCGATCATCGACGACTGTGAGCCTGCCGTCCTGGTCATCGGATCGCGCCATCGATCGCTCGGGCATCGGCTACGCCTCCCCCGAAACTGCGAGCGTATCGTCGTGGGCGGCGCCGAGGATGAGTGGGAACGGCTC
Source organism: uncultured Myxococcales bacterium (assembly GCA_964555245.1). Classification (GTDB taxonomy): domain Bacteria; phylum Desulfobacterota; class Binatia; order UBA1149; family SPBQ01; genus CAZKRI01. The sequence continues at coordinate 158,022 of CAZKRI010000049.1, forward strand.
GTTGCGGAGTCCGATCCTCGTGACCCGGAAACGGTACCAGCCGAGCAGCCGGTGCGGATACGGTACACCTCTGGAACTTCAGGGCGACCCAAAGGGGCGGTGCTGCCGCGACGGTGCTACGACGCTTCCTTCGAAGCGGTCAGCGCGTTGCTCAATCCGCGCCGAGGCGACGTCCTGCTGCAGACCGCGCCCATGACGCACGCCGCCGGCGCGATGCTGTTGCCGCATGTCGCGGTTGGCGCCCTAGCGCTGTTGATGGATCGCTTCGCGGCGGCAGCGTGTGTGGAGGTGGTCCGTCGCTGCGGTGTGACCGCAGTGTTTCTCGTGCCTACCATGCTGGTCCGACTGCTCGACTCCGTCGACGCCGCTGACCGCATGAGATCCTTGCGAACGGTCGTCTATGGCGGTGCGCCGATGCCCGTCGACCGGCTCATCCGCGCCCTCGAACTGTACGGTCCTGTTTTCGTGCAGATCTACGGGCTCACCGAGTCGACCTGGCCGGTGACGGCGCTCACTCACGAGCACCACTGCCGAGGAGAAGGAGAAGACGAGCGCGCGTGGCGGGATCGCCTTGCTTCGTGCGGACGACCGACCTCGATTGGAACGCTCCGTATCGCGGGCCCCGACGGCCGCGATGTCGAGCCCGGAGCGATCGGCGAAATCTGCGTGCGTGGTCGCAACACGATGAGCGGTTACTGGCGGTGGGCGCCTGGGCCGCAGGGCATCGGCGAAACGGACAAGGGATTGGATGGAGAGGGTTGGGTCCACACCGGTGACCTGGCCATTCAGGACCGGCAGGGTCAGGTGACCATCGTCGATCGCCTGCACGACATGATCATCAGTGGAGGCTTCAACATCTACCCCCGTGAGGTCGAGGATGCGTTGACGTCGCACCCCGCCGTGCTGGAGGCGGCCGTCGTCGGACGGCCGAGCGCCGAGTGGGGTGAAACCGTTCACGCTTTCGTGGTGATCAGGCCGCAGATGACGGCGACTGCGGAGGCGCTCGTCGCCCATTGCGTAGGTCGGCTCGCAGCCTACAAGAAGCCGCACTCGCTCGAGCTGGTTGCGGAGCTACCGAAGAATCCGTCCGGAAAGATCCTCAGGCGTACGCTGCGCGATCGCCTGAGGCCGCTCGGCTGAGCGGCCTCAGGCGATCGGTCACTGGGCCGCGGCCGGCCAGTCGGGTCGTGCAGGCACCCGATCGGTCAACGGCGGCGGAACGAAGCCAGTCGAGAAGCGGCAAACCGCGGGATTGCCGCCCGACAGGATCAAACACTCGGCTTCGATATCGCTGTCGGTCGGCTGCGGTCCGCCATCGAGCCACGCGAAAAACTCGTTGAGCGTCGCCGTGACTTCTTCCGTGGTGAAGTTGCAGTGACCACCGGCGTTCACGTAGGCGGAGGTGACGGCTTTTTGGCCATCGTTCAAGGCGTTGACCAGGACGCGCTGGAAACCCGGAATGGTCAAGAAGTCGTCGGTGTTCGCCAGGTGCACGATGGGATAGGTCAGCTTGCTACCCTTCCCCTTCGTGTAGTCCACGAAGGAATTCTTGCTCAACTTCTTCCGGCTCGGACCCGCGTCAACTCGCTCGATTGCCGCGTCGAGCGCAGGATCGACTGTGTAAGAGATGCCCTGATTGAAACCGTACCGCTTGCCCCCGAGCTTGTCCTTGGGCTCGACCAGGTCGTACATCGCGTTGGTCGCGAATCCCATGAGCACGATGACCTCGAAATCCGTCCCGGTGTGACCGATCAGTGAGCGCATCTCGGCGAGACGCTGCGCCTGCGCGGCCGCTTCACCGGGCTCGCTGTCGGGGAAGAGAATACCGAAGCAGGTGTTGACCCGCAGCGCCATCGAGGTCTGGGAGATTGGATCGCCTTCGTCGGTAGGGCTGAAGAAGGCGGCGCCGGGAACCCCGGAGCACAGATAGTCGTACGTCAGCCGCAGGTCGTGGGCGGCATCCCAGGTCGGCAGGCCACCGCCAGCCGCAGGGCAGAGTGGGAGCAGGCCGTGGATCTTCGTCGGGTTGATCCGCAGGCTCGCGTCCACGGTGACCGCTCCACCCATCGAGAAGCCGGTGACGATGACGCGGGTCGGCTCGGCGATGTCCGGGCTTTTGTCGATGAACTTGAGGATGTCCGAGAGATCCTTGCGCGACTGGAACACACTCCAGCCGGTCTGGCTGTAGGTGGAAGCAGCTAGCGCGATGCCTTCTGGAAGCAGCCCCGCATCCAGGCCGAGGTAGGAAATCTTGTTGCAGGTTCCGGTCCCGGGGGGACAATCGGCGTCCTCATCGCACACGGTGCCGGTCGACAGCCGACAGCGGTTGTGCGGATTGATCGAAAGCGGGTCCAGGTCGAATCCGTGGTTGACCAAAACCAGGTCGCCGTTCCACGCCGGGTTGGTGGGGATCGTGATGCGGAAATGCGATCCCTTGCTCCCCACTCCGACGAACTCCTGGCAGTCGACGCCGACGACGCCATCGCAGTCGGCACGCGCCCAGCGGGGATCGCCCGTCAGGGCGAGCACGAGCAAAGCGGTTATCTGCAGACCGGTACGCGAATTCCTGATCATGGTGTATTCCTCCTGGGCAAGTAGGGCGAGCCGTAGTAGACGCTTTCGGGACCTCGATCGGCGCGGAAAACGAAACCGCTTGGGTCGCGTTCGATCACCAATCCCGGATCGAGTTCCCGAGCCCGGCGCACGGCGTCCCAAGCGGCGCCCGGGTCGGTCCTCAAGTGCTCGGCGTTGGCGAGAGCGAGCCAGCGATCCGGGTTGTTCGGGTCGAGATCGGTGGCGCGCCGCAGATGGGTGTAGGCTTCAGTACGGGCCGCCATCATGAAGTAGAGCGTGCCTAGAGCGCCGTTGGTTTCTGCGTTGGAATCAAGCTGGACCGCCGCCTCGAAAGCCTCCAGGCCGGCAGCCAACTCGCCATCGGCGAGCCGATCGCGACCCTGGAGAAGCTTCTCGTGCGCGAGCCGCGCGATCTCGACCCGCTCCGGCTTCGGTTCGGCCGCGTTTGCCGCGAGCGCGATCACGGGGGTCTCCGCCGGTGCGGCCGGCATCGTCGCCGTGGCGGGAGCGTGGGTTCGCTGCGCTGCCGCGGGGAGCGACTCCGCACCCGAACGCGTGCGCGAAAGTCGGAAACCGCCGCCGATCGCGAAACCCACGGCGAGGGCAAAGAGTAACGTGGCCCCCGAGAGCAGGAATCGCTTCGGCCCAACGGATTGAACTCTCGCCATAGTCAAAGGCAACACTGTCCCGTGGCTCATGCCGATGCACGAGCCGCCCGACATTAGTCCGGTCGCTCCTGCTTGGTCAAGTGTATCTTCCGACGCTAGGCAGGTCGGGCAGCGCCGGGCGACGGCTCGTTCTGGGGGTCCGACGCCAACCGGACCAGGAGGTCGACCAAGCGGACGATCGACATACCTGCCGTCTCCCACAACCGGGGGTACATGCTGATCGAGGTGAACCCGGGAATCGTGTTGACCTCGCTCAGCAGCACGCGTCCCGAGGACTTCTCGATGAAAAAGTCCGCACGCGCCATTCCACGGCAGCCGATCACGTCCCATACCCGCCGAGCGATGTGGTGAATCGCCTCGAGCTGAGCAGCGCCGACGGTCGCGCCAGCAATGAGCTGAGCGCCATCGTTCACGTACTTCGCGGTGAAATCGTAGAAACCTCCCGGCGTGATGATCTCCCCGAGCGGCGATAGCATCGGCACGGCGCCGCCAAGCAGGGCGATCTCGATCTCTCGCGCATCGACCGCTTCCTCGACGATGACGCGGCGGTCCCATCGGCGGGCGGTGTCGAGCGCCTCGGCCAAATCCTCCGGGCGCACGACGCGCGAGATTCCCACCGAGGACCCGAGGTTGGCGGGTTTGACGAAGCACGGAAAGCCGAACGTCGTACGAATCTGGTCGGCGACCTCAGTGGCCGAGCGCTCCTCGGCCGCCAGGAATCGGACTTGCGGAATCGCAGCGCCCTCACACAGTGTCTTCATGAGCAGCTTGTCCATCGCCACGGCCGATGCCGCGCAGCCGGCCCCGACGTAACGCGCGCCAACCGCGTCGAGCAGGCCCTGCACACGCCCGTCCTCACCACCGGGGCCGTGCAGAATCGGGAAGACCACCTCGACACGGGCCGATTCCCCCGGCAGTGGTGCGCCCTCGAGCGGGACGACACATGGCCCGGATCCCGCATTGGTGATGGCCACCGGGACGCCCGCCCGGGCGGGGACTTCGAGGAGCTCACGGCGCGCTCGTTCGAGCAGCGGTTCGAAGTCGGCAAGCCGCCAGGTACCCGCCGTGGTGATGCCGATGGTGGTAGTCTGGTAGCCCGCCTGCTGGAGCGCGGAAACCACGGTGGCGGCAGACCGCAGCGAGATCGAGTGCTCTCCGGAGATCCCGCCGAACAGCACCACCACCCGCCGCGCGCTCGACGCCACGGCGGTTGTCTACCACCGCAACGTTCTGCGCGAAAGCTGACGGATTCCTTCCCCAATCGAACGGTGACGGAACGCCGTGCTGAAGCGTGGCTTCAGCCGAGGATAAGGTTTCCGCTTGCGTTGGCGAGTAAAGGTGACACGTTGGTCGGCCAGCGATGCATATCGAGACCCTGAAAATCTTCTGTGATGTCGTGGAAAACCAGAGCTTTTCCTTGGCGGCGAACCAGAACTTCGTCACGCAATCCGCGGTCAGCCAGCAGATCCGCGGGCTGGAGGAGCGGTACGGCAAACGCTTGCTCGAGCGCAAGCGCGGCAGCGTCCGACCGACCGCTGCCGGGGAGATCCTGCACCGAGCCAGTCGCGAGATCCTGCACGCTTTCGGTGAGATGGAGGCCCAGCTGCAAGGGCTGAGCAACGTGATCACCGGCAGCATCCGCGTGGGTACGGTGCACAGCGTCGGGCTATACGAGCTGACGGATCCCCTCAAAGCGTACTTCGCCGATTTCCCGCACGTCAACGTCTATCTCGAGTACGATCGCGCCAGTCACGTTTACGAACAGGTGCTCAGAGGGAACGTAGACCTCGGAATCGTCGCGTACCCAGCCGCCCGCGCGCAGATCACCGTGCTTGATTTTCGCACGGACCGTCTCGTGGTCGTGTGCGCGCCGAGCCATCCGCTGGCCGACCGCCCTGACATGCCCGTCAGTACGTTGAGTGGCGAGAAGTTCGTCGGGTTCGAGAAAGGGATTCCGACGCGCCAAGCGCTCGACCGGATGTTCACCGAGAAGCAGATCGTAGTGCAGTACGTGGCCGAGCTCGACAACATCGAAATGGTCAAGCGCTTGGTTGAAGTCGGCGCCGGCGTCGCGGTGATCCCCGAGAAGTCCTGTATCCACGAGGTGCAGTCCGGCTCACTCGTGAAGATCGAGATGGCCGACAAGGACCTCATCCGCCCGATCGGTATCATCCACCGCACCGGCAAGCATTTCAGCCCTGCCGCCGAGCGCTTCATCGAGTACCTGCAGAAGGACCCCGCCGCGACCGCCTCGCTCGGGGCAAGACGGACGCTGCGCAAAGTCTCAGCCAGTTGAAAAGTCCGCGTCACCCGGCGGCTAAGCGCGGGATGACCTCCGCGGCGAACAGCTGCAGGGAGTCGGGCATTCCCAGATCGCCGAAGAGAATCGCGAAGTCGCTCACACCACGCGCCATTTTCGCGCGCATTGCGCCCGCTACTTGCTCCGGCGTACCGCAGACGGCGACGCTGTCGATGTCGCCAACCAAGTCGCCGACCATCCGTTGCGCGAGCTGGCGTTTGGCTCGGTAGTGCCGTGGATCGGCGCCCAGCACGACGGGAAGCTGTTCGCTGATCACGATCTCGGTTGCATCGCGACCGATTGCCTCGCAGTGTCGCGCGAGCGCCTCGCGGTGTTCGGCCAGGCGCTCGGCCGCGTTCATCGGGCAGTTCCAGCGCTGGGCGTGCTCGGCGACCAGCTTCATGAGCACCTTGGGGCCAGCGCCCCCGATCGTGATCGGCAGCGGATTCTGGAGCGGCTTCGGGTTGCAGGGCGCATCGCGGAACGCGTAGTGGCGCCCGTGGAAGGTGGTTCGCGGGGATTCGAACAGGCTGCGCACGATGGTGAGCGATTCGTCGAGCTGGGACAGCCGAATCGGCAGCGGCGGGAACTCGAAGCCGTAGGCGCGATACTCTTCCTCCATCCAACCCGCTCCCATTCCGAGCTCGATGCGCCCGCCACTGATATGGTCGGCCGAGATCACGGCTTTGGCGAGCATCCCTGGATTCCGGTACGAGTTGCAGGTCACCAGGACCCCCAGCCGCAGCCGCGAGGTGGCTTCGGCCAGGCCTGCAACGGTGGTCCACCCCTCGAGGAAATCGGCGTCGGGTACGCCGCGAGGCCACATGTGGTCCACGAGCCAAAAGCCATCGTACCCGAGTTGCTCGGCGAGCCGGGCGCGGTCGCGAAGCCGCGCATAGTCCATCCCGCCTTGCGCGGCGAAGATGGAGAAGGTCGGCCGCACGGAGGGCATCCTAGCCGTTGGAGGTGGTAGGCAGAAGCCGGCGCGCGGATTGCGACCACCCGTCCGGCGCGTGTATCGTTGCATGCGGATCGTCGCGATTCCGGCGGCCCAGTTTCGGCCATGGCACCGCGCGCGGACAAGGAACCCGAACCTTTCAACAGTCCGTTTCGAGATGCCCTGCGCAGGCTGAAGCTGCGGCTCAAGACTGGGCCGCAGCTCGATCCGCCGGTGGAACCACCGGCGGATCTGTGCGAACCCGACGACCCTCTCAGCGATGCGGAGCTGTTCGAAGCGGCCGTGGAAGGCACGTTGCCCTTGGATTCCGGTCCATCGCGTGTGCGAGCGCCGGAGAGAGTCTCTTCGACGTTCGCTTCGGGCGCAGCGGGCGACGGGAAGCTCAACCTTCTCGCGGATGAACACTTCGATGTGCGTTTCTCGGATCGCTTCATCCGCGGTCGCGCCAGCGGGGTGAGTACGGCGACCTTGAGCCAACTTGAGCGTGGAGAGTTCGCCGTGCGTTCGCATGTTGACCTCCACGGCATGCCGCTCGACGATGCAAGAAGGGCAGTCGATGAGTTTCTGGCGGAACAGCAGCGTCGCGGCGAACGGTGCGTCCTCGTCATCACGGGCAAGGGGAAAAACTCTCCAGGCCAGCAGGGCGTGTTGCGCGAGAACATCCCCGGGTGGCTCGCTTGTGGTCCGAGCTCCCGGCTCGTGCTGGCGTTCGTGACGGCACGAGCCTGCGACGGTGGTGAGGGCGCGTTGTACGTGCTGTTACGCCGGGATCGATCGCGCAAGGCTCGTATTCACGTCGAAACGGGCGGCGGAGCGTGACGGCGGGAAGAACGGTCGAGGCGATCTAGGAGTGTGCGCGGCAGAAACCGGCATGCGACGAGAGTCTGGTAGGATGCGGCATGTCGACAAGCTTTCGCCCGTATTTGCCTGACCAAGCCCTACTGCTGGCACCGTCGCTGAGCGATTGGCTGCCGCAGGGGCACCT
>CAZKRI010000050.1:0-22174 GCA_964555245.1 uncultured Myxococcales bacterium
GCCACGGCTCGAGCGGAAGCCGGACTGAATCCGCAGCGAACGCGAGCTGGAGCTTGCCGACGGCGGTAGCGTGGACGGGAACCTCGGCCCCGATGCTCGGCGCTACGCGCAGAACGCCCGCGCCCTCGGCCTTTTCCAGAACGATGATGCGGCCGTTGCGGGCGACCGTGAGAAACGCGGTTTCACCGGTGGCGGCCGACTCCCGCTCGAGCACCGCGCGTGCGGCAGCCGCCATCGGTTCGCGCTCGAGGACTCCGAGCCCGAGCGCCAACAGCGCGATTCCCGGCCGGTAGCGCCCGCGCGCATCCTGCTCGACCAACCCGCGCCGTCCCAGAGACGCCAGCAGCCGATGAACACTGGACTTGGCGACCCCCAGGCTGCGGCCGATCTCGCTCACCCCGCAGGGAGCATCCGCGGCGTGAAGATGGAAGAGCAGGTCGATCGCCTTCTCCACGGTGGTCGTCGCTTCGCGCATGGCTGAGGTCAGGAGTCCGTACCACCGTGTTCTGATATATGGAACGGTGTTCGTCTATCCTGAACACTGTGTAACGCCCCGCCCGGCGACGCGCAAGCGGAACGGGGTCTATTCGCCGGCCCGGTAGCGGTGACCGTCCCGCTTGAGCATCAAGGCCCGGCGAAAGTCCCGGGTGTAGACCCAGTCCTGCCACGCCCGCCCATCGGGAGCGGCGGCCTCCGACTCGAAGGGTAGATCAACGATCGTCCCGGGCTCGCGCATCCGAGCCAGCGAAGCCAGCGCCGCACCCAGGATCGCGCGCTGTTCGACCGCGTCTCCCGGGCGGCCGACCTCGTTGCCCATCGGGTAGTTCAGGAACGCGGTCCGTGGGGGCCGCACCTGTGCGCTGATGTCACGTGCCACCGACAACGTGAGCGTCGAGATGCCAGCCTCTTCGACGCCACGACTTACCAGACCGACGGTCTGGTGACAGACCGGTCAAGCGGGAACCAGCAGGAACAGATCCACCTGGAGCGGTTTCAGGAAATCGACGACGCGAGGTAGGAGCTCCGTGTGCACCCGGCGCTGGGAGTAGATTCCGCCCATGAACGTCAACGCGATCGGTGCAAGCGCACCAACGGTTCCGGCCGCCGCCAGCTCGCGCATCCGCTCGAGCGGGAAAACGCAGTTGGGATCGCGCTCGGCATCAGCGGTGGGGTAGCCGAAATGGCGGACGGCCAGGTCGGCAGCCGGGGTGTCGGCCGGAATGGTGCGAATGGTGGTGTCGTCGTGCAGTTCGAAAGGCGGCTGGTCACGACGGTAGATCCCGCCGGAGCTGGCCAGTGCAACCCGGCACTGAGGCAACGGCTTGACCAGCGGTGTCCAGGGTACCGGTCGGCTCCGGTTGTCTGCCCACTGGTAGGGAGGCGTCGGCGCGTAGAGCTCGCGCGTGCGAGGGATGTAATCGACTCGCGCACCGCTCACAGCGAGCCGCCGAGGCTCTTGAGCAAGGCGTAGCTCCGTTGCGATGAGCCCTCGTCGCGCCCGTCCGGAAAGATGGCGGCATAGAAGTCGGTGGCGCCCGCATCACGCACGCGTGCTAGCTCAGCCCGCACGGCCGCCTCGCTGCCGACCAGCGCCATGTCGGCGGGCCCAGCCACGCCCTCGTCGTCGATGCAGGCGCGATAGACGGGCAACTGTCCGTAGACGGCGAACAGCTGCGCGGCGTGCTTGCGCGCGCTCTCGACATCATCGGTAACGCAGACGGGTAACGAGCACACCACTCGCGGCCTCGGCCGCCCGGCCTCTGCGGCCGCCTTGGCTAGGGTAGGCACGATGGTTCGCTCGATGTAGCGAGGGCCTGACATCCAGGTGAGCGTGCCATCGCAGAGCCGACCGCAGATCTCGAGCATCTTGGGCCGCAAGGCGCCGATCAGGATCGGAAAGGGTCGTGCCTCCTTGATGCTGAGGCTGGCCTTGACCCGATAGGCCTTCCCTTCGTGGGCGCAGTTTCCCGTGGTGGCCAGAGCGCGCACGATCTCGACGTACTCTCGGACATGGGCGAGAGGCTTGTCGTAGGCCAGCCCGAACATCGACTCGATGACCAGTTGGTGGCTGCGGCCGATCCCGAGCGCCAGGCGGCCTCCAACGGCGGCATTGACCGTAGCCGCTTGCTGGGCAAGTGCGTGCGGATGACGCGGATAGGTCGGAATGACGGCCGTGCCCAGCTCGATACGCGAAGTTTTTTGTCCGGCCAGGGCCAGTACGGTCAACGCATCCAGGCTGAAGATGTGCGCGAGCCAGACGGTGGAGAAGTTGTCGCGCTCGGCCGCGACGATCCTTGCCGTCATCTCTTCGATGGTCGCCCCGTCGCCACCGCCCAACGCAAGTCCGATCTTCATGCCGATCCTCCCGCTGACACGGCAGTACAGTACGCGCGCGGAGTTAACGGAACCGGCCTTGCCAGAACGGTGATCGCGGAGAACAAGTCGAGCATGGCTCGGGGCTGGCGTTGCACCCGCGAACTTTACAACCTCGGCGCCGGCGAACCGTCCAGGAGGTCATGTCGATGGCGTTGAGTCCCAAGGAGATCATCCTTCATCAGTATCCGTTCTCCCCGTTCTCGGAGAAGATGCGCAAGATCCTCGCCTACAAGAAGGCGAGCTACCGTTCGGTCGAGCAGCCCATGTGGATGCCCAAGCCGAACCTGACGCCGCTCACCGGGGGCTTCCGCCGGATCCCGGTTATGCAAATCGGCGCCGATGTCTACTGCGATACGGCGCTCATGGCTCGCAGGCTCGAAACCATCTTTCCCCAGCCCTCGCTTTATGCGGCCGGCCGGCGCACCGCCGCCGAGACCATGGCGAGCTGGGCTGACCGGCTCCTGTTCTTCAGCGTTTGCGCACCGCTCGTGTTCGCGGCGCTCGGCGAGATCTTACCCGCCCAACTGGTCGAGGATCGCAAGAAGATGAGGCCGGATCTGGATCTGGCGCGCCTGCGCGCCGTCGCACCGCAACTGTCCGCTCAGCTGGCCACCTGCCTGGACAGCCTCGAGTCGGGCCTGCAGGAAGGCGACTATCTACTGGGCGAGCGCTTCGGTTTGGCGGACGCGTCGTTCTACCACTGCCTGTGGTTCGTAAGGAACGATCCGCAAAGCGGCCAGGCCATCGCCGGTTTGCCGCGCCTTGCAGCGTGGATGAAGCGCGTGGAGGCCATGGGCGAGGGCTCACCTATTCCGACCGACCCGGTCGAAGCGCTCGACGTGGCGCGCCAGTGCGAACCGGCCGATGTCACCGGGCCTTGCGAGGGCTTCGCGGCCGGGGTGCGCGTGGGAGTGTTCGCGGATGATCTGCCGACCGACGTGATCCGCGGCGAGGTCGTCCGTGCCGATGCCCGGGAGATCGTCCTGCGCCGCACCGATGAGAAGCTCGGCACGCTGGCCGTTCACTTCCCACGCGCCGGCTATCACGTCGTGCCGGCCTGAGCCTCGGCCCCGTTCAGACCCGCTCGATGATGGTAGCGATGCCCATGCCGCCGCCGATGCACATGGTGATGAGCGCCGTCGTCCGATCGCGCCGCTCCAACTCGTCGAGCGCCGTGCCGATCAGCATACCGCCGGTCGCCCCCAGCGGGTGACCCAACGCGATCGAGCCACCATTGACGTTGACCTTGGCCGGATCGACCCCGGTGGCCTTGAGAAACTTCAAAACGACCGCGGCGAACGCCTCGTTGACCTCGATCAGATCGACGTCGTTCCAGCTCATCCCGGCCTTGCGCAGCGCGATCTCGGAGGCCGGTGCGGGCGCCGTCAACATAATGACCGGCTCGTCCCCCGCTGTGGCCATGGCGCGTACTCGCGCCCGCGGCTTCACTTCGCGGTGCTCTTTCACGTAGCGCTCGGAGGCGCACAGCACGGCGGACGCGCCGTCGACAATGCCGCTCGAGTTACCCGGCGTATGGACGTGATCGATCCGCGTGAGGTTCGGATAGGTCGCCAACGCCTTTTGGTCGAAGCTCAGCTCGTCGCCCTTCTGCACGTAACCACCGAGGCCTGCGAACGAAGGTTCGAGCTGGCCGAGGGTCTGCAGCGTCGTGCCAGCGCGCGGATGCTCGTCGCGCTCCAGGACGACCTGGCCGTCGGGCGCGGGAACGGGCACGAGGCTCCGGTCGAAGCGCCCCTCGGCGATTGCCGTCTTGCACTTCATCTGGCTGCCGAGCGCGAACTCGTCGCACTGCTCGCGTGTGAATCCTTCGAGCGAAGCGATCAGATCGGCCGATATGCCTTGCGGCACCAGCGGGTAGCGTTCGCGCAGTTGCCGGTTGTGGCCGTCGAGCCCGCCCTTGTCCGCGCCCATCGGCACGCGCGACATGCTCTCGACGCCGCCGCCGATGACGAGGTCCTGAAAGCCGGCCGCGCAACCCATGAGCGCGAAGTTGACCGCCTGCTGACCGGATCCGCAGTAGCGGTTGAGCGAAAGCCCGGTGACCTCGGTCGGCCAGCCCGCCGCCAACGCCGCCTGCCGGCCCATGGGCCCCGCCTGCTCGCCGACTTCACTGACGCAGCCGGCGACGATGTCCTCGACGGCACGTGTATCGAAATCGACGCGCTCGGGAAGCGCCTTGAGACAGGTCGCCAGCAACTCCTGAGGGTGAATCTCGTGCAGACCACCGCCGGCCTTGCCCTTGCCGCGCGGCGTGCGTACGGCCTCCAGAATGTAGGCGTTACCCATCGCTGATCTCCTCGGGGATCGTGGTCGTAGGCTCGCCAGTTCAGGCGAAGCTCGCGAGCGATTCGGGGACCGAGCGACGGACCGATTCTCGTCCGTTCATCCGGTCGAGCCAATCCTTCAAGCAGTGGCGGTCGCCGATCTGCATGCCGAAGCCCAGGCTCACGGCAACCGTCGTGTAAAGGCAGATATCGGCGACGGTGTACTTTCCGAGCACGAGCCAGGCTTGTTCGGAGAAGTGCTCGTCCAACTCGTCCAGATACCGGTACCAGGCGCGCAACTGCCGATGGACTCGTTCCTCCTCACGCCGTTCGCGCTGGTAGAACATCATCCCTGCCAGCTTGGCGAGCGGCTGGCTGCGGTTCCAGGTCTGCTCGATGACCGCCGCTCGCACCACCGCGCGCTCTTCGGGGATGGTCCCGAACAGGTTCGGCTCCGGATACTTCTCCTCGAGATACTCGTTGATGGCCATCGACTCCCAGATCCGGACCTCGCCGTCGACCAGGACCGGCACCTTGGAGGTCGGGGAAACGGCGAGAAACTCCGCCTGCTTGGCTTTCAGATCGACGTCAAAGACCCGGAAACGCACGCGTTTTTCGTTGAGTACGATGCGTGTGCACCAGGAATACGGACAGAACGTGGTCGAGTAGAGCGTGGCCCCCATACGCCGGAGGGTAGAAGCACGCTGGTCGTGAGGCAAGGCGACTCGTAACAGGGACCCCATCGGGGGAGCACGGCTCAGCCGTCGTGGGGAAGTCCGAGGATACGCTCGGCAATCACGTTCTTCTGAATATTGGGTGTTCCCCCACCGATGACGACCGACGGCCACGAGAGCATGTGGTGCTGCCAGCGACCGCCCTCCTTGACGCCTGCGGAACCGCGCACGAGTCCGCCGTAGCTGCCCTGGATGTCGCAGGCGAGCCGGCCGATCTCAACCTCGGCCTGGGCGCGCAACAGCTTATTGATCGAGGTTTCAGCTCCGACCGGGTCGCCGCGCAGTTGGCGCGTGAGAAATCGTAGCCCATTGAGCCGCATGGCCTCGACGGTGGACTCGAGCCGCGCCAGTCTCTGCCGGATCAGGGGGTCGGCGAGAGCCGGATGGCCGTTGAGCGAGCAGTCGGCCGCCAGTTGTTTGAGATCCTCCAGGTCATGCTGAAGGCCAGTGACTTCGGCGATCGAGCTGCGCTCGTGCGCCAGCGCCGTCTTGGTGACCTGCCACCCCTGTCCTTCCTGTCCCAGGCGGTTGCCCAGCGGCACCCTGACGTTGTCGAAGAAGACCTCGGCGAACGGTGTGTCGCCGTTCATGGTGCGGATGGGGCGGACGGTGATTCCCGGCACGTTCATCGGCACCAGCAGACAGGTGATCCCCAGGTGCTTGCTCGCGGCGGGGTCGGTCCGTACCAGCAGAATCATCCATTGCGCCCACTGAGCGAGCGAGGTCCAGATCTTCTGGCCATTGATCACGTACGCGTCGCCGCTGCGCTCGGCGCGGCACTGTAAGGAGGCGAGGTCGCTGCCCGACCCCGGCTCGGAGTATCCGGTGCACCAGTGTTCCTCGGCCCGAAGGATCGGCGGAATGAACCGCTGCTTCTGCTCGCCGGTGCCGTACTCGATGATCGCCGGACCCACCCAGGCCAGGCCCATGAACGAGAGCCCGAGCATCGGCGCGCGTGCCTTGCCCGCCTCTTCCTTGAGGATCATCTGCTGGACCAGGCCGCCGCCCGCGCCGCCGACCTCCTTCGGCCACGAGAACCCGACCCAGCCCCGCTCGTAGAGCGCCTGGTTCCACGCCAGGAGCTTGGGCAAGCGCTCGAGGCTGGCCTCGATGTTCTCGGCGGCGGGTGCGGCGTCGTCGCGTCGATGGGGATTGTGCCGGGCCAGGAACTCGCACACCTCGCGACGGAACGCTTCTTCTTGAGCCGAGAAAGAGAAATCCACGACCGGCCTCCCTCAGAGCCCCTGGCTCGCCAGCACCCGCTCGTAGTGCCAGGCCGGCGAACCCAAGAGATTTCGGCAGTAGCGGCCGCGCTTGTAGTAGAGCTGCGCGTCGCACTCCCAGGTGTAGCCGATCGCGCCGTGAATCTGGACGCCCTCTTCCCCAGCGCGATCGAGCGCTTCGGAGGCCGTCGCTTTCGCCATCGATATCCACGGCGACGCATCAGCAGCGTGGTCGAGCGCCCAGGCCGCGTAGTAGGTCAGCGAGCGCGCCGACTCCGTGGCCACATAAAGCTCGGCCAGCACGTGCTTGATCCCCTGGAACCGTCCGATCGGCTGCCCGAACTGGCGGCGCACTTTCGCGTACTCGGTGGCCAACCGGACGGCGGCATCGGCCGCGCCCACCATTTCCGCGCACAGACCGACGGTGGCGGCATCGAGCGCCGGTCGGACCGCAGGCCAGGCCGCGCCCGGCTCGCCCAGCCGATTCTCGGGCTCCACGCGCACGTCGTCGAACCGGATTCGCGCGGCCCGCTGGGTCGGGTCGACCAGCGCCAGGGGCTCCACGAGAAGGCCGGGGACCTCGGCCTCCACGGCGAACAGGCTCACACCCCCCTGCTCGCGTGCCGCGACCAGCAGCAGATCGGCGGCCGCACCGTCGGCGACGAACATCTTCTCACCGCGCAGCCTGACCCCGCCGCTGCCGCCCGCCGCCGAAAGCTCTACGCCGCTCTCGTCGAAGCGATCGCTCGCCTCCAGAATCGCGAGCGAGCCAACCCACTCTCCGGTTGCCAGACGCGGAAGCCAGCGGGCTTTTTGCCGCTCGCTCCCGAGCTGCCCGATCGTGCGGGCCGCGACCGTGTGCGCGAGAAACGGCGAGGGAAACAAGGTCCGCCCCATTTCTTCGAGAACCACCGTCAGCTCTTCCCAGCCAAGACCAAGCCCGCCATTCGCCTCCGGCACGCCGAGCGCGAGCCAGCCGAGCTCGGCCATTTTTTGCCACAGATCCGGCGCGTAGCCGTCCCGTGCTTCCGCGAGCTGCCGGACGCGGCCGAGTGGGCACTCGGCGTCGAGAAAGCGCCGCACCTGCATGCGCAACTGTTCCTGCTCAGCGGTGAACCCGAACTCCATGGCTCGGCTCTTGGCACGGCCCTTTACTTATTGCAAGACCCTGCATATAGTCCGCGTCCGCGCTTCGCGCGCGGGAGGTCCAACCATGCCCATTGATGTCGCGGCCGTCGTCGGTCAGGAGTTTCCTCCAGCCGAATCCGAGTGGACCGAGAAAGACGTGATCCTCTACGCTCTCGGTCTCGGGGTGGGCGTCGGGCAGTCGCCGGTCGATCCCACCGTTCTGCAGTACACCTACGAGAACGGTCTCAAGGTGATCCCCACGTTCGGCGTGATCCCGGTTTTCGGCTGCATGGCCAGCATGTTCAGCCTCAAAGGGTTCAGCGTGAACCCGATGATGATCCTCCATGGCGAACAGTACCTGGAGGTCCTTTGCGCGCAGATTCCCACCCGGGCAAAGACCCTCAACACGTCGAAGATCGCGCACGTCTACGACAAGGGAAAGGGCGCGTTGGTCGTCGTCGAGACGATCACCAAGAAGAAGGACACGGGCGAGCCGCTGTTCCGCAACGAGTTCTCGATCTTCGCACGCGGCGAGGGAGGGTTCGGCGGAGAGTCCGGACCTCCACCGGGCAACGAGCCGCCAGCCCGAGCGCCCGACTTCTCGCACGAGACTCCCACGATGGAGCACCAAGCGGTCCTGTACCGTCTGAGCGGCGACTATAACCCGCTGCACATCGATCCGGAGTTCGCCAAGCTCGGCGGCTTTGACCGTCCCATCCTCCACGGCCTGTGCACGTTCGGCAACGTCGCGCGCGCGGTGATCGCGGCGGCCTGCCGCAACGAGCCAGCGCGTTTCCGCTCGATCAAGGCGCGTTTTGCCGCGCCGGTCATGCCGGGAGAGACGATCGTCACCGACATCTGGAAGGTCTCTTCGTCCGAGCTGATCGTGCGCGCGCGCGTCAAGCAGAGAGATGTCGAGGTGGTCAAGAACGCACGGGTGACGATCCAGGCGTGAGCCGCACCCGGGCACCGCGCGCTCCGGCCAAGCGCACCCGCGCGACGTCGGCCGGACGCGCCGGCAAATCCGCTCCGTCGCGCAAAGCCACCAAGCTCCGCAACGAGCCGCCGCGCCAGCGGGA
Source organism: uncultured Myxococcales bacterium (assembly GCA_964555245.1). Taxonomy (GTDB): domain Bacteria; phylum Desulfobacterota; class Binatia; order UBA1149; family SPBQ01; genus CAZKRI01. The sequence continues at coordinate 8,826 of CAZKRI010000050.1, forward strand.
CCGCGCACGAACGATCGGCCGGATCCTGGATGCCGCCGAGCGCCTGCTCGAGGAAAAGGGGCCCGACGGTTTCGGATTGGCCGAGCTTGGCCGGGAGGCGGAGGTCTCCTTCGGGCTGATCCATCATTACTTCGGCGGCAAGCGGGGGCTCCTCCGGCACGTGCTCAGGCGAACCCTCGGCGAGATGGGGCGCGAGATCCGGCGGCTGCAGCAGGACGGGAGCTTCTGGCGTCGCGAAGCGCCCGCGGTCCTGGTCGTGTTCGATACGTTCGTGCGGCGTCCGGGGCTCGCGCGACTTGGTGCCTGGGGATTGCTCACCGGCCTGATCACCGCGGGCGACATCGAGCGCGAGTTCCGGGCCGACCGGGAAGCCCTGGGAGCCATGGTCGATGCGTTTCGGCGCGAGGCGCCCGAACCCTCGCGGGAGAACGTCACCGTCATCACCACCCTGCTGTGGAGCGCGGTTCTGGGGTTCACGCTGATGCGCCCCCTGCTGCAGGCTTTCGACTGGAACGGTCAGAGCGACGCACGGCTGCGCGAGCAACTCGCTCGCGCGATGGTCGGGCTCACCTGGTCACGCTGAGCTTGCGAGGCGCTCACACCTGGCGAGGAGCCTAACCCCGTGCGAACCGGATCGCCGCGTGACTTGCGAGCCACTGCCAAGCCATGGGATCGAGTCCCGCGCGGCAGGCCTCTTCTATGTAAGCCGTGTCCTCCGCATCGAGGTATTCGCGGTAGCCGCCGACCTTGCCGCGCCGCACGCGCAAGGCCTCGGGGTCCGTGCGATCGTAGCGCAGCCCGCCGATCCCCCGCTCGATTTCCGTCTGGCGCATGCGCTCGAACCCGGCCAGCGCCACCGCCTCGACGACCCGGCCCCAATCGACCTCCATCCCCAGAAATGCGAGCACGTCTGCGGACGCGGCCTCCGGCTCGCGGCTCAGCCTCTCGTAGCTGAGGGTGAAGGCGCGGCATCCAGACAACGCGCCCGCCCAACCGTTGTGGTAGGCGAGATAGCGCGCGACGCCGTGTCGCGGGTCTCGCACGAACGCCTTGATGTCGCCCTGGAAGCGCCGCCGCTCGCGTCGCTGACGGGAGGCGTGAAAGTAGGAAGAAACCAGTACGTCGTGCACCTCGCGGACCAGGAGCACCGGGTCTCCACGCGCAAACTCGGCCCGGTTGTAGTCTCGGTGACTGGCGAGCAGCAGCGGCACGCGAGGATCGGACGCGAAGCGGTACGCGCGAACCCCTCGGCGGCGGCTGCTGCTCAGGTTGGGCAGGATCGCGAAGAGTGTATCGAAGTCGAGAGCGACCGCGAGATCGTAAGCGAGGATCAGATAGTGAGCGAGGATGAAGCGGAGCCAGGTGCGTCCGGACTTAGGGTACGAGCAGAGGTACGCCGGACGCTTGCCGGCCAAGCGTCCGCCAAGCTCCCAGTCCAGAGTCAGCCGGTGAAGGAACGCGCGCAACCGCGGTCCAGATGGTTCGCTCAAGCGCGGGCCGCGCGCCGTGCGGCCATCGCCCGCTCGATTCGGCGGAAATCATGGAACGTCCGCAACTTTCGCCGATCGCGCGCTCGCAGGTCGAGCACGCCGGTCTTGACGAGCAGCCAGGTCAGCGGATTGGGCGCGTGAACGTAGAAAGGGATGAAGTTGAAATCGAAGAGCTTAGGCAATGGCTCCCCATCGGCGGCGGTGACGACCATGACGTTGCCAGCGTGCAGATCGACGTCATAGAGGCCCGCCGCGTGAGCGAGATCGACGATGCGCCGAATCTGCTCGAACAGTCGTGAGGACCCGGCGCCGTCGCCGCGGCCGTGGTAGTCGAGGTAAAGCACCCCGTCCAGCCATTGCTGCGCGAACACGGAAATCGCACCGGTCGAAAGCCAGGCGAGCGGCTCAGCGACGTATCGCCCGAGGCCAGGTGCTCGGTAGAAGGCCAGGTTGCGGCGGTACTCATACTCCGCGAGATCCTCGCCGGTCAGGCGTGCGTGGCGCGTGACAGCGTCTGGCCGGTAGATCTTGAGCGCGACCGGCCGGTCGCGCCAGCAAGCCAAGTACACGCTGCAGCTCGCACCTTCGCCCACGATCTGCTCGATGCGCGCGTCCCCGAGCGCGCTGAGCTCCAGGCCGCCTTCACCGCGCGACACGCTCCCTCGCCTACCCCGTTGCGGGCGCAGTTTTCTCACAGAGCACGATCCACTTGTCGGAAAACAGCAGGGTAACAGGGAACACTGCACGCGCGACGAGCCCCGCATCGGCTAGCTCGCTGTGAAGCTGCGCCCGGCCAATGCGATCCAGAGGAAGATCCGTCAGAGCCAACAACCGCCGCAGCCGCCAAACGGCGTACCGGTAGTTGTACTTGTGGCGGTAGTCCAGGATCAGCCAGCGGCGCGATACGCGGCTCATCTCGCGCAGCATTCGCGCGCGCGTGGGAGCGTCGACGTGCAGGAAGAACCGGATCGACAGAACGCAGTCGACCGAGCCCGTGGCGAAGGGAAGATGCTCGGCATCGGCACGCACGTAACCGTCGATGCCGTCCACCTTGCCGATACCGGTGCGCGCGACCTCCATCATCTCCACCGAGATGTCGGCACCGGTCATCCGCCAGCCGCACTCGGCCAACCGGCCAATGAAGCGACCCGCTCCGCACGGTAGATCGAGGATCGAGCGCACGCCGCCGGTCTTCGCGAGCGCTCGCAGGATAGTTTTCCACTTACGAACGTTGCGCTGCGCGCGCACCGGCGTACCCCAGCGGTGGAAGTTGTAGTCTTCGGCAACCTCCCAGCTCTGGTAGAACGACTTGGTGTAGCCGTAGTCTTCGCCGGGCTTGAGCCGACTGGCATCCTCCTTGTTCGGTTTGACCGGCGCCTCTCTCATCGCAGCAAGCTCACCCGTCCTCTCTCTCGGCCAAACCCAGCATCCGCGCCAGGATGAGCTTCATGACCTCGTTCGAACCGGCGTAGATGGGCATCGCGCGCACGTCGACGTAGTCGCGCGCGATCGGATACTCGGCCATGTATCCGTAGCCACCGTGCAGTTGCACGGCATCGTAGGCGACCCGGTTGGCCATGTCCGCAAGCCACCACTTGGCCATCGAGACACGCTTGGTGATGTCCTGGCCCGCGATGAATTCATCGATGATCGCATCGAGGAACGTTCTGCCGATCTCGATTTCGGTGGCGCGCTCGACCAGTTTGAACGCGTTGTGCTGGAAACTGCCCACGGGCTGGCCGAAGGCCCGCCGCTCGCGCACGTAGGGCAGCGTCTTCTCGAGCATCTGCTCGGCGGCCGCCTGCGCGGCGATCCCGATCATCAGCCTTTCGCGCTGGAGATTGGCCATCAGGTAGCGGAATCCCGCACCCTCCTCGCCCAGCAAGTGGCCGGCAGGCACCCGGCAGTCCTCGAAGAACAGCTCAGCGGTGTCCCCGACGTGCTGGCCCATCTTGGCGAGCTTGCGTGCCTTGCTGAAGCCGGGGGTATCGGCCTCGACCACGATCAGACTGACGCCGGCATGCGCGGGGCGAGCCGTGGGATCCGTACGCACCGCGAGCACGATGAGATCACACGCGATGCCGTTGGTGATGAAGGTCTTCTGGCCGTTGATGACGTATTCGTCGCCGTCGCGGACCGCGCTCGCGCGCAGGTTCGCCAGATCCGAGCCCACCCCGGGCTCGGTCATTCCGATGGCCGCGATCAACTCGCCATTGGCGCAACCCGGAAGCCATCTGCGCCGCAACGGCGGTCGGGCAAGCGCGTCCACGTACGGAACGGTGATGTCGGAATGGACCGAGACCGCCGTCTGGATACCCATGGCGCCGGTCCAACCCAACTCTTCGCAGATGACCACCGAGAACCCGAAGGGAGCGCCACTGCCTCCCATCTCTTCCGCAAGCCCGGGGCACAGATACCCATGGCGCCCCATCGCACGCCAGAACTCTCGGGGAATGCCGCCGCTGCGTTCCCAGTCCTCGATGTGCGGCAGGACTTCCGCCTGGAGGAATGCGCGGAAGGCAGCCCGGAACTGTTCGACCTCGGCGGTGCGATAGCTCGGCGTTCCCATGTGCTCGGGCGCTCGGCGCGCGGCTTATTTGAGCTTGCGGCTGCGTCCAAGGCGAATCGCGTTGCCTCGGCCGAGCTTCGCCGTTCTAATCCGGCGCCGCGATGAACCTCAACGGAGAACCGGTCTACGTCGGCCGCGACCTGGGCGGCCGACGCGAGCGGCTGGACCGCTCGTTGGTCGACGCCTACTGCGAAGCGTTGGACACGAGTCAGCCGCTCTACTCACGCTTGGCGCCGGCCCTGCTCCTCCACTCGGAATGCTATCGGGACCTCGAGTGGTACCTCGCCAACATCTACGGCAACCTGCACGCTCGCCAGGAGTGGGAGCTCTTCCATCCGGGCGCGATCGGGCAGGACGTCGTCACCCGGAGCTTCGTCCGCGACCGCTATCGCAAGCGTGGCCGCGACTACGTCGTCAAGGAAACCTGGGTGCTCGACGAGGGTGGCACGCTGCTAAACCGTGGCCTGACCCATCAGAGTTTTCTGGTGCAGGACCCGACCACGGGCACCGGCGACGTGGTGACCCGGCAGCGCGAGGCCGAGCCTACCCGCCGCTTTAGCGTCGGGGGCAAGGGCGGACGGGTTCTGGCGCCACTACGGAGGCTGGTCGATCAACGCATGTGCGAGCGCTTCTCGGGACCAGGGAAGAACTACCACACCGATCGCGAGTCAGCGCGCGCGCTAGGCTTTCCCGACATCGTGGTCCAGGGAATGCTGCCTGTCTGTCTGATCTCGGAGCTATTGACCGGGGAGTTCGGCGAAGGCTGGCTTGCGGGCGGCAAGGTGGACGTGCGGCTGGTCAACGTGCTGTGGGCGAATGAGTCCGTCGCGGCCTGCGCCGAGGAAGTCGAGCAGGTGCCCGAGGCCGGGCGCACCCGTGTGCATCTGGAGGTCTGGGTCGAGAAGGACGGCGGAACGAAGGTGGTCGTCGGGCAGGCTTCCGCGCTCCGCTAGCGCAGGCCCAACGCCTTTTCCAGGCGGAACGTCGCGCTCGAGCCAGGCCGCGAGCGCTCCGCGCGAACCCACTGCTCCTTGCGCGTGCCAATCCGCGGCACGATCAACGCGGATCGGCCGGGCGGGTCACCGGTCGCGTGCCCGCGCGGCTTCGTCAACGCTGGTGGTGGATGCGGCGGTGGTCGTTTGTGTGGCGTCGATTGGTTGGATCTCCACCACGGTCATTCGAGGAAACGGATCGGGTGATGCGGCGCCGTTATCCGTGCCGGCCGCATCGATGACCTGGATCGAGAATCGACCAGGACGGATGGCCTCCCTGGTCTTGAAGCCACACGTGCACACCGCCCCTGGCGTGGAAATACCTTCCAGATCGACCACCGCACCGCTCAGCACTCCCTCACCCCGATCATTGAAGGTAGCGAGGTCGACGGGAATCGTGGGAGAACAGACCGCACCGGAGCCCGCGCCGAGCCAACCACCCTCCGATCCCCGATACCTCACGTCGAACTGAAGCGCTCCCAGATCCCCGGAGGCTGTCGTCACACCCAGCGTAACGGAGTAGGTCACCGCAACGCCGCTGGTCGTCGGATCGTCGTCCCCGCACGACGATGTCAGGAGGGACACTGCCACAAGCGCCGCGATGCTTGGCGGCTTCATTCGGACCGCTCCGGCGTGCGCAGGACCACCTCCTGCGCCACCGAGCAGGCAAGCTGTCCGTCGCGCGTGAAGATGCAGCCGCGCGCCAGGCCGCGGGCGCCGGCGGCGGCGGGCGAGTCTTGCGCGTAGAGCCACCACTGGTCCGCGCACATGTCGCGATGGAACCACACGGCGTGGTCCAGGCTCGCGGTCATGACTCCGGGCTGCAACCAGTGGACGCCGTGTGGCCGCATGACGGCGTCGGTCAACGTATAGTCGGTGGCGTAGACGAGCACGGCGCGATGAATGCGCGGGTCCTCCGGCAGGCTACCATCGGCGCGTAACCAGACGCAGGCGCGCGGCTCCTGTCCGGCCGCAGGTTTCCAATCGAGCGGGTCGCAGTAGCGGATGTCCACCGAGCGACCGCGGGTCAGCGATTCGGGCAGTTTGCTTCCGTACTTGCGGCGCATGCGCTCGAGGAAGGTGGGCAAGGATTCGGGATCGGGAACCTGCGGCATCTCCAGGTGATGCTCCACACCGCGCTCGCGCACGTGAAAAGACGCCGCCATGTTGAAGATCGCCTGGCCATGCTGAATCGCGACGACACGACGGGTGGTGAACGAGCGGCCGTCACGAATCCGATCGACGAAGTACACGATCGGCACCTGGACGTCGCCCGGCCGCAGGAAGTACGAGTGCAGCGAGTGCACCGGCCGATCCTCGGGCACCGTGCGCGTGGCGGCGACCAGCGCCTGTGCGGCGACCTGGCCGCCGAACACTCTCAGTCGTTCCTCGGGCGGACTATGCCCGCGAAAGATGTTGACCTCGAGCTCCTCGAGGTCGAGCAGTTTGATCAACTCTGCGAGCGATTCGCTCACGGTCTAGTCCGCGTAGCGATCCCAGCTCACCACGGATTCCGGCGGTGGACGGGTGACCGGCCCGAACTTGCCCACGGGGTACCCCACCGGAATCACCGCGGTCAGGGTGACGTGCTTGGGCAGGTCGAGCATGCGCTCGTAGACCCCGGGGCAGAACAGTTGCGGAGTGGTGAGCACCGTTCCTAGCCCCAGCGCGCGCGCCGCCAGCAATAGGTTCTGGACTGCTGGGTATGCCGTCGAGTGGATGCCGGTGATCTGCGCGCGGCTGGCTCCGCCGAGCAGCCGCAAGGTCCCGCCCATACCGAGGTGACGCAGCGCCGCGGTTACCGTCGACGGTGAGGTCAAGGCCTTGGCAACCGCTTCGTCCCGCTTGATGCAGACGAAGATGATCGCTGGCGTATCTGAGAGGTGATCGACCATGTAGTCGCCGGCTTTGACCGACCGCTGGCGCGAAGCCGGATCCTCACCGTCGCGTAGCGCGGCCGCAGCGACGATCTCCTTGTACCAGCCCCAGCCCTTGCGCCACTCGGCGGCGATGCGCGTCTTGAGCGCACGATCTCGGACGATCACGAACCGCCAGTTCTGCGCGTTGCTGCTGCTGGGCGCGTGGATCGCCGCGTCGACCAGTTGCAGCAGCACCGCCTCGGGAACCGGATCGGGCTTCAGCCGGCGCATCGCCCGGCATTGGTAGATGACGTCGAACAAGGCGGCTTGGCTCTGCGGCTTGGGCACTGTTTACCTCCCTTGGTGACGTCCCAGGCGGCCGCTCAGCTGTGAGCCGGACGCTCGCGCATGAGTTCGCGCACGATGTTTTTCTGATGGCTTTCCAGGGTCCCACCGCCGATCTCGTTGAGCTTGGCGTCACGCAGGAAACGCTCGATCTTGTACTCGGTCGTGTACCCGTAACCGCCGAGCACCTGCATGGCGTGGTCGGCGATGCGCTTGGCAGCCGGCGCTGCGAACAGTTTGGCAGCATCCGTCCCGACCCGGTTGCGTGAGTCCGGCCCGACCCGCGCCGCCTCCCGATAGACCAGACAGCGGGCCGCTTCCGCCTCGGTGTAGGACTCGGCAATGTACCTTTGGATCTGCCCGAACTCAGCGATCGGCCGGCCAAAGGCCTTGCGCTCGCCGGCGTAGTCGATCATCACCTCCAGACACCGGTCGGCGATTCCCAGGCTGATCGCCGCCAGACAGAGACGCTCGATCTCGAGGTTGCGCATCATGCAGGCGATGCCGCCGCCCTCCTCGCCCAAACGGTTGGTCACCGGCACCTCGCAATGGTCGAAGACCAGCTCGCACATGGTCGAGGCGCGCATCCCCATCTTCGAAATCGGCTCCCCGGAGGTGAAGCCGGGAAGGCCCCGCTCGACCACGAAGGCGGTCACGCGCCCATCCACCTTGGCATAGGTCAGAACGCAGTGAGCTTCATAACCGTTGGTAATGAACATCTTGCGGCCATCGATCACGTAGGCATCGCCGCGCCGGACCGCGGTCGTCGTCATGCCTAGCACGTCGGTTCCGGCGCCCGGCTCGGTCATCGCCATTGCGCCGATCCACTCGCCGGTGAGAACCCGAGGCAGGATTCGCGCGCGCTGAGCGGGGTCGGCGGCGTGGTAGAAGTTGTTCACGAACAACACGTAGTGCGCCAGATATGCCAAGGTGAAGCCGGGATCGCTGCGCGCCAGTTCGTGATGGGCGATGACCGCGGCCACCGCATCCAACCCGGCGCCGCCGGCGCGCTCGGGGACCGTGAGGCCCAGCAACCCCAGTTCACCACAGCGGCGCAGCAGCGCGGCATTCAGCGTGCCGGACTGATCGTGGATGTCGGCCTGCGGTTCCACCTCGGCTTCGACGAAGCGGCGAACGGTAGCGCGCAGCATCGCGTGCTCGGGTGTGGGGTCGAAGAGCGCTTCTTCGAGCGGCACGCCGGTATATTGGTCGAGCCCCGGCGACCAACGCAACCGTGACTCAGCTCGCTCCTGAACCCTTGCGCAGCGGACGGATGGTCTGTTGCTCGCCACCAGGCGCCGTCATCGAGTAGGTAACCTGGCTGTTGGGTGGCACCGACTCGGTCAGCCAAACGTTGCCGCCGATGACCGAGCCTGCGCCGATGACCGTGCCGCCGCCCAGGATCTTCGCACCGGCGTAGATCGTCACGCGGTCTTCGATGGTCGGGTGCCGTTTCCCGGCGCGGATCAGCTCCCCACCCTCATCGCGCGCGATCGCGAGCGCACCGAGAGTCACGCCCTGGTAGATCTTGACGTCGTCGCCGATCTCGGTGGTTTCGCCGATGACCACGCCGGTGCCGTGGTCGATGAACAGCGACTTGCCGATCTGTGCACCCGGATGGATGTCGATCCCGGTACGCCCATGAACGTCCTCGGTCATGATGCGTGGGATCATCGGCACGCCGCGCCGGTAGTACTCGTGTGCGATGCGGTAGACCGTGATCGCTTGCAGCCCAGGATAACTGAAAATGATCTCTTCGGTGCTGCCGGCAGCCGGATCGCCTCGGTAGGCGGCGTCGACGTCGAGGGAAGCCAGCGCGCGCAGCCGCGGAATTTCCGCGAACACCTCCAGCACGACCCGCTGGCTCCAGTCCGCATCCTGCTCGCTCGGCTCCGCGCCTCCCGACCGGTAGTAAGCCACGGCTCGGGAGATCTGCTCCGCCAACATGTCGAAGGCCTCGTAGAGATGTTCGGCCAGATGCTGGCGGAGGTTGACCCGGTCAAGCTCACGAGCCGAGTAGCACCCCATGTAGACCACGTGCTCCAAGTGGAGCAGAGCCTCAGCGACCTTGCGCTGGTTGGGTAGGGCGGCGCTCTCGAGCTTGTCGATCCCACGACCGAGCTTGTAGCTCTCGGCTACCGAATCGATGATCGCCTCGAGCTGGCCGTGGCCTTTCTCTCTCGATGTCATTCGCGTAGTCGATGCCCGTCGAACGGGCTACATCTGGCGTCAGTATAGTGCAGCGGTCCGAGCAATGGCAGCCATCTGCCTCACGTGCGACCGGCTCAGCGAGTTCCTGCAAACGCCCGCAGGCCCTCGCCCGTGAGCCGGTAGGTCGTCCATCCGTCGACGGGCGTGGCCCCGAGCCGCTGGTAGAACGCGATCGCCGGCGCATTCCAGTCGAGCACCGCCCATTCCACCCGAGCGCAGTCCCGCTCGACCGCAAGCCGCGCAATGCGCGCCAGCATCGCCCGGCCCAGACCCCGGCGGCGCTGCGCGGGCAGCACGAACAGATCCTCGACGAAGATCCCCGGGCGCGTGAGGAACGTGCTGTAGTTGTGGAAGAAGAGGGCGTATGCGGCGCGCTCTCCGTCGACCTCACCAATGAGCGCCTCGGCGAAGGGGCGCTTGCCGAACAGATGCTCGCCGAGCGCGGCCTCGCTGGCGGTCACTTGGTCGGCCAACCTCTCGTAGTCCGCCAGTCCGCGAATTAGCTCGACCATGAAGGCCACGTCGCGCCTGTTGGCGGCGCGCACGTCGATCCGCGGGACCATCTTACCGCGTATAGCTCCAGAGCAGGCGTCGGGCCAGGGCGGCGCCTCGAGCGGCTTAGTCGTCCTGGATCGTGTAGATAATGTGCGCGTCGCTGATGTCGTGGACGTGGATGCGCATCCCGAGCACGTCAAGCGTGTTGGTCTGGCCCGAGTAGGCGAGATCTTGGACGTAGATGGGATCGGTCGCCCGAGTCCGGTCGTACTCGCGATAGAGCACATGGTAGATCAGACCACGGTGATCGTAGCTCGTGCCTCGGTAGATGAGGTCGAAGTTCTGGCTGCCACCGCCGGCCACGACCGCCTCCCGGTGCTCGTAGCGGAATAGCGGCCCCTCCAGCTCGAGCGGAACCTTCGTCGTCTGGTATCTGAGCGGAACGCCCAGACGCGTTTCCGTGGTATCCCCTTCGTCCCGCCATGCCGCGTAGGGCTCGCCCTTGAGACGCCCGGCGTCGTCGGCGGCCAGCATCAAATCTCCACCCGGCGCCGGCAACTGGACCAGGTAATACATTCGCTCGTTCTCGGTGAACGCACCGGCAATGGGGAACCGATCGCCCTGGTGTCCGTACACGTACTTGAGCGTACCCCGGCGGCAGTAGAGATCGCTGAGGCGCTCGTCCTCGGGCGGTTTCCCGATCTCGACCTTCGGGGTCTCTGTCTCGGCGTGAAACTGGATCTCGGTATCGGCGGACGGCTGCGCGGAGGCGCCGGCTTCTGCCTTCGGCGGCTCGGCGCCGGCCTCGATCATGCCCTCGACCTCCGTGTCGGCGACCACCTGCCGGCCGGCTGCCTCCTGCTGCGCGGACACGTCCGCGACAGGAGCGCCCAGTATCTGCTGCCATTTGCCGAACAGACCGGGCCCGGCGGAAGGAGTCGTGGAAGGCTCACGCGTCGACGTCGTACGCCCATAGGCTCCGGCTCGGTGCTCGGCCGAGACATCCGTTTCGACGGACACGCTTGCCTCGGCGGCCGGTGCGGCGGCAGTCGCCTCGGCAGAAGCATCCGCGTCCACGGCGTAGGCGGGCTCGGCGGTATAGCTGGCCGCCTCGATCTCGAGGGCACCGGTCGGGCTGTAGCAGAGCTGGCGGAAATCTCGGATCGCAATCGCGTCAACCACCACGTCGGTTGCCGTGTAGTTGCGCACGCCGACGATCGGCTCGCCCACCGCCGCCACCCGGCGCGCGCCGAGGGCGTAGTCCTTGGACACGACCGTACGCTGGTTCGGCTCGACCGGCTGCATGTAAATCGTGTTGCCGGTCGGATCCGGGTCGATCAGGGCGCGGTTGATCCAGGTTGGCCGCGGCTGGCCGGTGGTGCATCCGGCAACGGCGGCAGCCGCCACGAGCGATAGGAGTCGAGAGACGCTGTGGTTCACGGTGTACACCCGGCTCCGTCCGCCGAGCAGGCAACGTTGCCGCACGGCACACAGCGCCTGCGTGATGATTCGTACTGGACCGCTCATCGCGGGGTCCGACGGTAAGTATACTGACCCGTTTCCACGGCCTTAGGAATACCAGGCGGGGGTCAAACCCGCGTAGGGGCTCCCGAATGACTCGCCTCCTAGTAGGGGCAGGGCGCCGGGCCCGGGTCGGCGTCGTAGTAGGCCGCGGGCATGAAGCACATCTCGTCCTCGGCGAGCGGGCCGAAGTCGAGCGGACAATCCTCGCAGAACCCTGTTGTCCCAGCGGCACTGGAACCAGAGCTTTTCACCCGGACTCAGGAGCAAGCGCGGCTGGGGATCCAAGATCAAAGGATGGTCCCAGTCGGCGTTGCTGTAGATCAGGCCCGTCGGGTCATCCCAGCTCGTGGGCTGACGGGTCCAGATCCGGAATCCGGTGTTGCGGCGGTGAGCGTGCGACGAGATCAGGAACAAGCACGCGGGCCCGCCGCTGTGCGTGTAGGCCGTCAGGTTCCCGACGCCTTCCGAATGCGGCGGGATGCTGAAGGCCACGTCGCCCTCGTAGACCGTCTTCTGTTCCTTGGGGGTGGGCGTGGTCGACCCCCAGAGGTTGACCCAAACCTCGGGATAGACCGGCACGTTGTAAGGATTGGTGTAGTGGGTGTTGATACCCCAGACCTCGCCCGGCTCGACGGCGAAGGAAACGCCCGTGGGCAGCGAGCGCTCGATCTCCGCATCCTGCGATCCGGCAAGCTGGGTCGTCAGACCGAACCTCTTGTTGCAAGCCAGGTCTTGCGGATCGAACTCGGTCGGAGTTGCCGCCGGGCCCCCGTCGGGAAGGTCACGGAACATGAGCATGTGGTGCGTGCTCGGGTTCATGCGGATTTCGATGCGCTCGATGTACATCGTCTGCGTGACCGCAGGCGGGATCCGGATCCACTGGCAACCTTCATACTCGGTTCCGGGAGCGACGAGGAAGTCCGGGGGCGCCGGCATGTGTACCTGAAAACCCTGCCCCGGCGGCGGGGACGGCAGCGGCTCGGCGGGCGTGTAGATGTCCTCGGGATCCCCACAGCTCGTCCGGGAGGGCCAACCGTCCAGCGGCGCGCCGGCTGCGATCCAGGTCTTGAGCAGTTCGAGCTTGCCGGTGGAGAACGCGTCCACTCCCGGTGGCATCTCAGCGCCCATGCAGCCGTCGGGCAGACCGTTCGGCTGGCAATAGGCCGCTGAGAGCTCATTCGGTTTCAGGCGGAGTTTCTCGATCAACACGCTCGATGAGGCCGCCTCCAGATCGGGATCGCCGGGAAGGACGCGCCGCAGCCCGAGCGCGAGCGCGCCCGATGTGGACGGGTCCTCAGTGACGATCTCGTCCCAGACCCCCTGCAAGCCGATGGCTCTCGAATCGAGGTTCAAGCCGGCCTGCGGTGTCGGGCCAGTATGGCAGGCCAACGACGCCGCGCAGCTCGTGTGGAAAACGATGCGATCGATGTGTGCGAAGGCACTCTCCGAGGGGCAGTCGAGGCAGCGTAGCTTCAGGCTGTCGCTGTCCCTCACGGGTCTGCCCGTGGCCGGGTTCGGCTCGGTCGTCACCTTGACGGAAATCCTCGCTCTGCCCTCCTCTTCGTCGACCCCGACCACGACGGGAGTGAGGCTCGACGTGCACTGAAGACAGTTGCCGACGCCGGCGCCCGGGTTCTCACACGGCACGCCCGTACTGCCGAGCAGATCGTCGACCGAAGCCTGCAGCGCCGTCAAATCGGGATCCGGATCAGCAGCCTTGTTCTGGGTCTTCTCCCGATCGAGTGGATGAAATTTCCGAGCTGAGCTCGTGAAACCCCCTGCAGGCAAGGGTTTGCGGAGCTTGAGGAGGCGGAAAAACTTGGCATGACTTTGCGATGGCAAAGCGTCGGCGGTTGGTGGACGT
>CAZKRI010000051.1:0-147188 GCA_964555245.1 uncultured Myxococcales bacterium
GGCTAGCACCTGCTTGAGGAAGACGCCGCCACGATAGACGTTGTAACCCTTGAGGCCCGAGCCGCCCGTGTCGGTGGAGGCGCTCCAGGCAAGATCGATCTGACTGCAGCTCGAGGCCGAGGCCGAAAGCCCCGCGGGCACGGAGGGTGCCGTGGTGTCGGAACAGGCAGGCGTCGTCGCGCTCTTCGCGGCGCTCTGGGCCGAGGCGTTGCCCGCGTTGTCGATCGCAGCCACCGTATAGGAGTAGGCCGTAGAGGCGGTCCGACCGGTGTCGCTGGTCGAGGTGGCCGGCGCTAGCACCTGCCTGACGAAGACACCGCCACGATAGACGTTGTAGCCTTTGAGGCCCGAGCCGCCCGTGTCGGTAGAGGCGCTCCAGCTAAGATCGATCTGACTGCAGCTTGCAGCCGAGGCCGTGAGGCCGGTTGGCACCGAGGGCGCGGTGGTATCGGAACAGGCAGGCGTCGTCGCGCTCTTCGCGGCGCTCTGGGCCGAGGCGTTGCCCGCATTGTCGATGGCTGCGACTGTGTAGGAGTAAGTCGTCGAAGCGGCCCGGCCCGTGTCGCTGGTCGAGGTGGCCGGCGCTAGCACCTGCTTGAGGAAGACGCCGCTACGGTAGAGGTTGTAGCCTTTGAGGCCCGAGCCGCCCGTGTCGGTGGAAGCGCTCCAGCTAAGATCGATCTGACTGCAGCTTGTGGCCGAGGCCGCGAGGCCGGTTGGCACCGAGGGCGCGGTAGTATCGGGACAGGCAGGCGTCGTCGCGCTCGTCGCGGCGCTCTGGGCAGAGAGGTTGCCCGCGTTGTCGAAGGCCACGACCGTGTAGGAGTAGGTCGTCGAGGCAGCCCGGCCCGTGTCGCTGGTCGAGGTGGCCGGCGCGAGCACCTGCTTGAAGAAGACGCCGCCACGATAGACGTTGTAGCCCTTGAGGCCCGCGCCGCCGGTATCGGTGGAGGCGCTCCAGCTAAGGTTGATCTGACTGCAGCTCGCTGCCGTGGCCGTGAGCCCGGTTGGCACGGAGGGGGCGGTGGTATCCGGTGTGGTCGCGCTGGCGACGTTCGAGTAGTAGGAGCTAGCGCTGCCGTTCCGAAACGCTCGAACACGGTAGTAATAGGTCGTACCGCTGACGAGCCCACTGTTGCGATAGGTGACGACGTTCTTTGCCGTCGTGGCGATGACGACGAACCCGGTTGTGGAGCTGAGGCTTCGCTCGACCGAGTAGTCGCTCTCGTGTGTGCTCACATCGTTCCATCCTAGGTCGATCGTCGTACTTGAAACCGCAGTCGCCGTGAGCTGAGGCGAGGGCGCCATCGGAGCGGCATCCGCCGGGGCCGGAACGACGAATAGTGCAAGCAGAATTAGGGCTAGCGTGCGGCATGAAGTGACCTTCCGCGATTTCATCCCCTCCTCCGATCCTCGGCTGTCACGGTTCATGCAGTTCTGTCGCGGTGCCCCGGCTTGAATCGACGCGAGTTCCCTTCGCTCTGCGCAACCGGACAGGTTCGGCCTTACGAAACCTAGGCTAGGCGGCAGCGCTGGTCAAGTGCAAGAAACCAAAAAAAGCTCAAGCCAGTTTGGGCGGGTCCTCCCCAACGCAACGCCAGCGACGCGCTAATAGATGTTGACGGGCTTTGGCGAACTGTATTCGGTGCCACACGGTTGCGAGCGTGCGATGACGACGAGCTCACGGAGCGCCAACCGTCCACGCGAGGGCGATCGCCGACATCGTCGAGGGATCTCTGTGGTACTCCTCGTCGATGTCCACGCCTGATCGAAAAACACGTGCGGTTTTCGTAGTCTACGCGAGTTGATGCTGCAGGGCTAGATGGACGATGGTCCGGGTATCGCCCTCTCCTCTCGGGGTTGTCGCCCGCAGTCGCTACATGCACGCCTTGGCGCCTGCGGGACCGCGGCACTTGCCCGAGCAGCAGTCACTACCCGAGTTGCAGGCAGCACCGACCGCGGCGCAGACGCAAGCGCTCAATCCGCCGCAGTCCGCGGGGCACTCACACGCCGTCTCACCATTGGAGCACAGCCCGTCTCCGCAGTAAGGCGCCGTTCCACAGTCGAGCTGGCAGCGGGAGCCATCCTCGATGCCGGTGCACTGACCGTCGCCGCAGCAGTAGGGGAGCGTTGGAACGGCGTTGCAGCTCCACCCGTTCTGAGTGCAGACGGGATCGCTGCAAGGCCGCGGTCCGGCGCCGTCTCCATCGCCGCAGCAGAACCGGCCTGCGGGCTTTCCGCCTTGCCGTCCCCGGCAGTCAGTCGGGCACGAGAGGCAATCCTCGCCGTCGCCGGTTTCACACACGCCGTTGCCGCAGACCGCTCCGTTCCCCCCGGCGCAGTCGCTGGGGCAGCCCGTGCAGTCTTCGTCGGTTTCGCAGGTCCCGTCTGCGTCGCATACGACGCAGTCGGTGCAGGTGCTCGAGTCGAGGGTGCACTGGGGGGTGCAGGTCGGCGTGCCAGCGCTGCAGCCGACGTCGGCGCAGCTTGCCGCGCCGAGGTCGGTGCCGTCGCACGCTTCGCTCGGACCGCGCACGTTATCGCCGCAGAAGCTGCAGCCGGTCGTGTCCACCGTGCAGTCGGAGCGACAGGCTAGGCTGCCTGAGCTGAAGCCCAGGTCCGCGCAGCTTTTGCCCCCAAGGTCGTTGCCGTCGCACTGCTCGCTCGGTTGATTCACCGCGCCGTCGCCGCAGAGCGGAGTTGCGCTTTGCCGGAAGCTTGCGACCGTCGGGGCCGTCAGATCGATCGTTGCCGCGCAGTCGCGGCAAGCTCCGAACGGGCTGCTGCAGTCGGGAGCCCACTGGCCGGTGGCGAGCGAGCCCGCGCCATTGTCGTAGTAGACGTCGGGGTTGGAGAAGTAGGGGATCCGGGTCGCTCCCGTGCACGAGTAGGCCATCACCGTACGGAAGCCCCCGGTAAAGCAGTAGCGGTGGCCGAAGGAGTAGTTGTAGGCGCCGTTGTAGCTCGAGTTATCCGGGTCGTGCATGCAGCCCTGGTTGTGACCGACCTCGTGCGCGTGGGTCGAGGGCAAGCAAGCGCGCCGCGTGACGCTTGCTGCATTGCTCGCGAACGAGGTGGAGACGTTGGTCATCACGTAGGCGATGCCACAGTACTGGCCCGTATCGACGACCAGGGCTACGAGGTCGGCGCCGTAGGTGTTGCGCAGCCCTCCCACCTCGGTCGTGCCGGAGTTCATCTGACCGCGAATCCAGGTCAGGTCCGCGCTCATGTCGCCGGAGTCGCTGTACGAGATTAACTGGGTGTGTACCAAGTGCTGGCGGGCCGCGATTCCGCTGTTGGCGTAGGCCGTGTTCGCCCAGTCCACCGAGTTTTGGATCGACGCTTCGATGCCATTGGTGCCACCGGCCGCGTCCCGGGCTTGCGGCGTGTAGACGATCAGAACGTCGAGCGCCCCTCCTGCGGTGTCGGGCACGGCCACCGCATCGCTGCCGGTAGGCTGCGTTTCATCGGCATCGGGCAGCCCGATCTCGAGGGGCAGGCGTGACTCGTCGATCAAAAAGATCCGGTGATCGCCACCGGCCTCGGGCCGAATCACGAAGGCGCCGTTGGGCGTGGTGATGCTGCCGGCCACCGCGTCGCCCTTGACGGTCAACACGACGTCGCCGCTGCCGCCCTCGAGCCGGCCAGACCACGTGTAGTCATCCTCGTCGCGGCGGACGAAGCCGACGCGCGACGCCACGGCGCTGGTCGCATCGGGAAGCGAGATCTCGATCTTTTCCGCCGCGGGGATCGCTTTGAGACGCACGCTGATGCTGCCCTCAGCGAGTGTCGGGGTATCGACCGGGGGGATGGGAAAAGGGCGCGGCGCGCTGAACGGGAGGACGTGATCAGCGAAGGCGGGTTGTGCGTATGCGAGCAGGAGCGCGCACACGACGAAGCGGCTACTTGCGACTTTCATTCCTACGATGCTCCCCTGGCCGTACCAGATGCGGCGTTGCGCCCGCGGTCGGTTCATGGAGCCCAGACGACGGTGACGCCCACGGGTACGGTCAGGCGAGCGGGAGCAAGAACGCGACCAGCCCTGCCGCGAAAGGTTCCAATCTCAGCATTGTCCGGTCTTCGCGCGCTCGGGGGGCGCCCGGTGGCGGCTGATATGCGCGCTGCGAGGGACTAGCTTACATCACCCGAGCCGTACGGATGTGGCGACAGCTACCGGGCGGTTGGCGCGACTAGTGCAGGCTGCGGATGGGCCGGAGCTGTCAGGCGGGCTTCAGCTGGCTTTCTGACGTAGCGCGGCCACCTTCTCAGCGAGCAGAATCTTCATCAACGATTGGTAGGGCACGTCCCGGCTCTAGACTTCGACCAGTCGATCTCATCGGCGCTATCGTGAGTGAGCCAGTACTCGGCTACTTGCGGATCAGTCACGGGTTGCTTGCGCTTGCTCATAAATGCGTTCGACCTCCGCAAGATCCTTGGCAATCACCCGGCGAGTCTTCTCCAGGTCGTAGTCGGCCTGCAAGCCGAGCCAGAAGATCTCGGACGTACCGAAAGCTCTAGCGAGCCGCAGCGCAGTGTCTGCGGTGATAACCCGCTTCCCGAGGACGATCTCATTGATCCGGCGCGGCGGCACGCCGATCGCGCGCGCCAGACCGTTCTGGCTGATCCTCATGGGGACGAGGAACTCTTCGAGCAGGACCTCTCCGGGGTGAACATTCTTCAGTCTCGCCATCGATACACCCTTGATCGTTGATCCGGTTGCCGTGCCGGAACCTGTCAACGACTTTGAGACAGGTCCCGGCACGAATTTACTGTAGATGAAGCGTCGGCAGACCTGTCCAGCCCCCTCGGCTGGCTCAATAGGTCACGGACGGCATCCACACTTCTTCTGGTCGTTCGTACTGGCCTGCAACCATGAGGTTCATCACCTCTATGGTACGGCAGCCCGCCTTGAGGGCTTCCCGATAGAGATCGCCTTGGCTCAATGGACAGAAGAAGCGGGTATCTTCGTCAGGATATCGATTCGCAGCTTCTCCGACGAGCGTAAGTGCGTCCTCTCGAGTCTCGGCGACACCATGGCCGTTTACTCCAGGTAGGAAATAGCCCGTGACGCGACCTTCGCGCTCACGTAGCAGGGCTGCGCTACGCCGGTCAAGGAAGCCGGCCACCTCATTGCGCCGGCAGACCTTATAGACACGCTTCGATAGCTGCTCGATGACGGGTAGGTCGGCCGTGATGATCGCGCGCACACCGACTCCAGGTGCCGCGTAAGGGTGCATGAAGGCTACAGCTTCTTTGGTGTCGAACCCAAGAGAGGCATAGAGGGAAAGCGACCCCACGTTGTGTGATTCTTGAAGCAGCCGTGCCGTTTCGAAGTCGTTCCGTCGAGCATGGCTGAGGACATCCTCCATCAAAGCTCGCCCAACTCCCCGACCGTGAAACGACACGTCCACGCTAATCACCTGTACTCCCGCAACCTCGTCCGTAACTTCCAGGAAGTTCGACCCAACAGGCTGGCCATCGACGAGGGCGGCTACGCCGTAGATGTCGGCTCGCTGCAGCAGCCCACCGATTACCTGGCGTGCCAAGGCGACGCTCGGGAAGAAGGGAGGGAAGTGATGCTTATCAGCGATGTGTTTGAAAGCCTCGTAGAGTATTCTGCCCAATTCACCTACGTGCTCGGGCTGAGCTCGAACCAAATCAACTCCCATGAGACTGTCTCCTGTGGTCGGTTGGCGGCGGCTCACGTCTATCCGCAATTGGGATCTGTCCCAATTCCGCACGAACCGGGACATGAAAATGCCCGTGAATAGGGAGGCACGAGCTAGCAGGCCAGCGGCACGGCTGGTGGGTTGTCGTCTTCTTCGGGGTTCGTCAGTGGTGCTGGCCTTTGCGCTCACCTTTGAGTGCCTCGACTGATTCTCGGCGAGCGACACCTACTGGCGGTCCTGACTGAATACCGTGACTACCACAATCGCGTCCGCCCGCACCAGGGCATCGGCCAACGCGTTCCTGCTCCTCAGCTACAATCGTCAAAACTCGGACGATCGAGTCGTAGAGATCCCGCTTTTTAACGGACTCCATCATGAGTTGTTAGCGGTCGTGACAAAGCGCGCGAATGTGGTGAACACGGGGGGGGGATACTGGGCACGACCCGGAGCACCCGGTGCTTAACGTCGAGGAGGATTGTGAGAAACCGTTCGCGATCCCAGCGCGCGGAGTACTCGCGTAGGAACTCGTAGACATCAGCGGAACCCGTGATCTGGATGCGCGTTTCCGGTGGCCCTTCACAGACGAGCTCCACGCGTATACGCAGCGGCAGGAACGATGCGCCGCGCCGACAGTGCTGCGTCGGCGGGCTAGTCACAATTTCATACGGGAGCGAGTCCATGCTCACCCTCCTTGCACGGCAGGGCGATCGGTTCGGCGTTATGCCGAATCGCGTCCGGCCGTGGGGAAGGGGGAGCGGGGCGGGCTCTGAGAAATTTATGCCACCCGCTGAAGCGCAGGGCGGTCATGCTTGACAGCATGCTGAGGGCGGCCTTAGGATACCTCTAGTATTACGAGGAGGGAGTTCGGTGCCGGGTTCCGTCCCGGTGCGGTGCTCCCTCGAATTGCACAAGGCCCTTCGGGGCCTTTGCTATTTCTGGTACTCGAGTTTCTCCCGTTGCATCCACCGTTGTCGCAGAGCAGCAGCAGCCGATCGGCCTCAGGGTGGTGGCGCCGGTGGGGGCGGCAACTCGAAGCCCCGCCGGGCTGAGGTGATAGCCGAGTGTGATTTCCCAGAATCATGACTCCACCTGGCCGGTGGGTTTTTCAGAATCATGACCCCACCGGTTTTGCGCAATCATGACCTCGCCCCAGGGCCATGGTCAGGCATCCTTCCACGAGTATCGGCTTGCGGCATGAGGCGGCTGAGTCAATCGGCCAGCACGGGGCGAGGACCAACACTTAACGCCCGCCTTGGCCAGGAGCGTTGCGGAGGAAATCCAGCCTATTGACCGCACAAAATGCGGAGATTATCGTTGCTTGTGCGGCGAATGCGGACCAGATTCACCGCAAGAGCTGCGGTGAATGACGGGTGATATTTACGATCTGGCGGATTGGCCCAAGTTCCGTTGGAACCATGAGCGGCTGGCCGAACAGCTCGCAGACGTTCGCTACCGGCAAGGGCGGCTTATTGGACAGATGGAGAGCCGTGGCTTCAGTCTGCGCAACGAAGCCGTTCTCCGAACCCTAACTGAAGACGTAATCCAGTCGAGCAAGATCGAGGGTGAGATCCTCGACGAGGAACAAGTGCGCTCCTCCATCGCCCGGCGGCTCGGCATAGACATTGGTGCTTTGACCACCGCCGATCGCAACGTCGAGGGCGTTGTCGAGATGATGCTCGACGCGACGCAGCACTACGATCGACCTCTCACGAAGGAACGACTATTCGGCTGGCATGCGGCGTTGTTTCCGTCCGGCCGCAGCGGCATGACACGCACCACGGTCGGGGCCTGGCGCGAAGACAGCTCGGGACCGATGCAGGTAGTTTCCGGTCCCGTGGGTCGCGAGCGGGTTCACTATCGGGCGCCGGTCGCCAAACGCCTTGACGGTGAGATGCGCACCTTCCTCAACTGGTTCAACGGTAAAGCCGATATCGACTCGGTGCTCAAAGCTGGGCTCACGCATCTATGGTTCGTGACCATCCATCCCTTCGAGGACGGCAACGGCCGCATCGCACGTGCCATCGCCGATATGGCGTTGGCACGTTCAGAGAAGAGCTCGCAGCGTTTCTACAGCATGTCCGCCCAAATCCGTGCGGAGCGAAAAGCCTACTACGATATCCTTGCAACGACGCAGAGGGGCGACCTCGACGTTACCCCTTGGTTCGAATGGTTTCTCGCGTGCCTCGGTCGCGCGTTTCACGGGGCCGAAGGGGTGTTGGCAACCGTTCTCAGGAAAGCGCGGTTCTGGGAGGCGCAGACGAACGCATCTTTCAACGACCGGCAGCGCGCGATCGTCAATCGTCTTTTGGATGGCTTCCAAGGCAAGCTGACCTCATCCAAATGGGCCACGCTCGCCAAATGCTCGCAGGATACCGCTCTTCGCGACATCGATGAACTTGTCAGACGCGGCATCTTGGCCAAGGACGCGGCCGGCGGACGGAGCACGTGCTATTCACTTGTCGAACTGTAGTCCGTGTTGGGGGCGTACGGCCGTTACCGCTGTCGAAATCGCCACCGCCGGCGTGTGCCACCGGAACGACAAGGCTCGCTATCGTCGCTCGGATGCCGCCGGTGGTCGCGACGGGTAACGCGTGACCGCCGAATGTGATCACCGTAGCTGTGATTGCCGCAGGGTAACATCAGGCAAAGCGCCTGCACCGAAATTTTTGTCCTTCGCCTTTCCCAGCTTGTGGAATCGCATCCCGGGATTGGCCGGATCGAGGTGCAGATCGAACGCAGTCGTCTTGACAGCCTTCCGCTCATCGCCGCTAAGCCGAGCTAGGCTGTCGGTGAACGTATCAGCGATGCGAAATTCCATCCGTCGGCCAGGCTCAACGTCTGAAGGTCGGCATTGCTCGAATCATGAACTCGTCGAACAGCGGCACGGTGAAGGCCATGTCACCGTGCGCCGGGCTGTAGACCATCCCTTTCTTGATCAACTTCGCGCGGACCGGCCCGAGGCTGGTGACCTTTACACCCAAGGTGTCTGCTATGTCGCCGGTGCGATGAGCGCCTGGCCCCAGCTTGGCCATTGCTCGCAGAAAATTCTTCTCGCTCGGCGTAAGCCGGTCGAAGCGGACGCGGAAGAAGTTCTTGTCCAGGCGCGGGATGACCGTTGCAGTAGCACTCTTGACGACCTTCAGTGTGATTGGGCTGGCCGTGGCAAGATTCCAAGCCTGGTATCCCCATTCCTGGAGGAAATACGGGTATCCGTTGTGTCTGCCTCCGAGAGCGCACCAATGTCCGGGAAACTGAAGAGCCGCTCGGCGTACGATTTCGATTCGCCGGCCAGCCCCGGGAGGATCGGGAGGCCGGCTCCCAGGAGTACCATCGGGAGCTGCCGTTGCTGCAGCCTATGCATCGCCATGATCAGCGCCCCCAATTCCTCGTGGCTGAAGTATTGGATTTCATCTATGAACACTGCGACGGCGCTTTTTCTTTCCTCTGCAGCTTCGGCAACGGCAACAAAGAGATTCGGCAGGTCAATCTCGAGGTCGCCGCTGTCGGCGGCTCCTACCTCGGGATCAATGTCCAGGCCGAAACTCACGTCGCCGACGGTAACCTTGAGTCCGCCTACGAAGCTGCGGAGCACCGCCAAACCGCGTTTCACCTTGTCCCCTGCTCCGGCTAGCCGGTCCAGGTCGTAGAGGAGCGTTCAGAGGTTAGGGGCGATGAGCGGTCCTCGCCAATCGCTCTATTTCGTTGAGCAAGACCGTCTTACCTACCCCGCGCAGCCCGGTGAGGAGCATGCTCTTCTCGGGCCGCTTCGCCTTGACCCGGCCAAGGAGAACGCGGGCTTGCTGGAGGATCGGGTCACGTCCCACGAGTTCAGGGGGAGGCGAACCAGCACCGGGCGAAAAAGGGTTCCTGATCGGGTCCATGCGTAGGCGTTTATAGCGACTTATACCTGATTTCAAGTATAAAGCGGTAAACTTGCTATAACCGCCGGGTCACACCGTGAAGACCGTCATCACCTCGTCGCCCAAGTGGTTGATGACTTTCACGGCGATTCTCCCTTGCTTCGGCCTCTCAAATGGCCGGGAGGTATCGCTGTTCAGCGTGGCCCAGGCCTCCGCGTTGATTTCGGCTTTGAGGGTGGTCTTGAGCGCGCCGTAGGGGTCGTTGGCGCCGAGGAAATAGGTGTCGGCTACTTGTGGATCAGTCACGCGTCGTTTGCGCTTGTTCATAGCCCCCGGTGGCGTCACGCGAGCGATTTTTCTAGCCGCGGCCAGCGGCGGAAGCCGTAACCGCTTCTGCGCATGATCGCGTCGATGCGGGTGGCGAGATCTCGGCCAATCAGATCCTCGGGAACCTCGTACGGTAGTGAGCCGAGGAGTCTGGCTCCGGTGCGCCAGTCGCCGGTCACGGTTTTCATCCACTTGCCGACGGTCGCGGCGCTGACCTCGTATTCGTCGGCGACCTCGGCGACTGCCTGGTCGAGAGTCAGCCCACGGATGATGCCTTCACGGCAGGCGACTAGGTAGCGCACGGCGTCCTCGACGTAGTGGGCCCTCTGTCCGCCGGGGAGATCCGGGCGACGCCGGCGCGCGGCCTTGAGCTCCTCGGGCCAGCTCCCGCCGATCACGCTCTCGAGAACCCGAGCCAAGTCCGTCGCCAACTCAGCTGGGACTCCCTCACTCGCCTCGGAACGGGCGCAGACCCGCAACGCGTCGACAGCGGCTCTCCACACGCCGCGCTCGACCTCTCCGTCGGGTCGAGCAAACTCGCCGCGGGCTCGTTTCGCTTCCTTATATCTATGCAGAGCCGCCGAAAGGTCCGCTCGGACCGTCTCGGTCGTGTCCATGGAGGGCTGTCGCCGGCCCATAGCCTACCATCGTAGCAGTCGAGCCTGGCTGGGGGCCAACCGGGCGTCCGCCACAAACACGGCGGTGCGGTGCCAAGCGGCCTGCCACCGCTAGCCGGGCTGTAGGCAGATCGGCATGCGCTTCGACGGCTCGGTTTTTGTTGCTGCCGCGAACGGTCGGGAAACACGCGTCTCAGGTTCGTTGGCATCCCCATTGCTCAGCTCGTAGGCGGGGTGACAGGTACGCCTATGAAACTACGCAACGCACTCGCCTCCTCAAATGGTGGATCGACCCTGCACGGGCACGACCGGCGATCTGAGCGGGGCGCCATCGCCGCACTCGTCGCTATTCTGTTGCCCGTGATACTGGCGGCGATAGGGCTTGCCGTCGATAACGGGATGCTCTACGCGGAAAAGCGTCAGATGCAGACGGCGGCCGACGCCACAGCGCTGACGGCGGCTCACGAGTGGCGGCGGCAGAACTACTTCGGCTATCAGGATATAGCGCGCGCCGACGCTGCGCGTAACGGCTTCGAGGAGGGCGGAGACGTCGAGATCGACATCAACGTGCCGCCCCAGAGCGGGCCGCGCGCCGGCGATGGCAACTTCGTCGAGGTCATCATCCGCGAGCAGGTGCCGCTGTACTTCATGCGTGTCTTCCGGGAAGAGCCCGCACAGGTGGAATCCCGCGCGGTGGCCGGCCTGGTCGCGGCCGACGCCTGCATCTTCGTTCTCGATCCCAATGCTTCGGGTGCGCTGACCGTCGCCGGCGACGCCCATGTGGTGCTTCAGGGCTGTGGTATCCACGTCAACAGCAGTAGCAACACGGCGGCGCGCACCATCGGCGGCGGTTCGGTCGAGGCCAGCGCAGTCGGTGTCGTGGGCAACTACAGCGGCAACGGCTTCTTTCCCACGCCGCAGACCGGCGTGTATGAGCAGACCGATCCGCTTGCCGAGCTACCCGAGCCCCCGATCGGCGCCTGTACGTTCACGGAGCAGGTCACAATAATGGACACTCAGGTTCTCAACCCTGGCACCTACTGTGGCGGAATTAAGGTGACGGCCACGGGACACGCGACTCTGAACCCGGGAATCTACATCCTCAAGGGTGGTGGCCTCACCCTGCAGGCCGCTGGTCAGATCGAGGGCGACGAAGTGATGTTCTTCAACACTTTCGGGCCTGGTTACCCCTACGACCCGATCGTGTTCTCGGCGGCCTCGTACTCGGATCTGAGCGCGCCGATCTCGGGTGACTTCAAAGGCATTCTTTTCTACCAGGACCGTGACGTCGTCTCGAATGCGCTCAACATCTTCGCAGGAACTCCCAACACGGACTTCTCGGGCGTCTGCTACTTCCCGACCACCGACGTGAGGTATGTCGGTACCTCAGCCACGAACTCCCAGCACACGATGATCGTGGCGCGCCGACTGGAGTTCCGGGGTACCGCGGACTTCTCATCGATGCCGCCGAATAGCCCATTGCTGCCGACGGCGCTGGCGATCGCGCGGGTGGTCGAATGAGTCCGACTCTCCGCCAGGTTTCGGAAGCGGAGCGAGCCAAGCGTCGTGCGATGCACGGCGGCGCGACGGCCGAGCTGGCTCTCGTGCTGCCGTTCGTGTTGCTCGCCGTGCTCGGGATTAGCGACTTCGCGCGCGCCTGCTTTCAAACCATTGCGGTGGCCAACGCTGCCCATGCCGGGGCGAGTTTCGGCGCCCACAGCCCACAGAATTCGACCAACGAGCTGGGCATTCACAACGCCGTGCTGGCGGAGCTCGGGGATACCGCGCAGGCCGAGGAGGTCACCATCCAGGCCGTGCGTCATTGCGAGTGCCCGGACGGGAACGCGGTCGACTGTGAAGACGGCACCTGCGGCTTCGAAGCGTCGAGCAAGCGAATCTTCGTCAGCGTGCGCGTTGAGAAGCCCTTCGAGACATTGTTCCCGTATCCGGGCGTACCGGAATCGTTCGTGTTGACGCGTGAAGCCCATGTGCGAGCGAGGTAAGCGCGTGAGAGCCGTCCACGGCAACGAGCGAGGCATTGCGGTCGTGGAGTGCGCGGTGATCCTGCCGGTGTTCCTGCTGCTCGTGATGGGAGCGGTCGACTTCGGACGGGCCTGCTGGACGAAGAACACACTCGCGAACGTGGCCCGGGAGGCGACTCGATACGCGTCGGTTCGCAGCCTACGGAGCCAGGACCCGGCCACGTTGACCAAGATCGCAGGCCTAGTCTTCGGCCAAGCCGGACCTCTCGATCCCGACAAACTGGTGGTGACGGCGAGTTGGACGCCGACCAACAACCCTGGCTCGATGGTCCGGGTCGATGTGAGCTATCCCTTCCAGCCCGTGCTCCCGCTGCTGTTCATCGAGTCGATTCAGATGACCAGCAGTTCCCAGGTGATCATCTCGTACTGACGCGGCGCGCCGCCGCGCTCGGCCGGGCCGGCTCTCTCCCCTCGTAGCGTTTTTGGTTCTACCCGCGCGCGGCTAGACTGCGCCGCTGCCGTGCTGGGGAGGCTTTACCGGCTGTGATCGAGGCGCCGTCTGGAAGAGATCGCCGCTTGCCGATGGCGGCGTTCGCTTACGTCGGGGCCTGCCTCATGATCGCGCAGCAGGTGGGAGGCAAGGCCACCCGCGACGCGCTCTTTCTCTCACGGTTCCCCGCCACCGAGCTACCGTTCGTCGTGATCGCTACGGCGGCGCTCTCTTTGCTCGCTGCGGCGATGCTGTCGCGCCTGGTCGCTCGCCGTGGTCCCGGTCGCGTCGTGCCAATCGCTTTTCTGCTGAGTGCGGTCGCGTTTGTTGCCGAATGGGCGGTGCTCCGGTCGAAGCCCGATTGGGTTGCCGTCGCCGTCTATCTCCACGTAGGCGCCGGCAGCGCGGTACTCATCAGCGGATTTTGGACCGTTGCCAGTGAGCGATTCGAGTCGCATTCAGCCAAGCCAACGATCGCGCGGATCGCGGCATTCTCGGCTCTAGGTGGCGCCGCTGGAGGCCTCGTTGCCGAACGCGTATCGGTAGTGCTCGGAGTGCCGGCGATGCTGCTCGTCCTCGGCATCGCGCACGCGGGATGCGCTTTTGCTGTTGGCGGGCTCGATGGGGACAGCGGGACCAGCGCGCGCCCGCCGGCGTTGACGGCGTCGGCCGTCTCATTGCTGCGCAGCCGTGCCTACTTGCAGATGATGGCGCTGCTGGTCTGCCTGTTGGCCGTGGTCGACACGCTGCTCGACTATGCGCTCAAGTCCGAAGCCGCGCTGCGCTTGGGTGACGCGGAATCTCTGGCGCGATTCTTCGCGATCTTCTACACGGGCACGAGCCTATTCGCCTTTGGCCTGCAGGCGGGACTGGGACCACGGATCATTGCCCGGCTGGGGCTCAGCGGCTCGATTGCGTTGCGTCCGGCCAGCGTGGTCGTCGCCGGTGCGCTGGCTGCGGGATTTGCCAATCTGTGGACCATCGCTGCACTGCGGGCCGGGGAGTTTGTGATGGCAAACTCCCTGTTTCGGTCCGGTTTCGAGCTGCTCTATGCGCCGATCGCTACGGCGACCAAGCGGCCGACCAAGACGACGATCGACGTGGGCGGCCAACGCTTGGGCGATCTTCTGGGCGGGACGTTGGTCTTGGGGCTGCTGTGGATCGCACCCAACGGCGCGGCGGCGGTCGTGATCCTGACAGCGGTCGCGGTCGCCGTTGGAGCCCTGCTGGTCGTGCGCCGCCTGGGGCGATTGCACCTGCGCGAGCTGGGGCGCAGTCTGCGGGCCGGATTGCTCTCCATCGAAGACTCCACGCTTGATCCGGTTACGCGCCGGATGGTCCGGACGATCGCCTTCGACCGGAGCGCCTTGCGCGCGCGGATCCGGCGCGCGCAAGCGGAGGATCCCGTCCTGATTCCAAACGTCGTGGGGCTCAGCACGGGTCCGCACGCAGGCGAGGCCAAGCAGTATCTACGCGAGGCCGGCCCGCGGGCGACCCGACAGCTCGTCGCGTTGCTGCTCGACGGCAAGCATTCGGTACGGAACCGGCGAGAGATCGCCGCTGCGCTGGCCACGGTTTCGACGCGCACCGCGCTGGACGGCCTCGTGCTGGGCCTGGGAGAGCCTGAGTTCGACGTGCGCCTGGCCTGCGCGCGCGCTGCGGTTGGCATCACGACCAGAGTGCCGGGGCTTGCCCCCGATCCGAAGATGATCTACGGCATTCTGCGACGCGAGCTGCGAGCCGGGCGGTCGGTGATCGAGAGCCGGGCTCGCGCCGAACACGACGCGGAGGAGTCGGTGTTGCTCGAAACTGCTTCGACGGCTTCGGTGCCGGTAGGCATCGAGTACCTGTTCACGCTGCTCGCGCTGGTGCTCGGGCCCGAGATGATCGGCTCTGTGCTGCGTGGCCTCTATTGCGGGGACCGCAAGCTCAAAGGCACCGCAATGGAGTATCTTCACGCGGCGCTTCCCGAAGCCGAGCGTCAGATGCTCTGGCCCGTACTGAGCGGCGCCGCCAATCCGACTGAATCCGTACGGGCCCGCGCATGATCGTAAGGCGCGTACCGCGGGCCGCTGCCAAGTCCATGTTCATCAGCGTCTTTCTGCTCCTACAGCTCGGGATTGCAGTGCACGCGACCTACCGCTTGGCCGTTGGGACCGGGTCTCCTGCCTGGGTCGCGGCGTTGCTGCCCGCCGCATCGCTACTCGCGTTCATGACAGCGATCATGGCTCGCCGCACGGTTCGCACGCGGGCCAATCCACCGCTTGTGCTGGGCGGTACCGTCGTCGGCGTGAGCCTGGCGGTCGGGGCGGTCATCGGCGCCGGTGCCGAAACCCCACCTCTCCCGATCGCCTATGCGTTGACCGGCGCGGTCGCGAACCTTCTCTACGTCTACTGGTACTCGCGCTTGGATCGCCTTCCCAGCGTACAGTTACAGGTCGGCCGGATGCTCCCCGAGTTCCAAGCTCGGAACCTCGATGGGACCCCGGTCTCTTCGCAAGAGTTCCTCGGCCGCCCGACGGTCTACCTCTTCTATCGTGGCAACTGGTGCCCGCTGTGTGTGGCGCAGGTCCACGAGCTTGCGGCCCAGTACCGGCAGCTCGAGGCGCGGGGCGTCAACGTCGTTCTGATCAGCCCGCAGCCGCAGGAGCACACCAGGGCATTGGCTAACAAGTTCGACTTGCCGCTCCGCTTCCTGGTCGACGAACATCTGGATGCGGCAAGGCGTTTGGGGATCGAGGCGAGGTGGGGCCTGCCCCTCGGTTTGCAGGTGCTCGGCTACGACTCCGACACCGTGCTGCCCACGGTCGTGGTCACGGATGAGGCGGGGCGGATCCTGCTGTGTGATGAAACGGACAACTACCGGGTTCGTCCCGACCCTGAGACGTTCTTCGTGGCGCTCGACGGGCGGCAGTTGCAGCGAACGCGACGGTCGCAGGGTTCTTCGGCCAGTGGCGTTGTCGCTTAAACCGCCGGTTCACTCGGCCTTGCAGGTCGGACGGGCCGGTTCACCAGAGCAAGGAAGGGTGTATCGGCGGCTCTCCAAGGTCTTTGAAGAGGCGCTTCTGTTGGTTCTCGATTTTCATAAGCGAATGGGTCGCAATTCTCGTGTATGCAAAGGCGCCGTTTAGCTTTCCGCCTTTAACCATCTGATAACTATGGCTTTTCTTGTCAGCACGGCTTGGCAGACGGCTTGCAAACCATGGGATCCACGTTGCCGCTCGATCGCGGCAGAGAAAGGAGAAACCGCGACCATGATGATGCAGGTCATGTATCTGATCCCACTCACCGCCTGGCTCGTATTCGTCTACGTCCAGCACAACGCTGGGGACCGTCCGACCACCTACCTCTGGCAGGCGGTAATGGCCGGCCTTGGCACCTTCGAGTGCAGCAAGGGCCTCTTCGGCCTGGCTCACGGAGTGCCGGCCACGACGATGGCATTTGCCGCCGGGTTGGTCGTCACCGGCTACGTGCTGGTCGCCCGAGCCCGTGGCCGCGCGCGAGCGTCCGAGCTGGAGATGGCGAGCTAGGCGATCTTCCGGGCAGTCGCTAGCACGGTTTTCGCGTGGGGTGACGCGCGGTCGCCCCACGCCGTTCGGCCCGGTACAATCCCGCCCCGTGGCCGCTTGGATGGGGTTTACGGCAGCGGCCGTCGTGGTTCTGCTGCTTGCCGAATGGCGCGGATCCCAAACCGGTAAGTGGGTCGCCAAGCCGCTGGCGTCTTGCGGGTTCGTCGCCGTGGCATTCGCTGCCGGTGGTGCGAGCAGTCCTTACGGTACGTGGATCGTCGCGGGCTTGGTCCTTTCCTGGCTCGGGGACGTTCTTCTCATTCCGAACGGTCAGCCGAAGGTGTTCCGCACGGGTGTTCTGAGTTTTCTCGCGGGGCACGTGGCCTACACGGCGGCTTTCCTCGTGCGCGGGATCGACGCTGGCTACGCGGTCGCTGCCGCCGGACTCTTGGTCGCGATCGGTTTGCCGATTGTTCGCTGGCTACGGCCCCACATTCCCGTCGAAATGAAGGGCGCAGCCTACGCGTATGTCGTCGTCATCTCGGTGATGGCTGCATGCGCCGCCGGTACTGCCGCCGTGGGCGGCCGCTGGAGCATCGCCGTGGGTGCCTGGGCGTTCTACGCATCCGACCTTTCGGTCGCACGCGATCGCTTTGTTGGGCCTTCCTTTACGAACCGGCTCTGGGGGCTGCCGCTCTACTACGCGGCGCAGCTCATCCTGGCAGCTACCGTCACGCCCGCGGCCGTGGTCATGTGTAATGCGGGCTAGCTGCAATGCCGGGCATTGCAGCTACGAGGGCCTATCCGCTTCCGTCGCCGCTTTCCGGGCGTCCAGAACATGAACGTCGTAGATCGTGAGTTGCTCACACGGAACGCTCGACATGAACAGCAGACGTCCGTTTGCCGTTGGCTGTCCCCTCGATGGAGGGCGTCGGCGTCGTCGCTTCAAAGCGACGGGCCTTCTTCGCGGCTCGAGTGCCAGAACGCGACTACTTCGAGAATACCGCCGCGGACGCGGCGAGCCGATTCAGCGTCCACCACTCTGCCGTTCGTTCGATCTCGCGCTGCGCGCGAGGTTTGATTCGGACGCCGAGCGCCAAGATCAGCCGAAACGACGGAGCCGCGCGAAAAACTCTTCCGCCGGAATGCCTTCTTCTCGCTCAGCCTCGTCGAGAGCCGCAAGAAGATCGGCCTCCTCTTGGGGCGAGAGTTTCACAACCGCCTCATCGCCTCGAGCGAGGATGGTTACGGCCGTTCCCTCAGGTAGAGAGAGGTCCTCCACGACGACCTTGCCGCCGACCACGGTTCCTGAAACGACTTGCATGGGGAGAGGGTACCCGAGTGCGTGGGGTGGGTGCAACCTGGCGCCGAACGTTCGGCATCAGCGCTACAAGGCCCTATCCGCAGCCCGCTCGCTCGCGCCGCTGAGGATGCTTCTCCGGGCAGTCAAGCTACATAGGCTCACCGGCGGAGGGGTCACTGGGCGATGACGGTCAACGCACGTTGGCGGATCACCTTCAGGTTCGCTGATGGCGACGCCCACCAGGTGACGATCGAAGACTACCACCAGCTTGTGCTTGCGCTCCGCGTGCCGGCGAATCGGATGACCGCCATTCTCCGCGGCGAGCGATCGGTCACCCCTTTGCGCCCACGTCCTCAACCGCCTCGCTTAACTGAACGGCATTGGCGCTAGCGGAGCTTCTGGAGCTGTTCTCGATACTTTTCGCAGGGATCCTGCGTGTCGACCGGCTCCGTGAACCAGACGAAGGTGAACGGCAGCACGGCGCTGTCCGAGGCGTCGAGGTAGGCGCGCGGCTCGTTCTGGCCTTCCACCGTCTCCAGAAAGCCGATGGATAGCATCGATAGCCCGGGCACCAGTTTGGCGAGCTGCACCGGAACACCCCGGTCGGTGCGTACGTGGCCGGCGCCTGCAAGCAAGACCGCCGTCGCGCCGGTCTGCGCCGCGGCCAGCGTATCGGCCATGAACCCGTCGCGCACTCTTTGGACCTGGATCATGGTTGGCAGTCTGTCCTCGGGCGCGTGACCGCAGTGAGCCTCGCGAATCTCGGCGGCCATCTGCGCCCTAGCGGGCTCGGGCAAGGGCTCGGCGAGCCCTAGGCGATCGACGAACGGATAGTCACCCGAACGGTTGCCGGCGACTGCGAGCTCGGTCGCGAGCGGCCGCGGCAGGCTGGCAGGGAGCACGACGAGTCCGGCGTCGACGATCTCGGCGAGCACCGGCTCGTAGATCCGCCAATCGGGCCAACCACGTTCGTTCCAGCCGACGGCGCGCGTGAGCTCCGCGACGCTGCAGGCATCCTGGTGGCATCGACCGACGGCCTGGGCCTCGGCGGTGGTGAGCATCTCGAGGGCGACCACCGGGTGCCGGCCCTGCTCGACGAGCCGCCTCAGAGCCCAGGCTTCGCCGCGGTGATGCCAGGGGTTGTCGTGGCTCTCGCCGAGCAACACCACGCGCGCCGCAGCGAAGGCGGCGGCCACTTCTTCCTCAGAGACGAACCGGTTCTGCGAGCTCGACCAGATGCGTGCGGATAGGGGATGACTGGTTGGGGGGATCGCAGCGGTCGGACGCCGGGCCGTCGCGCAACCAGCCCCGAGCGAGCAGGCGAGAATCGCAGCGAGCCAGGCCGTTGCTGCCCGGCCGTTCAGAAGCGCTTGAGCATGGCCGCGAGGTACTCGCGGTTCATGCGCTGGATCACCCGCGTCGGGATTTCCTTGGGACACACGGCCTCGCATTCCGCCTCGTTGGAACAGGCGCCGAAGCCTTCGGCCTCCATCTGCTCGACCATGCGAACCACGCGGCGGGCACGCTCGGTCTTGCCCTGGGGCAGACGCGCGAGATGCTCGAGCTTGGCGCCGACGAACAGTGCCGCCGAAGCGTTCTTGCAGGCGGCGACACAGGCCCCGCAACCGATGCAGGCGGCCGCCTCGAATGCCGCTTCCGCATCGTGCCTCGGCACCGGAATCTCGTTGGCCTCCGGCGCGCTGCCGGTTCCCACCGAGACGTAGCCCCCGGCGGCGATGATCCGGTCGAACGCGCTGCGATCGACGACCAGATCCTTGATGACGGGGAAGGCCTTGGCGCGCCAGGGCTCCACCGTGATGACATCCCCGTCGCGGAAGCTGCGCATGTACAGCTGACAGGTCGCGACCGCGGGCTGCGGCCCATGAGAGACGCCGTCGACCACGCAGGAGCATGCCCCACATATGCCCTCGCGACAGTCATAGTCGAAGGCGATCGGATCCTGCCCGGCGTTGATTAGTCCCTCGTTGACCAGATCCAGAGCCTCCAGGAACGACGCGTCCGCCGGGACGTCCTGCGCGCGATAGTCGACGAGCTTGCCCGGAGCCTCAGGCCCGGCCTGACGCCAGACCCGCAACGTGACGCTCAACGTTCGGCTCATCCCCGTCTCGCTCACTTGTAACTACGCTGCTTGACCTGGGCGAACTCGAAACGGAGCGGCTCTTTGTGAAGCACCGGCTCCTTGCCGGGCCCCGTGTGCTCCCAGGCGGCCACGTACGAGAAGTCCGCGTCGTTACGCCGGCACTCCCCATCTTCGGTCTGATACTCTTCGCGGAAGTGACAGCCGCATGATTCCTCGCGGTGCAAAGCGTCGCGCACCGCGACCTCGGCGAACTCCATGTAGTCGGCGACCCGCAGCCCGAACTCGAGCGCTTTGTTGAGGTCGTCGCGTTCGCCGACAACCCGCACGTTCTCGTGGTACTCCTCGCGCAGCCGGCCCACCTCGCCGAGCGCCTGCTCGAGGCCCGTGGCGTTGCGCGTCATGCCGACGTGATTCCACATCACCCGGCCCAGCTCGCGGTGGAACTCCTGGACGGTCTTTCCGCCCTTGATCGCGAGCAGCCGGTCGAGCCGCTGCGAGGTCGCCCGCTCGGCTTCTTTGAAAGCATCGTGGTCGGCGGTGAGCGCGGGCAGCTTGGCGTTGGCCAGGTAGTTGGCCAGCGTGTACGGCGCGATGAAGTAGCCGTCGGCCAGACCCTGCATCAACGCGCTGGCGCCCAGGCGGTTCGCGCCGTGATCCGAGAAGTTGCACTCGCCGAGAGCGAACAGCCCGGGCACGTTCGTCATCAGATGATAGTCCACCCAGAGGCCGCCCATGGTGTAGTGGACGGCAGGATAGATGCGCATCGGTAGCTGGTAGGGATCCTCGCTGGTGATGTGCTTGTACATGTCGAAGAGGTTGGCGTACTTCTCGGCAACCTTGGCGCGGCCCATGCGCTTGATGGCATCTCGGAAATCGAGGTAGACCGAGCGGCCGGTGGCGCCCACCCCGCGTCCCTCATCGCAGACCATCTTGGCGTTGCGCGAGGCGACGTCTCGCGGAACCAGATTGCCGAAGCTCGGATAGCGGCGCTCCAGGAAGTAGTCGCGCTCGGACTCCGGAATCTCGTCAGCGGCGCGCTTGTCGCTCGGCGCTTTGGGGACCCAGACCCGGCCGTCGTTGCGCAGGCTCTCGCTCATCAGGGTGAGCTTGGCCTGGTACTCGCCGGTCTCGGGAATGCAGGTGGGGTGAACCTGGGCGAAGCTCGGATTTGCGAACAGCGCGCCGCGCCGCGCGCAGCGCCAGGCGGCTGTGACGTTGCTGTTCCCGGCGTTGGTCGACAGGTAGTAGACGTTGCCGTACCCGCCGGTGCAGAGCAGCACGGCGTGGGCGGCGTACCGCTCGATGGTGCCGCTGACCAGATTCCGGCAGACGATCCCGCGTGCCACGCCGTCGACCAAGACCAAGTCGAGCATCTCGCGCCGCGTGAGCAGCGCGACCTGGCCGGCGTCCACTTGCCGCATCATCGCTTGGTAGGCGCCGATCAGGAGCTGCTGGCCGGTCTGGCCGCGAGCGTAGAACGTGCGCGAGACCTGCGCGCCACCGAACGAGCGCGTGTCGAGCAGTCCCCCATACTCGCGAGCGAAGGGAACTCCCTGCGCGACGCACTGGTCGATGATCTTGCCGCTGACTTCAGCCAGGCGATAGACGTTGGCCTCGCGTGAGCGGTAGTCCCCGCCCTTGATCGTGTCGTAGAAGAGTCGGTAGACCGAGTCGCCGTCGTTCTTGTAGTTCTTGGCGGCGTTGATTCCGCCCTGAGCGGCGATGCTGTGGGAGCGACGCGGGCTGTCCAGGATCGTGAAAGCCTTGACGTTGTAGCCCAGCTCTCCAAGGGTGGCCGCTGCCGAGGCGCCCGCCAGGCCGGTGCCCACCACGATGACGTCGTACTTCCGGCGATTGGCCGGGTTGACCAGGCTGAGATCGCCCTTGAGGCGCTCCCACTTCGACTCGATCGGGCCGGTCGGCACCCGTCCGTCGATGGTCACGGCGTGCCTCCTGAATAGATCGCGATCGGGATTGCCATGAACCCCGCGAAGATCAGCACGGCCAAGCCGCGCCCGGCGGTGGCGAGCCAGGTGCGATGAGCGATGCCCAGCGAATCGAAGGCGCTGCCCACCCCGTGCCAAGCGTGGAAGCCCAGCGCGAGCAGTGCCGCCTCGTACCACATCACCCAGCCCGGCTTGTGGAATTCCTCGAGCACCAGGCGCGCCAGATCGCGGGTGCCTGGATGGGTTGCCGACTGGTACCACGCGCCGAACTTGAACGTGAGCAGGTGGAGCGGGACGAAGACCAACGCGATGATCCCCGAGAAGAGCATCGTCGTCGATGCGAAGCTCTTACGGCTGCGGCCGCCGGCGCGCTGCTGGTTCGCGTAGGGCACCGGTCTTGCCGCGCGGTTTCGGCGCTCGACGAGGAAGCCGCTCGCGAAGTGCGCGACGAACAGGGCCAGCAGCCCCGCCTCGGCCAGGTAGATCAATGGATTGGAAGCCAGCGTGTGGCTGTAGGCGTTGAACGCCTCGACGTCGACGAGCACGAGCAGGTTCGCGGCGACGTGGGTGATCAAGAAGCCGACCAGCAGCAGGCCGCTGACGGCCATCAACGCCTTGCGGCCGATCAAGGACGCGAAGAGGTTACGTAGGTCGGACAAGACAGCGTGCCGTGCGCTCTACGTTGCGCGCGGGCGAGCTTTCATAGGGCGGCCGGACGCAAATGACAACGCGCCCGGCTACGAGGACTAATACTACGAATTACCGGCCGTTGATCATCATGTCTTTGCGTCGGCTCGACCCCCCTGGTTAGCGTTGGGGCGCGGAACTGGGCGTGCTGGTGCGTTGAACCGTGCTCGAGTATCTCAAGTTCCCGGTCTGGACGCTTTGGCGCTTTCTGGTCGACTTCCGGTTGGCCGTGCGCAACACCGGCATCATTCTAGCGGCCTTCGGCCAGACCCTCTTGATCGGCAGCCGCGTGGTCCGGGTGCTGCACAAGCATGGCCGCGGCTGGAGCGACCGAACGCGTGGCCGTTTCGTCTGGCGCGTTGCCCGGCGGTTCTGGGCGCGCTGGGTGCTCGAGCGGGCGGGCATCCGACTGTCCGTGGTTGGCCACGGCCGAGTCGACTGGTCACGCCCGCACGTGGTGGTGGCCAACCACCAGAGCACGCTCGATATCGTTATCGTTGCTGCGGCGCTTCCCGACGGACGCTACGTCGCCAAGAAAGAGATCCTTGCCTATCCCTTCGTCGGCGCTGCCTGCCGCGACGGCGGGCAGATCCTGATCGACCGTTCGGACCACGGACAGTCCATGTCGGCGATCCGGGAGGGCATGCGGAGCTGGCCCGACTGCAACTTGCTGTTCTTCGCCGAGGGAAGGCGCAGTCAGACGGGAGCCCTGGGCGAGTTCAAGAAGGGTGCGTTCGCCATTGCCAAGGAGACGGGCTTGCCCATCGTTCCGGTCGCGATCGACGGTACGTTCGCCGCCTTGCCCAAGGGCTCGCTGCTGCGACTGCGGCGGAACGCGGCCGTGCGGGTGGAGATCGGCAGACCGATAGCGGCCGAAGGCGACGTCCCGGAGCTCGCCCGCCGGGTTCGCGACGTCATCAAGACCATGATCGAGGGCACTGCGGCCGCGGCTCCCTCCAGAACCCGTGCTGTCCCCCCCAACGAGGTGCCAAATCAGCTAAGTTCCTGAATAAACGACCTCCGCCGGCAGTCAGATGTAGCAATTCGGGCCGGTCCGGGTGGAGTCCCGACGCGATCCGAATAGTCCAACCCCGATGGAGGCCGAGCGCAGTAACGTGTTAGATCCAGAGCTAATAATGCCCGACCAGTTTTTCTCCACCCTTTCGAAGCAGCCGCGAGTCGAGGGGGAGCGCAGGCTCATGCTGGCGGTGCTGGAAGACGCGGTGACTTGCTACCACCGATTTGCCCTTGCCCGGGACGAGCGCGGCCGGCACGAGTTCGCCGAAGCGCGAGCCTGGATCGAGTCCACCGATCGCGACTGGCCGTTCTCGTACGAGAACGTGTGCGACGTTCTCGGAATCGACCCGGCTTACATCCGGGACGGCCTGCGCCGTCAGGCGCCCAAGCGAGAGGCGGCTACCTCCATCCAGCGGGTTGAGCCCCACATCATGCCGCTGGCGCGGATCAATCCCAATGCGGCCGATCCGGCCCACTCGGACGTAGCGGCTTCCGGTGTAGAAGCTGCCTGAAACGGCTCGCCGTTCAGCGACGCCAGGTCGCGAACAGCGAGCCGTTCTTACCCGACCAGCCGTAGGCCGTGGTTCCCCCGAACGCTTTCTTGATCTCCGTGACGATCCGGTGGGCGAGCTTCTGCGACGTCGTCAGTACCTCGAAGTCGTCGCCCTCCCACGTGGCCGAGATGACGCGCCGCTGGGGCTGAGTGTACTCGGCCCGCGCGGCGACGTTGCCGATCCGTTGCCGAAACGCCTCCTCGTGCTCGCGCACGTAGGTTCCCTTGAACAGGATCCTCCCGTACGCGATTGGGTTGCGAGCCTGCTCGCAGGTCGGGCAGGTGGCCCAGTCGGTTTGCATCAGTCCGAAGTGAGTCACCCGGTGGTTGCGACGCCAGGTTTGGCCGCTGAACACCGCCCCACAGCGATCGCACACCGTCGGGTCCTTGAGCTTGGCGGTCTCGGCAGCGACCTTCGAGGTTAGTCCTACTGGTTTGCTCATGACGCCTCTCCACGGCCACTGCGGCGCGCCCGCTCGAAGTCGGCGATCTTGGATTGGTGACGTAGCGTCAGTCCGATTTGATCCCACCCGTTGAGCAGGCGGTCGCGCAGAAACGGATCGATCGTGAACTCGATGGCGCGACCGTCCGGCTTGGTGATCGTGCGGTCGGTCAGATTGACCGTCAGAGCGTAGCCGGGCTGCTTCCTGACTTCGTCGAAGAGCAGGTTCGTGGTTGCCGGGTTGAGCACGATGGGGAGCATGCCGTTGTTGAAGCAGTTTCCGTAGAAAATGTCGGCGAACGACGGCGCGAGAATCACGAGGAAGCCGTAGTCGTGCAGGGCCCATGGCGCGTGTTCGCGGGACGAGCCGCAACCGAAGTTGTCCTTGGTCAGTAAAATTGAAGCGCCCCGGTAGCGTGCCGCGTTCAGCTCGAAAGCGGGGTTCGGGGTCTTCCCGTCTGCTAGGTAGCGCCAATCGTAGAAGAGGAAGTCCTCGTAGCCGGTGCGCTCGATCCGCTTGAGGAACTGTTTGGGAATGATCTGGTCGGTGTCGACGTCGAGTGCGTCGAGAGGAGCGACGACGCCGCGGTGCACGGTGAACGGCTGCATGGTGTTCTCGTCTAGTTGAACCGCCAGTCGCGCACGTCGGTCAGACGGCCACGGATCGCCGCTGCCGCCGCCATCGCGGGACTGACCAGGTGGGTGCGTCCACCCTTGCCCTGGCGGCCCTCGAAGTTGCGGTTCGATGTGGATGCGCAACGGTCTCCGGGTTTGAGCTGATCGGGGTTCATGCCCAGGCACATCGAGCAGCCCGCCTCTCTCCATTCGAAACCGGCCGCGCGGAACGTCTCGTCCAACCCCTCGCGTTCGGCTTGGAGCTTTACCGACTGAGATCCGGGCACGACGATCGCCTGGTCGATGCCGCCGGCCAGGCGATAACCTTTGACCACCTTGGCCGCCTCTCTCAGGTCCTCGATCCGGGCGTTCGTACATGACCCGATGAACACGCGATTGATCGGAATCTCGGTCATGGCCACGTCCTCGGCAAGCCCCATGTAGGCCAGCGCCTTGGCCGCCGCCTGCCGCTGGTCGGGGCTTTCGATGCGCGCCAGCAGCGGTGTTCGGCCGCGGATCGTCGTGACCATTCCCGGAGAGGTGCCCCAGGTGACCTGCGGTTCGACCGTAGCGGCGTTCAGAACGACGGTCTCGTCGTATGCGCAGCCCGGGTCCGATGCCCAGCTTCGCCATTGGTCTGCCAGCGTCGACCACGGGCGATCTCGCGCAACGTAGGGACGGTCGCGCAGGTACTCGGCCGTGGTCGCGTCGGGCGAGATCAGCCCCGCCCGCGCGCCGGCCTCGATCGACATGTTGCAGATCGTCATCCGGCCTTCCATGGACAGGGCCGATATCGCCTCACCCGTGTACTCGACGACGTAACCGGTGCCGCCGGCGGTGCCGATCTTGCCGATGATGGCGAGGATCACGTCCTTGGGCGTGATGCCCACGGGAAGCGCGCCTTCCACACGAATCTCCATGGTCTTGGACCTTCGCTGGAGCAGGGTCTGGGTGGCTAGAACATGTTCGACTTCGCTCGTCCCGATGCCGAAGGCAAGGGCTCCGAACGCTCCGTGAGTGGAGGTATGGGAATCGCCACAGACGATGGTCTGTCCGGGTTGGGTGATGCCGAGCTCGGGGCCGATGATGTGGACGATGCCGTTGCGGTGATCGTGCATGTCGAAGCAGGTGATGCCGTATTCCCGGCAGTTCGACGCGAGCGTCTCCACTTGCTGGCGCGACAGCGGATCGGCGATGGGCGCGCCGCGGTCGGTGGTCGGAATGTTGTGGTCCATCGTCGCGAACGTCAGCTCAGGACGGCGCACGCGCCGGCCGGCAAGCCGGAGCCCTTCGAAGGCTTGGGGAGATGTAACCTCGTGGACCAGGTGTCGATCGATATAAAGGATGGAGTCTCCACCCGGTTCCTCGTGAACCAGGTGGGCCTGCCAGATCTTCTCGTAGATATTGCGTGGGACGGCCATGGCTCGTGATCGGAAAAGCGATGAATCTGCTACAGAATACGCGCCCCGATGGGAAATCAATATCCGCTAGGCCAGGTTCTCTACCAGTTCGGGAATTTCCTGCCAGGGCACAGCCGTAATCTTCCGAGCGAGTTTGAAGCGCCGCGGCGTGCGACAGACCAACACGCCTTCGCGCGCCTTCGGGTATTCGGACAGGAACGTCTGGAGATGCCGCGCGTCGCGTTCGGCCGGCGCGTCGCTCCATTTCACTTCCACCGGCAACCAGCGCTCCTCACCTGCCACGACCCAATCCACTTCCGGGCCGTCCGGATCGCGCCAGAACCGCAGTCGCGGGTTGGCCGCGCTCTGCCGCGTCGCGCGCAGCAGTTCCAGCCCGACGAATTGCT
Source organism: uncultured Myxococcales bacterium (assembly GCA_964555245.1). Taxonomy (GTDB): domain Bacteria; phylum Desulfobacterota; class Binatia; order UBA1149; family SPBQ01; genus CAZKRI01. Next base: position 26,926 of record CAZKRI010000051.1, read on the forward strand.
CGAAGAGCGAGCCGAGAGCGCGGGCGGGCGGGCGCGGGCCTTCGTCGGCGGCGGCCCGGCGCACGCCGAGGTCGAAGAACAGGTAGCGGGGCGACTTGGTGAGTTTTTTCCGCGTGCGGCTCTCGGAGAGTGCCTCGATCCGCTCGGCGATCAGGCAATCTTCGAGGATTTCGTAGTACCCGGCCACCGTGGTGTGGGGCACGCCGAGTTCTTGCGCGATGCCGCGAAAATGGCTGATCCCGCCCGCTTCCAGAGCGGCCAGTTGCAGGAATCGCGAGAACCTCCCCAGGTTGCGCACCAGCGCTTCGGCCCGCACTTCTTCCTCCAGATACAGCGTCGTGTAGGCCCGCAAATCCTCCTCGCGCGCCGCGTCGTCAGTCGCCAGCGCGATGCCTGGCAGACTGCCAAACACCAGCGCTTCCTCCAGCGCGGGCGGCACGCGCTCGGCCAGCGACAACGGATCGAGTCGCAGCGGCACCAGGCGACCCGGCAACAGATTGACGCTACCGCCCCGGCGCAGCTTGCGCGCGGACGAACCCGTGAGAACGAACCGGGCCAGTTTCCGGTCCACCAGGTCTTGCACCACGTTCACCAGTTCAGGTACGCGCTGTACCTCGTCCAGCGCCACCAGCGGTCGGCGTCCGCGCGCGCGACCCGCCAGCGCTTCGACTTCCGCGCCCAGCAGGTGCGGCGCGCGCTCGTAACGCTGCCGCACGTCCGGCCGCAGAAAATTCAGCAGCAGGTCGGGCTGGAGCGGACCAAGCAAGGTCGTCTTGCCGGTCTGGCGCGGGCCGAGGAGCAGCACGGACTTCTGCCGCACCAATAGCTGACGCATCCGGGACTCGAGGCTTCGCGGGAGGATTTTCACGCGCTCCATTTTCGGCGAATTTGGAGTGTTGTCAATCACGCCGGCAGCGCGAAATCGGCAGCGAACAGGGGTATCAATGTGAATTGCTTTCTTGTTTTCAAGCGGTATGGAGAACCACCCCAGTAGTTCCCAGCCGCGTGCGGCAGCCATGCCGAGGACGACCACTATGAGCTTGATGAGCAATCACAGCCACGAACAGCACAGGGTAGCCGCGATCGAGAACCGGTTGACGAAGCTCGAGGCGGAGAACCGGCGGTTGAGAACGCTGGCAGCGGGCTCGATCGGCGCGGTCGCTGTGCTCTTCCTGGTCGGCGCCGCCCAGACTGCGCAAGTCGTCTCGGTGCGCGCGCTCGAGCTGGTCGACGACGACGCCAAGGTGCGCGCTACGGTGAGCGCGCGCGGGCGCGATGGGCTGGCTCTCGTAGTCTTTGGCGAGGGAGGCTCGGCAGCGTCGCTCCGTCTGACGGCTGCTGCTCCCTACTTGGTCCTGGAGGATGGCCAGGGCAACGCGCTGGCCTCCGAGTTGGTCTTCCAGCCATCCGAGCCTGCGTCCCAACCGGCGCCGGTCGAGCAGCGCTCGTGGCCGTCGTGGGGTCGGAGCCCGAAGGACGTGCATGAGGACAGCGACTTCGAGTGGGACGCGCGCTAGCGACCGTAGTTGCGGGACGGGAGCCGGTCCGCTAAACCTGTGCCCCGCAAGCGACTTTTTGAGGAGGAACGATGATGGACCGGTTTGTGACGGCTTCTATCCTGTGTGGCTTGGTCGGTGGCGCTCTCTTGCTCGGACAACCGACCTCGGCCTCCGCCGCCGGCGATGAACCGGGTTGGGAGTTCGGTATCGGTCTCGGCACCAAGCCGGACTACGAAGGTAGCAACGACCTAGAGCTGGCCCCGGTGGGCCGGTTCAAGGTGAACATGGAAGGTGGCCGTTTCATCGAGGGGGGAGGCAATCACGGTAGCGGAAAGGCGGTCCGTCTTCGCGCCAACCTGCTTGCCAACCCTAACGTGAGCTTGGGTCCCGTGCTGCAGTATCGGCCGGCGCGCGGCGACGTGAAGAACAACTTCGTCCACCGCATGCCCACCGTCGACGGCGCGGTGGAAGCGGGCGGTTTCGTGGGGTTGGGCTCGGGCGGATGGTTCGTCGAGTCTACGGCCGCCACCGAGGTTTCGCAGGCCGCCAAGTCGGGGATCACCGTCGAGCTGAACGGTGGATACGGTGGTGAGGCTTCCGAGAATCTGGCCTACGCGCTCGGCGTGGCCTCGACGTGGGCGGACGACGACTACATGCAGACCTATTTCGGGGTCAACGGCGCTCAGGCCGCCCAGAGCGGCCTGCCGACGTTCAGCGCCGACAGCGGCTTCAAGGACGTGGGCGGCAGCCTCATGCTGCGCTGGCGCGGGGACGACTGGCAGCATTGGAGCATTCAGACGGTTGCATCGTATTTCCGGCTCATGGGAGACGCGGACGATAGCAGCCCGATCGTAGACGTGGGCAGCGCGGATCAACTGTTCGGCGGGTTGATGTTCGTCTACTCCGACTGAGAAGCACAGGGGGTTCCGACGATGGATAAGACGAAGCGCGCGATCCTTTGCGGGACGGCGGCGGTGCTGCTCGGGCTGTCGATGACTGGGCCTGCGTCAGCCGCGGGGCCCAAATCGACCGAAGACGTGGACTGGCAGGCCGGTGGCGGTTTGGGAATCGCTCCCGAATACGAAGGATCGAACGACTACGGAATCGTGCCGATCTTCCGGGCGAGAACCGCATGGAAGAGCGGCCGGTTCGTGGAATTGACCGGGACCCAGAGCAGCGGCGCGGCGCCGCGACTGCGCGCGAACATCCTCCAGAAGACCGGGGCGAGCTTCGGTCCGGTGCTTCAGGTCCGCCGCTCGCGCGGCGACGTCAGTGACAACCGCGTGCACCGCATGCCCAGCATCGATCCGGCCTTCGAGATCGGCGGCTTCGGTGGGATGCGGATGGGGAACCTGGGCTTCACGCTCACGGGCACGAGCGCGGTCACCGAGTACAAGGGCTGGCAGCTCGAGGCGATCGCCGACTACAAGCGCGAGCTGAGGAAGGGCCTTTCGCTCGCACTGTCCACCGGGTCGACTTGGGCGAGTGCGGGCTATCAAGATACCTACTTCGGCGTCTCGGCCACCCAGTCGGCGCAGTCGGGTCTGCGCACTTACACGGCCGACAAGGGGCTCAAGGACGTGGTCGCGGGCGTCGCCTTGAGCTGGCAACCCTCGAGCTGGGAGCACTGGAGCCTCGTGGCGGGTGGACGCTACGCACGCCTGATCAAGCACGCGGACGACAGTAGCCCGATCGTCGACGTTGGGTCCGAGAACCAGCTGTTCGGCGGCTTGTTTCTGGTCTACGACAACTGACCGAGTTCGAGTCTCACAAGAAAGCGCGGTTCAAGGGATTCGACCCAGCAGACGTAGGCCGGGCTCGCAGGCTTCGGCCAGCGCGTGTGCTTGGAGCGCCGGCAGCTTGTCGAAGCGGGCCGGCGGCGTGCCTCGAACCAAGGACACCGCGTTCCCGATCCAGTCGACGCCCTCGTCCAACTCGAAGAACGAACCGATCTGCGTCAGGATTTCCTGCGGCCGGGCGGTCAGGCTCTCGAAGCTGACTTCCATGTACTGGGCCGGCTCCAAGCGGGCCAGGGCGCGATAGCCGCGCAGCAACTGATCGGTCCAGTAGCGACCGAAGTGCTGCGGCGGAGGCCGCGAGGCGAGGATCCTCGAGATCGGATCGCTGCCGGTGGGCTCGGCATGCACGTCGATCGGCCCCATGCGTGAGGGCGGGGTGCCGTCATCCGCGGGGGCATCGTAGAGCAGGGCGATCGGCAGCCGGTAGGCGTGGTGCTCGCGCATCGAGAGGGCGACCTCTCGGCCGTCGCGATGGAGATGGAGGAACTTTCCCCGCGGGAACATCTCGCTGAGCGAAGCCAGGTACTCGATGGAGGAGCCGGACCGCTCGATCCAGGCGCTGCGTCCGTGGCGCGCACCGAGCCAGGCGAAAAGCTCGCGGTAGTGATCGACCAGGAGTTGCTCGGGCTGGTGCGCGGCTTGGGCGCGCAAAGCGTCGAACGCGCGGTCGGGATCGGCCGTGATTCTCGGCAACAGCGTGACCAGGATCCAGGGCAGCGGCTGGTCCCGCCGGTAGCGCGCCGCCCGACCGAAGGGATAGACGATCTCCTCGACCTCGTAGCCGCGTCGCAGCACCGCGGTGACGAACGGCTGTTCGGCACAGACCAGATCGGCGAAGGCTGGGCCGTCGATGGGGTCCGGACGGAAACGCCGGGTCCAGTCGAGTCCCGTGAAGAACTCGAAGACGCTCAGCACGTCGCGGTGCTGGGCGAGCATCCTCGAGAGCAGGGTCGAGCCGCAGCGGCCCGTGCCGACGATGAAACGGTCCATCTTACGGTCTTCCGGCTTTCGGTCCGTCGGCTCTTCCGCGATGCAGGCCTGCCGATTATGCTGCGACGCTGAGTGAGGGGCGCAGCCGAGGCAAGCTCGCCACCGAGATCATGAGCCCGCGACGTTCTATGACGGATCGCGCCGATCCGGGCGATCCCTCGATCATGGATGCCTCCGCGTGGGCGGAGCTGTGCACGACGCTCCAGCAGGCGACCCGTCTGGTGCTCGCCGAGGATGTTCCGGCGACGCCACGCTCGCGTGCGGAAGGGCTTCGCTATCTGACCCGTCTGCTCGCGGCCGGGACGGTGGTTTGCATCGAACATGCCGACCCCGACTTCCCCGAGTTCGGCCGCATGGTCGATCATCGCATGAAGTGGGGGCTGGACGCGCCGGACTGCCTCTATCTCTATGCGAGCGTTCGCGGAGATGCCGCCTACCGCATCCACGGGCTGCGCGGCACCGCCAACCACATCGATTTTCAAGTGAACTATGGACACTTCGCCGACGGCGACATCGCCAAGTGGGGGACCATCGCTTCGCTCAACGGCCTGGAGTTGGAGGTCGACCGTGACGGCACCTTCGAGCTGATGTTGGGACCGGACTCGACCGGACCCAATACTCTGCGGCTGGCCGAGGGCGCGGAGTTCGTTCTGGTCCGGCAGTACTTCGCCGACTGGGAGCGCGAGCGCCCTGCCGATCTCACGATCGAGCGCGTGGGTGCTCTCTATCCGCCTCCGCCGCTGCGCACCGATGCCATGGCGGCCAGGCTCGAGCGCCTGCGGCAATGGTTGTCTAGTGGTGGGGCGCTTTGGGATCAGATGAGCAAGAGCTTCTTGTCGATGGAGCCGAACACTCTTGCCGTCCACCTGACCGACCTGAGCGACAAACGGGCGGGCATGCGTGGACAAGCGTACGGAATCGGCAACTTTGCGTGTGCGCCCGATGAGGCGGTGATCGTCGAGTTCGTGCCGCCGCCTTGCCGGCACTGGAGCGTCAGTCTGGCCAACCGGTACTGGGAAAGTCTCGATTTCACGACCCGCCAGGGCTCGCTCAACGCCCACCAGGCGGTTCTGGATTCCGACGGCGCGTTTCGGGCAGTGATCTCCCAAGGCGACCCCGGCGTGGCTAACTGGTTGGACCCGGACGGGCACACACAGGGCTCGATCGTCGCCCGTTTCCTGTTGGCCGAACGCGCACCGGCCCCGACCATGCGGCGTGTGGCCGCGAGCGCGCTGCTGGCGCAGTTACCCGACGGCACGGCCCGGGTCACGCCGGAAGAGCGTCGCTCGCTGCTGGAGCGGAGACGGCAGGCGGTGCTGCGTCGCTATCGGCGCTGACTCCGCTTGCCGCGTTGCAATGGCGCACCCGTCCACGCACTCTACGGCGCGGTTACGCGGTACTTCAGAAGGAAACGAACCAGCGAATATGGCGCAGAAAAAACCAAGACCGTTCACGCCGGCCGAAGAACGAATCGGCAAGTCGGTGATCAGGCTCATGTCCAGGGCCAATACCTGGATCTACCGCGTTTCGGGCGGGCGCGTCGGCGCGACGTGGTTGCGTGGTGCGCCGGTGATGCTGCTCACGACGGTCGGTCGCAAATCCGGACAGCCCCGCACCACGCCTCTCCTTTATCTGCAGGATGGGGCCAACGTCGTGTGCGTGGCTTCACAGGGTGGCATGTCGAAGCATCCGCTCTGGTTCCACAATCTGATGACCCATCCCGAGGTCGAAGTGGAGATCGGCACGCAGAAGCGGAAAATGACCGCGCGCCGCGCCAGCGACGCGGAACAAGCGACGCTCTGGCCGCGTCTGATCGCCATGTACCGCGACTTCAACGACTACCAGGCGCGAACCGATCGCAGGATCCCAGTCGTCATACTCTCGCCGCGTTAGTCGGCCCGCGGGTGGCACCGTTACGCACCGGTGCTCTTGACCTGTCCGGCCCCCTGCGCGAAACGCCCAAAACGGCGGCGCGCCGGGGGAATGGGCGCGTGTTCGCACGGGGGTGGACGATGCGTAGTCCGAGAGCCGTTCTGATCGGTTTGGTAGCGGTCGTTTCGCTCACGGCCCATGCCTGCATCGGCCGAATGGCGGTCACGCGCGAGGTCAGCAAGTTCAATCTCGGCGTGACCGAGGACAAGTGGGGACGCGAGCTCACCTTCTTCGTCCTTCACGTCATTCCCGTCTACCCGCTGGCGTATCTCGCCGATCTGTGGATCGTCAACTCCTTGGAGTTTTGGACCGGCCAGAACCCCGTCAGCGGGGAGGCGAGGCTGGCGCGCGCCGGGCAACGGCGGATCGAGCACGGTCCCGACGGCAGCCTCGCGGTCACGACCCTGCGCACGGACGGTTCGCTCGATCTCGAGCTCTACGCGAGCGACGGCAGTGCGCATTTCGTCAACCTGGCGCGAGCGTCGGGCGGCGTGGTCGCGAGCGACGGCAACGGCAAGGAGCTGGGGCGCATGCGAGCCGACGGCTCCATCGTCCTGCGCTAGCTGGCGCCGCGCGGCCGGCTCGTCCGGGATGAAAAAGCTCCTGGTCTGCCAGCACGTCGCCTACGAGATCCTGGGCACCCTGGATCCGCTGCTGCGCCGCTCCGGTTTCCGTATCCGTTACGTCAACTTCGGGCGTCACTGCGACGCCCAGCCCGCCCTGGACGGCTACAACGGCATCATCGTCCTGGGTGGCCCGATGAACGTCGACGAGGTCGACCGTCACCCGCATCTGTCGACCGAGCTGCGACTGATCGAGCAAGCTCTGCAGCGCGACATTCCCGTGCTCGGAATCTGCCTGGGGGCGCAGCTCATCGCCAAGGCGCTCGGCGCCCGGGTCGGGCGCAACGCCGAGAAAGAGATCGGCTGGTACGATGTGACCCCGACGGCCGAGGGACGCGCGGATCCGTTGGTTGAACACTTCGGTGGAGCGCGTCGCATCTTCCACTGGCACGGCGACACGTTCGACATCCCGGCGGGCGCCGTCCATCTTGCGGCCTCTGCGCGCTGTCCCAATCAGGCGTTCCGCTTCGGTCGCAAGGTCTACGGTTTTCAGTTTCACCTCGAAGTGGATGAGCCGTTGATCGAGCGCTGGCTCAACGTGCCCATCCATCGCGCCGAGCTCGAAGAGCTCGGCGGCCAAATCGACCCGGAGGAGATCCGGCGCGAAACCCCAACGAGCATCGGCCCTCTGAAGGATCTGAGCGACCGAACGTTCGGGGCATTCCTCGGGTTGTTCGGAGTGCACTCCCGCCGCACGCCGCTCCCATCCCGCTAACGTCGTGGCTTTGGTAGGGTAGGCGGGTGTTCCCCCTCCGCGATGACAACCCGACCCTGCGGCCGCCGCTGGTCACCTTCGCTCTGATCGGGGCGAACTGCGTCGCGTGGCTTTACGTGCAAGGGGGCGGGGGCGCCGCCGCACTGGCGCGCTCGGTCTGCGAGTACGGGCTCATCACCGGCGAGTTGCTGGGCACGGTGGCGCGAGGGACGCAGGTGTCGCTCGGCCAGGGTTTAGCCTGCACGCTCGGCGCTGCGCCGACCTGGTACACGCCGGTGACCTCGATGTTCATGCACGGGGGCTGGTTCCACATCGTCGGCAATCTCTGGTTCCTGTGGGTCTTCGGCAACAACGTCGAGGACTCGATGGGGCGGGTGCGATTCCTGCTCTTCTACGTGATCTGCGGATTGGCCGCGGCCGCCGCACAGATGGCAACCAACCTGGACGCAACGGTTCCGATGGTTGGTGCTTCCGGTGCGATCAGCGGCGTGCTGGGCGCATACTTCGTGCTCTATCCGCACGCGCACGTCCACACTCTGGTCGTGTTCGGGTTCTACGCGCGCACCGTCGCGGTGCCGGCCGGCGTGATGCTGGGCTACTGGTTCCTGCTGCAGGTGCTCGGTGGCGTTCCCGCGTTGGCCGCCGAGGGTGGAGGGATCGCTTTTTGGGCTCATGCGGGCGGCTTTCTTGCGGGCATGGCGCTGGTTTTCCCGTTCCGGAACCCGCAGTTGGTTCTGGCGCACCGTAGCGCCCTGCGCAGGACGTAGGCCGATGCCGCGAAACGATGCGATAAGGCTCGCTGGGGTAGCCGCGTTTGCGACGCTCGTGGCGCTGTCCGGCTGCGTGGCTCAGCGGAAACCCGCCGCGCCAACCGGCCAGCGCTATACCGGTCACGATCTGCGTCTGCTCGAGCTGTTGCGGGGTCGCGAGTTCGATCTGGTCGCGGCCTCGATCCCGACTCCTCCGGAATTTACCGACACTCGGGTCCTCACCTACCGCAGCGACATTCGCCACATGTTGCGCTTGTTCAGTGCGGAGTTCGGAGGTTTCGCCCAGGCCGATTCCGTTGCGGACGGCACGCGCTTGTACTCGGTCAGTGTGCGTGCGCCGGCCGCCTACGACTGCCACATCGCCGTGACGACCTACCGGGTGGACTTCGCCAAAATGGGTCCCGGGTATCTCAACCTGATCTATTGCGACGACCGCCCCGAGCTCAAGGTGTCGACGATCAGTTTCGGTCTCGCGCAGTCGGAGGCCGACGCGCGCAACCGGGTCCTGAGCGTCTGCTCGGCCGCTGTCCTGGGGATGGGCTGGGCGTTCGATCGAGAGTCGGCGCGCGTCGGCTGCGCGACCGAGCTTGCGGAGTAAGAGTCAGACTGCGGCGAAGCGCGGCTGTTCGCCTTCGAGCACGCGGACCACGTCGGTGACGACATCCGACATGGCGCGTAGCGCCTGGTCGGTCCGCGCCGCGGCGTGCGGCAACAAGCGCACGTTGGTCAATCCGAACAGCGCATAGTCAACGGGCGGCGGCTCCGGCTCGTGGACGTCGAGAATCGCCGCAGCGCCGGCCGGTGCTACCGAGCGGGCCCAGGCGGCCAGAGCGGGAACGTCGACGACGAAGCCGCGAGAAGTGTTGAGCAGGATGCAACCCGGCTTCAGCCGCGAGAGAACGTCCGTTCCGATCAAGCCCCGGTTCTCGCTGCGTCCGTCGACGTGGAGGGTGAGCACATCCGCCTCGGTCCACAGGCGTTCGAGCGGCACGAAATCAGCCGTTTGCTCGGGTGTCAGGCCGAGTTGCTCCGCAGACAGCAAATCGTGGCAGATCGCCCGCATGCCGAATGCGCGGGCGACCTCGGCGACGCGCCGTCCAATTCGACCCATGCCGAGAATCCCCAGGGTCAGCGAGCTGGCTTGCCTGCCCACCGCCTCGGCGCGCAACCGGTGGAAGGAGTCGGGGGATACCGGACCGACGAGCGCGAGCCGCGGGCGCAGCGCATCGAAGATCAAGGCCCATACGTACTCGACGACGGCCTGCGTGTTGGCATCCGGTGTATGGACCACGCACACGCCGCGGCTGCGGCAGGCGTCGAGATCGATGTTGTCCAGGCCGGCGCCGGCTCGACCCACCACGCGCAGCGCGGGAGCCGCGCGGACGAGGTCGGCGTCCACGCGCGTGTAGGTGCGCACGATCAGGCCAGCCGCATCGTGAACCTCGGCGACGAGTTTGGCCGTGTCGCGGTAGTCGCACCGCACCAGCCGCGTCCGCTCGGCGAGCCAGCGGACGGCTGCGTCGTCCAGGTGCTCGGTCAACACGACCTTGAAAGCCGCCACGGGCTGACCTCCGGGCACGCATCCGGCCGGGCAGAGCGCAAGTCAAACCGGCACGCAGCGTTGCTTGCCATAGCCTTGGCTCGCCACCCAATACGAGGGCCGCGAGGGACGAGCATCGTGCGGATCAACGCTTGGTGGAAGGACGCCGTGCGTGTCGCCGTTGCGGTCGCGTTGAGCACGACGGCCGGGAGCTGTCGGCGCGAACCGGCGGATGAGGCTCGGCCGGCGGCTCCGGGTGATGCCCATCCTGCCCTGGTGGCCCAGGGCGGCGAGTTCGAGCGTAAGGTCTACCGCGTCACCGACGGCGTCTACCAGGCGGTTGGGTTCGGGCTGGCCAACTCGATCCTGGTCGAAGGCGACGACTGCTGCTTCGTCGTCGACGTGATGGGCAGCGTCGAAGCCGCCGCGGCCGTCAAGGCAGCGTTCGCCGAAGTCACCAGCAAGCCCATCGGGGCGCTGGTCTACACCCACAATCACCCCGACCATGTTTTCGGCGGTAAGGGGTTCGTTCCCGACGGCGCCATCGACGTCTACGCGCATGAGACCACCGGGCCAACCATCGACCAACTCGTCAGTGTGGTGCGGCCGATCATCGGCGTCCGCAGCGCGCGGATGTTCGGGGACATCCTGCCGCATGGTGGCCCGGACGGACTGATCAACGACGGCATCGGGCCGTTTCTCGAGATCGGCCCGGGCAAGGGGACGATCGGTCTGATTCGGCCGAACCGGACGTTCGCGACCGAGCTGGAAACCGAGATCTGCGGTGTGAAGACCCGGATGGAGCACGCCCCCGGGGAGACCGACGATCAGATCTTCGTCTGGCTGCCCGAGCGAGGTGTGCTCATGCCCGGCGACAACGTCTACAAAGCGTTCCCCAACCTCTACACGATTCGCGGCACCACCCACCGGGACGTGCTCGCGTGGGCGCACAGCATCGATCGCATGCGCGACCTCGAGCCAGCGTACCTCGCACCGAGCCACACCCGCCCGATCTCGGGCGCCGAGCAGGTGGCCGAGGTCCTGACGGCCTACCGCGACGCGATCCAGTTCGTCCACGATCAGACCGTGCGTTCGATGAACCGCGGCCTCACGCCCGACGAGTTGGTCGAGGTCGTCAGGCTGCCCCCGCACCTGCGCGACCATCCCTACCTTCAGGAGGTCTATGGGACCGTGGCGTGGTCGGTGCGGTCCGTGTTCGCCGGCTATCTCGGGTGGTTCGACGGCGACGCTGCGACGCTCTCGCCGGAGCCGCCCGAGGTCCGAGCCAACGCCTACGTCGAGCTGGCCGGCGGCGAACAGCCGATGCTGGCCGCGATCGGACGCGCGCTTGCCGAGGAGCGCTTCGCATGGGCAGCCGAGCTGGCGGACCATCTGCGCCGCGCGCGCCCCGGCCTCGCCGCGGCTCGCGCCACGGAAGCCCAAGCTCTGCGCGCGCTGGGCCGGCGCAGCGTCAGCCCGAACGGGCGCAACTACTATCTGACCCAGGCCCGAGAACTGGAAGGGGCTGCGGAGATCTCCTTCGAGCCGACCCTCGACCAGGGAGTGCGAGAGTTCCTGGCCGAGCTGCCGGTGGGTAGCTTCATGGCGGCGATGCCGGTCCATCTCGATCCCGACAGAGCGGCCGATGTCGACATGGCCGTCGGCTTCCGCTTTCCCGACGTCGGCGAGGACTACTCGCTGCACGTACGGCGCGGGGTGGCGGAGTTTCGCAGCCGCCTGCCGGCGCGCCCCGACGTGGTGGTGACGGCGGACTCGCGGGTCTGGAAGGAAGTGGTCTTGGGCATCCGCAACCCCGCTGTAACGCTCCTCTCCGGCCAGGTCCAAGTCGAAGGAGGCACGCTCGATCTCGTCGGCTTCCTGCGCATGTTCCGCTGAGGCCGGCCGATGATCGAGGGAAAGGCACGAGGCTTCCTCTGGGTCTTCGCCGCGTATGCCGTCGCGGCTGCGGTCGCGCTCGCGATCGGCGCGGCGACGCGCGGCCGGCACCCCTTGGCCGTGGTGCTGGTGGCCGACGTGGCGGCAACCTTGGTCGTGTTCGGCTTCAGTTACCGCTTCGACAACTCGAGCTTCTACGACGCCTATTGGAGTGTCGCTCCACTGCCGATCGCGACGTACTGGGCGCTGCATCCGGCGGAAGTCGCGGCCGACGGAACCCGGCAGGCCGCCGTGCTCGGCGTGCTGGCGCTGTGGGGGTGCCGGCTCACGTTCAACTGGGCGCGCGGCTGGGAAGGCCTGGCTCACGAGGATTGGCGCTACCTCAAGCTGCGTCGCGAGCAGGGGCGGCGTTACTGGTTGGTGAGCCTGGCCGGCATCCATCTGGCGCCGACGCTGTGGGTGTGGATGGGGCTGTTGCCGGTCTACGTCGCGGTCTGTGCCGGCAGCGCACCGTTCGGCGCGATCGACGCCTTGGCTTTGGCGGTTACCGTCGGGGCCGTCTGGATCGAGGCGCGCGCGGACAAGGAGCTGCGCGCGTTTCGCACCGGCGGCGCTCCGCCCGATGCGGTGCTGGCGAAGGGGCTTTGGGCGTACTCGCGCCACCCCAACTACTTCGGTGAGATGAGCTTCTGGTGGGGCCTCTTTCTGTTCGCGATCGCCGCCGATCCGCGCGCGTGGTGGACGGGAATCGGTGCCGTGTCGATCATGCTGATGTTCCGGTTCGCGAGCCTTCCGATGATGGAGACGCGAATGCGCGAGCGGCGGCCCGGCTACGCCGCTCATGCCGCGCGTACCTCGCTCGTGATCCCGTGGCTGCCGCGACGGTGAAGCCGGGATGAGGGGTGTCGGTGCTAGCCGGCTCCAGGCGAGTCGGCTAGAGTAGCGGCCCTATGGGCACCGGAAAGAGTTTGGTCGAAGTCGGCATCGTCGGCGCCAGCGGCTACATGGGCGGCGAAGCCCTGCGTGTCTTGCTCGAGCATCCTCAGGTCAAAGTCGCATGGGCCACCAGCCGCGAGCCGGGCCCGGTCGACAACCACCATCCCAACCTCTACGGGAGCGGCATCAACCTGGTCCACCCCGACGAGGTGACCCCCTGCGACTGTGTGTTCCTGGCTCTGCCCACGGCCGCGTCGATCGAAGGCGCGGAGCGGTTTCTCGCGGGTGGCTCGAAGGTGATCGACCTCGGAGCCGCGTTCCGTCTGCGCGACCGGCAGACCTGGGAGCGAGTCTACGGCCAGCGCCACGCCAAGTGGGAGCTGGCTGAAGAAGCGGTCTACGGAATTCCCGAGCTGCATGCCGAACGCATCACCCGCGCCCGCTTGATCGCTAATCCAGGGTGCTTCTCTTCCGCTGCGATTCTCGCGCTGGCGCCGCTGGTCCGAGAGGGATTGATCGATCTGACCCGAATCGTGGTCGATGGCTTATCGGGAACGGCCGGGGCTGGCGCCGAGCTGGCGCGGCCGGCGCATCATGCGGAGATCAGCAACAACCTGGTGCCGTACAATGTCGTTGGCCACCGTCACACCTTCGAAGTGGAACAGGAGCTTGGCCTGCTGGCCGGGGCTCCGGTCAGCGTGCACTTCACGCCGGTCTACGTACCGATCGTGCGCGGGATTCTCGACATCTGCCATGTCTTTCCCACGCGCGCGGTCACCCGTGCGAGCCTGCTCGAGCTGTATCGCGCGTTCTACCGCGAGTCGCCGTTCGTCCAGGTCTACGATCTGCCTCCGGAGCCCGGTGCATCCTGGCAGTACCGGCCCTATCCCTGGGTGAGCGCGGTGGCCGCGACCAACTACTGCTTCATCGGCTTCGATCTGGATCCGGTGCGCGGCCGGCTCGTCGTCTTCAGCGTGCTCGACAGCATCGGCAAGGGCGGCGCCCAGGTGGGTGTCGAGAACATGAACCTCATGTTCGGTCTGCCGCGGACGGCGGGACTTTCACGCCGCGGCTCGCATCCGAGCTGATGCCTCAGCGCTGAATCGAGCGCAGATACTCGACGAGGATCAGCAGACGGCCGCGGACGATCTCGTCGCTGAGCGAGTCGTCGCCGACTTCCTGCGAGAACAGGCGGCCCCAGACCGGCATATCGTGCGAACCGTGCGCGGGTAGATCGATCCGGCCATCGATCCGCGCGGCCACTTCGACGGCGTTGAACGTGCCACCGTGGCGCTCGGCGATGCGAGTCAGGTCGGCCGGACGGGGCGTCAAGGCACGAGCCGCGGGTCCGTTGCCCATGCCGTCGTTGCCGTGGCAGGACCGGCAGTAGTCTCGGTAGTAGCTGCGGCCGACCAGAACGATCAGCTCTTGGGGCTTGGGCTCGGAGGTTTCCCCGGCCGGGACGGCCGAGGCCGTCAACGTCAAGACGGTTACGAAAGATACGGCGAGACCTAAGCGCATGCGTGCAACTCCGGCGTCAGCTCCAGCTCGACATCGGCGATCGCGCGCAGGTGGCCGATGGCCTGTTCGAAGCCGGAGGCGATGGTCCAGGGGTCGGGTACCGCCTGGCGGCAGGCGATCACGCCGAAGTCGACGGAGCCCTGATAGCTCAGCACGGTGATGTTGACGGCCGCGCCTTCGAGGACGGGTCCCAAGGGGTAGGCCGCGAGCACGCGCGCGCCTCCGGCGTACAGCGGCATGGGAGGCCCGGGAACGTTCGAGATGACCAAGCTGTGGATCGGCGGCATCCGGTCGGCGAGGCGAAACTTGGAATAGAGTTTGGCCGCCCCGCTGAAGATCGCCGCGGGGGCGTGTTGAATCCAATCGCCGAGCATCTCGCCGCCGATGGCGTGGTGAAGGCGCTTGGCGCGGCGTGTGTCTCGCGCGATCTGGAGGAGTTGGATGACCGGATCGGCGACGTGCACGGGCAAGGACACGAACATCGCCGAGACGCGGTTGCCCCCCCGGCACTGGTCGGTGCTCTGGTCGAGGGAGACGGGAATGGTCGCCACCAGCGGGCGATCGGGCAGAGCGTCGCGCTCGATCAGGTAGCGGCGCAGTGCCTGAGCGCACCCAGCCAGCACGACATCGTTGACGGTTACGCCGAAGGCGTTCTTGATTCGACGAACGTCTTCGAGCGCGGCCTTGCCGAAGGCCACGGCTCGCTCCGGGCTGATCGCGCCGCTGAAGATCGTGCGCGGCGCGGTGAACGGGAGGGTCGGAAGCCTGCGCCGGATGCTCGACCCGTCCAGGGCCGTGCCGACCAGCGGGAGCAGCGCTCTGCCGGTTTCGATCACGGTGCGCGCCAGCCGCAACGGCTGCACGCTGAGGGAAGCCAGCGTGGCGCCGAGCATCTCGGAGGCCGTCGGCGCGGGGCGCGGCGTACTCGCTGGCGCCGCGCGCGACCGCTCGGGCTCGGGCTCGAGGTCGAACAGGTGCGCCATGATGCGGGCGCCGGCCACGCCGTCGAGCAGGGCGTGGTGGATCTTGGTGATCAAGGCGATGTGGCCGCCTTCCAGGCCGTCGACGACCCACATTTGCCAGAGCGGCCGCTGCCGGTCGAGGGGATGGCCGGCAATCCGGCCGACCATGCGCGCCAGCTCGTCCATGCCGCCGGGAGCGCCTGCGGTGGCATACCGCAGATGGTCGCGCGGATCGAAGTCGGGCTGGTCGATCCAGAGCGGGTGCGCCAGGCCGAGAGGGACCTCCAGAACCCGTTTGCGGAACAGCGGGAGCTCCCCGATCCGGCCGGCGACGAAGTTGGCTATCTCTTCGATGCGCTGAGACCCAGAACTGGAGCCGGGATCGAGCAGGATGGTCCCGGTCACGTGCATGTGGGCGCTGGGGGTTTCCAGATACAGGAACGCGGCGTCGATGCCTGCCAATCTATCCATGGTTCGTACCGCTCGCTGCGCGTGGAAGACTCGCCGGACTGTCCGGCGTGGCGGCTCCACCAGTGTACCCGTCTGGGGGCCGGAGGGCAGCATCGGCGACTGGTTTGTGAATGGTCGATCCCGTCGCTACGAAGAAGGGCATACGGGCTTTTCGTTGACGGAGTGTTCATGACTCGTTGCATGATCGTCGCCGGGCTGGTGATCGTGACGGCCGCGGGTGCGTTGCCGATGGGCTGTTCCAAGCGGGAGGAGCCAGCCAAGCCGGCGGCCGCCGGGGATCGCTCCGCCACCTACCTGGAACGGCTCGAGAGTCTGGTTCAGACCCTGGGCCAGGTACGCGACGTGGCGACGGCCAAGGCAGCGGCGCCGCGACTGCGGGCCCTCAGTCTGGCCATGGAGCAGATCCGGACGGACATGGGGAAGCTCTCGGATGAGGACCGGCGCCGTGTCTCCTCGCAGCACGGAGAGCGCTTGCTCGAGCTCACCCGAAAGCTCGGCGAACAAACCCGCCGGATCGCGGCGGATCCGGCGATTTCGCGAGAGCTGCAGGACGCGCTGAAGTCGCTGCCGCCGCTCGAAACGGCCGCCCAGCCGAGCAATGGGCGCTTGCCATGACGGCGAGAACGGGGCAACAACCGGGCGCGACGCCATGCGCACCGCCGAGGTCGTCAAGTTCGTCCGCCGGCATTTCCGGCACTTCAACGCGGCTGCGCTGATCGACGCGGCCGACGGCTACCGGAGCCTGCTCGCTCGCGACGGCCACATGATGATGACTCTGGCCGGAGCGATGAGCACGGCCGAGCTGGGCCTTTCGCTCGCCGAGATGATCCGGCGCGGCAAGGTGCACGCGATCACCTGCACCGGGGCCAACCTGGAAGAGGACCTCTTCAATCTGGTAGCCCACGACCACTACGTGCGAGTGCCGCACTACCGCGACCTTTCCCCCGAACAGGAGCAGGAGCTGCTCGAGCGGCATCTGAACCGGGTCACCGACACGTGCATACCGGAGGAGGAGGCCATGCGGCGGGTGGAGGCGGTGGTTCTGGCCGAATGGACGCGCGCCGACCGCGTGGGCGAGCGGTACTTCCCGCACGAGTTCTTTTACCGGATCATTCGCAGCGGCGCTCTCGATCGCTCTTACCAGATCGACGCGGCCGACAGTTGGCTGGTGGCCGCCTGCGAGCGCGACCTGCCCGTGTTCGTTCCCGGATGGGAAGACTCGACGCTCGGCAACATGTACGCCTCCCACTGCATGCGCGGCGCCATTCGCAACCCGCTGACGGTACGTGGCGGGATCGAGTACATGATGTCGCTCGCCGACTGGTACCAGCGCGGCGCGCGCCAGCGCCCGCTCGGCTTCTTTCAGATCGGCGGCGGTATCGCGGGTGACTTCACGATCTGCGTCGTCCCGATGCTGCGTCAAGACATGCAGCTCGAGGACATGCCGTTGTGGAGTTACTTCTGTCAGATCAGTGACTCGACGACGAGCTACGGATCGTATTCGGGTGCGGTGCCCAACGAGAAGATCACCTGGGAAAAGCTCGGGATCGACACGCCCCGCTACGTAATCGAATCGGACGCGACGATCGTCGCGCCGCTGCTGTTCGCGTGCGTGCTCGACGAAGGAGACCCATCCGCATGAGGCTACCGTTTCGCTGCTGGCTCGTTCTCGTGTTGGTCGGCTCGGCACTCGCAGGCTGTGCGGCTCCGCGGCCGGTCTTTTACCCCAATGCCCACCTGGCCAAAGTCGGTGAGTCGACCGTTCAACAAGATATCGACGCCTGCATGGTGATGGCCGAGACCAGTGGCGTCAGCCGCACCGGTGGGGCGGGGCAGGCCGCCGGCAACGTGGGCAAGACCGCAGCGGTCGGGGCGGCAGGCGGTGCCGCCGTCGGAGCAATCCGCGGTCACGCCGGGCGGGGGGCTGCGATGGGGGCGGCGGGAGGCGCGGCCGGCGGCACGATGCGGGAGCTATTCCGTGCGCGCGAGCCGGACCCGCTGTTCAAGAACTTCGTAGACCGGTGCCTGAAAGAAAAGGGCTACGAGACGATCGGCTGGAAGTAGCCCCGACCTGGCCGCGGGGCCCGAGGTTTGCAAAACCAGTAAAGCTGCTACCATCCGCGCCTTGAGACCAATCCCGGACAGGCTGTCCAGCCTCGGATTCTCGTCCGTATTGTTGAACTGACGTTAACGATGCCGAGTGCGTAGTGCTTGGCGAAATACCGCGGGCTGCGGCTTGCGGCGGAGAAGACATATGCGCGACTACCTGAGCACCATTGCTGGGAATCCCCTTGGCGGATTCCTGATCGCCTTGGCGGGCCTGGCGACCCTTCTCGGCGCCGGCCCGGCGCTGGCGAGCGAAACCGACCTGTTGCTGCCGGATTTCGCCGGGGTGCAGTTCGGCGGCATCGAAGCGCGGACGCTTCTGACGGCCGGTATCGGGGTCTGCCTGCTCGGCGGCGCCTTCGGTATGGGGATGTTCTTGAGCCTACGGCGCCTGCCAGTCCACAAGTCGATGGGCGAGGTCTCCGAGCTGATCTACGAGACCTGCAAGGCGTACCTCATCATTCAAGGGAGATTCATCCTGTTCCTCGAGTTGTTCATCGGCGCGATCATGGTGATCTATTTCGGCTGGCTGCGGCACCTCGATACGGCGCGTGTCGTGATCATCGTTCTGTTCAGCCTGGTCGGCATCGCCGGCAGCTACGGGGTGGCCTGGTTCGGGATTCTCATCAACACCCGCGCCAATTCCCGAACGGCCTTTGCCAGCTTGAGCGGCCGAGCCTATCCGACCTACGCGATCCCGATCCGTGCCGGCATGAGCATCGGCATGGTCCTGATCTCGGTCGAGCTGATCATCATGCTCGGGATTCTGTTGTACGTCCCACGTGATTACGCCGGCGCGTGCTTCATCGGCTTCGCGATCGGAGAGTCCCTGGCCGCCGCCGCGTTGCGCATCGCGGGCGGCATCTTCACCAAGATCGCCGACATCGGCGCAGACCTCATGAAGATCGTCTTCAACATCAAAGAGGACGACGCGCGCAATCCAGGGGTGATCGCCGATTGCACGGGTGACAACGCCGGCGACTCGATCGGCCCGAGCGCAGACGGCTTCGAAACCTATGGAGTGACCGGCGTCGCGCTCATCACGTTCATTCTGCTCGCCGTGACTGCGCCCGACGTTCAGGTGCGGCTGCTGGTCTGGATTTTCCTCATGCGCATCATGATGGTGATCACCAGCGCGCTCGCCTTTGCCGTCAACCAAGCGGTGTGGGGCGCGCGTTGCGGGGACGCCGAAGAGATGGACTTCGAGTTGCCGTTGACCTCGTTGGTGTGGGTCACATCGCTGCTCTCGACCGGGATGACGTTCCTGGTTTCCTACCTGACGATCACCGAGCTGGGCGACGGCACGCTGTGGTGGAAGCTCTCCACGATCATCAGCTGCGGGACCATCGCCGGGGCGCTGATTCCCGAGGTGGTCAAGGTGTTCACCTCGACCGAGTCGGGCCACGTCCGTGAGGTGGTCACCGCGGCACGCGAGGGTGGGGCGTCGCTCGGAGTGCTGTCGGGTCTGGTCTCGGGCAACTTCAGCGCATACTGGATCGGCATGGTGATCCTGGCCTTGATGACCACGGCTTTCGTCGTCAGCACCTTCGGGCTGGATCAGCTGATGATGGCGCCGGCCGTGTTCGCGTTCGGCCTGGTCGCCTTCGGCTTCCTGGGCATGGGGCCGGTGACGATCGCGGTCGACTCCTATGGGCCGGTGACCGACAATGCGCAGTCGGTCTACGAGCTGTCGACCATCGAGACGATCCCCGGTATCGAGCGGGACCTGGAGCGCGAGTTCGGCTTCAAACCCGATTTCCGCAAGGCCAAACGTCTCTTGGAGGCGAACGACGGCGCGGGCAATACCTTCAAGGCCACGGCCAAGCCGGTGCTCGTAGGCACCGCGGCGGTGGGGGCGACGACGCTCATCTTCTCGATCGTCGTCATCCTGACGCACGGATTGACCAAGGATCTGGAAAAACTCTCCCTGCTCCATCCGCCGTTCCTGCTCGGCTTGATCGCCGGGGGTGCGGTCATCTACTGGTTCACCGGCGCCGCGATTCAGGCGGTCTCCACCGGCGCCTACCGCGCGGTAGAGTTCATCAAGGCGAACATTCGCCTGGATGGGACTGCGACGAAGGCGTCGGTTGCCGACAGCCGGCGCGTCGTCGAGATCTGCACGCAGTACGCTCAGAAGGGCACGCTCAACATCTTTCTGACGGTGTTTTGCACGACGCTCGCCTTCGCTTGTCTCGATCCCTACTTCTTCATTGGATACCTCATCTCGATCGCGAATTTCGGCATGTACCAGGCGATCTTCATGGCGAACGCCGGCGGGGCCTGGGACAACGCGAAGAAGGTGGTCGAGGTGGAGCTTCAGGAGAAGGGCACTGCGCTGCATGCGGCCACCGTGGTCGGAGATACGGTGGGGGATCCGTTCAAGGACACTTCATCGGTGGCGATGAACCCGATCATCAAGTTCTCGACCCTGTTCGGGTTGCTGGCCCTGGAGCTGGCGCTCGAGCTCGAGCCCGGGTTCAGCAAGATGATCGGCTTCACGTTCCTGGCGATCTCGTTCGTGTTCGTCTGGCGCTCGTTCTACGGCATGCGCATCCCCGCGGCGGGTCACGCCGGCTTCGCCGGCGCGGTGCCGGTGACGTCGAAGGCTGGAGCGAAGTGAGCGTCGGCCGCGTTAGCGCGGCCTGACGCACGCGCAGGCAGCCGTAGCCGTCGTAGGTCACGTCAGGGACCGGTGCTGAAGCCGGGAGGCCGCCAGCCCTGCTGGAAGCACTTGGTGCAGGCCGGGAACACCTCCTTCTTGCCGTCGCGCTCGCCGACCAGCGGCCAGGTCTGGCGCGCGCTCGGATCCGAGTCGACGTGGGTCGGCAGCTCGGCGCCGCAGTTGGCGCACTTGGTTCGCAGCGTCTTGTTGTCTTGCGCCCCCATCGGCGATTTCCCTCCAACGCTCCGCTGCTACTCGAAGCCCAGGCGCTTGCGTTCTTCCTTATTGATCTTTTCGCGAATGCGCGAGCCGCTGCCAACCATCCGCACCGAATGGCGGCCGCCTTCGGAGAAGAACTCCTCGTAGGGCTGAGCCGGATGGTATTCGGCGGGCTTCTTGTCGCCGACCTTGACGTCGAACATCTCCTCGACCAGATCGGTTGGGTACATGCGGACGGCGTCGTAGTCGGTCAGCAGCGCGCAGACCTCGACGCAGATGTAGCAGCCGATGCACTCCTCGTAGCGCACCTGAACGGGTTGCAGCCCCCGGCCGGGCAGCGAACCAGCAGGCAAGTACTCGATGCAGCCCACCGGACAGAACTCCGGGCACTTGCCGCAAGGGAAACAGAGGTTCACGTCCATGAACGCCAGCTCACGGGGGCGCTTCTTCTTGTCGCCGAACTCGGTGGGCCAGAGCGCTTCTGGGATCCGCTCCTCCTTGAGGCGTTGCAGGATCGCTTCCTTCTTGGCGGCTTTCGGCTCCTGGCCACCCTCGGCTGCGTGGGCCTTCTCCTCCATGAGGCTGCTCCTTATCCAACTGGTCGTGCGGTCCCGCGGCGTGAGGCGCGCGTGGGCGACCGGCTCGACTTCGCGAGGGCGTATTTAGGCCGAATCGTCGCGCGAATGCCACCGCTGCCGATCCGCGATCGGCGCCTGCCGCAGTGCGTATTGCGCGGACGTCGCTCCTCTGGAACATTGACGGCGCCAGTTGCCGCCGCCCGGTTCTTTTTGATCGACCGCGCAGACACATTCGCTCTTGCGGTGCTCCTCACCTTCGTTGCTTTGATCGGCGCTGGCTGCAGCGATGCCGGACGAACGCTGATGGCGCCTCCGCAAGTGCCGGGAGCCGAGTTCGTCGGCGCCGAGGCCTGCGGCACCTGTCATTCCGAGATCGCTGCCGAGTTCGAAGGCGCCACCCATGCAGCGTTGCGGGTGGCCGCTTTTCCCGGTGACGAAGCCGGTTGCGAGGCGTGTCACGGTGCCGGCAGCTTGCACATTCAGTCGGGCGGGGACCGCGGCACCATCATCAACCCCGACCGCGCGCCTGCCGCGTGCTTGGGCTGCCATACGGATGTTCGCGGCGATTTCGCCCTGCCGCACAGCCACCCGGTGACACGTGGACCGCTGGCTCTGACCACGGGCAAGATTTCCTGCAGCGACTGCCACGACTTGCACGCGGGGCCGGCTATCCGTCTCGGTGGTGCATCGACGATCGCGGACGAAGAGGGGTGTTTGGATTGTCATCCCTCCCAGCGCGGCCCGTTCGTCTACGAGCACGAGGCTCTGCTCGAAGGATGCACGGTATGCCACCAGCCGCACGGCTCACTCAATGCGGCGTTGCTCACTGAGCGCAATGCGACACTGTGCTTGAAGTGCCACTTCCAGGAACAGGCCGCCGCCGGGACCATCCTGATCGGCGGGCGCGATCATTCCTTCTTCCTGGCCAGCGGAACCTGCTGGAGCGCCGGCTGTCACGAGGCTGTCCACGGCTCGCAGGTCAGCTCGTCGCTGCGCTTCTGAGGGTGAAGGTGCCGGCGACCAGACTTCTGACCTTGACGCTCGGGGCTGCGGTCTGCGTCGCCGTCTCGGGCTCGACCCGCCCGGTGTTTGCCGCCGAATTGGTCGACTACGACGTTACGACGACGTTCCTGGGGCCGGTCGTCATCGACGACGA
The DNA here is from genome assembly GCA_964555245.1 of uncultured Myxococcales bacterium. GTDB lineage: Bacteria > Desulfobacterota > Binatia > UBA1149 > SPBQ01 > CAZKRI01. The sequence continues at coordinate 49,301 of CAZKRI010000051.1, forward strand.
TTCCTCGTTCCGGCAGCGGCACGGCGTGCCGAGCGAACCGAGCGGCGGGATCGAAGACGCGTACGCCCAGTGGCTGCTCGGCGAGACCTCCACGCTCGAGTTCAAGGGGCGCGGCGTCATCGACGCGCACGACTATCTGGCGACGTTCTCGTTCGAGGACCCCGAGCGCGGCAAAGCCAGCGCAGGCTACCGGGAGTTCCGGACCTGGTACGACGGCAGCGGCGGATTCTTCCCGCCCAACGGCGCGTTTCTCGATGTCTTTCCCGACGGCATGGCGACCGATCGCGGCGAGGCGTGGTTCGACGGCACGTTGGCGCTTCCCGACCTTCCCGAGTTGCGCTTGCGCTACCGTTACGATTTTCGCGACGGCCGGCGGCCGCTGCAGGCCTGGGGTGAGTCGACGCTCACCGGCGGTTCCGGCGAGCGATCGATCGTGAACGCATTTTCGCGCCTGGACGACCGCCGCAACAGCGTTGCGGTCGATCTGCGTCACGGCCTGGCGGCGAGCAAGCTCGGTGCCGGGCTGCGCTACGAGCGGCCCGAGATCGACGACAGCAACAACCTCTCGCAAAACCCGGGAGAGGCCGGCCTCGAGCGATTCGTCACCCAGACGAACACCACCGACACCAACCTCTACAATGCCCACGCTTTTACCGAACACGCGTTCTTGGATCGGCGTCTGTTGCTGACCACCGCCTATGCGTACACCGACGTGGACAGCGACCTGGGCGGCTTCCGTCGCTACGGAGCGACCCTGGCTCCAGCGTTCGATCCCTCCTTCGCCAACCGCCAGGCGTTCGATGCGGGTTTTCTCAACCTGCAGGGGGACGGAAACCTGCAGCGCCAAGTCGGAGGCCTCAATCTGATCGGCCGGCCGCGTGCGGATACCAGTGTCCGTGCGGCGCTGCGTCTGGAGCAGGAGGACGTCGAGGGGGCGAGCGCCTTTACCGAAACGCTGGTCGGCGCGGGCCCGGCACGCGTGACCGCGCAGGCCCCGCTCGCGGTCATCAGCCGCGTCAACCAGAACGTCCTAGCCGAGGATCTCGAGGTCCGTTTCACCGGCGTCGAGCGCGTGGCCATGTACGCGCGCGCCGAGTGGGAGCAGGGGGATCACAAGGTTCGGGAGACGGAGACGGATTCCGTGGCGGCGCTCACGGTGCTCGACCGCAAGACCGACATCGAGCGCTTCGTGCAGACGTATACGGCAGGAGCGAACTGGAGCCCGATGGCCCGGCTCAACCTCACCAGCCGCTATTCCTATCGGACGCTCGATGATGACTTCGGGAATCGGATCGACTCGACCAGCAATACCGGCCCCAATCGCTACCCGGCGTACATCACCTCGGAGGACCGCGCTGGTCACCGCGCCGAGGCACGCCTCGCGCTGCGGCCGGCCGCCCAACTGCGCCTCGGATTGCGCTACGACTTCCGTTACGATCGTTTCGACACGGCGGTCGACGGTTTTCGCGAGCTGACCACCGGGCGCACCCGCAGTCATCGCGTCGGCACGGAAGCGACTTGGAATCCTTCGACGGCCCTCTACCTCCAGACCGGGGTCAACTACGTGCGGAGCAGGACCGATACGCCCGCCACATCGCTCACCGGCCCGGCCTCGCGTCTGGTGCCCAACTTCCAGAACGACTACGTTACGACCGAGCTGGGCGGTGGCTGGGCGGTCAATGAGTTGGTGGACCTGGAAGCGCGCTACGTGTTCTTGTACGCGGACGACTACGTCAACAATTCCGCTGAGAGCCAACCGTACGGCACCTCGCTCGCCGAGCACGGTGCCACCCTCGGGTTCACCTACTATACGAGCGAGCGCTTGCGGTGGTCGGCGCGCTACGGGTACTTCAACAGCGACGACTCGACCAACGGCGGGCACGACAGCTACCAGGCCCACCTGTTGATGGGCAGCGTTCAAATCAAGTACTGAGGAGGATACTCAACCCATGGCGACGAAGTTCCGAATTGCCGTGCTGGCGGCCACAGCGGTTCTCATGAGTGCGGGTGGGGCCCGCGCCGACGAAGCGACGAAGGAGCTCTGGGGAAAACAGTGCGGCGGCTGCCACGGAGCCGATGGCAAGGCCACCACCAAGATGGGCCAGATGCTCAAGATCTCCGACCTGACCGATCCGGCCGTGCGTGCGAAGTTCGACCGCGAACACATGGTTCAAGCGATCAAGAACGGCGTGCCCAAAGAAGGCGGCACCACGCTGGCGATGCCGGCCTACACCGGCAAGCTCACCGACGAGCAAGTCGGCGCCTTGGTGGATCTGATTCAGGCGGGCTTCGCGCCGTAAGCGTCAGCGCTCGAGCGGCGACCGGGGCGCGCGGGCCGCGCCCCGGTCGCACGTTTCAGTTCGCTTCGGTCAGTAGCTCGGCGCGACCCAGTGCTGCCGGATCCAGGCTCAAGGCGCTCTGCTGGAGCAACTGGATCGAGTACGTCGCGTTGTGCACCCCGGTCGAGCCGTCGAAGCTCACAAACGTCCAGTTATAACCGGCTGCGCGTTGGTCGCGCGTGGTGAGGTCGGGGTTTCCGAGGTTTGCCAGGAAGTCGGCCTCGAGCGCGGCGCGCGCCTCGGGGCTGGTGCTGGCATCGATGATCGTCTGTTCAAGGACGTCGAGGAGGCCCAGCACCTCGGTTTGCACTCCTTCGATCTCGCCGTCGCCGTCGTAGTCCGCCTTGGCTTCGACGTCGGCGAAATCAGTGAGCTCACCGTGACACGGGAGACAGGCCTCGACCACGGGCTCGAATGTATGGCCGGTGAAGTTGGGGATGCCGTTTTCCAAATCGCCCTCGTGCGGGTGCGTGTGGCAGGTGACGCACGCGTCCTGGACCAGGATGTGCTTGCTCGAGGTGAACGGAAAGGTGGGAGCGACCTCCTCGTACGCGTTCACGCCCGAGACCATGTCGCCCTGCACCGAATGGTGCGGACCGAAGCGTGAGGACCCGTTGTCGACCATCTCGTTGACGTCCTCTTCGGTGCGCCGCCCGTTGTGGCAGGACATGCAGAGTTTTCCCGCGCCTCCCCTTGGTTGCAGGATTGCGTTGGGCAGCACCACGTCGGTGACGGACGCATCGCGCAGATTGCCTGGGTTGTCGTTGCCGTGAGGGTCGTGACAAACGGGGCAGGTATGGGGCACGAACTCGGTTAGATCGGCCGGTGGCGGGACGTAGTTCTGCGGGTCGTCCAAGTACCGCGGGCCCTCGAGACCGTTGTGGCACTTCGCGCAGCTGGCGCGCGGCGCGGCGGTCTCGACGGGGGTCGAGTGTCCCGACTCGAGCCACTCGTCGTAGGTCGGATGATGCTCGTCGGTGTGACAGCTCCCGCAGACCTCGGCACCCATCGATACCGCCACCGAGGAGAAGTCGGGATTGGGATGTTCGCTGGCCGGCCCGTGACAGTTCTCGCACTGCACGCCCTGCAGGCGCGGCACGGCGGTCTCGTCGTAGCCGCCGTTGTCGAGCGATGCGTCGGCTAGCAACCCGTAGGTCCCGACCGTGTGGCAGCCCAGGCAGTTGGGATTCTCGTCCTGGCCGATCGCTTCGAGCGCTTCGATGGCGTGGGCGTGAGCGCTGTCCTGCCAGGCCGTGTACTGGTTACCACCGGGAGCGCTGTCCTCGGCATGACAGCCGGCGCAGATCTGCGCGCCTCGGTAGGACGGGCTGTCGGTGGGCAGGTAGGTGTCGACGACGACGTTGGCGGCGCCGATGCCGGCATCGGTGCCATCGCTCACGACGCACGATAGTGAAAACGTCCCGGCTTCATCGGGTGCGGTCCATGTGGTGCTGGCCCCGCTGGGATCCGAGAAGCGGCCGGCCGCTGCCGACCACGCGAAGGTCAGTGGTCCGCCGCCTGCCGTGGCATCTGCGGTCACCGCTACCTTGTTACCGGTGTCGACGGTTGCGTTGTCGACGCTCACGTCGACGATGATGCCGCCCTGGATGATGGTCTTGCTGTCGTCACCGCAGCCGGCCGACGAGGCCAACGCGACGGCGATGCCTACCCAGAAGCCACGCGAGAATGTCATAAAGAGACTCCTCTACAGAAGACGCATGGGCGGCAATGCAGACCGGTTTACCACACCGGTTGGGTCGGTGCCAAACCCGGGCCGCCACCCGGGCCCCAAGCCGTCGTGTGCGGCTGAACGCTTGCCCAGAGCGAGAATCGGCGTACCAGACTCGGGGTCAGTGGCAGGTCGTGCAGGCGAGTCCCGTCGAATGCTCGGCCCGGTCTCCGTGGCAGGCAGCGCAGGCGCGGGTGTCGGCGGGTTTCCAGAGGTGCGGCCGGTGACAGGTGAGGCAATCGGTGTGGCCGGGGCTCGCGTGCAGCGGCACCGCGCCGAGCGCGGCTTGGTGACAGGTGCGGCAGTCCGCAGCCGTCAGCCTCGGCTGCGAGTGCGGCTTGTGGCACTCCCCACAGGCCCATCGCATGACCGGCGCCGGGCGGTCGGGCGCGGCTTCACCGGGAAAGACTTCCTCGCCCACGCCGAACGCTTCGTGGCAGCCCAGGCAGTCCTCGCGCTGCGGCAGTAGCGAGTCGCGGCCGGTCGCCGTGTACACATGGCAGACCGTGCAGTGCTGGCGCATTCCGCTCCCTTCGAGCGCCTCGTGCTTGTGGCAGGAGACACAGATGTCGCTGGGCGGTTCGAACCTGTGCAAGGAGGTCGAGTGGCAGCGAATGCACTGGATCTTCTGGCGGCCCACGTGCTCGGCGTGGCCCGCTTCCGTGAGCACGTCATCGAGCGGGGCTGCGGGCGCGTCGGCCCGGGCATCCTCGCCGGTGCGATGGCACTGGAAGCAGACCGAGTTCTCGATTTCGGGGGCATGGGTCGGCTTATCGGGCGGATCCGTCCAGTACACCCAGAGCTGGTGAAGGTTATCGGCGAGATCGGGCCGGTGGCAGGCGTGGCAACTGACCTGGCTGTGCGCGCTCTCGAGCCAGCGCGAGTACGCCTGGTCCATGATGTGGCAGTTGGTGCAGAAGCTCGGATCGTGTTGGACGTACCGGTAGGTCCGGTAGGTCGCAGCGCTCGTGAGGAGGATGACCGCGACCGTCGCGACGCCGAGCAGGGGGAAGACCTTGCGGGGGCCGACCATTGATTATGTGCCCGGCGCTCGCTCGATGTCCCGTAGCTTCAGGTACAGCAGTACGCCGAGCAGGGCCACCAGGCCGGCGCTCAGAAGCAGTCCGATGCGCCGATCCCGGTACTCCGCCTCGGCGTCTTCGGCCAGTTTGGATATGGCGGTCTGCAGGTCGCGACCAGGAGCAACGGCCTGGTCGAAATCGCTGCGCTCGAAGGAATGGATGTAGGAACGGGCCTGCCTCAGGCTGTCCTCGAGCCCGATCAGCCCGTTGGTCAGTGGTTCGACGTCCAACCCACGTTCGGCCAGTGTCTCGGTCTGTTCGGTGTAGTGAGCCAGTGTGGTCGCCAGCTCGGTGATCGTTTCGTGAAAGTAGGTCGCAGTGGCCGAGCACGTCGGGTTGCCCGTAGCGTGGCGGGCGTGACAGTCGACGCACACGGTGCCAGGTTGCGGGGCCAGCATCGCGTCGCTGGTCTTCTCGATGGCGTGCTCGCCATGACAGGTCCCGCACTCGGGCCAGCCGTGTTCCTCGAACACTTGCTTGTGCCGGCTACCGTCGAACAGCGTGCCGTTGGCGATGTGACAGGTGCGGCAGATCTGCGCCACGCTGGCGACGTCGGGCGGAATCGCTGCGTGGTTGCCGTGGCAGTCGTTGCACGCCGGTGCTCCGGTATCACGCCGTTCGAGCAGTGCCCGGCCATGAACGCTGGCCCGGTACTCGTCGAGCTGGTTGGTCGGGATCGGCGTGCCGTCGTCCAAGGTGAGCCCGGCCATGAGCTTGGCGTCTGAATGGCAGTGGCCGCAGGTTTCCGGCACGTTGAGCGGATAGATTTTCGAGAGCGGGCTATCGGCACCCTGGATGCCGTGATTGCCGTGGCAGCTCACACACTGCGCGGCGCGTGAGTCCTTCTTCTCGAGTAGCAGCCGTCCGTGATGGCTGCTCTCGTACTTGCTCAACTGATCGGTGGGTAGTGCCGGGTCGAAGCGGCGCATGTAGGCCGCGTCCGAATGACAGCGTGCGCAGAACCCGGGGATCCACGTGCGGTCGCGCTGCCGGCGCTCGCGATCGTCGGGCCACTGGGGCGGGTGATCGTGTGCCATGAACCCTTTGGAATCGCCGCCGTGGCAACCGCTGCACCCCAAACCGTGGCGTAGGTGCACGTCGTTGATCAGCGCACGCAGATTCATGTAGGCGGGCGAGCCCCGCTCGATCGGGTTGGTCGAGAACAGCGACGCCGGATCGTGGAAATCGGGGTTGGAGTGACACAGGACGCAGTTGTCCTGAAGCACGAGCTCGAGCCTCTGCGCCGGCATCTGGAGCGAGAGAATGTCGGCGAGCTGGCCGGCCGAGCCGATCAGGTCCTGACCGAGGGCGTTGTCCAAGAGCGTGCGGGCGTGCTCGGGGAGCCCGGCGAGGTACTCGCGCTGCCGCGAGTCGATGATTGTTGCGCCGTTGGCGTCGTTCGCATCGAGAAACGCCTGGAGGGAAGCCGCTGCGGCCAAGTCGCCGGTGCCCGCCCACATCACGGCTACGGCGCTGAGCGACAATCCGATCCACGCCCGTGCGGCCGCGGCCGCGAGGATCGCTAGCGCGATCGCTCCGCTCGCGAGATAGCTCACACCGGCCAGGCCGTGCAGTGCCGCGTGCAGGGCGGAGGCGACGGTGAACAGGAACCACCGGTGTTGGTACTTCCATGCCCGGACTACCGTCACGGTTGCGCTCAGACCTAATACCCACCAGGCAGCCAGGCGAGCCGACACGGCCGCGGCTTCGGCATCGGGTGTCGTCGCCGAGACGCCGATGTCCCAGGCCTTTAGAGTGAGAAACGAGAGGAAGTAGATCGCCGCAAAGCCAAAGTCGCTGAACGCGGGCGAGTGTTCGTTACGGCGGGCCGCACGGTCGAGCCAGGGCACCAGACCCCAGATCGCCAGCAGCACGCCCACCACCAGCAGACAGGCTTGCGGCCCTTCCATCCCGAGTAGGTGGGGCGGGAACTCTTTCAGCAGCTGGTAGACCCATAAGAAATACCACTCGGGCTTGATCCCAGGGTAGGCCGGTGCCAACGGGTCGGCCTTGCGGCCCAGCTCCCACTCCATGCCGGGAATGCCCGGCCCGTAGGGCAGCAAGGTCGCCAGGACCAGCAACAGCAGAAAGCAGCCGAGCCACAGGAGCAGATCGCGCAACGCGAAGTTCGGAAAGAACGGCATGCCGCGTGGCGCATGCGTCGTACCGACCGGCGCCGCCATGCCTTGGCGTTGCACGAAGAGCAGATGGAGCGCGATCAAGCCGACGCAGGCCAACGGCAGAACGACGACGTGGAACGCGAAGAAGCGGTAGAGCGTGCTGATCGTCACGTCGCGACCGCCGCGCAACACCTGAAGGACCCAGTCGCCGACCAGGGGCACCGATTTGACGGAATCGGTGCCAACGGCGGTCGCGAAAAAGGAGAGCTCGTTCCAGGGCAGCAGGTATCCGGAAAAGCCGAACCCCAGGCTGATCGCGAACAGGGCGTAACCGGTTACCCAGGTGAGCTCGCGGGGCGGACGGTAGGCCTTGAGCATCATCGTACTGAACATGTGCGCGACCAGCGAGACGATCATCAGGTGAGCGCTCCAGCAGTGGACCGAGCGTACCAGCCAGCCGAAGGGGACCTTGGTGGTGATGTAGCGGAGGCTCTCGTACGACGTGGCCTCGCCGGGCTCGTAGTACATGAGCAGCAAGACCCCGGTCGCGATCTGCACCGAGAAGAAGAACAGCGTGGTGCCGCCCAGGTAGTACCAGACCAGCGAGTGTGCGCCGATCGGAACTTCCTTGTGGCGTAGGAAATCAACGAGCGGCGTGATCTCGTAGCGCTCGTCGAGCCAGCGAGCGAGCCGGCCCGCAAGACCGGGCCGGCTCACGCCCGCGCGCGGACGATGACGGCGCCGCTCTCCGTGCGTTCGACCAGATACCTGGGCAGCGGGCGTGGCGGAGGGCCGGATAGCACCCGGCCCTCCAGATCGAACCGTGCGTTATGACACGCGCACCAGATCACCGCCTCTCCGGACAGAAAGCGTACGGTGCAGCCTTCGTGGGTGCAGCGCGCGTCCACGGCATGGAGCACGGAGGCGGAATCCTGGAGCACCAGCACACGGGTCGCGCCCGCGGGCACGATGACGAAGTCTTCGCGCGCGAGCTTGGCGAGCTCTTCAGCCGTCAGCGTGGTCGGTCCGGCAGGCCCCGAGGCCGGTAGTGGCTTGAGGTAGCGCACGACGGGGTAGAGAACGCTCCCCAGCCAGGCGATCGATGTCATGCCGAGCAGCAGGTCGAGAAAACTGCGGCGGCTCGTCACCACCGGGGGTAGGCTCTGCGACATGGCTCCTCCTCTGCAGGGCAGGCGGCGCGCAGTTGATAGCGCGAATTCACGGGTGTGAGAACCCGGCCTCAGGAAACCCCGGACTTCCCGGGCTTGGGAATTCGACCCGGCTCCATTCCTGACCGTGCGAGTCCGTAGCCGCATTCGCGCTGGTTAGCGGCGGTTTCGGTTTGGCATGACGGATGCTTCGTCAGTGGCGCGTTCGTAGCCGTTCACGGACGCGTCGGCGATGCGGGATTTTTTGGCCGCCTACTCGATTCAGAACTGGCTCGAGTCCTGTCCCCAAGGTTATCTGGAGGACACCGACTACGGGCACCAGCCCGGTGAACACGAGCCCGACGCGTTGCTCAGCAACCCGGTGCTGCACGAGGAGTCGATCCGCACGACCGTGCAGCTGGTGGTGGGCGAGCGGTGCGCGCTCGCAGCCTCGGCCGGTCTCATCAACGCGACGCCCGAGGAGGCCAGCAAGCGGTTCCTCGCCACCCAAACCCTGGATGAGGCCCGTCATGTGGAGATCTTTACGCAGCGACTCTACGACCTCGGCGTCAAGCCGGAGGCGCTCGACGACACCATCCGCCAGTATGCCAACCCGCATCTGGTGAGTTTCGCAGAAGTCCTGCTCGAGAAGGTCGACAAGAAAGACTTCATTGCCGGCGTGGTTGGCCAGAACATCATCCTGGAGGGCATGGCCTTTTCGGTATTCGAGATGATGCAGGCGATGGCCGCACCGACCAATCCCAAGCTCGCGCACACGTTGAGCGGTACGATCGCGGATGAGCGCAGGCACGTGGGCTTCGGTGAGAATACCATCGGTGATCTGCTGCGCCGACATCCCGAGAGGAAAATCGAGATCGAGAAGATGCAGCGCGAGATGTCCTACCACATGCTTGCGACCTTCGCCGAGGCGTTCCGCGGCAATCCCATGCCGGCGGAGATGAGGCGCGTGGAGGCGGCGATGGGGCTCACCGACCTGCATACCGAGTGGAACGGAACCGATCTGGCGGGGCTAGAGCCCGAGGAGATGGAGCAGGTCCTGGCCGACTCTGTGCTCAAAGAGTTCAAGGTTCGGCTCGAGCGCATCGGGCTGCGCTACCAAACACCGGCGCGACCCTGAAAGAGCCACCATGCACACGCTGGAGCCCTCGGATCCCTTGCTCGTCGAATCTGCGACAGGTCTGCAGCACGGCACGCGACGGCGATTCTCACTGGAAGACAGTGGCTTCAACGAGGTTCCCAGGCGATTTCGGCGCTTCTATCGGCGCTGGGGCGGGGAAGCCGATCTGCTCGCTCCCAACGAGGTCCTCTGTCCGATCTGCAAGGTGGTAATTCGCTCCACTCGAGAGCTACGGGCGGGAGATCGGGTCTATTGCATGCCGTGCATGTCGCGACTGGTGGTCGTGCGCACCGCTTCGGGTCGGCTCGAAGGCCGCCCGATCCACTGAGAGTCTGCGTCGATCGATCGGGTGGTCTGGGGCGCCGGCTCGGTTGAATCGCCTCCGGCTGCAGTTGAAACGCCTCTGGCTCCGGGCTAGCAAAGCCGCGTGCCTCAGCTGAAACCCGGCACCCGGCTGCGCAGCGCGGTTTGCGGCACCGAGGTCATGGTCATCATGGCCCCGGCGACCGAAGTCGACGTGCGCTGTGGCGGTGCGAGCATGATCGGCGTAGGCGAGCAGCCGCCGGCCGGCGCGCTGCTCGACCCCTCCGCCGCTGACGGCACCGCGCTCGGCAAGCGTTACGTCAGCGGATCCCGCGACCTCGAGCTGCTCTGCACCAAACCTGGCAAGGGCGCGCTCAGCGTCGGCGGCGCGCCGCTCGTGCTCAAGGAAGCCAAGCCGCTGCCCTCCTCCGACTGACCCATGAACATCATGATGCTGCTCGAGATGGCCGCCGAGGGCTTCGGCGCGCGTGTCGCCGTGCAGCACGGAGCAGCCAAGCTGACCTACGCGGAGCTTTTCCAGGCAGCGGGGGTGGCGGCTGAGCACCTGCGCGCCAGCGGCGCCGCGCACATGGTGGTGCTGGACGTGAGTAGCCCGGCCGTTCCGGTCGGCTTGTTCGCGGGCGCCTGGGCCGGCGTTCCGTACGTACCTCTCAACTACCGATTGACCGGAGCCGAGCTGGACGCGTTGCTCGAGCGGGTCAAGCCGTTTTATCTCGTGACCGACAGCGAGCGCGCCGCGTCGCTCGGCCGATACGGCGGGCAGACGATCGTCGAGCGCGAGCGATTCCTCGAACGGTCTCGGCAGTCGGCGCCAACGCCCACCGAGTGGCCGATGGACGGTGAGGGAATCGCCGTCCTACTCTTCACCAGCGGCACCACCGGCGCGCCCAAGGCCGCCGTCCTGCGTCATCGGCACCTGGTTTCCTACATCCTCGGCTCGATCGAGTTCGGTTCGGCCGCCGAGGATGAGGCGGTGCTGGTGAGCGTGCCGCCCTACCACATCGCCGGGATGGCGGCGATTCTGAGCTCGGTCTACTCGGGCCGCCGCATCGTTCAGCTCTCCAGTTTCACGCCGGAGGCCTGGCTAGATCTGGTGCGCCGCGAACGCGTCACACACGCGTTCGTTGTGCCCACCATGCTTGCGCGGATCGTCGAGACGCTGGGAAAGGAGAGGGACGCCGCCCTGCCGAAGCTGCGCGCGCTGGCTTACGGCGGCGGCAAGATGCCGCAGCCGGTGATCGAGAAGGCCATGCGGCTCTTTCCGCAGACGGACTTCACCAACGCCTACGGATTGACCGAAACCAGCTCGACCATCGCCGTGCTCGGGCCCGAAGACCACCGAGCGGCCGCCGCAAGCAACGACCCGGCCGTGCGCCGTCGGCTAGTGTCCGTCGGCAAGCCGCTGCCCAGCGTGGAAGTCGAGGTGCGCGACGAACAGGGAAGAAGACTCGCACACGGTCAGTCCGGCGAGATTTATGTCCGTGGCGAACAGGTCTCGGGAGAGTACCTGGGGCGCGGCAGCTCGATTGGTCCCGACGGCTGGTTTCCCACGCGGGACGGTGGATGGATGGATGAGGAGGGCTACCTGTTCCTGGAGGGGCGGATTGACGACGTCATCGTGCGCGGCGGCGAGAACCTCTCTCCCGGCGAGATCGAAGACACGCTGCTCGAGCACGAGGCGGTGGCCGACTGCGCCGTGGTCGGCGTGCCGGACGTCGAGTGGGGAGAAGCCGTGGCCGCCGTGATCGTGGCCAAGCCCGGCTGCACCGTGAGCGCCGACACTCTGCAAGCCCACGTCAAGAACCGGCTGCGCTCCTCGCGTGTCCCCGCGCGTATCGAGTTCTGGGAGGAGCTTCCCTACAACGAGACCGGCAAGCTCCTGCGCCGCAAGGTCAAGGCTGCGCTCAGCGGAGGTGCGCCGTAGTCCAGGTCGGACACAGCGAGGTTCTGAGTCTCTCGGTTGCGGCCGATCGGCTTCGCGATCCTGCCGTTCTCGAAGCGTACTCACCCCTGTTCGGTCGATCGCCCTTGGTCGTCGACTTGAGGTCAGCCGATGCGTCCGACCGCGCTGCGATCGACTGGCTCGTGGCGGTCGTGTCCGAGCTACCGTGTCCTTCGATAGCGCTGATCTCCAAAGCACCGGCAGCAGGTGTGGCAGCGTTGAGGCGCGCCTTCGACATCATGGTCGAGAGCGAGGACGACCTTGGCAACGTGGTGACGGGGATCGAGCGCAACCCGCTGGCCTCGGCCGCTCTGGCTCAACTGCTCCGCGGCAGCGAGCAGCGCGACATTCGGGATGGCTTGCTCGTGGAGTCCTCAGTCTACGCGACGCTGCAGGCCGGACCCGAGCATGCAGCCTGGCTTGCCGGACGTTCGCCTTCCAAACCCGTGGTGCCGCCGAGCGAACCGGCCGTCTTGGTCGAGCGCGACGGCCCCAGGCTGACCCTGAGCCTCAACCGGCCGGCGACTCACAATGCGTACAGCACCGGGATGCGAGACGCCCTGGTCGAAGGTCTCCGGCTGGCCCAGGCCGACGCTTCGATCGACGAGATCCTGCTCATGGGCCGCGGCCCCTCGTTCTGCAGCGGCGGCGACTTGGGCGAGTTCGGCACACGCCCGGATCCAGCCACGGCGCATGCGGTGCGCAGTGCGCGCAATGCCGCCCGTCTGCTCGCGGCCTGCGCGGATCGGTTGCGCGCCGACGTGCACGGGGCGTGCATCGGGGCGGGAGTCGAGCTGGCCGCGTTTGCCAGATCGGTGCGCGCGCGGGCCGATGCGTTTTTCCAACTCCCCGAAGTCGCGATGGGTCTCATCCCCGGAGCCGGCGGCACCTTGAGCATCCCGCGGCGGATTGGCCGGCAACGTACCGCCTATCTGGCACTCGCTGGCGTGCGCATCGACGCGACCACGGCGCTGGCCTGGGGATTGATCGACGACATTGCGGGCGGCGCCCGCATGTGAAGTGCTTTCTAGTTATCGCCGCGCCGCCCGGCGACACCTCCGCGCGCAACCGGGTGCGGCAGGATCATAGCAATCGACAGCGGCGGTCATGGGTTTCTAGCGGCACCAGTTGCTCTGCAAGCTTGCGCGCATGTGGCAGGACCCGCACTCGCTAAGTCACATTCGTGCGGCTCATGAGGATGCCTTGCTGGTCGAGTGTAGCGCCTCAAGGCCACCCCCAGCGTTAAGCGACTCGTTCAACTAGCCCGTAGCAAGGGGGGTCCTGAAGAAACGGAGTGCGTGAGGTCGGCTTTACCCGATCTTTCCTTCGGCGGGTGACCGAGCTACGTCTCACGCAGCTTCCCGTACAGCGGATCGATTACCGAGTGCTCGGCAGCGAGAGCTCGAGGATGGCGACGAGGAGCAGCACGAGCTCGAAGAGCCCGATGAGCGGCAGCGCCAGCTGGAATCGCCGAGCGAACGTCAACACGAGCTCGAGTCTTCCACCGCGCCACAGCAGCCCGGCTACGAGGTCGACCTTCCCAGGTCTGGCAACCACGCGACCCCCGGTTGTCAGATCTGGGAAGCGCAACGGCCGGTGCGTCGAGCCATTCTCTGCCCGCCCGGCAGAAAGACTGCACCACCCGCGTTGCGTCCGGCGGCGACGGTGCCGGCCACCGCCGTCAGATGGCACGGCAACTGCTGGAGCATTGCAGTCCCGGGGCACCCACAGCGGCTGCCCGCCGGCGTCCGAGGGAATCGCGGGAGCCAGGTAGCGAAGTAGCCAAGTAGTCATGTACCGACTCGTCATCCGGCTGCGTATACCGATCCTCGTCGTATCGGTTCTCATCACCGCGTTCTTCGCCCGCCAGATTCCCAACCTGCGCTTCGAGCCGGACGCCGAGGCCTACGTGCCGGAGAACCACCCAGTGCGCGTCTTCTGGCGAGAAGCCAAGGACCGTTTCGGTCTGGGACGCGAGATTCTCGTCGCCGTCGAGGCGAGCGGACCCGAGGGCGTGTTCACGCCGACGATCCTCGGCGGGCTTTCGGCTCTGACCGACGCGCTCGCACAGGTGGAAGGAGTCGACGCATCCCAGGTGCGCAGCCTATCGACGGCCGAAGCGATGCTCGGGACCGACGAGGGTTTGGACATCCAGAGATTCTTCGAGCAACCGCCGGCCTCGCTGCGCGAGGCTCGTGAGGTCCGAAAGCGGGTCTTCCAGAACCCTGTGTTTCTCGACCGTTTAGTGTCGCGTGACGGCAGCATCGCGGCGATTTTCCTCAAGTCAGAGCTAGCCGAAGAAGCCGGCCCGCAGGTCTACGCACGGGTAGCGGACGTCGTCGAGGGCCACACGATAGAAGGAGCGCGCGTCCTGATCGCCGGGATGCCGGCCATCGAGTACGTCTATGGGCGTCAGATGGCCGCCGATCTGCAACGGCTGATTCCGCTCGCGCTCGCCGCCGTGGTCGCGATCCTGTACGCGTGCTTCCCGACCGTGCCGCTGCGCTCGGTCGCCTTACGCTGCGCGGTGATCTTCGCTGGTCTGCTCGCGTGGCAGGCGTACCAGGGTACGTCGTGGCCGCTCGCGACCGTGCTGCTCGCCAGCGTCATCACCGGGCTGCTCAGCGTCGGCTGCGTGTTCTTTCCCGCAGCGGTGGTCGCGATGTCGGTGGTCTGGACTTGGGGTTTGCAGGCGATGCTCGACCTGCCGGTCTACATCGCGGGCACGTTGGTGCCACCGCTTCTGCTCGCAATCGGCTGCGCGGATGCGATCCACATCACCGAAGGCTATCACGCACGAATGCGATCCCCGGGCGCCGACAAGACTGGAGCCGTCGTTGCGGCGATGCAGGAAGCATGGCTGCCGGTGGTGCTGACCTCGCTTACCAACGCGGCCGGATTCGGATCCCTGATCTTCGGCAGTATGGCGGTCTATCGGGTCTTTGGCCTGACCGCCGCGTTCGGATTGCTCGTCGCCATGGTGCTTTCCGTGACGTTTCTGCCGGCGGGGCTCTCCCTCCTGCCGGTGCCGCGCGCTGGCCTGCAGCGGCCGGGATCGTCCGGCTTGACGCGATTCTTGGTCCGCATGGCCGAGCGGCTCGAAGCCCGCCGCATGCTGGTGCTCGGCTGCACGACCGCGGTCGTCGCGGTGTTCGGCTACTACGCCGCCTCGTTGAAAATCGACTACTCCTGGGTAGAGAGCTTGGCGCCGGACACGCCCGTGCTGGAGGCCGACCGGGTCCTGCGCACCCGCCATGGAGGAACGACGCCGTTGAACGTCATCGTGCGAGCACCGGCAGCCGACGGCATCAAGGATCCCAATCTGCTGCGCGCGATCGATCGCGTGCTGACCTCGATCGCCGAGCATCCAGCGGTAGGCGATACGCGCTCGATCGCGGAATACATCAAGCGCATGAACCAGGCGATGAACGAGGACCGGGAAGATGCCTTCCGGATCCCCGACAGCCGCGAACTGGTCGCCCAGTATCTTCTGCTCTACTCGATGTCGGGTGACCCGACCGAGTACGATGACTTGACCGACTACGACTACCAGGCCGCCAATCTCTCGATTCTGCTGCGTACCGATCGACTCTCGGTCATCCACGAGGTCGACGAGCAGCTCTCCGGCCTGCTCGACGCGAACCTGTCTCCACTCGGCGCCAGCGCGACGATTACCGGCTCGGCGAACGTGCTGGAAACGATCCTCGATATGGTGGTCGACAGTCAGATCGGGTCGTTGGGGTCGGCGACGGCCATGGTCGGGATCTTCCTGTGGATCTTCTTTCGTTCGCTGCGCGACGCGATGATCTGCCTGCTACCGATGCTGGTGACGGCGGTCGTCAACTTCGGCGGGATGACGATGCTCGGAATCCCGCTGGGTCCGGACAAGGCGATGATCGGCGCGATCGCGCTCGGCCTGGGTATCGATTACTCGATCCACCTGATGTCGCGCTTCCACCGCACGCTCGCCGCTGGCATGACCGTCAATCAAGGAGTAGTCGAGGCGATGCGGAGCATCGGCAGGGCGATCCTCTTCAACGGCGCCGTCGTGGTCGCGGGCTTCTTGGTGCTCGGCACCTCGGCGACACCGAGCAATGCGACGTTCGGTCTGATGATCGCCAGTAACATCGTACTGGCGTGTGTGACCGCAATAGCGGTGGTGCCGGCCGCGCTTGCCGTGGTCGGACACGTCGTGCTACGCCGGGCGCAACGCCGGCCGGTACGTATCGCCGGCCGTCTGTTCGACGCGAGCACCGCGCGCGCCCTCGGCGTCGGCGGCGATCCAGCGATGACGACACGCGGTGAATCCGCGGCGGAGCCATTGGAAGTCGGCTCGTAGGATGACGGTCACCACCGCAGCTCTGTTCCCGGCCGCAACCAGGAGTTTCCATCCTTCCATTCGTGCTCGAGGACGAAGCTCAGCACACGTTGCTTTTCGAAAGCGTGGACCGGCCGATCTAGCGGCTCGGCATCGTTGCTGCGGCAGCGGTACATAACCACAGTGGCGGCCTGCACCGGTGTCCCGAGCAGCGGAACGGTGACCGAAAAGCCCGGTTGGATCCGATCGTCGGCGAGCGCATGCGTGCCGAAGGCGCCAATCGCAAGGGCGCAAGCACTGGCCAACAATGCCGTCTGCTTCGATTCACAGATCTACTTTGGCACGGAGCCCGAGCACGAGTGCGGTGTCCACGTTTTGCAGCAGCGGCTCGAGAATCTGGAGATCGGGCGTCAGGTGCAGCCAGGGCATGATCTCGAAGTTGTAGTACATTTCGATGCCCCACACTTTGTCGTTGAACTCGATGAGCGGAGCTTCGATCTCGTCGGAGATCGTGGTCATGAACCCCGCGACACCGTAAGTATCGTCACGGCGCAGATCCGCGAGACCGCGCCCGCCGAGCCCGAGCGCGAAGTAGAACCTTCCGGGGTTGACGTCACCGTTGGCGAAGGCGAGGCGGCCGAACACGCCGAAGCCTTCCAGTTGCTCACTGTTGGCGTCGTAGCCTTTGGCGGCGGAATCTTGTCCCTCGCGCACGAGCAGGTACTGGTGAGCGTTGTAGCTCACCACCCAGGCCTGGTCTCCATCCGGATCGCGGCCCGGCAGAATCAGCGCCGGAAGATCGCCGAGCTGGATGAACTCCCGCGTGTTGTAGTTGAAGCCGAAGTTCTGGCTGCCGGGTAGGTCGAAGAACCGCGTCGGCACGTGATACTCCGCCGCGACGTACTGCTGGTCGAAAAAATCGTGGTCGAAGCCCGAACCGTCGGGGTGCACCTGCGGATCGGCGACGACGACGCTCAAGATGCCGGGATGGTCGGTGAGCGGATTGGGCGTGACGAACAACGCGCCGAGGCCCATCAGCACGTACGGGGTCGTGAGTGCGCTTTGCGGGCTGAACGTGAGCCGCGGGTTCAAGAACTGCGTACGCCCGCGGCCCGCCGCGAAGTGGTTGCCGTCACCGTCGGCGGTGTCGAAGCGGCCGACGAACACGCCGGCCCATTCGGCCAGGAACTGCGTGAACATCAGCTTTGAGATGACGACCGTGTTGTCGTCGAGGTCGGGAAACAGACCGACCATGTTGGCGCCGAGCACAGATCCGGTCTTTTGGTTGATCGACTCGCCGAAGCTCTTCTCGACGCGCAGGTCGAGGAAGCCGCCCGGCCACAGCCCAGCCTTCTGTGAGTCGAAATGCGCCTCGAGGTAGATCGATCCGTCGTTGTCCGTGTCGCCGTCGGTGCCGCCCTCGGCAATACCTTGCACGATGTCTACGACGTCGATGCCGAACGTGAGCCCCTTGTCCGCCAGCCTCCGACGCGCGCCGAACCAGTCGCCCGTGAGCGGCGGCCGCCCCCAGCGCGGACCCGCGAGCGGGCCGTCGCCCAGATTCGAGGCGGCAAGGATGTTCGCCTCGGTGGCATCGTCGGCGTGTGCAGCGAAGGAGCTCGACAGGATCAACGCAGCAGCCACGATCGAGAACGAACGAACGAACTGGAAACGCATCTGGAGGCTCCCCTGGGATTGCGTGACGCGGCCGTCGGGCTCGGCGATCGCGTCGACTAGATAGACCGGAGTGGTTCCGACAGTCGAGCTACGCGACACCTGCAACGATAGAATGGCCGGAGTTGACAACAAAATGGCTCTGCCGGACAAGGCGGTGCTTGCGCTTCGTTAGTATATGTAAGGACGCTGTGCGGCGGCCGAGGGCGTGCATGTCCGCGCGACGAGCGGAGGGCTTCTGAGGACGTGAGCGAACAAAGGCACGACTCGGCCGTGACAGGACTTGGTCTGTCTCTCGTATGGGGGGACTTGGCCTTCCGTCTTCAACGGCGGGTGGGGCTCATTCCCGAAGCAGGGCTCGGGCTGGTGCGCAGGGCGATCTTCTGGGCGCTGCTGGCGTGGCTGCCGATCGTGCTGAGCGCGTGGTACCTCGCGCAAACGTCGGGGCCGCTCGCCGCCGAGCCCTTGCTCGCCCACTTCGGCATTCACGCGCGGTTTCTCCTCGCGGTACCGTTGTTGATCCTCGCCGAAGGGTCCGCACATGAGTTGACCGTGCGACTCCTGCCGCACTTCGTCGATTCCGGCGTGATTCCCGCAGCCGAGATCCCGCGGTTCCGCGCCGCCTTGCAGGATGTCGTGAAGCTGCGCGACGCGACTCTGCCGTGGGTCACGATTCTCGGTCTGGTCTTCGCATTGAGCACGATTGCCGAAATCGTTCACCACTCTCACGAGGTCTCGTGGGCTGTCGCGGACGCTCCGACCGGAGGTCGTCTCGGATTCGGCGCGTGGTGGTTCCTCTATTTCGCGCGGCCCGTCTATCTCGCGCTATTGGCGGCGTGGGTCTGGCGCGTCGCGCTCGTCGGCTTGCTCTTCCGCCGCATCGCCAAGCTCGATCTGTCGATCGTCCCGACCCACCCCGACACGATGGGCGGGCTCGGATTCCTCACGCGCGTGCCGACGATATTCGCGCCGGTGGTGCTGGCGGTTGGCATCGTGCTCGCGTCGCGGTGGGCGCACGAGATCCTCTATCACGGGGTCGACGTGCAGTCGTTACGCCTCGAGATGGGCGCGTTCGTCGTGATCAGCGTGCTTTTGTTCTCGTCGCCGCTGTTTGCCTTCATGCCGCTCATGAAGCGCACCAAGCGTGAAGCGCTGCTCGACTACGGTGCGTTGGTCGGCCGTCATGGCCGACTGGTGCGCGATCGCTGGATCGCCGGCAAGCTGGTACCCGACGACGCGCTCTTGAGTGCACCCGAGCTCGGGCCCATTGCCGACACCGGCCCCATATACGACGCGGTTGCGGCGATGCGGACTTTGCCGGTCGGAAAGGCCGCCGTTGCACCGCTGCTGTTGGCCGCGGCGGTGCCAATTGCCGCGGTGCTCGCGATCGAGATCCCGATCGCGAAGATTCTTTCCGCTCTGGTCAAAGCGATCATCTGAACGACTCGTCGGCGAAAGCTCGACAAATCTACTCGTAGGAAACGCGCTCGGGCTCCAGTCGCTCGCGATAGCGAGTCGGCGAGCAGCCCGACCAGCGCGCGAACGCCTTCGAGAATGACGCAACCTCCGCGAATCCAACGCTCTGCGCGATCGTTTCGACCTTGAGGGCGCGATTCGCCAGGAGCGCTTGCGAGAGCTCTGAGCGCACCGCGTCGTGCAGAACCTTGAAGGTCGCGGATTCTTGCTCCAGCTGCCGCTGCAGCGTCCGTTCGCTCAGATGGAGCTGCTTCGCGACTGCGGATCGGTTGGCCGGGACTCCTGCCACTATGAGCGTTCGGATCGCGTCGACGACTCGGTCCTTCACGCTTCTTGCCGTGATCTGGTCGAACAGCGACACGGTAAACTTCCGGATCTGCTCCGCGATTGCGGGATTGGCGGCAGCCGGAATGTCGTGGAGCGTCGAGTCGGGAAACCGCAGCATGTTGCGGCGGCCGCCGAACCGCACCGGGCAACCGAATACGCGTGCGGTCTCGCCGGGCTCGCCCACTTCCGCATGCGCGAGGGTGATGCCGACCAATCGGAAGTCCGGAATCGCGCGGCGAAGGCTGCTCACATTGGCGCCGACGATGTAGTCGACGGCGTGGCGGCTCTGCTCGATCGTGGGGTCACCGGGGTCCATCATGAGGTCGACGATGCCATCGTGCGCGGCCATCTCCATTACCTGCGTGTCCAAAGGCACGCGCGCGAAGCGAGTGAACAGGCGCAAACCTTCACTGATGCGCGGGCTCGACAGCAGCAGATAGAAGAGGGGGCCTCGGGTCTCGGCTCGCGCGCCGGCGTGCAAGCCGACCAAGGGATCGTTTAGGCGACGCCCGGCAAGCTCCAGCAGAGCAACGAGCTGGGACGACGGTACGCGAGCGATGGGGTCGTCAGTCGACGGGATCGTGAGCCCTGCCGTCGCCGCCAACGCGGCGGGGTCAGCGCCGAGCTTTCTCAGCGCTTCGAGCAGATCGGCGACCTGAATGCTCCCGACGGTAGAACCTCGCGACACGTCCACCTCCGAATTGGCCGCAGTAGACAACAGAATGGCTCGGTTGGCTAAGGCGTAACCTCTCGTTAGCGACTATAAGTAGGGAGTTTTACGGTCAATTGCCTTTTCCCGCCCTGAGTAGAGCGAGAGCAGAGGAGAGAAGGGTAGAGAGAATGAAGCGCAGTTGTCTGTCGTTGGCCGTACTGATCGGCGTCGTCGCGATATGTCCGCGCGATGCCGTGGCACAATCGGCGAAGCCGAACGTCGTCTTCATCATGGCCGACGACCTCGGAAACGCGGACCTCGGCTATCGCGGCGGAGAAATCCAAACACCCTATATCGACAGGTTGGCCAAGGAAGGCGTACGCCTAGAGTCCTTCTACGGGGAGCCCGTCTGCACTCCCTCACGGGCCGCGCTCATGACCGGGCGCTACCCGATGCGGTACGGACTGCAGACGCTCGTCATCTTTCCCAGCCACACCTACGGCCTGCCGACGGACGAGCGCACCCTCCCTCAAGCGCTGAAAGACGTCGGGTATGAAACCGCGATCGTCGGCAAGTGGCACCTCGGCCACGCCGACACGAAGTATTGGCCACAGAATCGTGGGTTCGACTACTTCTATGGAAACGTCGTCGGCGAGGTGGACTACTTCACGCGTGAGCGGGGCGGGATCATCGACTGGCAGCGCAACGGAACGTTCCTGAAGGAGAAGGGGTACTACACTCAGCTGATCGGCGACGATGCGGTCCGTCTCATCAGCGAGCACGACACGTCCAAACCGTTGTTTCTCTACTTCGCGTCGCTCGCGCCTCACGCACCTTACGAGGCGCCGCCGGAGTATGTCGCCCGCTACGCGGGCATCGCGGGCGAGAAGCGGCGTACGTACGCCGCGATGATCACCGTGCTGGACGATCAGGTCGGTCGCATCGTCGCCGCGCTGGAACGGAAAGGCATGCCAACACGCTGATCATTTTCGCCAGCGACAATGGTGGTGCCACCAGCGCGCTGTTCGCGACCGGTGCGCGCTCCGAAGAGGAACGGGCGGAGAGCGGCGGTGTTGCGCTCGGCGCGAAGCCGCCGGCATCCAACGGCAATCTGCGCGGAGGCAAGGGCACGCTCCACGAAGGGGGCGTACGGGTGCCGACGTTTTTCAACTGGCCGGCGAAGCTGAAGCCGCGGGTCGTGGACGAACCGTTGCACATGGTCGACGTCATGCCGACCTTGCTGGCGTTGGCCGGCGGCAAGGGCAGCGCAGACCACCCCTTCGACGGGAAGAACATCTGGCCGACCGTGGCGGAGGGACACGATTCCCCGCACGAGGACATCCTCATCAACGTCGAAGCCATTCGCGGTGCAGTCCGCAAAGGAAAATGGAAGCTCGTCGTGTGGGCGACGCTGCCAGGCAAGACCGAGCTGTTCGATCTGTCGGCGGATCCCGGCGAGCAGAACGACCTGGCGGAGCGCCGTCCCGACGTCGTCCGCGATCTCGCAGCTCGGCTCACGGCCTACGCGAAACAGCAGAAGCCGAGCCAATGGATCAAGGCACAGCCGGCTTACCTGGGCGCACAGGGCAAGACCGTCCTGGATCCGGACTTCGACGTGGACGACGGCGGTCTGCCGCACGAGAAGCCGGCACTACCGAAGCACTGAGCAGGACGGAGAGAATCAGACCATGAAACGAATCGTCGGACTCGTCGCCGTCCTACTCTGCACGCTCGCGGTCAGCACCGCGCATGCCACGGGCGAGAAGCCCAACATCTTCGTCATCATGGGTGACGACATCGGGATGTGGAATCTCAGCACGTACCACCAAGGCATGATGGGTTACAGTACGCCGAACATCGACCGCTTGGCCGCCGAAGGCGGTAAGTTCATGACCTACTACGCGCAGCAGAGCTGCACGGCGGGTCGATCGGCGTTCATCACCGGGCAGCTGCCGTTTCGAACCGGCCTCAGTAAGGTCGGACTGCCGGGCGCCGATCTCGGACTACGCAAGGAGGATCCGACCCTCGCCGAGCTGCTGAAGCCGATGGGCTACATGACCGGTCAGTTCGGCAAGAACCACCTCGGCGACAGAGATGAGTTTCTGCCGACCAATCACGGCTTCGACGAGTTCTTTGGCAACCTCTATCACCTCAACGCGGAGGAAGAGCCCGAAAACCCCGACTATCCGCCAGCTCCCGAGTTCAAGAAGAAGTTCGGCCCGCGCGGCGTCCTGCGAGCGACGGCGGGCGGAAAGATCGAGGATACGGGGCCGCTGACGATCGAACGGATGAAGACGATCGACGAAGAAGTCCTCGCCGCGGCGACCGATTTTCTCGCCGGCGCGCAGAAGACCGACAAACCGTTCTTCCTGTGGTTTAACACCACCCGCATGCACAACTTTACCCACGTGAAGGACGAGAACCTGGGTAAGACCGGCCTCGGCTTCTATGCAGACGGAATGGTCGAGCACGACGCGCTGGTCGGCAAGCTGCTCGACGCCGTCGACGAGATGGGTCTGGCCGAGAACACCATCGTCCTCTACCTCACGGACAACGGCCCCATGGTGTGCCTGTTCCCGGACTCCGGCACCACGCCGTTTCGGGGCGAGAAGAACACCAATTGGGACGGTGGCTGGCGCGTGCCCGCCCTGATCCGTTGGCCGGGAGTGGTGAAGCCGGGCACCGTGTTCACCGACACCTTCGCGGGAGAAGACTGGTTGCCTACGTTGCTCGCGGCGGCGGGCGAGCCGGACATCACGTCGAAGCTTCTCAAGGGTCACAAAGCCGGCAACACGACCTACAAGGTTCATCTCGACGGTTACGATCAGAGCCAGTACTTGGCCGGAAAGGGCCCAGGAAAGCGCAAGGAGTTCTTCTACTTCAGCGACGACGGCGACTTGCTCGCCGTTCGCTACGATCACGTCAAGGTTCACTTCGCGATCCAGGAGTCGAAGGGAATCGACGTGTGGCGTCGCCCGTTTACCACGCTGCGCGCGCCGATCTTCTTCGATCTAGCGGTCGATCCGTTCGAGCGCGGGGACGAGGGCATGAATTACGATGAGTGGTGGTACCGCCGCGCATTCATCGCCGTGCCGATGCAGCAGATCGTCGGCCAGACGCTGGCGTCTTTCAAGGAATTTCCGCCACGACAGAGGCCGGCGAGCTTCACGATCGACCAGGCGATGGAGCAGTTGATGCGCGCGAGCGGGGGCGGGAAATGAGGATTGCAATGACTCGCGCGGCCCCTAAAGGAGGACCTGTCATGAAGAAGATCGTAGGGATGATGGTGACGCTTGCGGTGGCGATGTACGCGCAACTAGCGCTGGCTGGCCCGCTCGACCCGGATTGCACCGCCGAGAAGGCGGCTAAAGGTGCGGCCGCCAAGGCCACCGTGGGCGTGGGCGGCCGCTGCTCGCCCGCCGAGGCCGCCAAGGACTCGGCGAAACGCGCCGCCGGCGTCGAGGACAAAGGACCGATCGAGAAGCGACGCGACGACAACAAGCTCGGAGAGGTTGTCAAGGACGCGGTAGAGCAAGGCGCGCCTTGACGCTCGAGCACCACCAGACGTATACAGCTGCGCGTCTCTTCACCGCTGCCCTGTGCGGGCTGTTGAGTCAGCCTATTTCTGTTTCTGCCGGTGCATCGCCTGACGACGGCTCGGTACTTCCGTTTCCACCGACTCCTTCGGCCAGCGTAGCCGCGCCGAGGCTGCAGGATTCCAAGCAACAGCGGCGGGTAGAGAAGAGCCGCCTGGCGAAGGATGCCCCCAACATTCTCATCATCTTACTCGACGATGTTGGCTTCGGTCTGCCCGACACTTACGGCGGGCCGATTCATACGCCGACGCTGACGCGCATCGCGAATCAGGGCATCAGCTACAACGCATTCCACACCACTGCGATCTGCTCGCCGACACGTGCAGCGCTGCTGACCGGCCGCAATCATCAGCGCGTCGGCTCCGGCACGATCGCCGAGCGCGCGGTCGATTGGGACGGCTACTCCGGTGTGATCCCGAGGACTTCTGCGACCCTTGCGAAGGTTCTCGGCGCCTACGGCTACAAGACGTCGGCCTTCGGCAAGTGGCACAACACCCCCGCGACCGAAACCACGGCGATGGGACCGTTCACCCTTTGGCCGACCGGCGAGGGCATCGGCTTCGACTATTTCTACGGCTTTCTCGCCGGCGAGACCTCGCAGTGGGAGCCGCGACTGGTCGAGAACTTCAACCCGATCGAGCCGCCGCCCGACGAGAAATACCACTTGAGCGAAGACATGGCGGAGAAGGCGATCACGTGGATGCGCAAGCACCGCGCGTTCTCGCCCGACGAGCCGTTTTTCATGTACTGGGCCCCCGGCGCTGCGCACGGGCCGCACCACGTCTTCAAGGATTGGGCCGACAAGTACGAGGGCAAGTTCGACGGTGGCTGGGATGCCCTGCGCGAGCGCACCTTCGAGCGCCAGAAAGAGCTCGGTTGGATCCCCGCGGACGCCGAGCTCACGCCGCGAGCCGAGAACATGGCCGGGTGGGACAGCATCCCCGAGCCGGAGCGGCCGTTCCAGCTACGATTGATGGAAGTGTTCGCCGGCTTCGTCGAGCACGTCGACACCCAGGCCGGCAAGGTGATCGACGAGCTGGACCGCCTCGGCATCCGCGACAACACGATCGTGATCTACGTCTTCGGGGACAACGGCTCGAGCGCGGAGGGCCAGAACGGCAGCATCAGCGAGTTGTTGGCCCAGAACCAGATCCCCACCACAATCCAGCAGCAGCTCGACGCGCTAAAAAAGATCGGCGGCTTGAACGCGCTTGGTGGTCCGAAGGTGGACAACATGTATCACGCCGGCTGGGCGTGGGCGGGCAGCACGCCGTTCCATCACACCAAGCTCGTCGCCTCGCACTTCGGCGGAACGCGGAACCCTTTGGCGATCTCGTGGCCCGCGCGCATCAAACCCGACATGACGCCGCGGCCGCAGTTTCACCACGTCAACGACATCGTGCCGACGCTCTACGAGATCCTCGGCATCGAGCCGCCGAAGCTGGTCGACGGGTTCGAGCAGGACCCGATCGACGGCACGAGCATGGCCTACACCTTTGCCGACGCCGCAGCGCCCGCGCGCAAGCGCACGCAGTACTTCGACAACAACGGCAGCCGCGGCATCTATCACGACGGCTGGTATGCCTGCACCTTCGGGCCGCTGACGCCGTGGCTGACCGTGAGCCCGGGACTGAGTACGTGGGATTCAGACAGGGATGTCTGGGAGCTCTACGACCTCAGCACCGACTTTTCGCAGGCCGAGAACCTCGCAGCGAAGGAGCCCAAGCGGGTCGAAGACCTGAAGTCGCTGTTCCTCAAAGAAGCGAAGGCGAACAAGGTCTTCCCGATCGGCGCTGGCATTTGGCTGCGCATTCACCCGGAGGATCGCGTCAAGACGCCCTACACGAGCTGGCAGTTCGACGCGACGACGACCCGCATGCCCGAATTCGCGGCACCGGGCCTCGGTCGCGAGAGCAACCGCGTCACCGTCGATGTCGAGCTCGACAAGAATGCGTCCGGCGTTCTCTATGCGCTGGGCGGCGCCTCCGGAGGCCTAACGCTCTATCTGGACAAGGGCCGGCTCGTCTACGAGTACAACATGATGATCATCGAGCGCTACACCGCGCGTTCGAAAGAGAAGCTCGTGGCGGGCAAGCACCGGATCGAAGTGGACACGACGATCGCAAAGCCCGGCGCGCCGGCAGAGGTGGTGCTCACGGTCGACGGTGAAGCGGTCGCCCGCACGACGGTCAAGCGCACCGTGCCCGCCGCATTCACCGCCAGCGAAACGTTCGACGTCGGCGTCGATCTTGGCTCGCCGGTGTCGCTCGCCTATCTTGACAAGAGGCCGTTCCGCCTCGACGGGAACATCGACGTCGTGCGCGTCGAGTTGAGGTGAACGGGCGGATGGAAAGTTCCAACTAACTCGGACGTCGTCGAGAGGAGGGAATCAATATGCCGTTGGGAAATCGTTTGGCTGCATAGTTCATCGGGACTTTTTGGCTTGTGCTCGGAGGATGCGGCAGCGCCGTGCTGGCCGCTGCGTTCCCCGATGTTGGAATCGGGCTGCTCGGAGTGTCATTCGCGTTCGGCCTCACCGTGCTGACCATGGCGTATGCCATCGGCCACGTCTCCGGATGCCATCTCAACCCCGCCGTGTCCGTCGGCCTCGTCGTCGGTGGCCGGTTCAAAGGCTCGGAGTTGATTCCGTACGTGGTCGCGCAAGTGCTCGGCGCCATCGTCGCTGCCGGGGTTCTCTACTTGATCGCGAGCGGGAAGGCGGGCTTCGATCTGTCCGGCGGGCTCGCATCGAACGGCTTTGCGGAACACTCGCCGGGCGGCTACTCGCTCGTTTCGGGCTTCGTCACCGAGGTCACGATGACGTTCATGTTCTTGATGATCATTCTCGGCGCGACCGACTCGCGAGCGCCGGCCGGTTTCGCACCGATCGCGATCGGGCTCGGCCTCACGCTCATCCACTTGATCAGCATTCCCGTGACCAATACGTCGGTGAATCCCGCGCGCAGCACGGGTCCAGCCGTGTTCGTCGGCGGCTGGGCGCTCGCACAGCTCTGGATGTTCTGGGTGGCTCCGATCGTCGGTGCTGCGCTGGCCGGCGTCGCCTACCGCAGCGTCGCTGAGAAACGCTGAGCTACGAGCCTCGGCCGCAGGCCGGCGCGTGCCGCTTCGAGGTACGCGCGTACCTGCGCCTCCGGATCGGCGGACCGCTCGAACCGCTGCGACCGGAACGTTTTCATCACCGACGTGGACGCCGGCCGCACCCGCGGCGAGCGCGATGTCGGCCCGATCGTGGCGTCGTCGTAGCGCTCGGTTGCGACCCCTGGCCCGACAGCGCACACTCGGCGCGAGATGCCGGCGGCGGCACAAGATCCGCGGCGGGTTGCTTGGCTGGACTGGCGGGGTCCGGGCGATCCGCCCTGGACCGATCGTGAGCTCGTTCTTCCGCGGCGTGGTCAGACATCGATCCGTGACGTTCCAGGGCCCCCAGGCGCACCCGTGCTGATTCTGCTCCACGGGCTCGCGGCAACCGGGCGACTGAACTGGTACACCTCGCTGCCGGCGCTGTCGGAACGCTTCCGGGTCGTCGTGGTCGACCATCGCGGTCATGGGCGTGGCATTCGCACGCAGCATTTCCGTCTGGCCGATTGCGCCGACGACATCATCGCCGTCGCCGACGCGCTCGGCATCGATTCCCTGGTAGCCGTGGGCTACTCGATGGGCGGCCCGATCGCGAAGCTCTGCTGGAGCCGACATCCTGACCGGGTGCGGGGCCTGGTGCTGTGCGCGACGGCCAACCGCTTCGTGCGACCGCAGGCTCGCGGCGTGGTCAGCGCCGTGTTTCCCGGCGTGGTCGTCACTGCGCGACTGATGCCCGGTTTCTTCCGAGACCGGATCATCGACGGGATGACCCGGGGCATCCGTGACCGTGAACGACGCGAGCGCGCCCGCCAGGAGATGGCCGGCACCGACCCGGCAACGGTCATGCAAGCGACACGAGCCCTAATTCGCTTCTCATCCCACGACTGGGCTTCCAACATCAACGTACCGACGGCCGTCGTGGTCACCGCCCGAGATCAACTCGTCTCTCCGCGACGCCAGTATCGGCTCGCTGCCTCGATACCGGGCGCCAAGGTCTTCGAGGTCGAGGGTGATCACCTTGCCTGCGTGCGCGCCGCCCATCGTTTCGTACCGGCGCTGGTCGAGGCCTGTGAATACGTCGACAGGGAAGCGGCGGCACACGGTTGAGGAGCCGCCTTGGATTCGTTCCTCGACTCAAAGCGCGCCAGTTGCGATCGCTCGGGCCCGCTTTCTCGATCAGTCGTTCGTGCAAACCCCCCAGCTCGCGCCCAACGAGGCGTCGGCCAGGAGCTGCACGCTGAGTTCGCAGGTGCTGTTTTTCAGTCGAGGGCGCTTGTAGGTTTTTAGATCGTAGCTCGGATCGAAATCCGTCCCGTTGCCCGTCACGGTCGAATCAATCAACAGGCCGCCGCCGTTGCCGCTCAGAATCCCGCTCCCGTCGTTGCCCTGGATCGTCGCGGCAACGAAGCGAAACTTCTTGCTCTTCACTCCCGGCCCGTCGTTGCCGGTGATCACGACGTTGGTGCCTTTGACCTTTCCTTCGCCGGCGCTGGTGGTGGGGCCCAGGGTGATGCCACCGAAGTTGTTGTCGCTGACGGTCACGTCGGTCAGCCAGAGTCGCCCGTCGTACGTGGTCACGATGCCGTAGTGGAGGTTGTCGTGCACGACCACGTCGCGGACGTCGATCTTGGGATGCGGATTGGTCGAGGAGGCGATGCCGGCGTCGGCGAAGCCCATCACCTCTCCCGGGCCCTCGATCGTGCACTGGCGCGAGCAGACCAGGCCGATGTTGCCTCCCGATATGCTGTGACCGTTCAGGCGCAGGACGCCGCCGTCTCCGATCACGACGCCGTTCTGCGTCACTGCTTGGCAGACGATGTCCGCCTCCAGCACACCGACTTGACCGGACTCCAGGGACAGGCCGCAGCTCGTGATGGATACGTCGGCCCGTGCGAGGCCGGCCGCAGCTAGAACCATGACCGGCACACACGTAAATCGCAGCACGCGAGTCCTCCTTGTCTTCAGTCGCCCTTGAAATCGGCCGGTCGCTTCTCGGTAAACGCGTTCAGAGCCTCGACGATATCGTTGCTCTGGAAGAACGACGAGTTCCACTGGGCCACGTACTCGAGCCCCTCATCCGTGGAGTGTTCGTCCGAATAGTTCAGCACGCTCTTGGTGCCCTGCACCGCCAGCGGAGAGTTCGCGGCAATGTTCTTGGCCAGAGCGCGCGCGCCCGAAAGCAGAGCGTCTTTGTCCGCGTACACCTCGTTGACCAGACCGCAGCGCAGCGCGCGGTCGGCACCGATGAACCCTCCGGTGAACGCCATCTCTCGCGCCATGCCCTTGCCCACGATCGGCGTGATGCGCTGCAGGGTGCCCACGTCGGCGACGATCGCGATCTTGGTTTCGTAGATCGAGAACGAGGCATCCGCCGAGCACAGCCGGATGTCGCAAGCGGTGACCAGATCGACGCCACCACCGATGCACTTGCCGTGCACGGCGGCGATCGACGGCTTGCGGCAGCGCTCGATGGCGGTGAAGCAGTCTTGCAGCTCTTTGATCGTCCGGTAGAGACGCAGATTCTTCGCAGCGAGACTGGCCTTGGCCCCGTTGCCGCCGGCGGTCCCGAGGAACGGTCCCATCGCTGCGGCCAGGTCCAGACCAGCGGTGAATATCCGTCCTTCCGCCCACACCACCACCGATCGTATGGAGTCGTCGGCTTCGATCCCCTCGAACGCGGTCCGGATCTCATAGAACAGCTCGAACGGCATCGCGTTGAGCTTGTCAGGCCGGTTGAGCACGACCTCCGCAATCGGTCCACGTCGCTCGACCCGGATGTACTGATGGTTCTCGCTCATGGCACAGGTTCCTCGTTCTGCAATCTCGGCAGGGCGATTGTCGAGCGGCAGGGAGACTCAGTCAAATCTGGCGCCTACTTCTTGCGCGTGAAGTCGGCGGGCCGCCGCTCGAGGAATGCCGCGATGGCCTCGGCCATGTCGCCGCTGTGCTGGGCAAGAATCTGCGTTCGATTCTCGCGGTCGATGGCGGCGGCCAGGCTCGGCGTCTCGAGATTGGCCCACATTACCTCTTTGGTCATCCAGACGCCGAACGGTGAGTTCGCGCGGATGATCCGGGCGGTTTCGAGGGCGGTCTCCATGAGCTCTCCGTCCGGAACGACCCTGAGGACAAGGCCGATGCGTTCGGCTTCGGCGGCGTCGAAGGTCCGGCCGGTCAGCATCAGCTCGAACGCGCGGGAGGCGCCGACCAATCGCGGCAGCAAGTAGCTCGTACCGACGTCGCAACCGGACAGACCGATCTTGATGAACGAGACCGCAAAGGTTGCCGACTGCGCCGCGATGCGGACGTCGCAACCGAGGGCGAAGGCGAGTCCTCCGCCAGCGGCCGGACCGTTAACTGCCGCGATGATCGGCTGCGGCAACGCTCGCATTCGTGGAACCAGATCGGCGATCAGCTGCTGAGCCCGCAGGGCGGAGCCGACCCGCTCGGCAGGATCGGTCCCGAAGCCGGCGAACGCCTTCAGGTCGAGGCCGGCGCAGAAGCCACGGCCGGAGCCATTGAGAATCACGACCCTGCAATCCCTGTCGGCCGCGATCTCGGCCAGGGCGGCGTGCAGCTCGCGCACGCCGTCGAAGTCGATGGCGTTCAGCCGCTCGGGCTTGCTCAGCGTGACCAGCCGGATGCCGGTTTCGATCTCTTCGACCAAGACATAGGCCATGTATCGCCACCTCCGCTCGAGCGCGCTGGGATGGACGTTATGTTAGGAGCGAGACTCCAACCAACCGGATCGCGCCCGCCCGGGTGGGCGGCGCGCTGCGGCTTGCGATGCTTCCCTGGCTTCGTCCCTCCGGTTAGAGAAGACGCGTAGCCGGCTCTGCCGGCCACGGGAGGTCGCTATGGGAACAGCCGTCGTCGTCGGCGTCGGACCCCTGGAGGGTCTCGGCGCGCAGCTCTGTGTTCGGTTCGCGCGCGAAGGATTGCAGGTCTTCGCGATCGGGCGCACCAAGGAGAAGATCGAACAGGTTACCGTCGCGATCCGCGGGCAGGGCGGTCGAGCGACCGCCCTCGTTTGCGATGCGACCCAGCCGTCGGAGGTCGCGCGAGTTTTCGCATCCGTGGATCGCGACGGCGGCGAGCTCAACCTCGTCGTCTACAACGCCGGCAACGCCGCGCTCGGCGACCTACTGGAGATGGAGCCAGCTCAATTCGAGGCGGTCTGGCGCCTGACCTGCTACGGCGGCTTTCTGGTGGGCCAGCAGGCCGGCCGCCGGATGGTCGCGCAGGGGCGTGGCTCGCTCCTGTTCACCGGGGCGAGCGCGTCGGTACGCGGGCGGCCGCCGTTCGGAGCGTTCGCCTCAGCCAAGGCCGGGCTGCGCTCGCTCGCTCAGACGATGGCGCGGGCCTGGGGACCGCGCGGTGTGCACGTGGCCCACGTCGTCATCGACGGCGCGATCGGTGGCGAGAAGATCAAGAAGAACCTCCCTCAGGTGGCCGAACGCCTGGGCGAGGACGGAATGGTAGGCCTCGACGGGCTCGCGCACGCGTACTGGAGTCTGCACACCCAGCCCAAGAACGCTTGGACCTTCGAGATCGACGTCAGGCCTTACAAAGAAACCTGGTAAGCGGGGCCGGTCGGGTCAGGCTCTGGCCTGGGACCTGGCATCGACGGCGAGCACGATGGGCGCGACGATGAACACCGTCGAATAGGTCCCGGCGACGAAACCCACGAGCAAGGCGAACGCGAAACCCTTGAGCGTTTCGCCACCGAAGAGGTAGAGCGAGAGGACCGAAAGTAGCGCTGTGCCGGTGGTGAGAATGGTTCGGCTGAGGGTCTCGTTGATGCTGGCGTTGAGGATCGTCTGCAACGACTCACGGCCGTGACCGTGCATCTTCTCGCGAACGCGATCTGAAATGACTACCGTATCGTTGACCGAGAAGCCGATGATGGTGAGTAGAGCGGCGACGATGTTCAGGTCGAACTCGTAGCCCACCAGTGAGAGCGCGCCGACGGTGACCAGCACGTCGTGGAAAAGCGCGACCCCGGCGCCCAGACCGAAGCGCGGCTCGAACCGAATCGCCACGTAGACGCCCATCAGCACTGTCGCGGCGAGCACCGAGAGGATTGCCCGCCTCGACAGCTCGCGACCCACCCGGGGGCCGACGCTCTCGACCCGCCTCACTTCGATCGATCCCTCTCCGAACCGCTGGGTGAACGCTTCGAGGACCTTGCTCGGCAGCTCCTTTGAAGCTTCTGGCTCGGACTGGGAGACACGAACGATGTACTCGCCGGTGCCGGATTCCTGCACGCTGGCGTCACCCGTCGAGATTGAGTCGATCACAGCGCGCACTTCCTCGATCGTCAGCTTTGCGCTGGGACGGATCTCGACGAGCATGCCGCCGGCAAAATCGATCCCGTAGTTCATGCCGCGCGAGGAGATGGAGAAAAGCCCGACCAGAATCACTGCTATGGAGATCCCGATCGCCACCGTACGATAGCGCAAGAAATCGATCTTGGTCCCCGGCTTTACCAGCTCGAACATCAGCAGCTCATCCTCCGCGACAGTGTGCGGGCCGGGAAGCTACCACGGAAAACGATCGCCACCAACAGCGCCACACGGTGTCTCGAGGGGCCCGAGCTCAGCCCAGCCGCGGCTTCATCCGTACCCGGACCGTGATCAGGAGCAGGGCGAACAGCAGCAGCAGGGCGAACCCCGGGACCGCGACCTCACTCAGCCCGCCGCCGCGCTCGACGATCCGCCGCAGCGAGATCTGGTACCAGCGAAGCGGAAAGAGCGCCCCGAACTCGCGCACGCCGTGCGGCATGAGCTGGTAGGGGAGCATGGATCCCGAGAGCACGAACGACGGCATGATGAAGAACATCGTAAGAAAGATCGCCTGGGCCATGGTGTGGGCGAGGACCGACACCAGCACGCCGATGGTGAGGGAGGTGAGTACGAAGGGCAGCGTGACGACCAGCAGGGCGATGATGCTGCCCTGCGGCCATACGCCGAAGAGGAATCCCGCGGCCAGGACCACCCCGATCAGCAGGGCGTAGGCCATGGCGATGTACGGAATGAGCTTGCCGAGCACGATTTCGAGCGCGCTGATTGGCAGCGCCAGCATCTGCTCGTAGGTCCCGTTCTCTTTCTCACCAACCAGGCCCATGGCGGTTGCCGCGAAGCATACGTTGGTGAGAAGCATTCCAGCGATCGAAGCGAGGAAGAAGTTCCGGTCGCGTAGCGTCGGGTTGAACCGAAACCGTTGCCGGATATCGACAGCAGCGGGGCGCCGGGAGAGACCGAGCGTGCGATCGGGGACCGGGCGTGGTTGGAAAGCCGCTGCTGTGGTGGCGATGTAACCCGCCACCCGCGCGCTCGACAACGGGTCGCTGCCGTCCAGAAGCAACTGGACTTGCGCGCTGCCTTCAGCGAGGTCGGCGGCAAAGGTTTGAGGCATGACCAGCAAGACCAGCGAGACGCCGTCGTGTAGCCGGTCGCGGGCTTCGGGGTAGTTGGTGACGGCGACCGGCCGCAGGAAAAATCCGGTTGCCTCGATGTCGGCCACCAGCCGGCGGGATGCAGCCGTGTCGCTGCGGTCGAGCACGGCCCACGGTACGTTGCGCGGCTTGTTGGACAGCACCAGTCCGAAAAGCACGAGCATGACCACCGGTTGCAGGACGAGCACCCCCACAATGGTAGGGTCGTGCCGCACGATGCGCGCCTCGCGGTACGCGATGGCCCAGATGTTCGACCAGAAGTGGCGCGCCTTCATGAGCGAGCCTCGATGGTCCGCAGGGCGATCACGGTCAGCACCGTCGCGAAAAAGACTAGCGGAATCAGATCCGGAAGCAGCTCGATCAAGCCCTCGGCCCGGATGTAGATCGCGCGGCTGATTCGGATGTAGTGTGTTGCCGGAAACAGCTCCGTGAGCCAGCGCGCCGGCGCCGGCATGTTGCGGATGGGAAAAGCGAAGCCGCTCAGTTGCACCAGTGGGACGCTGAACAGAACGGTCTTTTGCACGGCTGCCGCCGCGGTGGCCGAGGTCGCCGAAAAGATCAGGCCGAGCGCGAGCGATACCTGCACGTAGAACGCCGAGATCAAGATGAAGAGCACGACGTCGCCCCGCGGCCAGACGCCCAGGACCACGCCGGCCACGACGACCATCAAGATCACGTCGACCGTGAACATCCCGCCCAATGGCAGGAGCTTGCCCAGAAAGATCTCGAGCGACGTCGCCGGCGTCACCTGTAGCTGCTCGAAGGTCCCGTTGACGCGCTCGTTGACGATCGAGACCGCCGTGATGAGCGTGGTCAGAAAGGACAAGACGAAACCGAACGTGCCGGCGACCATGAAGGGCTCTCCGGCCAAGGTCGGATTGTAGAGGGCGCGCGTCACGACGCTCACCGGTGAGCCGATGCTACCTCTCTCGACGAGGGCCGCGCCGCTGGCCGCGACCATGCTGCGGAGGAATCCCTCGGCATTGCCCGCCAGCACCGCCTCGGCTCCGTCGTAGATCAGCTCGACCTGCGGGGGCGCGCCGCCCGAAGGGATTTCCGCCAGACCGCGCGCGAAGCCGGGAGGGATGACCAGGGCGGCGCTGACCTCGCCTCCGACCAGCGCTTGCTCGACTTCTTGACGGGTGTCGGCACGGTCGGCCAGGAAGGTCTCCGTCGCCACCAGATCGGCCACCAGCCGTCGGCTGGCCGCGCTGTCGTCGGCGTCCAAGACGGCCAGCGGCAGATTCTTGACTTCAGTCGACAGTACGAAGCCGAACAGGAGCAAGGCGACCAGGGGTACCGCGATCAGCACGACGATCGTGAAAGGATCGCGAAACGATGCGCGGATCTCCCGCACCAGCAACGTACGCAGCCGGCGCCAGTTCACGGGACAGCTCCGTCGCGGCCGAGCACGCGCCGGAAGACGGCGGTCATCGGTAGCTGATCGACCCGGACCACCGCACTCGGAAGCCGGGAGACGGCTTCGAGTGCGTCCAGAGCCGCTGCGTCGAGGCTCGGGGCGGTAAACGTCCAACCGGTCTGACTTGCGACGGCTGCGATCCCCGCCGCAGCGAGCCGCGCGGCCGCGAAGGTCTGTTGCTCGCTGGCGACGTCGAGGTGGACCCGGTAGGCATCGGCGTAACGCGCGCGCAGATTTTCCGGCGCATCATCGGCGACGAGGCGCCCCTGGTCGATGAAAGAGACACAATCGCAGAACTCCGCTTCCTCGAGGAAGTGCGTGGTGACGAACACCGTCACACCGGTTTCCGCTTCCTCCTGTATGACCTCCCAGAACAGGCTCCGGTTGCGGACGTCGACGCCGGCAGTAGGCTCGTCCAAGAACAAGACGCGGGGCCGGTGCAGGGTGGCCAGCGCCAGCCCTGCACGCTGGCGAAGCCCAGCGGGTAACTCCTCGACCCTATCGTTCTCGAAGCGCCGCAGCTCGAAACGCGCGCCGACCTCGTTCCAACGTTGCGCCAGTCGAACGCCCTCCAGATCGTAGAGCCCACCGTAGAACTCCACGTTCTCGCGCAGCGTGAGCCCTTGGTAGAGGCTCACCCGCTGGCCCATGTAACCGATGCGGTCGCGCACGCGGCGGGGATGGCGAATCACATCGACGCCGTCGATCTCAATCTGGCCGGCGGTCGGCCGTAGCAGCCCGATGAGCATGCGAATGGTCGTACTCTTTCCCGACCCATTCGCACCCAGGAATGCGTAGATCGAACCCGGCACGACCGAGAGCGATACGTTGTCGACCGCGGTGAAGTCCCCAAAGCGCCGGGTCAGCCCGGCGACCTTGATGATGGGCTCCTTCATGAGGCTGCAGCCAGGGCCAGAAGCGTGGATTCCATGTCGGCCTCCAGCCGCTCGGCGAACCGGACCGGCGCTCCGGGGAGGCTCGACAGCTCGCGCAGCACGGTGGCAGGGTCGGGTGAGCGGTCGCGGTGCACCTCGACGCGCGCGTGGCGGCCTACCGGACGGGCCCCGTGCACGTAAGCCAGTGCACGCGCGGCGCGCGCGATCGCGCCCGGGGACTCACCCCATGCCCGGTAAAGCTCCAGAGGGGTGCTCGTGCGCAGGTCCGCCGGCGTTCCGACGGCGGCGATACGTCCCTGGCTGAGGTAGACGAGCGTGTCGCAGGCCGCGGCCTCCTCGACGTAGCTCGTGCTGATGACGACCAGGGCGCCGGTGCGCGCACTCTGCAGCATGGACCACAGCTCGGCGCGCGCCATCACGTCCACGCCCGCCGTCGGTTCATCGAGCAGCAGAAGCCGCGGCTCGGGCAGCAGGGCATTGGCGATCCCGAGCTTCTGACGCATGCCCCCCGAGAGCGCTCCAGCCGGCCGGTCGGCGAACGGCGTCAGGCCGGTCTGCGCCATCAGCTGGGCCGCGCGAGTCTCGAACGCCGCTCTCGGCAACCGATGGATTCGCGCGGTGAAGCGTAGGTTCTCGATGATCGAAAGGTCGCGGTGCAGGCCGAACGACTGCGGCATGTAACCGACCTGCGATTTGAGCGCGTTCACATCGCCCGTCAGATCCGTACCGAGCACCCGCGCCCGCTCGGCGCGCACCTCGAGCAGCCCCGCCAGCGCTCGCAGCAAGGTGGTCTTGCCGGCACCGTCGGCGCCGACCACACCGAAGATCTGGCGATCGGTCACGGTCAGGTCGATGCCCGCCAGCGCGCGGCGCGGTCCGAAGCGTTTTTCCAGCCGGCGTAGCTCGATGATCGGTCCGCCGCTCACCGACTCGACCCTGCCTCGGCGCCCTCGTCCAGTGACTCGGCGAGAAAGACGTCACACTCGGCGCCAGGTTGCAGCCGCTCGGGGTTCTCCAGGATCCGGACTTTTGCCCGGTAGACTTGCCCGACGCGGTCGTCGCGGGTTTCGATCTTCTCGGGCGTGAAGCTCGCCCGGTCGGCGACGAAACTGACCTCGCCGGGGACGCGCTTTCCTGGTGCGCTGTCCATCTCGATCTCGACCTTACGGCCGATGCGGAACCGGCCAGCTCGTGGACCGGCACGTAGACCTGAACGTACTTGTCCTTGGGGTCGAGAACCGAAACGACCGGTGCGCCTGACTGGGCCAGCTCGCCCGGCCAGATGAACTGGGTTTGCAGCTCGGTCGGGATCGCGGGCGCGCGCACTTCGTACTTGGAGCGGGTCACGTCGAGCTCGGCGATCTGCGCCAGAATGAGGCCGCGCCTTTCACCGAGACCTTCCAGCGTATGGCGCGCGACCGCGATGTTGGCCTCCTCGGCCGCTGTTCGCGCGGCCAGTTCTCGCGCACGCTCCAGAGCGCTTCGCGCCTGGTCACGGCGCGCTTGTGCGTCGTCGAGAAACTGCTCGGTGCTGGCGCCGCTCTTGGTCAGGTCGCGCTCGCGGACGAAGCTACGCTCGGCGTTCTCGGCAGCCGAGATCGCCTGATCGACCTCAGCGCGGCGTGCGGCGACGTCGCGCTGCCAGGTGGTCTCGGTCAAGCGCACCCGCTCCTGCTGGGTGCGCACCTCGGCGTCGAGGACGTCCAGCTCCCGCCGCTTCGATTCCAGGCGGCTGTCGATGTCGCGCGCATCCAGCCGTGCCACGATCGCGTCGGCGGCTACGGCATCGCCTTCTCGAAACGGGACCTCCAGCACGCGGCCGCTGACCTCGCTACGGATGATCCGCTCCTCGCCCTCGACGAATCCGGTGAAGCGATCGGGGGTCTCATCGCCCGTAGACCACCACAGCGCGAGCGTGAGAAGGGGAGCCACGGTAATGATGGCGAGGATGCGCTTGTTCATGCGCTCACGGCTCCCGGGCGGCGACGGGACCGATCGGGACGCCCATCAACTGGCGCAGCTCGGCGGCCCGGTTGTGTGCCTGATAGAGGGCGGTAGCGGCGGTCGCGCGCTCTCGCGCGAGGATGGTCACCGCGGTCAGCACGTCGTCGCTCGCGGCCCTACCGGCGTCGAATTGTTGCTCGCGGATGCGCAGGTTCTCTGCTGCCTGCTCGACCGCCTCCTTCGCCGTGGCGAACGCGAGCAGGCGTTCGTGGACCGCCAGGGCGGTGAAGCGCACGGCCGCCTCGAGCGAGCGCATCTCTCGCTCCGTGGCAATCCGGTTCTGCTCGGCGGCGGCCCGCGCAGCGGCGATGTCGGACTCGCGGCGCCAGTCGGTGCCAAGATCCCACGTGAAGCCCACGAACGCCGAGCCCACGTCCTGCGGCTGCACGACGTCGGAGCTGGTCCAGTCGATGGCGGTTCCACCGGCAAACCGTGGCAGCCGGCTGCGCTCGAGCGCGGTCAGAGTCTCATCGAGGCGCTGCTGTTCTTCGACGAGCCACGCGACGAGCGGATTGCGCTTCCAGGTCGCGTCCAGCGCTGCGTCGACCGGCGGCACGGCCGGCGCCTCGACGACGTCGACGACTCCGGTCGGCGCATTCACCGGTAGTCCGACTGCTTGGTTCAGGGCCCAGCGCGCCCGCGCCAGTAGCAACTCTTCTTGCACAAGCCGCTGTTCGGCGTTGCGTAGCGAGACTTGCACGACCAGGAGGTCGTTCTTGGTGGTGCGCCCTCGCGCGTAGCGCGCCTCGGCGCTGGCGAGCTGACGGCGCTGAGCCGTGATCGTCTGCTCGGTCACCTCGCGCAGGCGCTGGGCTTCGAGCATGTCGAGGTAGGCTCTGACCACCGCCGCCTGCTCGGCCAGGACGGTTGC
This sequence comes from uncultured Myxococcales bacterium, assembly GCA_964555245.1. Classification (GTDB taxonomy): domain Bacteria; phylum Desulfobacterota; class Binatia; order UBA1149; family SPBQ01; genus CAZKRI01. The sequence goes on from CAZKRI010000051.1 coordinate 87,910, forward strand.
CCAGCGGCGTGCGCGCTCTCCACGGTAGCCGGCCTGGGCGCCGGCGAGCGCGTGCCGAAGCTCGCCGAACAGATCGATCGGCACCGTTACCAGACCTCCTATCGTTCCCGCTTTGTCCTCGCGGATGTCGACAACCGGATTCGGCCCGCCGCCCGGCACCCCACCCGGCAGGACCACCTCGTTGGTGAGCGGGTCCGTGTACCAAGTGTACCGGCCTGATGCGGTCGTTGACGGGAGCAGACGGCCGCGCGCGCTCCAGACCTGCTCGCGAGCCCGATCGACCTGCTGGTCGCTCTCGGCGATGCGACGATTCCCGGTCGAGGCCAGCGCGAGCGCATCCGTCAGAGTGAGCGGTTGCCCCGGATGCCCGCTAGACGTGTCCGAGGAACCGGCGGGTTCGTCTCCACGCCGATAGACGACGCCGGCGGCCTGGGCGCGCTCGGCAAGCGCACGCGCGCGTTGCGTCGGGGTCCACCCACCGTCGCCTTCCGGACGCGTGAGCTGCGCGCCGATGGCGCACGCCGCGCTCTGCGTCGCCAAGGCGAGACAAAAGGCTACACGGACAACCCGTCGCCGATGCAGAGTCGCGTCGCTTGGCTCGCGCCGCATGAACATCTCGTCCAAACCTGGCGGCACGCCCGGGCTCAGACCGCGACCAGCGCGAACGAACCGGCGCGCGATCCGTGTTGTCTGCGAATGCGGTAGCCAGCTCGACGCTGCGGCTGGGCTGGCCACACCTCTCTGGGCATCGATGATCGTTCAGGGTGATCCTCGCCTACTGCAAGGCGTGTTGCTCGGCGCAGCCCCATCCGGGGGAGCGCGAACCCCGATGTGAGTTCGTTCCGGCGGGTCGATCACGTTGCGTGCCGCTCGCGTGTGCGGCCGGCGCCAAGGCGCACACGCCTCGCCTGCGGGGTTCCGCTCGCTCGGCAGCCTCAGGCCGGCACCGGGTTGAGCAGGCGCCACAGACGGAAGTAGACACGACCGAACCAGCCGGCCTCGGGCGCGAAGTCGTGCGAGACCGTGCGCTTGGGCGTAATGGTGATCACCCGAACCGCCGCCTCGCCACGTCCCGCCGCCGTTTCCCCGCGCACGTACTGATCGCCGGCGTAGCGATACGGCGGCACCTCGCTCTGAATCGTCAGGCACACGGGCGCGCGTCCCAACTTCGCGGTGTGTTCGTCCATCATCGGGTGTGCCTCGTCACGGGAGCGGCGGCCTCAGCCCCCGCTCAACGCTTGCAGGATCTGGACGCGATCGGCGGGGGCCACCGGCGCGTCCAGCCGCCAGACCTGTTCGCCGTTGAGAAAGATGCGCACGTGTGGGCGGACTTTTCCCTGCTCGTCGATCATGCGAAAGCGAATCCCCGGGTAGCGCCGATCGAGGTCCTGCAGCAGCTCATCGATCGTCGAGCCCTGCGCTTCGACGCTGCGTGTGCCGGTGTAAGAAAGCAGCGGCGTTGGCAGCTCGACCGTCATCGGGCGAGCTCGGCGGCTTCGACCGCCAAGACGTGCGGGAGATGGCGCGCGATGCAGCTCCAGGTGCGGCCCTCGTTGCGGCTGGCCCAAACCTCGCCGTTGGTCGTCCCGAAGTAGAGCCCGAGCGGATCGCGTGCATCCGCTGTCATCGCTTGGCGTTTGACCGTCAGGTAGGCGTGCTTGCGCGGCAGGCCCGCATCCAGCCGCTTCCAGCGCTTGCCGGCATCGCGCGTAACGTAGACCGCCGGCTTGCCCTCGGGGCTGGTGCGAGGCCAGACGGTGGTGCCGTCCATCGGAAAGACCCAGGCCGTCTTGGGATCGCGCGGGTGTAGGACGATGGGAAAGCCGATGTCGCCGGTTTTCTTCGGCATGTTATCGCCGATGCGTACCCACGTGCCTTGCGCGCGCTCCATCCGGTAGATACCGCAATGGCTCTGCTGATAGAGCACATCGGGCGCCAGCGGGTGAAGCCGCAGACAGTGCGGGTCCTGGCCGAACTCGGGGTACGGCTCCGGGAGAAAATCCGCGAGGCAACCCGCGTTGAGCGGCCGCCAGTCGGCGCCCGTGTCTATGCTCTCGAAGACCCCGCCACCCGACATCGCGATGTAGATGTGGGCAGGGTCTCGCGGATCGATCTGGATGGAGTGGACAATCGGACCGTCCGGCGTGCCGTCCTGCCCGCTGCCGCGCCAGCGGTCCCAGTGAGGATGGTCGTTGAATCCGGCAACGCCATCCCAGGTCTGGCCGGCGTCCTCCGAACGGAACAAAGACTGCGGTGAGGCCCCCGCGTACCAGACGCCGGGCTCGCTCGCGTGGCCGGGGACCAGGGCGAAGACGTGCTGGACGACGCGGCCGGTTTCACCCTCGCCCGCCTTGGGAAACGCGGGAGGCCGCGTTGCCTCGGACCAGGTGCGCCCGAAATCGAGGGAGCGCAGGACGGTCGGCCCCAGGTGCCCGGTACGCGTCGCCATCAGCATCGTCTTGCGGTCGCGGGGATCGAGCACGATGTGGTTTACGATGCTGCCGAGTTGAAGCGGCACCGCGAGCTTCCACGCTCGCCGAGCCATGTCCGAACGCAGGATGAACGCGCCCTTGCGTGTCGCGATCAGAAGCGCCGGGATCGGCACGGGCGCACCATAGCCTACGGCCACAACCTGAGTGAACCGTAAGTGCCGGTCGGTTCGGGATGATCGTCTGGCATGCTACCGTGCCGCGTGCAGCACCTACTTCCTCGACACACCTGCACGTAAATGACCCCGGGGAGGCTCAGTCATCCGCGTATCGCTGGCGCAGATGAACGGGTCTGGCCGTCGCGCGCGCGCGTAAGTTGAGCGTCTCGACGAAGACCGAGAACCCCATCGCGAAGTAGATGTAGCCTTTCGGTATGTGGTGCTCGAATGCTTCGGCAATGAGGGAGACGCCGATGAGGAGCAGGAAGCTCAGCGCGAGCATCTTCACGGTCGGGTGACGCTCCACGAAGCCGCTGACCCGGCCAGCGAATGCCATCATGAAGCCGACCGCGATCAGAACGGCGAACACCATGATCAGGATCTGGTCGACCATGCCGATCGCCGTGATCACCGAATCGAGAGAAAAGACCAGATCGAGCACCATGATCTGCGCGATCACGCTGCCGAAGGTCAGCGCCTGCCGCTCGGAAGCGTGGCCTTCTTCACCCTCGAGCTTGTCGTGGATCTCGTAGGTGGCCTTGGCCAGCAGGAACAGTCCCCCACTGGCCAGGATGAGATCGCGACCGGAAATTCCATGAGAAAACAACGCGAAGAGGTCGTCCTCCAGCCGGATGACCACGCTGATGGAAAACAGCAGTGCGATCCGCGAGACCATGGCCGCCGCCAAACCCCAGAAGCGAGCGCTGGCCTGCTGAGCGGGCGGCAGTTTTCCGGCCAGGATCGAGATGAAGACGATGTTATCGATGCCCAGGACGATCTCGAGGCTGGTCAGCGTGACCAGAGCGATCCACGCGTTGGGGTCGGTCAACCATTCCATGGCGCTCTCCTAGGGCGGAAATGGGGTCAGGTCCAATTTTCCGCAGAGCGGAAAATTGGACCTGACCCCATTCATTGCGGCACCCGCCTGGAGAAATCCAGGCGGGTGCCGGTTGGGCAGGAGAAGGCGGTCCGCAGAAGGGGACCGAATCCGCGAACCGCTCCTCCGTCCGCCTAGGACGATGTCGCTTGGGCCGGCTTGTAGGCCGCCGAAGCATACTCGGCAGCCGCGGCATGCGCGCCAGCCGGCAGCGAGCCGCCAGAGAAGCTCGCGTGGACCGCGAAGTCGGGGTAGGCGAGGTTGCCGTGCTCGCCGATGTCGAGCCCTTCGATCTCCTCTTCTTCGCTTACGCGGACGCCCATGATGGCCTTGATTGCCAGCCAGAAGACCATCGACGCAGCGAAGCCGTAGACACCCACCGCGACGATGCCCTTGAGCTGAACGAGCGTCTGCTCGAAGCGCGAGAGACCGGTTGCCAGTGCGGCGACGTTGGTCGCGACCTCGTTATCGTAGAACAGACCCAGCGCCAGGGTTCCCCAGACGCCGTTGACCAGATGCACCGACAGGGCCCCGACGGGGTCGTCGACCCGAACTCGATCGAACGCGACGACGGCGAGCACTACCAGGATGCCGCCGATCGCGCCGATCAGCGCTCCAGCGCCGATCGACACGAACGCGCACGGTGCCGTAATTGCGACCAGTCCAGCCAGGCAGCCGTTGAGGATCATGCTGAAATCCGGCTTGCCCAGGAGCAGCCACGCGGTGACGAGCGCGCTGAGCGAGCCGGCTGCTGCGGCCAGATTGGTAATCACAAGAATGTGCGCGATCGCCGAGCCGTTGCCGGCTGACATCGTCGATCCGGGATTGAACCCGAACCAGCCGAGCCACAGGATCAGGACCCCCAACGCCGCCGAGGTCATGCTGTGGCCAGGAATCGGCACCACCTTGCCGGACTTCGAGTACTTACCCAGGCGCGGGCCGAGCACGACCACACCGGCCAGCGCCGCCCAGCCGCCCACCGAGTGGACGACCGACGAGCCGGCGAAGTCCCGGAAGTTGTTGGAGCCGAGCCATCCGCCGCCCCAGATCCAGTGACCCGTGATCGGGTAGACAAAGGCGACCAGGAGGAAGCTGAACACCAGGAAGGAGCCGAACTTGATGCGCTCAGCGACCGCACCCGAGACGATCGTGGCGGCGGTGCCGGCGAACACGAGCTGGAAGAAGAACTTCGCCCACAGCGGCACCGGCGTCCAGTTGATCGAGCCATAGACGCCTTGGTAGCTCGACGTCGAGAACGGGTTCATGGCTGCGTAGGCTTCCCCCAGCGCGGGCGAATTGTCCGCGCCGGCCGTGAAGAACAGGCCTTCGAGCCCCACGAATCCGTTGCCGTCACCGAACATCAGGCCCCAGCCGATCACCCAGAACGAGATCGTCGAGGCCGCGAAGACGATGAAGTTCTTCGCCAGAATGTTCGTTGCGTTTTTCGCCCGGCACAGGCCGCTCTCCACCAGCGCGAAGCCCGCGTTCATCCAGAACACGAGCATCGCCGTGACCAGGACCCACACGGTGTCGACGGCGATCCGCAGATCGCTGCTGCCCGCCATCAACGCTTCCAGTCCTTGCTCGGGGGCCGCCATGGCAGGCCAGGCGCCAAGCGTCAGTGCCGCCAGCACGACCGCGGCCCATGCGTAGCGAGCGTCGTTTCTCAGACCGATCGTTTTTTTCATGTGTCCCACCTCGCTGTCAGTCACAGCATCAGAAGCACTCCGACTGCACTACGAGCGGGTGATTAGCAGGATCGATGCCAACAGCAGGCACCGAGAAAGCGCGACGCAGCGCGGCCACCAACCTTGCCACTGCTCAATATCGAGGCAGGTAGCTGACTAATCGATGAACACGGCGAGCAGTGGAAGCTCGTCGGCTTACCCGAGCTCTCTGGCGCTGATCGCGTACTTGAAGTTATCCGGGTCGAGGCAGTCACGCCGGCCCTGGGCGGTCTCCGCCTGCGGATACATCAGGAAGCCAATCCTGCCGCCTTGGGTCGCTTCGGGGAGAGCCACGTCGTGCGCCATGTTGTAGGCGAGCCAGTTGCCTTCCCAGCCGCCAAAGAGCGCCGGCCGAACCGCTGCGACGAGCGGGTGATCGAGGGCAACCCGCTCGCCAGCTTCCTCGCGCGCCACTTTCCCCACGTCGGCCGGGTCCATCGCCATCCAGCCGTAGTCCGCCAGAAAGACCTCGGCCCGGCAGTGCTGGGATCTGGTGATGTCGGTCGTGCCGGCGCCGAGCGTCTTGTAGCCGAACGCCGAGGGCGCCGTGCGGATCCCGTAGACGTCACGCGCGGGAACACCGGCTGCGCGCACCAGCCCCACGAACAAGGCATTGATGTCCGCACACTTGCCGCCGAGATTCTGCGTCTCGAGCATCGCCTGAATGTCGCCCACACCGCAGCCGCGGACCTTGGGCTCCCGGTACGTGTTGGCCAGAATCCAGTCGTAGACCACTCGGACTTTCTCGAAGTCGGTCCGTGCGTTGCGAGTGATCCGCTGCGCCGTCTCCCCGACGATGCCGTCCGTGGGCATGAGGTCGGTCGCTGCGGTCCAGCGCTGGGCTTCCGCCGGTGAGAGCATGGCCGGCTGCGGCTTCGACCAGTCGAGCGCACGGTCCTGGGTCTGAATCCGGCTCTTGACGGTAACGGCCGGCGCCTTCTCGGTCTGGTCGAACTCGGCGTAGAGCATGCCCGCGCCGTACCTGGAGTCGGTGCGCCGCTCGAGCACCTTTGCGTTGCCCGACCACTCGTCCGCGAGTGCCTTCTGGTAGTTCACGGCAGTCATGGGGAGCGGGATCCAGACGCGCGCCACGCCGGTGGGTCGAAGCACCTCTACGCGCGTCGTGACCTCATAGGTGCGCCACGTCCCGGGCGTGGGCTCGAAGTCCCGCTGCTGGGCCCGCGCGCGGCACGGGTGGAGCTGAGCGAGCAGCGACGCGGCGGGAAGCGCCGACGTCAGTCTGAGAAATGCGCGCCGTTTCATCCGTATCCTCATCCTCCTGTAAGTCCGTCGTCCGAGGGATCGGTTGCCGAGCGTCTCTACCTGTTTTCACGAACGGAAAAAAGATCGGGACGCTATCGACCCTGCGGCGCCTCCCCCACTACGTGTAGTCCGGGTCGGGCCCCAGCACCGTCGCCGTGCGGCCGTGGGCGTCCGCGGAGAGTCTGGGATCACGTCCAAAGAGTTTCGTGAAGTATGAATCCGGTGGGCGGATGATCACCGTGTGCTAGACGCGCGGTGGCGGTGGAACCGTCGGTCGCAGCTGCGCCGGAACGTGCTGGAAAGCGTGCTGGCAGTCGACTAGCGTGCGCTCGTACGTCGCCCAGATCTCATCGAGACGCGCGGTGGTGCCGACCGCGGAGTCTTCGCGCTCCGAATTCTCCAAGTAGTCGGCCAGCGCTCGACTCACGTTCTGCAGTCGATCGAGCGCGAGACGGTACTCAGCAATCGACGAGTCCACCACCGGAATGTCCTCCCCCGGGAAGCGACGGGGTGAGCATAGAATCGCGCGCCCCACGCCGTCAACAGAAATCGCCCGTATGCACGTCCGTGTCGCGGTGCGGCAATCGTGCGTTCGTGCGAGCTCGGACAAAAGCCCTAGGGCGCCCGTCTCTGTCGGTTGGCAAGGGCCTGGTCCCGTAGTCGCATTGACCTGCCATCTTCGATGTTTCATCACGTCCTCAGTTCCGAGTCGGCGGAGTCAGAGATCATGGCTCGCAACACCGTCCCGGGAACGATCTTCGTCGGTGCCTTCCCCGTTATCGACGTGGATCTCGACCTGTTAATTCGCAACGTCGTCATTGGCGTCACGATGGCGGCGCAGTAGCCGCCGGCCGGCTGCCCATCGCCGGTGCGGTGGCGTCAGCCGGCATTTTCACCGATAAGACCGGGGCCCGTGATCGCCCGATGACCAAGTCCACGATCGACTGGGCCGCGATTCAAGAAGAAGCCGCAGCGCTGCTGCGCGAGTATCTGCGGATCGACACCACCAACCCGCCGGGAGGCGAGGAGGCGGGCGCGATCTTTCTACGTGATGCGCTGGCGCGCGAGGGGATCGCCTCCCAACTGTACGATGCAGGAGACGCGCGGGTGTCGCTGGCGGCACGTTGGCCGGCCAGTGACGGCGTCCGCGGCAAGCCCATCGTCTTGCTCTCCCACATCGACGTCGTCCCGGTCGAGCCCGAGCACTGGGAGGTTGAGCCCTTTGCCGGCGTGGAGCGCGACGGCGTCGTCTGGGGCCGCGGTGCGCTCGACATGAAGGGCATGGGGATCATGGAGCTGCTGGTGCTCGCTCTGGCCAAGCGCCACGGCGTGCGCACCCATCGCGATCTGGTGCTTCTGGCGGTCGCCGACGAGGAAGAGGGTGGGCGTAAGGGCATCCATCACGTCGCGCGCACTGCACCCGAGTTGCTGAATGCATCGGTGGTGGTCAACGAGGGAGCCTACGGGTTCTCCGAGTTCATGGGACGCCAGGTCACGATGTTCGGCCTGGCGCCGAGCGAGAAGAGCCCCTGTTGGCTGCGGCTGCGCACCCGCGGCCAGCCCGGGCATGGCTCGGTCCCGCACGGTAAGAACGCCGCCGCGCGACTGGTCCGTGCCCTGGGTCGCATCGAGGCTCGCGAGCAACGCGCGCGCGTGACGCCGACAGTCGAGGCGATGTTCCGGACTTTGCGCGCCAAGGAGTTGATACCCGCGGACCTGGACCTGATGGATCCGGCAACCCTGGAAGCGGTCGCGGCAGTGGACGCACACGTCGGCGCGATCACGCGGGATACCATCAGCCTCACCGGTCTGTGCTCGGGCTCCAAGCACAACGTGATTCCGGCCGGTGCTGAAGCGACCTTGGATTGCCGGATCCTTCCCGACACCGATGCCGAGGCGTTCGTCGCTGGCTTGCGCGCGGTGATCGATGACCCCGAGGTCGAAATCGAGCGGGTCCTCGAGCACGACTCCGGCCACTCCTCGATGGACACACCCTTCGCGAGCGTGGTTGCCGAGGTGGTCGCGGAGCGCTTCGGGCCGCAAGGCATGGTCGTTCCGATGCTCTCGCCAGGATTCACGGATTCTCATGTGTTTCGGGCGGCGGGCGTGGATGCCTACGGCTTTACCCCGGCACTCCTGACGCGTGCCGAGCTGGCCACCATCCACGGCCACAACGAACGGATCAGCCGCGCGAACCTCGGCCTGGGCACCGAGATGCTGTTCGAGGTGACTACGCGCCTGGCCGCCCGGCCGGGGTGACGAGCGATGATCCTCACGCACGATCGGATTCTAGCCGAGATTGCTGCGGGCCGGCTGGCCATCGAGCCGTACGATGAATCCATGGTCGGGCCGGCCTCCGTCGATCTCCACCTGGGCGATGAAGTGCGCGTGCTCGACCGCGAGCACCGTGAGATCGATGTCCGCGACGACACCGACTACCGGTGCTTCTCGCAGGTGACCCGGCTCGACCAGCCGCTGGCGCTGGCCAGCGGTGAGACCGTGCTCGGCATCACTCGAGAGCGGCTGCGCCTGCCGCCCGACATCTGCGGGTGGCTCGAGGGCCGCTCGCGCTTTGCGCGCTTGGGTCTGACCGTACACGTGACGGCGGGTTTCGTGAGCCCGGGCGTGGACAACCGGCAGGTGCTCGAGATCTCCAATCTTTCCGGCCGTACGTTGCGCGTGCACCCGGGGACGCGGATCTGCCAGATCGTTCTTCAGAGAACCGAGGGCTCGGCCGTCTACCGCGGCCGCTTCGCCGATCAGAACAATCTCTGAACGTGGGCTAGTGAACGCCGCTGGCGGGGACGAGCGACTGCGGCTCGATGCCGATCCGGCGCACGGCGGCTTCCCACAGCTCATCCGACGGGGTGTTGAAGACCAGGTCCGCGGTGACGTCGCTGTTGACCCACGCCCCCTCGCGCAGCTCGCCTTCCAGTTGCTCGGGTCCCCAGCCGGCATACCCCAAGACCAGACGGACGCGTCCCGGCGGGTGCTCGCTGAGTGAGCGCAGGACCGAGGGAGCCGAAGAGAGCAGCAGACCGGGGGCGACCTCGCTCGTGGTCTCGTTGACCAGTCCCGTCACCGGCTCGTGCAGGATCCACCCGCTCTCGGGTTGAACCGGCCCGCCCCACCAGGCCACGGCCTCGGGGTTGCCGCGCCAGCGGATCGCGAGCGGGGCGAGCAGCTCGGAAAGGCGGTTCTTGCTCGGTCGGTTGACGATCAGGCCGAAGGATCCTTCCGATTGGTGCTCGATCATCAGAACCACGCTGCGGTGGAAATTCGGGTCGGCGAGCTGGGGCATCGCGATGAGCAATCCGGGGGCAACCCTCAGCTCCGCGACCATGGAATCATCTGTAGCCGCGCTACGGCGGCTGGGCAAGATGAACCCGCATTGCCACGGCGCTGCCGTGCGGATTAGGGTGACGCAGGCCGTCACGGGACGGACCCCTATATAAGAAGGAGAGTGACCATGGAGTTTGGCGTGTTGGTGCCGCAAGGCTGGCGACTGGAACTATCGGGGGTCACCGGCGCGCGTGCGAAATGGGACGTCGTCAAGCGCGTGAGCGCGTTACTCGACCAGGCGGGCTGGGACTCTTTGTGGGTCTACGACCACTTTCACACGTTTCCGCGTAAAGAGGTGGAGGCGACCTTCGAGGCATGGATGATGATGGCCTCGCTCGCCGAGATTACGGCTCGCGCGCGCCTGGGACAGTTCGTTACCTGCGTGCAGTACCGGCCGCCGGCCTATCTCGCCAAGATTGCCGCATGCGTCGACGTCGCCTCAGGCGGCCGTCTCAACGTTGGGCTCGGCTCGGGCTGGTTCGAGGAGGAGTTCAACGCGTTCGGCTACGACTTCAGGACGGTTGGCGGCCGGCTGCGGCGGTTGGAGGAGGCGATCGAAGTCTTGACGAGAATGTGGTCGGACGATCGCGCGAATTACGAGGGACGGCACTTTCGGCTGGTCGACGCGATCTGCGAGCCCAAGCCGCTGCAGAGACCGAGGCCGCCGATATGGATCGGCGGAAGGGGACGTAAGGTCATGCTGCGGCTGGTAGCCAAGTACGCAGACGTCTGGAACTACAACGGCTCGCTCGAGGAGTTCGACGAGACCGTCGAAGTGCTCAAGGGTCACTGCCGGGAGGTCGGGCGGGACTTCGACCAGATCCGGCTGACCGCTATGTCGGGGGGCATCTGCTACGACGACGAAGAAGAGCTGGAGGAGTTCTTCAACCGCATCGCACCCCAAGGGCTCCCGCGCGAGCGCCTGCTCAAGGTGGTCAGTTGCAAGGGAAGCCGAGAGCAGTGCGGTGAATACCTGAGCAAGTGGAAGCGCAAGGGTTGCGACGGCCTGGTCTTCTTCTTCAACGACATTGCCAGCTTCGGCGACGGCCATAGCCAGGCCGAGATCTTCAAGCGCGATATTCTGCCTCAGCTCTGACCGCCGGCACGCAGCGCGCACCGAGCTGCGTGAAGATCGCCTGGGCCGCCTCCTCCGCGCTGTGGATGCAGTCGGGGATGCCGCTGCCCCGGTAAGCCGCCCCGGCGAGGAACAAGCCCGGGTGCGCGCGCAGCTCGGCCTCGATCCGGGCGATGCGCTCCAAGTGCCCGACGTGATACTGCGGCATCGAGCGAGGCAGTCGCGTGATCAGTACGTCGCGCGGCCGGCCGCGGACGGCCAGCAGATCGCGCAGATCGGCAAGGACGGCCTTCACCACGGCCGTGTCGTCCAGGTCGAGGGCGTGAGGTGCGAGCGCGCCGCCTACGAAAGCGCGTAGCAGGACGCTGCCCTCGGGCGCCCGGCCCTCGTACTTGATGCTGCTGAACGAGCAACCGATCGTGACCCGGCCTTCTACGGCTGGCACGACGAAGCCGAAGCCGTCCAATGCATGCCCGATCGCCGCGCGGTCGAAGACCAGATTGACCGTGACGGAAGACGCGTACGGAATCGCGCTCAGCTCGCCGGAGAGCCCGGGCGCGGTCTCGCCGAGCATCGCCGCGGCGGCGAACGCAGGCGCGGTCACGCAGACCGCGTCCGCGCGCACGGAACGCTGCGCCGTATCGACTCGCCAACCCTCCGCCGTGCGAACGATGCGGGTCACGGGACAGCGCAGCTTCAGGACTCCGGCCGGCAAGCGTTCGCGTAACCGTTGGGGCAGCTCTTCCATCCCGTCTCGAAGCGAAGCGAACAGGTCGTAGCGCGGTCCGGACGCCGAGCCCACGGCCTCGCTACCGCGGCGCGCGGCGATCATGGCTCGGATCAAGCTCCCGTGACGCTGCTCCATCTCGATGAAGCGCGGCATGGTCGCACTCAGGCTCAGCCGCTCGGGGTCGGCCGTGTAAATGCCGCCGACCATGGGCTGCGCGATCCGCTCGAGCGCCTCGCGGCCCAGCCGGCGGCGGACGAAGCTGGCCAGGCTCTCATCACCTGGATCGGTGCGTGGCGGGATGACGAGATCGGCGGCGAGCCGCAGCTTGCCGAGCGGCGAGAGCAGGCCCGAGATGAGGAACGGCCACAAGCGCGAGGGCGCCATGAGATGAAAGCCCTCGGGCACCCGGCAGAGCCTCCCGCCGCGGGCGATGAAGCTGCCACGAAAACCGGCACGGGTGGGAATCACCCGGCTCTCCGCGCCCAGCTCGCGGCAGAGCGCGATGCCCCAGGGCTTCTCGGTGACGATCGAATCGGCGCCGCGCTCCATCGTGAAGCCGTCGCGGTGCACCGTCTCGATCGAGCCTCCGGCGCGCTCGCCGGCCTCCAACAGGCTCAGCTGCAAAGCCCGGCCTGCTTGCGAGGCGAGCTGCTCGAGCCGATACGCGGTGGCCAAGCCTGTGATGCCGGCCCCGACGATCGCCACGTGTACGGCGTCGGTCCCGGTGGCTGGCGGCGCGGGGCTATTTTTCAAGCAGGCCCTTGCCCGGCACGTAGTTCATTTCCAGGCGAATGCCGTCGGGATCCTCGAACAGCACTGAGTAGTAGCCGGGGGCCCACGCCGCTTCCTCGGGCGGGTGAATGATCTTGGCGCCCATCTCGTGCAGCAGGTCGTGGAATGCGTCGATGTCCTCGCGAGAGCGCGCGCGGAAGCAGACATGGTGCAGGCCCACACGGAACTGGACGAAGCTCTCATCGCGGTAGCGTTCCTCGGCGCGCATGATGCCGAGCGCAGTGCGACCGCCCACGCAGTAGAGCCACCCGTCGGTGTCGATCACGGGCTTGAGGCCCATGAACTCCAGGATGCGCGCGTAGAACGGCCGGCAAGCTTCAAAGTTGCTCACCGTCAGCATGACGTGGGCGATGCCGTTGATCTCCATGACGACGCTCCCTTGCGTCCGGCGCGGCGACTACGGCCGGGCGCTCAGCTCGTGAACTGCATCCACCAGCGCGACGACATGGTCGACCGGGGTCGCCGGCAGCACACCGTGACCGAGATTGAAAATGTGTCCCGGGCGCCCGCCGACCTCGTCCAGGATCCGTTTCGCGGCCGTGCGGATGAACGAAGGCTCGGCGAACAAGGCCACAGGGTCGAGATTGCCCTGCACGGTCAGGCCAGGATAGCGCGCGAATACATCGCCGATCTGAACGCGATGATCCACACCGAGGATGCGCGCGCCGGCGGCCACCTGGTGCTCGAGCAGAGTCGCCGTGTCGGTGCCGAAGTGAATCAGCGGCACCTCGCCCGGCAGGGCTTCGACGATCTTGCGCATGTGAGGCAGGACGTAGCGGTCGTAGTCGGCCGGTGAGAGGCAGCCGACCCAGCTGTCGAAGAGCTGGAGCGCCTGGCACCCGGCCTCGATCTGGCCGCGTAGATAGTCCGCGACGGCATCCGCGACCAGCGACATCATCGCGTGCCAGGCTCCCTCGTCCGTGTACATCAGAGTCTTGGTCGCCGTGTAGTTGCGCGAGGATCCGCCCTCGACGATGTAGGAGGCCAAGGTGAACGGAGCGCCGCTGAAACCGATGAGGGGAATATCTGCGGCGAGCTCGGCCCGGGTCTTCCGCACTGCCTCGAATACGTAAGCGAGAGATTCACGCACGTCCACGCGCCGCAGCCGATCGACATCGGTGCCGCTTCGCACCACTCGGCTGATCGCCGGGCCTTCTCGGGCTGTGTACTCCAGCCCGAGGCCCATGGGCTCGAGTAACAATAGAATGTCCGAGAACAGGATGGCCGCGTCCGCCCCGATGCGTTGCTGGGCGGTCACCGCGATCTCGGCGGCCAGCTCCGGGTTCTTGCACAGCTCGATGAAGGGCACGCGCGCGCGGACCTCGCGGTACTCCTGCATGTAGCGACCGGCCTGACGCATCAGCCAGACCGGGGTGTAGTCGACCGGCTCTCCACGACACGCCTTGAGGAAGACGCAGTCCTCCAGCCGGGTCCGCTTCGCGCGAGCCGGTTTGGCTCCAGCCGATTGCGTGACCGAGCCTCGCGCGCGGCGTTGCGCCGAGCGCTTGGCCGCCAGGAGCGTGCCCGAACGTTCCGCTGCGGCGCGCACCAGATGACCGAGCTTCGTATGCTCGGGTTCCAGATCGACCGCGATCGACAGCTCGGCGAGCGTCTCACTGCACACCGGCCCGATGGATGCCACGACGACTTCCTCGAGCGCAGTGCGCAACGTCTCCTGAGCCCCCTGCTCCGTGGCCTGCTGCAAGAGATGCCGGACCTGGATCGCGCTCGTGAACAGCACGACGTCCACCGTGCGCGCCAGTAGCTGCCGGATCGCATCGGCCAGCGGCCGGCGATCCTCGGGCAGCGCCCAGCGGTAGACCGGCACCGCATCGACCTCCGCGCCGCGCGCGCGCAACCCCTCGATCAGGCGCGGATTGCTCTCGCCGTACTCTTGAACGGCGACCCGCGCGCCTTGCAGCTCGACGCCGCGGCTGCTCTCGGCGGTGGCCGCGAGCAACTCACGCCAGGTATTGGGCTCGGGAACCGCCACGGCGATCGGCACGCCCAACTCGCGTAGAACCGCGACTGGCTTGGGACCGCGCGCAACCACCGTCGTCTTCGACAGCGCGGCGACGAGGCTCGTGCGGTCGTAGTGCGTTTCCATCGCTTCGAAGAGATGGCGCGTGCCGACGCCGGTCAGGAAGATGACGGTGTCGTACTTGCCGCCCAGCAATCCTTCCGCGAAGGCCAGCGCCTGCGGGTTCTCGCCGATGGGGATCTCGCGCATCGACGGAGCCGAGATCGGTACTCCGCCGGCTTTCTCGATCAGTCGCGCGGTTTCGGTCGCGAGCCGGCTCTCGAATGCCACGACCCGCAGCCCGCCGAAGTCGACGGCATCCTTGGTCGGCGTGCTCTTGATGTCGGCATCCGTCACGGTCGCGGCGAGCATAGGCGGGACAGAGCCGACAGGCTAGCTGGCGGGGCTTCTGACTCCGCCTACTACTTCAGCGGCTTACGAAGAGTGATCCTTGGCTCCCTTGCCCTGGCGGGCGTGAATGAGCATGGGCCCGGTATGACGTCGCAGATCCGTAGTCGAGAGACCTCAGAGGCCCGCAGCCTTGCGGCGTAAGTCGTCAGGGCGACGGCTCGGTGCTTGAGGGTGGTGATGGCGGCGCCCTTTGCTGAGTCGTCGGTGTCCGACTGTCGGAGGTTGTCCGCTAAGCGCCTCTCGGAAGGTTCGTGATGCTTTTCTCGCAACCTACGCTGTCTCCAGCGGATGGGAATGCCGGGGATCGCGACGATCGGGTATAGGCCAACGGTACGCCGGCGTCGCGAGGGTGCCCTCAGTGCGGAGCACGCGAAACAACTGCAGCATGCGATCCTGGCCGATCTGGAAGCTGGGTTCTTCCAGGGCATCGATCTGACACGGGACATCCACCGCCGGGCCGAGCGTTTTCTGCTCACACTTCCCGTCGCACTGCGTGCGGCAGATGCGCTCCACCTTGCGCTCGCCGTCGAAGCGGGCATCGCGACGGACTCGCGTTGACTCCGCCAAACTCCGCGAAGCTATCGGTCACCGTTCGGGAGGCGAGATTCCACGGCTATCCCGCACGGCGGGGGCAAGGCGCTTCAGCCGGCGCAGCGCACGAGTTCATGACAGCGATGGTGTCGGCGCCGACTTCCCGGCTCGGGTTACACGCCCGTGTGGCCGGCGGTCTTGAAGGAGGGTGGCGACATCCCTGTTCGCGTTGGATCCGGTGGTACAACACCGAGCGGCCGCGTCAGGCGCTCGGCTACAAGAGCCCGGTCGAGTACCGGGGAGAACAAGTGGCTTCAGTGACTTGAGTCAGGCGGAGCATTACAGGATCTCGCCGCCCGCATCGATGCGCCGATGAGGCGCAGTGGATATTCGTACCGGCGTTAGCCGCGGCTGCCGTAGGCACAGTCCACAAACGGCATTTCCCCGACTATTCCCGGCTCGGCCAGGGGCCGCCGTACATTCTTGTTCAGCGCGCGCGCTTCGGGTAGTGGTAGCCCACTGTAGTGCACCCGCCGGTGCACGCCGCCGACCGATCTAGAACAATCCGGGGGTCCAGAGCATGCGCGTACGTCGAAATCTGCTCGTTGCGGCCGTAGCAGCAGCCGTTACCATCGGCAGTCATCTTTCATTCGTCGATACATTCGACGAATCGGTTGCCGTGGTTTTCGAACTCCTCGTCCCGTCGGCACATGCGCGGGACGACGACCGAGACAGCGCCGGTGACCGTGACAGCGATAGCGACGATCAGCCGGATCCACCAGAGGATGAACGAGAGGCACTCATAGCTAAAGGAGAGCGGTTGTTCTTCGAGGAAACCTTTGGCGGCAACGGCCGCACCTGCGGAACCTGCCACCGGCGCGAGAACAATTTCACTATCGACCCGGTTTTCATCGCGACACTGCCGCCTGACGACCCGCTGTTCATCGCCGAGACCAACCCCGAGCTGGCGGGGCTCGAGATTCCCATCTTGAT
Source organism: uncultured Myxococcales bacterium (assembly GCA_964555245.1). GTDB lineage: Bacteria > Desulfobacterota > Binatia > UBA1149 > SPBQ01 > CAZKRI01. The sequence continues at coordinate 104,318 of CAZKRI010000051.1, forward strand.
GCGCCGGTTCGGGCTCATACTGGAGAACGTCGACGGCACGCAGGATCCGACGAACAAGTTCACGATGCGCAGCGTTCCGCACACGCTGGCGCTGTCGACTTCCATCGGATCAGCGTCTACGGAGGCTCCTCTCCAGAACACCGGATGGTCGGGGGACGGCGCGCCCGGAGATGGTACGCTCCGGGAGTTTGCCACCGGCGCGGTCGTACAACACTTCACGCGAACCTTGGAGCGGATCCCAGGACGCGACTTCCGGCTCCCGACCCCAGCCGAGCTCGAGGCGCTCGAAGCGTTCCAGGCGAAACGAGGATCTCGACCTCACGCAGCTGAGACTACGGGGGACGGTCGCACAAAGCGGTCTCGAGATATTCACCGGCAACGTCGGCAAGTGTAACACCTGCCACGTCAACGCCGGCGCGAACTTCCGTCTGGCGCCGGATGAGAATCGCAACTTCGATACCGGCGTGGAAGATATCGTTGATCAGCCCGCTCGCCTGGTGATGGATTTTCCGTTCGACGGCGGTTTGGGAACCGATCCGGACGGCGGACGACTGGACATTCCCAATGCGGACGGCAGCTTCGGTGATGAAACGTTCAATTCTCCACCCCTCGTCGAAGCCGCGGACACCGCGCCGTTCTTTCACAACAACGCCATCGGGACCCTCGAAGAAGCTGTCGCATTCTACAACAGCGATGCGTTCAATAACTCGCCGGCTGCCGTGCGTGCGGGCCCGATTCGGATGCAACCGACTGAGGTGGAAGCCGTCGCGGCATTCCTGCGCGTGCTGAACGCACTCGAGAACATTCGCCAGGCTTCCGATCTCGAGGAGCGCGCACTGGCGGCGTGGAATTGGAGCCGGCAGCGCGATCTCGTCGATGGTCGTCTACGGCAAGCGTACGAAGAGACCGGGGACGCAGTGCGGGTTCTGCGCGAGGCGGGGTTACACTCAGATGCCGTACAGCGGCTCGTGCTGGCGCAGCGCTTCCTGAAGACCGCGCTGCACAAGCGTTCGACCCTACTGGTGCGCGCTGCGCTACGCGCGCAAGCAGAAGCGCGCGCCCTGCTGGTCGACGAGACCTGATAAGATTCACGGCAGCTGGCAAGCCGCCCAGAGAAAACCGGTTGCCTGAAGAGCGCCGGTTCACATAACCTCCAGACCAAGACGTTCGGAAACCGCCCCTATGATGCCTATCCGCACGGCGAGCACGCGGATTCGGCCGCCGCAGCGGGAGCAGTTCAGAACGTCCAGCGCGGACACGCGCCGCATGGGCTCTGCCCACTGGGCCGCCGTGGCTGGGAGCGGGATCGGTCCTTGGGTACAGGTCGACGCGATTACGTGCACGCCGAGCCCCCTCTCCGTGGCAGCGGTGTCGCCATTGTTTCGGTAAGAATGGCGGCATGTTCGCCAGGCAGGTGCGGATCCCCCGCGACCACAGCTTTTTCCTGTCCGGGCCGCGCGGGACCGGAAAGTCCACGCTCCTGAAACACGTTTTTCCGAGCGCGCTCTACATCGATCTGCTCGATGTCTCCGTTTACACGGAGCTGCTCACCCATCCCGACCGTCTCGAAGCCCGCGCGCTCCCGGCGCGGTGGTGTAAACCTCCTCGCTGGACGCGCGCGTACGGTGGCGATGAATCCGCTGACGGCGGCGGAACTGGGCGAGTGCTTCGATCTGACCCATTCGGTTCGCTACGGGCAGCTCCCGAGCGTGTACGTCGAGAAGGATCCCAAGGAGTATCTCGCGAGCAAGACCGTCGAAGGCTACTTCGATCTACTCGACGACCTCCTCCTCTCCGCGCGCCTTCCGGTGTTCACGCGCAGGGCGAAGCGTCCCATGACGACGCATCGGAAATTCTTCTTCTTCGACGCCGGTGTGTATCGCGCCCTTCGTCCCAAAGGTCCGCTCGACTCCGCCGAGGAAATCGACGGACCTGCGGTCGAGACGCTCGTGCTCTACGACGAGCGCGGACTCCTGGCTTTCGAGGTCAAGCGTTCTTCACGCTATCGTGACTCCGACCTGGCGACGCTTCGACATTTTCGGGCGGACTACCCGATGGCCCGTTGTTTCCTTCTCTACGGAGGCAAGGACGAGTACGAGGTAGATCGGATCCGGATTGTTCCCCTGAGCAAAGCGCTCCCGCGGCTCGGAACGATCTTGAGCTGACGAGCCCGGTATCGTCTTCTCCGATGATGAGCACCACGTGGGAGATCCGATCCCACGACGAACGCCCGGAGCGGGGCGGGAAGACCGCGAAGCCTACGGGTTTCGCGGACCAGCGCAGTCATCAACTCCTCGACGTCTGGACCGGCATGGATGGAGCCACCGTCCCACAGCACGATGATGTGGCCGCGCAGATGGCGGTGCAGCAGTCGCAGGAACAGCACAACCTCGACGTGAGTGACGTTGCCGAGGTGGAACTGCCCGTACAGTGCGCAGCGCCGACGATGCGGGCTGATGCTGAGGGCGGAGGTCGTCACCGTCCAAGGTCGCCCAGCTCGGTCACCGCCTGGCCGAAGCTCAGCGCGACTGCGCGCGGACATACGCTTCTTCATGAGCGCTACGGCATTGCACCGCATCGGCGTTCAGTAAAAGTCTCGGGTGCGATAGGGTGCCGTCTCCTGTGGAAAGCACGAAGAGCCCGAGTGTCGATCTCGACGCGGCGGTGCGGAGCCTCGGGTACGACGCATTTCGGCCCGGCCAACGCGAAGCTGTGGAGACGCTGCTTGCCGAACGTCGTCTCTTGCTCGTGGCACCCACCGGCGGCGGTAAGAGCCTGATCTACCAGCTCACCGCGACGCTCTTCCCAGGTACGACGCTCGTGATCTCGCCGCTGGTGGCGCTCATGCACGACCAGGTCGAGGCGCTGACGGCGCGCGGCGTGCCGGCGACGTACCTCGCCGCGACGCTCGAGGGCGACGAGCTTCGCGCGCGCACCCGGCGCGTCGCCTCCGGCGAGCTGAAGCTCGTATACGTGGCCCCCGAGCGCTTGGCCTTCGAAGGCTTCCGCGCCCTGGTCGGCAAGATCGCCTGTCCGCTCATCGCCGTCGACGAGGCGCACTGCATCAGCGAGTGGGGTCACGACTTCCGGCCCGAGTACATGCAGATCGGCGAACTGGTCCGCCAGCTCCCTGACGCGCGCGTCTTGGCGTGCACGGCCACGGCCACGCCGATCGTTCGCGACGAGATCGTCGAGCGCCTCGGCCTCAATGCTGACACGCCGCAGCTCGTTCGCGGCTTTGCCCGCCCGAACCTCTCACTGCGGGTGCGCGAGGTAAGGTCGCGACGCGAGCGCGACCTCTATCTCGACGCGGCCCTGGCCGAGGCGCTGGCAAGTCCGGGCAAGGGACGCGGCACCGCGATCGTCTATTCGCCGACGCGGCGTCTGTGCGAGCAGGAAGCGGCCCGACTCGAGGCCGCGGGCTGGCGTGCTGCGGCGTACCACGCAGGGATGGACGGGGCCGGTCGAGAGCGCGTTCAGCAGGAGTTCCAGGACGCGCTCCTCGAGGTCGTGGTCGCTACGAACGCGTTCGGCATGGGCATCGATCGCCCCGACGTCCGGCTCGTCGCGCATCTGGCGCCGCCCGGGTCGGTCGAGGCGTACTATCAAGAAGTCGGACGCGCCGGGCGCGACGGAGCCGACGCGATCGGGCTCCTCACCGTTTCGGCCGGCGACATGGCGCTGCGCCGCCGCCTGATCGAGAGTGCAAGCGAAGGGCGCGCGCCGGATCCCGCGATTGTTCGCCACAAATGGAACCTATTCCTCGAGCTCATGCGCTGGGCCGAAGGCGGGAGCTGCCGGCACGACGCAATCCTTCGCTACTTCGGTGACGAAGAAGAGACGCTGTCGGGCTGCGGGCGTTGCGACAACTGCCTCGAGCTCGGCGCCAACGCCGCCGCCGATCCCGAAGAGGTATCGCTGATCGTCCGCAAGGCGCTGAGCGCCGTCGCTCGTGTGCACGGCCGCTTCGGGCTGCAAGCGGCGGCCAAGCTCTTGCGAGGCGCCGACGATCCCAGGCTTTCCGCCGCCGGCCTCGACAAGACCAAGACGTTCGGCGCACTGGCCGACCGAAGCGACGACTGGCTGACCCGCTTGCTGCGCCGCTGCGTGACCGCAGGTTGGGTCGACTTCCACGGCGGCGACCGGCCCGTCGCCGTGCTCACCGAGGACGGCGCCCATGTTATGCACGGCCGCAGGCCCGCTCGGGTCCTGCTGCCGTGCATGCGGAGCGCCAGCGATCGCGCTGTGGCTGCACCCGCGACGCGCGGGGCAGCCGTGGCTTCGGCGGCGGCCGCCGCCGACGATCTCGACGAGTGCGGTCGCGCGGTGTTCGAATCACTGCGGCGCTACCGACTCGAGCTGAGTCGACGCGAGCATGTGCCGCCGTACGTGATCGCGAGCGACAAGACGCTGCGCGAAATGGCTTCGATGCGCCCGCGCACCGTCGAAGAGCTACTGCTCGTCCACGGCATCGGCCCGTCCAAAGCGGACAAGTACGGTGCGGGCTTGCTCGACGTGGTCGCGGCCACCGTCAAGTAACACGAGGCAAAGCGGCGCGAGCGCATCCGCGTTGGAGATGACTGCGACGATTTCGACCGTGCTTTTGGTGACATCGTAAAATCGCCTCACGTCGTCGACCCGCAGCCGGTATTGTGGCCGACGCTGGCCGTGCGCCCCGTGAGGTGCCACGCCGGCTGCGCCTGCGTCACAAACGCTGAATGTCGCTGTGTCGGTCATCCATGAATAGTCCCGCTGATGACCCGGACACCTTCAGCGCTCGCTACACGAGCGGAGGCCAGTCTCTTAGCCTAACCCGCCCGGCCGAATAGGACATTTCGACTCTGTGGGGACAGTCGCTGACGCCGCGCTGCGGGTTCGTGCAGCAGGTCCGGTTCAACTAGGAATTCCGTTGCCGGATTCCGGAGGGAGCGCGAGGGCGCTCCCTCCGGCTCTGCCGCATGATCTACCGAGTCACGGCTTCACGAAGGAGCTTTCGGTGATCGACTGGTTTCCGCTCACGTCGATCGCGAGCACCTCGAACAGGTTCAGCCCTGACGGGAGAGAGCCCACGAACTCCGGCGACACCGTCACCGACGTGACGTTGCCTGGGACCGTCACCTGAAACGGCTTGACGATGAGCTGATAGCCGACGATCGAGATCGGCCGGATCGGAAAGCCATCGGGTATCGTCGTTACAGCGTCCCAGCTGATGACCAGCGAATCGTTGGCGCCCAAGAGCGCGGTGACGTTGCCGGGTCCGTTCGGTACGGCGTGCGACAGCGTCCCCGTGCCCTCGATCTCCTCGTTGTCGACCGTCATGCCCTCGAACTCGTAGTCCCCCTCCGGGAACAGCGCGAGCAGGTCCTCGAGTGGAAACTCGTCGAGATTGGGCTCCGCGCCCTCGAAGAAGAGCTCGGTCATGCCGAGCAGTTTGTAGGCCGCCGTGCCCTTGACCTGGAAGATCGTTCTCCCGCTGGGGTTGACGATCTGCAACTGCTTCCAGTCTTCTCCATCGAGCGAGACGTGATAGCCGAGATCGTTCGCCGATTGGTTGAACTCGATGTAGATCCTGTGCTCGCTAAACTGGACGGCCCAACTGCGGCTGCTGCCCGCCGACATCAATGCGACGATGGTTGCGACTGAAACGAGAAACGAGCGTTTCATCATCATGGTCCTGTTCTCCTCTGACGAGGGTATTTCCCTCGGTAGAGCAAGTGCGCGGTCACGCCGTAAGGTCGCGAGATCCGCCTCCGGGCTTGCTCGGTAAGGCGATCCCGGCGTCGCCATCGGTCGGCGTCGTCGGTTCATGGGATCGTGAACTCGACCAGCTCGATGCGGGTCCCGTCGGGCTCGACCTCGAGGATGAGACCGACACCCGCCTTGTAGTGCTTCAGCTCGTTCACGCCCGGCTCGAGCGCAGTAAAGTTGCGCGTCACGACACAGTCGTTGTTGCACTGGGCAGCGGGCACCGACTCTGTTCCGGTAATGCTGATGATCTCCGCAACGTCCTCGGCCTCTCCGAGTGAGACCTCCTCACGGTACCCCTGCCCAACCTCCGGGTTGACCAGCACGAGCATCCCGGCACTGTCGCCTTCCCGTCCGGCCTTCCACGCGCCGTCGATGTTGACGAGCTCTGCTTCTTCAGGGTCATCGCCGTCGAAGGTCTCGAAATTCTGCGGGATCTCGCCGCAGTACCAGACGTTGCCGTCCAGGTCCTGAGCGAACCAGTCGTCGGTGACCTCGATCACCTGGCCGCCTTCCTCGACCACGTCGTGAACCACGCGACAGGTCACGCCCTCGATCAGCTTGGTCTTGTTCGTTACCGTGTCCGTGATCGTCTCGTCGCCGCCGGCCCAGACCCACCGAGCGCCGGGAACTAAGGGAAAGTACGGGTTGGGCGCGACGGTGTCGCCGATATCGTCGGGATTGACGAAGTTGGCGGGGTCGAAATCGGGGTCGTGACGGCGCTGGCCCAGTAGGTCGCAGACGTCCTGTCGGACTTCGCACTGCTCGATGCACTCCCCCTGGGCTTCCTCACGCGCCGCACCGGCCTCGGTGGCACACTCACGCCTTCCTTCGGAAAGGTTCCGGCACTTCCCGATCGCTATCCAAAAGTCGTCTCTGGCCTCGGCGCGGCACGCTCTCAGCGCCGCGTCAGAGGTACGGGTGCACGCGCCCGGCGGGCTGAGGTCACACTCCTCCTGGGCTCCTGCAGGTGCGCCGCGGCCGGCGAATGCGAGGACGGCCAGGATCACCGCCAGAACTCGTGCCTTTGCATACCAGCGTTCGCGTCTCTTTCTCATCGTCGAAATATCTCGCGTCATGGGCTTCTCCTCCTTACACCTCGTGCCATCGCGGGATTGCGGGGGCACCGCGTCCGCAGGCGTTCTACGGACCCACGGACGCGTTTGGCACTAAAGCGCCAAATCCATCTTTTGGCACAATACTGCCAAAGCTTGCGGGTTGTCAAGAGGGACGCGCGCGCGGTGGGCCGGCAACGACGACGACCACGCTGCCGCTGGGATGCGCTCCGCAGCCTTTAACATCAGGCTGCTTGGCCGCCGGGAGGGAACCGGACATTTCCACTGTGAACAGACATGGAAGACCACCCCGCACCACCCGCTGGCCGTCCCGTAGTCTTAGCGCGGTGCGCAGCGGTAAAGTCGCCACGCCGATGGCCCGGTACGTCTACGACCAGGCGTGGGAGCAGGAGCGCGAGCGCCTGCTCGGGATGGCGCGGCTCTGGGACGCGGGCACGTTCGCTCTGCTCGAGCGTCTCGGCGTCAGCCCCGGCTGGCGCTGCCTGGAGGTCGGCGCGGGAGTCGGCTCGGTCAGTCAGTGGCTCGCGCAGCGAGTCGGCCCGCGCGGACGCGTCGTCGCCGCCGACATCGATCCGCGCTACGTCGAGCCGCTCGCGGGCGGGCCGCTGGAGGTCGCGCGCATCGATGTGCTCGCCGACGACATCGAGCAGAAGGCCTTCGATCTCGTCTACGCGCGGCTGGTGGCCGAGCACCTCGGCTCCGGTGCGGTGTGCCGATTGGCAGCCGCCGTCGCGCCGGGCGGCGTGCTACTGCTCGAGGACTACGACATGGCTTCCATGGGCGCATACCCGCCCGATGAGGAGCTAGAGCGCGTTCCGCGTGCCGTCATCGACTTCATGTCGCGCGCGGGGTTCGATCCGTACTTCGGCCGCCGCCTGCCCTCGGAGCTACGCGCCGCCGGTCTGACGGACGTGCACGCCGAGGGTCGCGTGCGTGTCTATGCGGGCGGGACGCCCGACACGGCGTTTGGTCGGCTGTCGCTCGCCGCCCTGCGGGTCCCGCTCGTGCAGTCGGGCGCGGTCACCGACGAGATGGTCGAGCGTGCGCTCAGCGCATTCGAGGATCCGCAGCGTACCTACCTCAGCCCGACGCTGGTCGCGGCCTGGGGACGCGCCCGCGTCCACTAAGAACCAAAGGACGAGCCCCCGGTTCGCGCCATTGCGTCGCTCCCAGGAAGATCACGCGGAGCTGCCGCACGAAGTTCTCCATCAGTTCTTCTTCCACCTGTGGTTGGTCGGGCGGCAGATCGAGAATGTCGGTCGCTGCGTTGAGCATCGTATTGACGACCAGGCCGCAGATCGTCTGGAGCGTAGGCATGGTCAGGCTCGGCAGCAGGTTCAGCTCACGCAGGTCTTGCGCCATCTCGGTGGCGAAGTGCTGCACTTCGTAGCGGATAGCGCGGCGAATCAGCGGCGATCCACCCCAACGCTCGCCGGCCATGAACATGATGTGGAGGCGATGCGCCTCGACGAATTGTTCGTAGATCTGCACGGAGTGGCGGATGATGTGCGTCGGCGGTACGCCGGCTTTGCGCGCCTCGCGAAGTAGCCGCCGTAGCGTCGCGCCTGTCTCCTCCACGAGCGCCAAGCCCAGCTCGTCGACATCCTGAAAGTGCCGATAAAAGGAGGTTGGTACGACGCCGGCGGCGCGCGTGATCTCGCGCAAGCCAAGGCTCGTGAAGCTGCGGCCCTCGTTCATGAGCCGCAGTGCGGCCTCGAGCAGGTGGTTGCGCGTGCGCTGCTTGCGCTCGGCGCGCGTGACCACGGCTCGGTCGTATAGGTCAGCACCGGTCGGCGGCGCGGCCGGGCGCGTAGCCGGCTTGCGCTCGGTCTTCCTCACGGAACAGCCCTCATCGCGTCGTAAGCTGGTGAACTCCCTGGTTTTTCCAGCCGCGTCGCAGAATAAGGGGTTCCCCGTCGGTAAACAAGTGTTGACTGAGTTCGGAAGGATAGTTAACATCTGTTCACTGAAATGAAACCGACGAACCTCATGCGTCGTAAAACGGCTGAGAGCGGCGCCGCTGCTTGGGTCTGGCGCAGCTCGTGGCTCAAGCCTTTGAACGACGTCACCGCCATCGACGACTTGCTCGAGCAGGTCCATCCCACCTGGTCGCTCGGTCAGATCAAAGCGCGCGTGGTTGCGGTGATCTCGGAGACGTCCGATACGCGTAGCCTCGTACTCCGTCCCAATCGCAACTGGCCCGGATCAAAGCCCGGGCAGCACGTGCTGGTGCACGTGGACATAGACGGCGTGCGCCATATGCGCTGCTACAGTCTGTCGTCGGCGACGGCTCATGACGGTACGGTCGCGATCACCGTCAAGCGGCAGCCGGACGGCAGAGTTTCGAACTGGCTGCACGACAACGTTGGGGTAGGCGAGGTGCTTACGCTGGGTCGACCGACCGGCGAGTTCGTGCTGCCCGAGCCGCCGCCGGCGCGGCTGCTGATGCTTTCGGCGGGTAGCGGCATCACGCCACTCATGGGGATGGTGCGCGATCTGCAGCGGCGCGACTACGAGGGCGACATCGAGTTCGTTCACGCCTGCCGCAGCCGCCAGGGCGCGATCTTCGGCACCGAGCTGGCGGGCCTGACCGAGACTTGGCCTGCGTTCCGTTTGTGCCCTCACTATTCGCTCGAGAGCGGGAAACTCGAGGTTGCTACGCTGTCGCAGCTAGTGCCCGACTACGCAGAGCGCGACACGCTGTTGTGCGGGCCGCAGGCCTTCATGGAGATGTTTCTGAAGCACTGGCGGGAGCGCGGTATCGAAGGCCGATTGAGAATCGAGAGGTTCACCGCGCCGGCGATGCACGCCGCGTCCAGCGAGAATGGGTGCATGAGCGTCCGACTGGCGCGTTCGGAACAAGTGTTCACCGCAAACGGCACCAGCGCGCTGCTGTTCGAAGCCGAACGCGCCGGTCTCAAGCCCCGTTACGGCTGCCGGATCGGGATCTGTCACACCTGCCAGTGCACCAAGCGAAGCGGGATCGTCGAAAATCTGAAAACCGGACGCGTTTCATCGGAGCCTGGCGAGCGCATCCAGCTCTGCATCAGCCGCGCGCGATCGGATCTCATTCTCGAGGCCTAGCCCGATGGAAAGAAGCAGGAGGATGAAACAGGTGAATACCAAGCCGACGTTGGCGCGAGAACAGATCGAAGAGTTCGGCGCCCAATTGGACGCGTTACGGCAAGAGGTCGTTGCAGATCTCGGTGAACGCGACGCCGCCTATATCCGCCGTCTCGTGCGTGTCACGCGCCTCAGTGCGGTCGCGGGTCGCAGTCTTCTGATGTTTGGCTTCACGCCGATCAGCTGGACGCTCGGCGTTGCGACGCTCTCCACGGCCAAGATCCTCGAGAACATGGAAATCGGCCACAACGTGCTGCACGGCCAGTACGATTGGATGAACGATCCGATGCTGGATTCGCAGACCTACGAGTGGGACAACGTCTGCGATTCGGGTCAGTGGCGTCACTACCACAACTACGAACACCATACCTTCACCAACGTTCTCGGTAAGGACCGCGACATCGGCTACGACTTCCTGCGCGTCAGCGGGGAGCAGAATTGGCGGCCCTGGCACCTGTTCCAACCGCTCTCGTACCTGGTGCTGGCGACCCTCTTTCAGTGGGGTATAGGCCTGCACGACCTCGATCTCACCCGTGCCCTTGCGGGCAGCGCCGATCGCGCGACCCTGCGGCGAAAATGGCAGGAGTTCCGGCGCAAGGCCGGTCAGCAGCTGTTCAAGGACTATGTGTTCTTTCCGCTTCTCGCGTTGGGAAATGCGCCGCGCGTGCTTCTCGGCAACGTCGCTGCCAACCTGGTCCGCAATGTGTGGACCAACGTCATCATCTTCTGCGGTCATTTTCCGGACGGCACGCGGGTCTACACCGAGGAGGAGACGCGCAACGAATCGCGTGGCGACTGGTACCTGCGCCAGTTACAGGGCTCGGCCAATATCGAGGGCTCGCGTTCGTTCCACATCCTCAGCGGCCACCTCAGCCACCAGATCGAGCACCATCTTTTCCCGGATCTGCCGGCACATCGCTACCCGGAAATCGCGCGGCGCGTGCGTTCCATCTGTGCGAGCCATGGCCTACCCTACAACACCGGTAGCTTCGGAAAACAGTACGGCAGCGTGCTGAGGAGCATTGTCAGATACGCGCTACCCGGGCTGGCAGCACGCCCGGCAATGGCCTGAGGAGACACGCGATGAACAAGCTGCAGCGACTCGAACTGACCAAGGATCTGATCCAGCAGGCGATCGATCGCGGCGCGACCTCCGCCGAGCAGATCCACCAGTTCATTGCCGATCTGCCGTTCGAGGTGCTGGAGAAATCCGGTCTCATCGGCGACGACCCGATGCGGCTGCGCCAACGGCAACGTCGCACCATCGGCCTGGTCTACGACGCCATCCGTCGCATCAACGCTGACGTCGGGAGCTTTCTCAGTGACCAGATCGAGAACTTGGAGGACAGCCAGGCAATCGCCGATTCGATGAAGCCGCGCACCGTCCCGCGCCGCAGTTCACGGCATCGCCAGGACAGATCGCAGTAGCACCGTACGATGACCACGGTGTCGGGCGCCTCGGGGGTCGCGTCAGGGTACGCTCTGGGCTACCGTCCGCTGCTCACGAGAGGAGGATCTCATGAATCCTATCGACGCCATCCAACTGTTCGCCAAGACGCTGCAGAACCTCGAGCGGTGGATGGACAAGGCCACCGCGTACGCGAAGGCCCGATCCTTCGAGGTCGACGTGCTCGCCCAGGCCCGCCTGGCGCCGGATCAGTTTGGGTTTGTCCGCCAGGTGCAGTCCGCCTGCGACCAGGCGAAGTACGCGGCCGCGTACCTCGGCGGCAAGGCGGCGCCGTCCCACCCGGATACGGAGCAGACGTTCGCCGAGCTGCGGCAGCGGATCCAGACGTGCCTCAGCTTCCTCGAGACCGTCCAGGCGAAGGACTTGGCCGGAGCCGACGAGCGGAAGGTGGCTCCACCTTGGCTCAGCGGGAAGTGGCTCCGCGGCGACGACTATCTGGTGCACGTCGCGCTGCCGAATTTCTTCTTCCATGCGACGATGGCGTACGCGATCCTCCGCCACAACGGCGTCGAGCTCGGCAAGATGGACTACATCGGCTCGATTCCGACGAAGGAAGGCTGAGCTCGGCCAGCTTTTCGAGGATTTCGTCGGCCCCGCTGGCGGCGCAAGCTCAAGGCATGCGACAAGTATGGATCACGAAGGCCGGTCCTCCCGAAGTGCTCGCGGTCAAGGAAGCTCCGGATCCTGTGCCCAAGCCAGGCGAGCTCCGCGTGCGCGTGGAGGCAGCAGGCGTCAACTTCGCCGACATCATGGGGCGCATGGGCATGTACCCGGATCTCCCGGGCATTCCGATCGTCGTCGGTTACGAGGTCGGCGGTCGCGTCGATGCCGTGGGCGAAGGTACGGACAACAGTTGGGTGGGGCGCGACGTCTTCGCCCTCACGCGCTTTGGCGGCTACTCGGATGTCGTCTGCGTGCCGCAGAACCAAGTGTTCGCGCGGCCACCCGGAATGTCGGCGGCAGCGGGCGCGGCGATCCCGGTGAACTACTTCACCGCCTACGTGCTCGTCGTCGTGATGGGTGGGCTCCGCAAGGGCGAGACCATGCTCGTGCACTCGGCCGGCGGCGGTGTCGGTATCGCGGCCACGCAGCTCGCCAAGCACATCGGTGCGGTGGTTATCGGCACCGCGTCGAGCTCCAAGCACGAGTTCCTACGAGGCATCGGTGTCGATCATCTCATCGACTATACACGCGAGGACTTCGAGAAGCGGACCACCGAGATCACGCGCGGCCGCGGGGTCGAGCTCATCCTTGATGCTGTGGGCGGCGAGTCGTTCAAAAAAGGCTATCGCTTGCTCGCGCCGACGGGGCGTCTGGGGATGTTCGGCATGTCGTCGGCGGCGACCGGCAAGCAGCGGAGCGTGGCGAGCCTGCTCCGCACCGTGGTCTCGATGCCGTGGCTGCAGGTCACGCCGGTCTCGCTCATCGACAAGAACAGATCCGTCTTCGGCGTCAATCTAGGACATCTTTGGGGCGAGGTGGACCGTATCCGCACGTGGGCCGATCATCTGCTCGAGCTCTGGGGCAAGGGCGTCGTTCGGCCTCACGTGGACAAGATCTTCCCGTTCGCCGAAGCCGCCGCGGCTCACCACTACATTCACGATCGCCGCAACATCGGGAAGGTGTTGTTGGCGCCGTAGCCGGGACGTGGCCGCCTCAACGAAGCAATCGGCGCACACCGGGCGCGCCGAACGTCGCTTCGAAGGACGGATGGCGTTTCTCGTCGACGACCTTGAAGCCGGCGCCCTCATAGGCGCGCTGCGCCGGGGTGTTTCCGATCAGCACGCCGATCTGCGAGAGCGTGTGTCCTTGCTGACGGCCGACGTCGAGGATCGCGCCCAAGAGTGCTCGAGTTAACCCCTTTCCTCGGTATTGCGGAGCCGTCGCGACCCACTCGAGTATCCACGCGTCCTCCGGCATCTCCGGAACGCACGTGAGAAACGGAGCGATGCGCTGTTGCATCGCTCCCATCCGGGCCTCTGTCCAACCTTCGGTGGTGAGCGCTTCGACCATCGCTTGCAGGAGCATCACTCCAGTCGCGGCGGCGGGGTTCTCATAGCCCGACAGTGCCGCGGCGGGCTTGCCGGCGACCTCGGCGATCAGGAAGCCTGACCAGTGGCAGAACGACTTTGCCTCGGCGCGGCAGATCCGCTCGATGATGCGCAGGCGATACTCATCGGGGCCAGGGAACGCCAGGTCCCAGAAGCCGAACGGCAAGTGCGAGCGCGATGCTTCCTGTTGTACCCATGCGAGAAAAGGCGCGTCGGTTGCGGTCGCCGGTCGAATGCTGAATTCCATCGTCGGACTATGCCATGCGATCACGGCTCTGTCGCGCACGGGGTGGACATAGCGATACCGGTCGGACACACGAAGCTCCTATGCCAAAACCCCATGCCCTTACGATGCCGCTGGAAGACGCGATGCGTACCCAACGTGCGATTCGCCGTCTTAAACCCGACCCCGTCGACGATGACCTCGTGCTCCATCTGATCGAGCTTGCGCTTAGGGCGCCGACCGGATCGAACGCGCAGAACTGGGAGTTCATCGTCGTGAAGGACCCGGCTGTGAGGGCGCGGCTGGGGAGTCTCAACCGCCGTGCCTTTTCGCTCTACGGCGGACTCGGCCGCAGACAGAACCGACGCGCCGGCAATCAAGCGATGCTTCGCATCCTGGATGCCGTGCAGTGGCAAGCGGATCACTTCGAGGAGATCCCCGTGATCGTCGTCGCCTGTCTCAACGGCTGGATTCCGCCGTGGCCCCCGATTGCCGCCTCCAGTCTATACGGGTCGATCTATCCCTCGGTGCAGAACCTTCTGCTCGCCGCGCGGGCCGCCGGCCTCGGGGCCGCTCTCATTACGCTGCCGCTCTGGAGCAAACTGCTCGCTCAGCGCGCGCTCGGCTTGCCGTTCAAGGTCACGCCCGTCGCCGTGATTCCGCTGGGCTGGCCGACGGGCCGCTACGGACCGACTACACGCAGGCCCGTCGGCGAGGTGGTGTCGCTCGACCGGTATGGGAACCGGGCGTTTCTGGAGCGAGCGGGCGAGCCCGGATAGAGATCCCCGACGGGCCGACTTTCCCCGCAACTCTACCGTAGTTTTGCATTGCAATTCTACGGTGGTGATGGCGGATTGCGACGGTGATCGGCGAGCCGCTGCGCCTTCTTCCCATGCCTGACAGGTCGTTCTTCGTCTTTGGGCCGCGCGGCGTTGGCAAGAGCACAGCTACGCGGCCTTCGCTTCCGTGAACACCGGCGCGAAGCCGCCGCCGGCGGTGCGGAAGTTGGTCGTCTGACCGCGGTAGAGACGCGCAGCCACCAGCTGTACCCGTCCGTCGTAGACGTAGTTGCGAAGGTCGAGCTTGAGAGGCATCTCGACACCGTCGACGAGGATGGTCCGCTCGGTCGGCGCGACCACGCGTTGCACGACGTAGTCGCGTTTCAGAATCTCCTCCCAAGTCGAACGCGTGAGCTTGTCGCCGCGATAGGCGGCCTTGCTGCCGTACCCGATCGCGGGTTTGAAGAAGTAGCCCTTGCGCTCGCGCCAGAACTCCTCGGCACGCGCGGGATCGAGGCGACGCGTTTCGGGAACGCCGGCCGCGAGCGTGAGTCGGATCGGTTCGGGCACGCCCCACGATCGCAATCGTTCGGTGTCGGAGAGCACCGTGAGCAAGCGCTTGTCCGCGTACAGCGCGTAGGTCCGAGGGTGGGGCGATACGACCACCACGCCCGCTTCGTACGCCGACCGAATCGCGGCCGACCCCTCGGCCTCGAAATAGAAATCGGTGAGGCGGTTGTACACGAAATCGATCCGGCGCCCGTGCGCGGTGAGCTCGCCGCCCGCATGGCGAAGGTCGGCTACGTCGACGATCTCGGCGTCGACGCCAGCGCGCCGGAACAGCTCGCGGAACAGCAGAAACTCCGGGTACAAGAACTGTTTCGCGGGCTCCTCGTCGACGATCGCGATCGATCGGAGCGGCTCATCGCCGCGCTGGAGCCGCCACTCGCTTTGGAACATTGCGACCAGCTCGTCCTGCAGCCGATTCGGATCGGTGCTCGAGCCGAGCATGGCGGACACGTCCTGGCAGCAGGCCTGCTGCGCTCCCGCGAGAGCGGCGTTGAGTAGAGCCCCACCGGCATTGGTGTTGATCTCGATGAGCTGCGGTCCGTTGTGTCCGAGGTGAAAATCGTAGCCCAAGAACACGCCACGCGGGCCGTGGTCGTGCAGCGCGATGCGCGGTGCGGCGTCGAGCGCGTGACGGCGAAACGGTTCGCTCGCGACCACCGCTTCGATCGCCGTCACCACCGCCTGCATCTGATCGAGCTGCGCGCGAGCGAGAAACACCGGCGAATCGGAGAACAGATTCGGCTGATCCTTGAGGATCGAGGCATAGACGCCAGCCGTCTCGGCGCTCGACTCCAGGCGTTCGCGGAGCTTGACCGGATCGACGGCGATGCAGTGGCATCGCCGATTGAGCTCTTCGGCGATCGCGGAGGGATCGAACCCAGCCTCATCCGTCACGCGCGCGTTCTAGCACGCGCCACGTGAACGCTGTAATGGGGTCAGGTCTAATTTCCGCTGCGGCTAGAGGCTCCGAAGGCTGACCGTGCAGTGGCGCACGACGCATTCCGCGCGAACTTCTTCGGCGCGGGCGCTGCACGCCTCGGGAGCGACGCCTTCGGCGGCGCACGTTTGCCCGAACTCTTCGGCCGCCGCGGCGCACTCTTGCTCGCACGACGGTGGCACGTCGTGGCATTCCGAGGCAACGCACTCGCTAGCGATCTCGGCGGCTCGAGCGCGGCATGCCTCGGGATCGATCCCATCCTCGATGCAACCGGAGAGGAAGTCGCTCGCTTTGCGCTTGCACCATTCGTCGCAAGTCGGAGGAGCGGTGGCGCAGCGCTCGACGACGCAGGCCTGCTCGACGGCTTCGGCTCGCTCGCCGCAAGCCTCCGGATCGCTGCCTTGCTGCGCGCAATGAGCCTCGAACTCGTCCGCGCCTGCTGCACATTTGTCTTCGCAGGTCGCGGGATCGTCGTTGGGCGCGCAGTTCTCCTGGAGGCAAGCGTCGACGATCACGCGTGCGCGCTCCGCGCAGCGCGCGTCATCCGCCCCGCAGCTCTGCAGGAACGCCTCACCGCGCGCGGCGCAGGCTTGCTCGCACGTCGGCGGCTGCTGGTCCTCGCAGTTGTCCGCGATGCACTGAGCCCGCACGCCCGTGGCGGCTTCGCGACACGACTCCTCGGAGCCACCGCCGCTCACGCAACTGTCGAACTGTTCCCTTGCCGCTGCCGTGCAGCGGTCTTCGCACGACGGTTTGTGGCTGCACTCCAAAGCGAGGCATTGCTCGAGAGCGCTCGCGGCCCGAGCCTCGCACGCCGCCGGTTCGCCACCTTCATCGACGCAACCGGCGAGCAGCTTCCTGGCGCGCGCGTGACAGGCCTCTTCGCAGGTGGTCTCTGGCTCGCAGTTCTCGACGACGCATGCACCAAACGCCACGCGGGCCCGGTGTCCACAGCCGCGGCTCGGATTCCCCTCGGCCACGCATTGGTCGCGCAGGTCGGCGGCGAGATCGGCGCAGCCCGCTTCGCAGGTTGGCCGGCCGTCGCAGCTTTCGGCAAGACACGCGCTCAGCACCTCGCGCGCGCTCAGCGCGCACTCCTCTTCGGCGCCGCCGGATTCCACGCACTGCTCGAAGTTGGACCGCGCCAGCTCCGAGCAGCGCCGCTCGCAGGAGGTGACCGGATCACAGTGTTTCTCGAGACACTCCTTGAAGGCCTGCTCGCCCTGTCCCCGGCAACCGACCCTGGGCATTCCGCCGGCGACGCAGCCTTCCACGGTGCCCCATGCGTACGACCGGCAGAGCGTGACGCACGGAGGTTTGCAGCTTGGTTCCGTCACCCCGATGGGTTCGGTTGCCAGGGCAGCGCCAGACGAACCGGCTTCGAGCGCCAAGACGAGGAGTGACAAGACGATCCAACGACGTTGCATGAGATTTCCCTCTCGACCCAGGGCCCGCACGATCGGCCATGGGGATGGTGAGCTAGACATCTGTATCCATAGCTACACGATTGAATGAGGCGCGCGCAACGCAAAGTTGACGCGGATGAAGGTTGATGCGCGCGGGCGCATGCCGTGTGCGAACCGGCGTACCGTGACGCAGTCGCTTGCCACGAATACGCCGGTCGATCAGGGTTGGGACTGATGAAACGTCTGCCCATTCCCGACCCACCTTACACAGGAGGCTGCCTGTGCGGCGCGGTGCGCTACCGGCTCGACGCGCGGCCACTGGCGATCAACGCCTGCCATTGCCGGGACTGCAAACGGCTCTCGGGCGCCACCAACTTACTGATGGTGCTGGGTCGGAGCGACGCGTTCTCGTGTGCGAGCGGCGAGGTCGACCGCTACCGGAAGCGCGCCGACTCAGGCCGCGAGCTCGACATCGTCCGCTGCGCACGTTGCGGCGTGCGCTTGTGGCACGAGCCACTATCGGCGCCGGCGCTGGTGTTCGTGGCGGTGGGAACCCTAGATGATCCGAGCTGGGCGATTCCGACGTCGCACATCTGGGTGGAGAAGGCCTCGCCCGGCGTATTCTTCCAGGAGGATGCGATCAAGGTCGAGGGTCAGCCGGCCGAGCGGCAGGTCCTGCTGGACGCGTTTGCCCGAGTCTACGGGAGCTGAGTTCGCTTGGACGACCCGTCCGACCCCACCCCGCCGTTCTGGGTACGGTAGGGTGGGGGTGTCTCATGCGGGTAGTCGCCTTCAGGTGCGTGGCCGGCGAGCGATTCAACCTTGACAGGGGATGGACGGTTCGGCGAAAATGCCCCCCGGGCTCGAGGAGAGTCGGCGTGGGCGTGTCCTCGGACAAATCGACGGGCACAAGCCGCGGGTCCGTCGTTGAGTTCCGACACTCTCGAGCAGGCTTTGGCGGCCGTGAGGCTTCGCAGGCGAGGAGCTTAAGATGATGAAAACCTGGTTAGTAGGTATCTCGACGGCAGCGTTCGTGACGGTGTGCGCGGCGGCGGTGCAGGCGGAGGACATCTCGACGAAGAAGCTCTCCATCAAAGACAACGCCGACCCGACCAAGCGCCAGGTGCAGGTGCAGTCTACCGACGCCGGCGTGCTGTACACGGAGGCCGACGATCCGGGTGCGAACGGCGCCTCGATCCACGTCTACAGCGCAACCGACAACTTCTGCTTGGTCGTGCCATCGGGGGCGGATTGGCAGGACACGGGCTCCCTGTGGAAGTACAAGAACAAGGCGTTGAAGCACTCAGCACAGATCGGCGATGGCAAGCTCAAGGTCAAGATCAAATCGGGGGTTACCTACACGTTGGCTGACGACCTCATGCAGAACGCCGTGAACGTGCAGGTGCAGTTCGGCACGGCCGGCATGCGCTACTGCATGAAATGCAGCGCGCCCACGAACGACGACGCGAGCAAGTTTACGGCCAAGGATTGCGCGCAGGTTGTGTGTGACGCCGAGCCGCCCGGTTGCGATCCTGGCGCCACGACGACGACGACCACGACCACCACGAATACGCTACCGCCCGGGCCCGAGCTGCTGGGTGCGCTCACGGCGACGAACGGTCGCTTCAACTACAACTTGATGCTCGGGCTTCCCGCGGTTAACGCCGCCTGCAACACCAACTTCCCCGGCACGCACGCGTGCACGTACCCCGAGCTGCTCATCGCTGAGGCGCTCGGCGAACTGGTGGGTCTCATGGACACGGCAAGCATGACCGTCACTTCCTTCTGGGTGATCGATTCCTCGCACAACCCGCAGCTGCAGTGCATCGACGATGTTGTGAGCGGCAGCTTCCTCAACTGGGAATACGCGACGGCGCACACGGGCACGCACGCCGAGAAGGTGAATCTCAACAACCCCGCCGGTACCCTCGGAGCGGTGTTCGGCGGACCGGGACCGGGCGGCGCGAATTGCATCGGATCGAGCTGGGTGGGCTGCTGTTTGTAAACGTTCCGGCGTCGCTGGCACGCAGGTGCCAGCGACGCCGACTCCTCCCTGCCGCCGTCCTCCTCTGCGGCGTATCGTTTCTCAGTTCCGAATCCGTGATCTCTGCGGGCGCGATCGAGCCCTGCTCGGCTCCCGGTATTGGCTGGTGCTTGGCGCAGCGCATCGCCGGTAACGTTCCTGGGGGCGAGCTGGGGTTTCGCTTCGGCGAGCCGCTCGACGTCGACGGCGACGGCCACGCCGACATCGCTGCCGGTGCCCGCTTCAAGCTCCAGCAGGGTGTTCTTCAGAACGGGGTTGCGACGGTGTGGTCGGGGGCGAGCGGTGCACAGATCCGCGCGTGGGACGGTGAGTTGCCCGATGGGCTCTTCGGTCACTGGGTGATGCCCGTGCCCGACCTCGGCGGGGATGGCCTCGCCGACCTGATCATCGCGGCGCCCAACGCGAGAGTCGATGGGCTATTGCGAGGCGTCTTGGCCGCACGCTCTCCTGCGACCGGCGCGCTGCTTTGGAGTCGCCCGGGAAGTCGAACCGAGAACTTGGGGTGGGATCTCGTGCTTGCCGGCGACCACGATCGAGACGGGCTGAGCGACCTTTTCGTCGGCGCCCCCTCGTTCGACGGCGGTCGAGTCTATCTCATGAGCGGCAAGGACGGCACGGTGCTGCGTACGTACGCCCCGAAAGACGAGGTGGAGACGTTCGGATGGTACGTCGCGCAGCTCGACGATCTCGACGGTGACGGGCGCGGGGATCTCGCCGTCGGGGCGCAGTTCGATCACGACACCAACGGCGTGGCCGTCGGCGGCGCCTATGTGTTCTCGTCTGCAACCGGTAAGCAGCTGTACCAGTGGAAGGGTACAGGTAATCTGAGCGGGTTCGGCGAGGTCGTGGCAGCGATCGGGGATCTCGACGGTGACGGCAGAGGCGAGATCGTGGTTGCGTCGCCGCGAACGAACGACCACACGCGCACGCTCCCGGGCGAGGTTCGCATCTACTCGGGTGCCAGTGGGAAAGAGTTACGACACTGGTCGGGAACCCAGCCGGGCGAGCTGTTCGGGAGAATGGTGGTGGCGGCCGGCGATCTGGACGGAGACGGCGTCGAGGATCTCGCCATCGGTGCACCCTGGCATCGTCGCGAGGTCGCCGAGCGGGTTGGCCGCGTCGAGCTTCGCTCCGGGCGCAGCGGAGCGGTCCTGGCTGAGCTGTTCGGGGATGAGGCGGACTGCTGGTTCGGATGGCACATCCGCCGTGCGCCGGATCCCGAGGGCCTCGGGCGTCCGGCGTTGCTCATTGGCTCGCTTCGCCACCCCGTGGACGGCCACGCTGGGGTCGGCGTGCTCGATCTTTACGTCTTGCGGCGCTAGGCGACCGTAACCGCTTGACGTTGGCCGGTCGGACTCGCTAGCGTCTGCCAGTTTCCGTGCAATCGGCGGCACGGTGAGGGAGGGGTGCGATGCACGACAGAGAACCGTCTGCTGCGGGTTCCGGTGGCGCGAGCGGCCCGATTCGCAGGCTGCGCGTTCGATTACCTGGGTTGCTGCTCGTCGCGGGCTCGCTAACCTTCGGTGCGTCGACAGCGCCGGCTCACGACGCGGATCTCGCCATCGCTGCCAAGAAGCTCAGCGTACGCACCAGCGGCGGCCCGGACCAGCGGCGGATGAAGTTCATTGCGAGCGACCAGCTGCCGATCGGCCTTCAGCACTTCCCCTCGCAGAGCGCCACCTGGGTTCTCGTGCGAGGCTACGGTCAGAATGGCGGGACGTCGGGGCGCATCGACCTGGACCCGAATCTTTGGACGACGCTCGGCAGTGCTTCGAGCCCCAGCGGATACAAGTACGCGGATGCAGCCGGAACCCGCGGCGGTATCACCAGGTCCTCCTCAAGCCCGGAAAGCTTCAGATCAAAGGCGGCGGTTCCAACTGGCCCTGGCAGCCGGGCGGCTCGCAGAGCGTGGTCTGGTTGTACTTTGGGATCGACGATCAATCGTACTGCGCGAGCTTTGGCGGCGATATTCGTCACAACGAGGCCGGTCGTTTCGATGCGAAGGGTGCCTTTTCGCCAGGGAGCTGCCGGCCGTCGATCTGCAGCAACGCCGAGGTTGAGCTGACCGAGAAGTGCGACGATGGAAACCTCGTCGAGAACGACGGTTGCACCAGCGATTGCGAGATCGGCATCTGCGTCGGCGAAGCCTTCGACTCGACCTATGAAGCGATCCAAGAGCTGGTTTTCACCGGCAACGGCTGCAGTGACCCACTATGCCACGGCTCCTCGCCAGGGCAGGGCGGGCTCGACCTCTCCCCCCGCGGTCGCCTACGCGAACATGCTCGATGTTGCCTCCGCCGGCAGCATCTACAACCGGATCGAGCCGGGCGCGCCGAGCTCGAGATCCCTCTATCTCAAGCTCCTCAAGGCGGTCGACCCGACCACCGACATACCGGGCGCGGCCATGCCGTCCGGGCTGCCTCCCATTCATCCCGATCTCCTCAAGGCCGTGAGGCGATGGGTCCTCTCGGGCGCGCCGGAAACCGGGACGGTTTCGGGAACGGAGACGCTCCTGGGCGGCTGTTTCCCGGAGCCGGTGCCGATCTCGATCGCGCCGCTCGAGCCGCCGGATCCAGCCGAAGGCTTTCAGCTCGAGATGCCGGCCACGGCGCTGCCGGCAGAGACCGAGCAGGAGGTCTGCTTCGCGACTTACTACGACATGACCAACGCAGTGCCGGCTCTGTACAAGGATCCGACCAACCAGTTCTTCTACTCGACCCGGGATGTGGCCCGCATGGACCCGCACAGCCACCACTTGGTGATCATGCATTCGGCAGTCGCCGAATCCGAGGTGAACAACCCGGCCTTCGGCGCCTGGACCTGCGTCGGCGGAGCGCAGGCGGGACAGTTCTGCAACCCGATCACCTCCGGCTCTTGCGGTACCGGGATCTGCCGCAGTCAGATCGGCAACAATCTGGCATGCATCGGCTTCGGCCCGCCGGGTGGCCCGACCGCTGCGAACCCGGCCAGCGCTCGGTGGCTCGGGCAACGGTCAGGTTTCGAGCAATCTGCCGACGGGGCTCTACCGCAAGGTGCCGCTGAAGGGCTTCGTGTACTGGAACCTCCATGCGTTCAACCTGACCTCGCAGAACCACGCCATGAAGGCGTACCTGAATTTCATGTACGACGAGCAGCAGCAGTACGAGGTCCAAGCCTTTACCGACTTCCACGCGATATACATCGCCTCCGGCCAGCCGCCGTTCACTCGCGCCACGTACTGTTCCACCCATGCGTTCCCGCAGGGTACGCGGCTGTTCCTACTGAGCTCGCACACGCATAAACGCGGCGAGCAATTCTGGATCAACGACCCGCTGGGCAACGAGATCTACCGCAACTTCTATTACATCGATCCGGCGGTCGGTGAGTACGACCCACCGCTAGCGTTCGACTCTGCGAATCCGGCCGACCGTACCGTCACCTACTGTGCTACGTACAACAATGGGGTGGCTCCCGACGGCTCACCCGATCCCGCAACCGTGCGCAAAAACTCGGTTACTCCGCAGAACGCGTACGCATGCGGTCCGGTCGCGTGCACGGAGGGTCTCGTCGGGAGCCCCTGCAACGGGACGAACGATGACGCGCCGTGCGATTCGTTCCCGGGCGCGGGCGACGGGTTCTGCGACGCGTGTGCGATTACCGCGGGGGTGAGCACCGAAGACGAGATGTTCGTCTTGACGGGCCGCGCCTACCAGGTCAGCGTTCCATAGCGGCGGGGTCAGACGACGAGCCTCGCGCCGAGCGCCCGACGCGTTGGCCTTGGTACGTGCCGGATCGCGGTGGCGTTGTAGTGCTTGACGCTACAGCCTACGCCGCCTGCCATCGGTTCGGAGCGCCGGGTGGCAAGGGCTGTGCAGTTCGAATGGGACCAGTGGAACGCCCAGAAAAACGAAACGAAGCACGGGGTATCATCGTTAGAGGCCGAAAGCGCATTCTACGATCCGGACTATCGTCTATTCGCGGATCGCGAACACTCCACGCATGCGGGGAAGCGCTTTATCCTCGATGGCCGCAGCTTGGAGAGTCGCGTTCTGATGATCGGATTCACGCTTCGAGGGACGCGCGTGCGGGTGATCACGGCGCGGCCCGCATCGCGTAAAGAGAGACGGATCTATGAAGCAGCGTAGCCGTAAACCCAAGCCGAAGCCGATCGCGGAGATTACGGACTACGACCAACGCGACTCGTCGACGATGATCGATCCCGCAAAACCGCTGCGGTACGAAGATGTGGGCATCGAGCTACCACAGCCCGCACCTACCCAGGTGGTTTCGATTCGGCTGCCGTCCGCGTTGCTCAACGAGATCAAGGCGTTCGCCTCCGCGCGCGACGTGCCGTACCAGTCGCTCATCAAACTGATGCTGTCGGAATCTCTGCGGAGACGCCGCAAGTACGCTGCCTGACGCAGAATATCGCTCTTGGTACTGCCGGCCTGATTTTGGCAAAGTCCGCGTGCCTGCATCACGGACGGTTTCGTGGATTTCGCGGAACCGCCTTGCCACTCGCCGGTGAAGGCTTCTGTTGATCACATGAAAGCCACGGCAGCACGCGCCAAGACCCTGGTGAACGCCCACGCGAAGGGCCGGCCGGCGCGCGCCCTCGACGGCGAGACGCCGTTGAACCACACCGACACCGAAGTGGGCGCGCGCGAGGTCGAGCATTTCATCGGCCGCCTGGAGCACGGCGTCTACGCCTGATTCGGAGGCTGTAGCGCGTCGTCAAGCGCAAGCACGCGGCCACAGCGTTCGACGGTAAGGCTGCGTAGCGCTTCGGCGGGCGTTGGAACTCACCCCGTCGGCGCGTGGTCTACGCCAGCGCCACCAAGTCGCTCGCGGTTCTGGAGCTGCTGGTGCACCTGAATGTCGGTCGACCGCTTCCCCGCTTGGTCGCGTTCAGCCTCGACGTCGATGACAAGCTCCTCGATCGCCTGCGCGCTACGCAGTTGCCCGGACACTGGCGTAACTTGCGCGGGCTGTTGGCGACGCAGCGGATCGGCGACGAGTGGCTCGCGTCCGGCCGCGCCTTGGCGCTGGCCGTGCCCAGCGCAATCGTGCCGGAGGAATCCAACTACCTGCTCAGTCCCGTCCGCCCCGCATTCGGCCGCCTCAGATTCGAACGGTCCGTGCCGCTCCTCCTCGACCCGCGCCTGAGAGGCTGACCGGCCGGCTCGGTGTCGTAGCTGCCGAGCGCCGGAAGCGATCAGGGGACCATCAGGCGCGGCGCGCGCCTGAGCGACATCAAATAGACGCGCAGCGCGCCTTTCTCGTCCCACGGAAGCGCCGCGAACGCCGCCCGCGCCGTTGCACCTTCGCCGTCGTGGCCGGCGATTGCGTAGTCGAAACTGGGGGCGCGGCCGTCGTGCAGGTAGGGCGCCGAGTCGGCCACGCCCCAGAGTCTCGGTGTGAGATATTCGTCGAGCGCGACACCGCGTTGAACGTGTTGAGCCGCGTTGCTTTTCCCCATGTCGTGGCGCTTGAGATCGCTGAACAGCCACACGGGATACCCGCCTACACTGGCATCGTAGCTCAGACCCGGCTGACGCATCTGTTGCGACAGGTCGATCGGTGGCAGCCCGTCCACCACGAGCACCGGGCTTTTCAGGACCATCATCGGCAGGTGGCAGCCCGCGCAACCGAGCTCGTGAAATTGCCGCCGGCCGCGCCGGAAATCGTCGGCGAAGCTGGTTGTGGTCGGCGCGAGTAACCCCTCGGCGGCCGGCTCGATTTCGCGCGCCTGGATCAGCGGCTCGACGATCGGAAGCTCTAGGAGCGCCAGGTGCACGGCCAGCGCCGCCAGAGGGCCGCGGCGAAGCTCGCCGCGCACGCCATCGCCGTCGGGATCATCGGCTTCCTTGCCGGTGCCGACTAGCTCGGGAGAGCCGATCGCGAGAACGCCGTCGCTCTGAATCCCCATGTGCACCTGAAGCGCTTCGCTGGTGAAGTCGGTGAACGTGGCGAGCGTGCCCTTCCAACCGAACGGTTTGATCACCAGATCCTCGTCGACCCCACGGATGCCGGAGGCATCGATCTCGCCCTCCGCCATCGTCCGCAAGACGCCGAAGTCGACGCCCTTGGTGGTCAAGCGGACTTCACGACTGGCGCTGGCGCGTGCGGCTTCACCGAGGAGGTCGGCGCGCTGCTTCTGCAGATCGCGACTCATCTCGCTTGCCAGCGCTTGCACGATGCCGAGTGCTACCAACGCCTGCGGGTTACGCTCGTCGCCGCTTCCCGTGCGCTCGCCGTCGCCCTGGAGGAACGCGTTGTCGGTCTCGGCTCCCGCTCCGTTCGGGCCGCCGATCCAGTGACAGGAGGGACAGGAGATGGTCTCGGGGCCACCGAAGGCCCCGCGATGCACACGACGAAACGGCCCGGCAGAAGCGGTGGCCGAGCCACCACCACCGATGCCGTCGACAAAGCTGTACTCGTGCTCGAATACGAGTTGTCCGAGATCTGCCAGGTCCGCCGCACAAACATCCCCGGCAGCTACGCGTTTCGCATCGAGCGCGGCGTGCATCTCGCGCAGGAAGGAGCCGGGCGTGGCGGCCTCTCGCAAGCGCAGCTCGTGTCGGCGTGCGGCCAGGCGGTGCGCCTCGCGCGCGGCTTCTAGACTCAAGGGCTCGGGCCGGGCGAGTGGCGAACAATCGGCTCGCCAGGTGGCAGCCTCGTTGCCCGACGGTCCGTCGCACGCAGCGATGGATAGACAGAGGCCGAGCAGTGCCGCCGTCGAGGGGCTTGTCCTTCGGTCATCGCGAGAGATCATGGCACGAACAGTTTCGGCTGGCGCGAGAGTGAGGCCAGGAAGACGCGCATGCTGGCTCGCGCCCTCTCGTCGAGCGCCAGGTAGGCATCTCGTGCCGCGCCTGCTTCACCCCCGTGTAGAACGATCGCGTCGTGCACGGTCGGAGCGCGACCGTCATGCAGGTACGGGGCCGTCTCGGCCAAGCCCCAGAGCGGACGCGTGAGAAACACGCGTGCCGGAACGCCCCCTTGCGCCGACGGGGTGGCCAACGCCTCGCCCATGTCGTGTCGCTTGAGGTCGCTGAACAGATGGACGAGGTAACTGGTGGTGCGGCCTGCGTACTTGGGCTCGATCTTGGGTCCGTCGCCGTCCTTGGCGACGTCGATGACGAAGGCGGGACGCTCCGGGCCGGCAAGCTGCTGCACGTCAAATTTCGGATCGTCGAGCTCCAGGGTGGGGACGTGACATCCGGAGCATCCGACCTCCTCGAAGTACGAACCACCGGCGGCGAACGCATCGAGTAAGCCGGGATCGTGCGGCGGACGCATGATGGGGGCCTCCAGTTGCGCCAGGTAGCCCACGACGGTCGTCAGCATTCCGGAGTCGATTTCGAGCGAGACTCCGTCTTCATCCAAGTCGTACCACTGGCCCTTTCCATACGGACCTGCGTTGAGGGACCCGTCGCGTACCGCGAGATGGATGTCCTTGGACAGCAGGCCCTGATGGATGTGGAGCGACTCCTCGGCCATGTCACGGAGCGTGGCTTGATGCCCCTTCCACCCGAACGGACGAACGGTCAGGTCGTGGTCAACGCCTTTCAGGGCGCCGTAGTCCAGCGTGCCGTCCGTATGCGCGGTGATGCGGCCGAAGGAGACGCCCTTGGTCGTGAGCGTCTGCTCGACCGGGTGTCCCTCCGCCTGCGCTCGCTCGCGGGCTCCCGTCGCCTGTGCGCGTAGCTCGGTGCTCATCTCGCGCGCGAGAAGAGCCACCGGGCCCAGACCGAGAAGATGAGGGGGATTGCGCTCGTCCGCGCCGTCGATCCGGTCGCCGTCGCCAGACAGAAACGCGTTCTGCGTCTGCGTGCCGGCTCCATCAGGCCCGCCTTTGAAGTGGCAGCTAAAGCAGCCGAAGGCATCGGGCCCGCCCGCCGCGCCTTGGTGGACGCGGCGCAACCGAGGCGTGTAGTCGATCGCCTTGCGGTCCGTCCCCCCACTTCCCCAACCGTTCTCCGGGCGGAACAGGTACCCGAACAGCTCATCACCCACGATGAAGAGCGTGTCGATCCCCAGCGTGCGATGATCGAAGGCCGCCTCGGTCAACGTGGCGTGCTCGATCAGCTCTCCCGGGTCGCGCGCGTCGAGCATCCGGTCAAAATCCTCGCGCCGGCGCAGCTCGATGGAGTCCTCGAGCTGCTCCAGCAGGACGGTGTCATCGGGGATCGCCGTCTCGTCTGTTGCGAAACCGTAGTGCCGGGTGGGTTCCGTGCCTTGCGCAGACAGCGCCTGTAGCTGAGTCAGCACGATCGCGAGTGCGACCGTCGCCGAGAATCCAAGCGCCGCCAGACCCCACTCGCGTGTCCATCGCAGGCCTGGCTCATGACCGATAACGTTGGGCATGAGGACGATTCTTAACAGGAATGCGGGGCCAAGTGCACGGCATGGGCGCCCGCGCTGGCTTCAGACGGGCGAGAGGGACCGCTCCTTCGCGCGCATCGTCCCAAAGGCGGCGATCGCCACCTCGAGCATGTCGGCGGAGGGCCGCCGCGTCGTCAGGCGCTGCAGCGCGAGATTGGGCCGAATGAGAAAGCGCACCAAGGGGCTGTCGAGGTGAGCGGCCGCCCAACGGGTATACTCGTACGATATCCCTGCGAGCACGGGCAGCATGACGACGCGCGAAACCAGCCGTCCGTACCACGACATGGGCCCGAGCACACTGAAAATCACGATCGAGAGCAGCACGAGCGTGAGCAGGAACGACGTGCCGCAACGCGTGTGCTCCAGCGGAAACCGAGCGACGTTCTCCGGCGTGAGCTCGACACCGGCCTCGAACGCGTTGATCGTCTGATGCTCAGCTCCGTGGTAGGCGAACAACCGGCGGATGTTGGGGATCCTTCCGACCGCCCAGAGATACGTGATCAACAGCGACAGCCGAAACGCGCACTCGACGACGTGGCCCCACCATGCGCTCCAGCCTAGCGAGGTCTCGGCCAATCCCCCGACAGCCGCCGGGATGACGAAGAACAGCGCGATGCTGAAGCCGAGCGATCCCGCCAGTGTGAGATGGAGCGCCACGCCCTCGAGCTTCTTGTCTTCACCGTTTTGCGTATTGGCCGAAAGGGTGATCGCGCGTAGTCCTAGACCAAGCCCGTCCCACAGCATCAGCAGCCCGCGCAGAAACGGGATCTTCTTGAGACTGCTCTTGTAGAGGGCGCCCAGGTCCTCCGTGTGGATGAGAATCTCTTGGCTCGGCGCACGCATCGCGATGGCGCACGTCGTTGCGCCGCGCATCATCACGCCTTCGATGACGGCTTGACCGCCGTAAGAGGCAACTGCGAGCCGATCGGACATGCGTTCCAGCAAGGAGGGTGATCGGGCCGCGGGATCGCGCCCCGTACTCCACGTCCGTGCCCATCCAGTTTACGGGATTCCTCGCGGCGAAGTTGCGGTTCCTGTGCCTGAGGGAGCCGCTCTGCGCGCCGCCCAGCCCCGGCACAGCTCCCATTGCGAGAGGGCGTTTCGGCAAGTAGCGTCCGTACCCACCGGACACAGGCAGCATGGTGCAAGCGAGGGGAAGATCGACCATGTTCGACTGCACGCGCAGTGGAGCGCTCTACGTCCTCGCCGTGTTCGCGCTCGTGCCCGCGCTCGAGTCGGCGGCATGGGCGGAGTCGGTGCGCACGGTGATGGTCGGCGCAGCCTCGACCGCCGGTGACTCCGGCCGAATCGCTCCGAGCGCATCAGCGTCGTTCGACGTACACACCGGCGGCAGCTCGGACGCCGCGCAGCTCGACGACCTGCCGTACGTTCCGGGTCGCTTGATCGTCAAGCTCGATGAGGTGCTCGGTCGGAGCGCTCGATCCAGTGTGTCCGCCGGGCGCGCGACGTTCGGAATCGCGGCGCTCGATCGCTTGAACCGGCGCTACGGCGCCCGCTCGCTCGACCGCCCATTCGACGGGCGTGCGGCACGGCTGGCGGCACGCGGTGGTATGAATGATCGCAGGACCGCTCGGTCTCCCTCCGGATCGAGCGCGGCGTCGTTCGACAACGTTTACATCATCGAGATCTCGCGCCATCTCGATATGGAAGCCGTCGCGCGCGAGTACCAGCGGATCCCCGGCGTGGTCTATGCCGAGCCCGACCGCGAGGTCGCGCTGTCGCTCGTCACGAACGATCCGTACCTGTCGTCGAGCGGCGCCTGGGGGCAGGCGTACGGCGACCTGTGGGGCCTCGACAAGATCGACGCGCCCGCGGCTTGGGACGTTACGTCCGGCGGTGGGGTGGTGGTCGCGGTGATCGACACGGGAATCGACGCTGCACATCCCGACATCGCACCACGCATGTGGGTCAATCCCGGAGAGATCGCCGGGAACGGCGTCGACGATGAGAGCAACGGCTACGTCGACGACGTCGGCGGTTGGGACTTCTCCAACGATGATAGCGATCCATTCGACGACCACGGTCACGGTACCCATGTCGCCGGTACGGTAGCCGCGGTGGGAAACAACGGGATCGGCGTGGTCGGCGTTGCCTGGGAAGCCTCCGTCATGGCAGTCAAGGGGATCTTCGGGGGCGGAGGCGGAGCCGTGTCGGATCTGGCGGAGGCCATCCTCTACGCGGCCGACAACGGCGCCGACGTGATCAACGCGAGCTGGGGCGGATTTGGCGAGTCGGAGCTGATCTCGGATGCCGTGGTCACCGCCTACGCCGCCGGCGTCGTATTCGTCGCCGCGGCGGGTAACTCGGCGGCGGACGCGAGAGAGTACTTCCCGGCCGGCAATCCCGAGGCGATCACGGTATCGGCGTTCGATTCCACAGACACGGTAGCTTTCTTCTCGAACTTCGGTCCTGCCATCGACGTTGCGGCCCCGGGTGGCGGCGATGCCGAGCCGAGCAGCAAGTTCGATCCGCACCGATCGGTGTTGTCGCTGCGCTCGAGCGGCGCGGGTCCCGACATGACCGGAGGCGGCAAGCTCGTCATCGACGGCGACTACCTCCGCCAGGCCGGTACCAGCATGGCGGCGCCGCACGTCGCGGGGGCCGCGGCGCTGATCCTGGCGGCGCACCCACTCTTCTCCATAGAGAAGGTACGTCAGGTGCTGCGCGCATCGGCCGACGACGTCGATCTCCCGGATGTCGACGCGAACTCGGGGTATGGCCGACTCGATGCCGGCGCCGCTCTCGCCATCGACAGCGCGCTGGATGTCGTCATTGCCAGCCCGGCCTATGACGACATCGTCTCGGTCAACTCCGCCGACATCGTCGGTACGGCGAGCGGCGACGATTTCCAGTCGTACGCGGTCGAGTACGGTGTCGGCGAGTATCCGAGTACGTGGTCGCCGGTGCTCGCGGCTGGCTTATCGCCGGTCGACGGCGGTGTGCTGGCGACCTGGGACGTCTCCGGGGTCCCGGACGGGCTTTACACGATTCGTATCAGAGCCGCGACGATACTCGGGGATACGTTCGAGGACCGCGCGACAGTGACCCTCGATCGCCTCATCATCGACAGTCCGGCGAGCTATTCGATCCACGGCGGTGGCGGCTCCCTCGAGATTCACGGTACCGCGTACACGTCGGAGTTCGGCTCCTACTCGGTCGAGTACCGCGCAATCGACCCTGACCTCTCGGAGGGGCCGTGGCTCGCGACCGGAATTACGCTCGCCGCCGGCGGCAGCCTGCCCGTGCTCTACGGTGTGCTCGCCACGCTAGATACGAGCGTGTTTGCGACCGGTCGCGAGCTCGATCTGCGCTTGAGCGTTGCCGGCGCGGCAGGTGTGGTGAGCGAGATCTTCTACCACGTCGTCATCGATCCCGACCTCCGCGCGGGGTGGCCGGTCACGATCCCCGGACTTCCCAACCGGTACGAACGGATGCAAGGGCACGTCACGCTCGCCGACATCGACGCCGATGGCACGAAGGAGATCCTGGCGGCATACGGCGATCTCGTCTTCGTGTTCAGCGCGGACGGAACCGATTTCCCCGGCTGGCCCCAGTCCGTTGCGGAGGAGGATCCGGAGTTCTACATCATCGCGGATTCTGCGCCCGCGGCCGCCGACCTCGACAACGACGGCGACCTCGAGCTCGTCGCCGGCAACGGCAAGACGATGTACATCTGGCACCACGACGGCACGCCGTTCGCCGGCTGGCCCAAGGTCGTCACGTTCGGCGAGGAGCCCTACGTGTGGGGCGCGCCGCGCGACTACACGATTGCCGACATCGACGGGGACGGACTGCGCGACATCGTCATGACTCGGGGTCCGTCGGTCGCTGCGATGCGGAGTGACGGGACCTTCCTCCCCGGATGGCCGGTGACGATCTTCAGCCTCTATCTGTCGCCACCTCCCTTCGAGCGGTCGGTTGCAGTGGGCGACGTGACCGGAGATGGGCGGCCTGAGATCGTCGTCGTCGAGTCGCGGGGGAATCACGGTGGTCAGGACATTCACGTCTACGACGCAACCGGCAACGAGATCCCGGGCTTTCCCCAGCGAGCCGCGAAGAAGTACCGAGTCGACGACAACTCCGCGGTTCTTGCCGACCTCAACGGCGACGGCGTCCTGGACATCGCTACCAACTCCGACAAGGTGACCCGCCTGAGCACTTACGACGGTTTTGGCAACAGGGTCCGCATGCGAAGTCGGATTCCCAACTTCCGGTTCAAGGTCTATGGCGCCGGTACGTTCCACTCCCAGCAGGAGCTGCTCAGCGCTGGCGACATCAACGGGGACGGCAATCCAGAGCTTCTCGTGTCGACCGAAGTCCCCTACACGAAGCTTCGTTGCGGCGGCGGGAACTGCAGCTGGTGGTTCCTCGGGGGAACCATCTCGGGCACCAGCTTCATCCAGGTCGTCGACGAAGAAGAGTCACAAGTGCCGGGTTGGCCGGTCGCTCTGGATTTCCAGCGGGGCGACAACGCCCACGGCCCGGGCAGCGTCGCCGTGGGCGACATCGACGGCGACGGCGCCCAAGACCTCGTCGTCGGCACCGGGATGTGTTGGGCGGCCCAGGAGTACGCGTACCATCGGTGCTTCAGCGTCGACGCGTTTCACGCCGACGGCTCGCGCCTGTCCGGCTTTCCGAAACCGATTCCCTTGCCCGGCGCGACCAAGTCAGTCATGCCTGCAATCGGCGACATCGACGGCGACGGGCTCAAGGAGATCGCCTTCATCGACTTCAACGGCAACGTGATGGTCTGGACGGTGCCGGGCACGCCCGGTCCCGAAAATCTGCAATGGCCTATGTTCCGCCACGATCCCGCGCACACCGGCGCGCTCCAGTAGCGCCGCCGCGCCGGGCGCGCCTGACGCCGCTCGGATCGGCGGCTTCGGACTTCCACTCGATCGCAGAGGTACCCTGCTAACGAATGACCTCGACGCGCGCGTTGTGGCCCCTGACGGACGCGAGCGCAGTATCCCGGGTTACGAGCGTCGCGCCGAGCAGCTCAGCCAGCGCCAGGTAGACGGCGTCGTACGCCGTCACGTTCCGACGGAGCGTCCAGACTCGAGCGAGGAGAAAATCGTGTGGATAGCGAGTGATCATCAAGTCGGCGAAGTCCGCGAGCGCACCTTCCGCTCGCGCGGCCGAGAGCGCGCCAGCGCGTTCGTAGCGTCGCAAGACCTGCGCGATCTCGAGGTCGAGCAAATGCGGGGCATGAAGGGTCCCGTCGCGCTCGAGGAGTCGCTTCGCCACCCGTGGAGCGGCGTCGGTATTGAGCAGGAATTCGAGGAGGGCCGACGCGTCGACGACGATCAACGCGCTTCGCGCTCGGCGCGCACGGCCTTTGCCGGACTCTCACGAAGCGCAACCGGGGAGCGACCGAGAATCCTCGCCTGTAGCTCCGCGACCGTCGGACGCTCGGCTATCCCGCGCACCTCGCGAAGCAAGTAGTCGGACAGTGACAGCCCTTCCAAGGCGGCACGCGCCTTCAGCTTACGATGAAGCTCGTCCGGCACGTGGCGAAGCTGAATCATCTTTGCCATGCGCACAAGATGGTTGCATGTGATCCACATGTCAAGCACGTACACGGCAGGATTCTCGCGACACCCGGGAGGCGGACAGTCCAAACTAGCGCCATTTTTCGCGTCTCGATCCAGGGGCTGTGTGAACCGGAACTCTGCATGCAGCCGGTTTTCCCTTGTGTTCGCTGTAGGCCGTCGTCGTCCCTCTGGGGCCCGGGCTTTTAGCCGCGCGGGCGGCCAGGCCACGATCGCGGCAGGCTCTGCCCTTGCCCGGGGGTTGGACTACGACCCCGCGCTGGGAAACTCGAGCGCAAAGTCTCGCTGATTCGGAAACGGCCGGCCAGGCAGGATGATCGACGAGCTACTCGCCGTTGCCACCGTCTTGCCGTCGGCGTTGACGATCTCCACCCCGGCTACCGCGAATGTCCGTCCACGGTGAAACACGCGGGCGCGAGCCCGTAGCTCGCGGCCGTCGGCGGGGATCGGCCGCACGAAGTTCACCGTCAAGTCCAGGGTCGCGTAAGTGGTCGCCTTCGGCAGCGTGGTGTATACGGCCAGGGCCATCGCGTCGTGCGCGAGATACGCGGTCACGCCGCCGTACACTCTGGCTTCAGGTGCGCACAACCACTCATGAGCCGGCATCGCGGCCGTTGCCGTGCCCTCGTCCGCTTCGACGACGAGCCCCCCAAGCAGGAGGCCGATGGGCGCCGGCGGCGTGTCACCGCTGATGAGGCTACGAATAAGCTCCAGACCCGACATGCGTTCCCACGTGCTTGCCGGAAGCAGCACTCCCTCAACCGGCCGGAGATAGGGATCCGGTGTGTCGTAGTGAACCTCAACTGCCTTCACGCGCGAAGGCTCGGTGATCGGTTTCGGCTCGAGACGCTGCAGAAAGCATCGACTGGTCCCATGAGCCAGCAGCCGACCCTCGCCGTCCTCGACGTATACCTCCGAAAGTCCGACGGTGGGCGTCGTGTGAATCAGCTTGCCGCGAGCCGAAAGCTTGCCGCTCCAGGGGCCGGCTGGTCGCAAGAAGTTCATGGACAGCTGTGAGGTTGCCAACCCCACCCAGGGCTCCAGGCCGGAGCCCACGGCACCGCCCAGAGCGGCATCCGCAACCAGCGCCGCGACGCCGCCGGTGTAGGCACCCTGATGGCCTTGGAGCCACGGACTGGCGGGGATCGAGAACGTGCACGTGCCGACGCCTGCCTCTATCGGACGCAGGCCAAACAAGTGCTGGATCGGCGGGGTCGACATCCGGCCCTTCACCCAACCCCTGAGGCGCTCCAGCCCCGACAGCCCGAAGAGCGCAGGCCCCGGGTAGCTGCCGCGTGCCGGCTCTTTGTAAATGAAGTCTGGCATGCTGGGTCCGCCTATCGACTGTGGGCTGGAGCGATCGCGTTGAGCGGCGAGGTCTAACCTCCGCTCTTCTCGACGGCCTGTTTCGGCGCCTTCGACGCACAGCAAATCGCCGGGCTCGAAACTCATCGCACAGACCGTCGCCGCCAACCCCAGTGGCGCCCGCGCACGCTAGCTGGCACCCAGGCTTGTGGCCACCTCGAGCCGCGGGAAACCTCCGCCGCCGACGGCGCCGTGTTGCGTCGAAGAAGGAAACTTGCTTCCCTGCTCGCATGGCACCAAAGACGCCGACGGCAGTTCCGGACGCACTGGTCGAGACGGTCGAGGACGAGATTCGCGCGGAGCGGATCGATAGCATGCGCGGCCCAGACAGCCCCGAGGGGCGTGATCTCGGGCGGGCTATTGGCGCCAACGTGGCGCGCTACCGGCAGCGGCACGGCATTTCACTCGACAGCGTCGCGCAGCGAAGTGGGATCCGCGTCGATCTGCTCGAGAAGCTCGAAGCGGGTCAGGCCGTGCCAAGCCTGCGCGCCATCTGGCATCTTGCGACGGCGCTGGAGGTGCCGTTCGGTGCGCTGCTCGAGAACACGATGCTCGCCGCGACTTCGAACCCCGACTTCCGAGTTCAGCAAGCCGATCGGGGCAGAGTGATCGCGAGTGCGAGCAATCAGTTCCGCTCGCGTGTGCTGTTTCTCGAAGGCGATCCGCGAACACCCGAAGTATACGAGATGACGCTGGCGCCTGGCTGTCTGGAGAAGGCCGAGGCCCACGCGCGCGAAACCCATGAACACATCGCGGTGGTGCACGGCACGCTGATTCTGCGCGCCGGCCAGAACGAGGCGCGGCTCGGTCCGGGGGACGCGATCTTCTTCCGGGCCGACATGCCCCACAGCTACGAGAATCCGGGCAGCGAGCCGGCGGTGGCCCATCTGGTGATGCAGTACGCCGCGCGCAAGAGCTGAAGACCGCGATCCTACGACGCCGCGTGCGTATGAGCTTCGGACCAAGTCGCGACGACCACCGTGCGGTCGCCGACGAGCGGCCCGGACGCGAGAGAGCGTCCGCGATGTCGTTGCGACGCTCTCAGTAATTCCCAGAGCTTGCGGCCCCCGATCGGCAGCGCCGCCAGCCCGTGCACACAAATCCCCGCGGCGACGGCTGTCGTCACGCCGGCCCCCGGTACCGCGAACGCGTAGGGCGTCGCGATCCGTCTTTCGAACCCCCCGCCCGCAGCCCCCGTGCGGGCGCCTCTTCCGGCCCCAGTCACCGCCGAGGTGGGCTTCGGTGGGAGTCGCCGTCGGGCTTGGCGCGCGTGCTTGCTGCGCCACGTCAAGAGTCGCCTAGAGCACACGAGCGATTTTTCGTTTGACGCCAACGTCCAAGGTTGGGTACGCTTCGCGTCGGCGAACATTGCGGCCCTGCCCAAGCCGGGGGTCGGGGAGGTAGAGCAGAGTGAGAGTCAGCGATCTACACAAGTCCAGTGGTGTGAAACTTCAAACCGTTGCGCCGAGCGCAACCATCCGCGACGTTGCTCAGCAACTGGTCAAGTTCAACATCGGTGCGCTCCCCGTTCTGGATGAAGAGGGAGATCTGGTCGGGATCATCACCGAACGTGACATCCTACGGCTGGTGGCGACGGACGAATGTCACCAGGCTCTCGAGTTGAAGGTAGCGGCGGTCATGACCCGCAAGCTCATCACCGCAGGGGCCGATGAACCGATCGAATCGGTGATGCGGACGATGACCAACAATCGTATCCGCCATCTCCCGATCCTGGAGGACAATCGGCTGGTCGACATCATCTCGATTGGTGACGTCGTCAAGTCTCAGCTCGACGAATCCAGCGCTGAGATTCAGTTCCTGCGCACCTACGTCACGACCTGATGCCGGCCGCTGACCGGGAAATTCAGCCCGGCAGCCGCAGGTGAAATCCGCGTGTCCGGACCAGTCGGTCGAAGCCGAAGCGCGATAGCGTGATGCCGACCCCGCTGTCTTTCCATCCGGACCATGGAAGCGCAGGCTCGAGGTAGTCGCAGCGATTGAGGAAGACCGTTCCCACCTCGAGCTGACGGCCGAGCAGACGCGCGCGCTCCACATCACGGGTCCAGATCGAAGCGGTGAGTCCGTAGCGGGAGTCGTTCATCGCGCGCACCGCTTCCTCGTCGCTATCGACGGGTGCCACCGGCAGGACCGGTCCGAAAGTTTCCTCGCTCATCACGCGCATCGAGTGCGTGGCATCGGCTAGGACTGTGGCCTCGAAGTACCGGCCGCGTCCGCCAACCGTCGCCGACCGGCCGCCGGCGACTAGACGGGCACCCTTGGCCAGCGCGTCTTCGACTTGAGCGGCCACGGTCTGAAGCCCGCGGGGCTGCGCCATCGGTCCGAGCTGGGTGGCCGGATCGCCAGGGTTTCCGCAGCGCCACGCGGCTGCAGCCGCGGCGGCCGCCCCGAGAAACGGCTCGTAGACCTCACGGTGGACGTAGACCCGCTCGATCGCGCAGCAGCTCTGGCCAGCGTTGTAGAAGGCGCCTTCGGCCAGGGCGCTGGCCACGCTGGTCACGTCGGCATCGGCCCGAACGTAGGCCGGATCCTTGCCGCCCAGCTCCAGGCCCACGTCCACCGCTCGTCCTGAGGCGGCGCGCGAGATCTCGAAGCCGCCTTCGACCGAGCCCGTGAAGGCGACGTAGCCGATCTCGTGGCGCGCGGCCAGGTCCGCCGTCGTCGCGTGATCCGCCACCAGCGGGGTGACGGCGCCGGCCGGCGCGCCCGCGCGCGCGAACGCGTCGGCGAAGTGCGCGGCGCACAGCGGCGTGCGGCTGGAGTGCTTGAGGATCACGGCATTGCCCGCCAGCACCGCCGGGACGACCACGTTGACCGCGATCAGCAGCGGATAGTTCCACGCGACGATGTCGAGGACTATTCCCACCGGCGCTCGCTCGATCGACATTTCGAAGCCCGGGTTGGCAGGCACGCGAATCTCGGCGAGTGCCTCAGCCGCGATCGACATCATGTAGCGGGCGCGTGCGCCGGTGGTACGCACCTCGGAGCGCGCCTCGGTGATCGGCTTGCCCATCATCCGGCTGACGTCACGAGCGATGGTCTCGCCGGCGGCTTCGAACGCGGTGAGAAAACGTTCGCACAGTGCCACGCGCTCGGCGACGCTCATGGCCGCGAGGGTTCGCGAGGCGGCCTGCGCTCGCGTCAGCAGACCGTCGAGCGCTTCGACCGGAGTCAGCTCGACTCGAGCGGCCAGCTCGCCGGTGGCCGGGTCATCGACGCGTAGCAGCGCCATGGGCTGTTGCTTGTAGCGGGAACGGCGAGGAGCGACCACCCGCCGTTGCGGCGCGGACCGAGAGTGGATTCGCAACAGAAAGGCGCATGAGAAAGGCTCCAAGACGGGTTGCGGTGCGCCGGATGACGGTGCTTACGGTCTCGATGATCGCGATGGCCGCCCTTTCATGCGGCGACCGAAGCAGCGGCTCGTCAGGGTCGGGTTGGGGGAACGCGGTCGAGCGCCGCTGGCCGGTGCCCGAGGCCGCCCCTGGCGGTGAGCCGTTCGGCTCCGAGACGCGTGCCCGCTTGGAGCAGGCGCTTGCGACCAAGCCCGCGGGCTACGTCCCGCGGACCGGTCATCTGGGACCAGACGGGTCGCCCCGCTACACCAACCGCCTCATCCTCGAGACGAGCCCCTACCTCCTGCAGCACGCCCACAACCCCGTGGACTGGCGGCCCTGGGGCGAGGAAACGTTCGCCGCTGCCCGGCGGCTCAACCGCCCGATCCTGCTCAGCATCGGCTACTCCACCTGCCACTGGTGCCACGTCATGGAGCACGAGTCGTTCGAGGACGTCGAGATCGCGAGCTTCATCAATGCGAACTATGTCCCCATCAAGGTCGATCGTGAGGAACGGCCCGACGTCGACGGGGTCTACATGAACGCGGTGCAGTTGATGACCGGGCGTGGAGGCTGGCCGCTGACGGCTTTGCTGACGCCCGACCGTGAGGTGTTCTTCGCCGGGACCTACTTTCCGCCGCGCGATGGTGACCGCGGTGCGCCGATGGGTTTCCTCACTATCCTCCAACGCATCGCCGACGGCTACCGCGCAGACCCGGCCGCCGCCGCGCAACGGGGCCAGGCCGTGACCCGCGAGCTGCAGCGTCTGACGAGCGCGCGATCGGCCACGGCGCTGCCCGGCGCTCCGCTGCTCGGCAGCGCCGTCGATCAGCTTGCCACGGTGTTCGATCCGACCCACGGCGGCTTCGGCGGCGCGCCCAAGTTCCCGCGCCCCGTCATGCTCGAGTTCTTGCTGCGCTACCACCGGCGCACCGGGGACGCGCGGGCGCTCACCATGGCCATTCACACGCTCGAGCGGATGGCAGCCGGCGGGATGTACGATCACGTCGGTGGCGGGTTCCATCGCTACTCGACCGATGCGCGCTGGCTCGTCCCGCACTTCGAGAAAATGCTCTACGACAACGCCCAGCTCGTGCCCGCCTACCTCGAAGCCTACCAGGTGACCGGCGACGCGCGCTTCGCTGGCGTCGCCCGTGACACGCTTGGCTATCTGCAGCGTGAAATGCGCACGCCCGAGGGTGGCTTCTATGCAGCCACCGACGCCGACAGCCGCGCCCCCGACGGCGAGAGCGTGGAGGGATGGTTCTTCACCTGGACGCCGCAGGAGATCGAGGAAGCGCTCGGCGCCGAGCAAGCTTCGCTCGTCATCGCTCACTACGGTGCGACGGACGAAGGGCATCTCGAGGGGCGCAGCGTCCTGCACTTGGCCGATGCCGAGCTGGAAGGTGCGGGCGCGCCGGTCTCGAGCGCGCTCGCCGGGGAGCAGCTCGAGGCGGTGCGCCGAACGCTCTACGCGGTGCGCGCGAAGCGGCCGCCGCCGGCCACCGATACGAAGGTGCTGGCCGACTGGAACGGCCTGACCATCGCGGCGTTCGCCCGCGCAGCGCGAGTTCTGCGAGATCCGACGCTCCTGGAGCCGGCGCGCGCGGCGGCGCGCTTGGTGCTCTCGTCCTTACAAGCCGCCGATGGGAGCCTGGCGCGGACCTGGCAGCGGGGCGCGGCCTTGCACCGCGGGGTTCTCGACGATTACGCCTTCGTCGTGGCCGGCCTTCTCGAGCTGTTCGAGGCCGAGGGGGATCCGGCCTGGATGCAAGCGGCGGTGCGCACCAACGCTGTGATGCTCGAGAAGTTCCGCGATCCGGAAGCGGGCGACTTCTTCTTCACCGCTGCCGATGCCGAGCCGCTCCTGGTGCGCGCCAAGCCCGACTATGACGGTGCGGTGCCGGCCGGCTCGTCGGTCGCGATCGCAAATCTGCTGAAACTGCACGCGCTCACCGGCGAGGATGCCTACCGCGTGCAGGCCGAGCAGGCGTTGCGCGCCGTGGGCGGGCGGCTCGAGCGCGATCCGCTGGCACTGCCCAAGACGCTCTCGGCCCTCGACTTCTGGCTGGATCGAGCCAAGCAGATCGTGCTGGTCGTGGGCGAAGACGAAGCGGGAGCGGCGCCGTTCCTGGACGTGCTGGCGCGAAGCTATCAGCCCAATGCCGTCGTGGTGCTGATCGATCGCGACACCGACCGCGGCGAGCTGGAGCGCTTGGTGCCCTTGGCGCGGAGCAAGATCGCGCGCGACGGCAGAACTACGGCTTACGTCTGCGAGAACCAGGTCTGCGATCTGCCGACGCAAGACCCCGCGGTTTTCGCCAAGCAGCTGGCCAAGGTCGAGCCCTATCCGTAGCGCCAGAAGGTCGGTCAGGCCGAGGCAAGCGCGCCCCCGCAGCTCGAGCCGGCGCTCGCCGTACAGCCGAAACAATGCATCCCGGTTGCCACCGCCGTATGCGCCAGCGCATCGAACCCGTCGATGTCGTCGACGGTGAGCGCGTGCCCGTCGCGTGACAGCGGAATCTCGAGCATCTGGTTGAAGTCGCAGTCGTAGAGTCGGCCGTCCCAGCCCACGCTCACCAGTTCGCGGCACATCAGGCCGTCCACCGTTTCCGGGTTGAAGCTGCTCATCAGCAGATCGAGGTAGGCTTGGTAGCGGCCCTGACGGTTCAGATCGTCCGCAAACCGCTTGATCGGCATGTTCGTGATCGTCAAGAGCCGGTCGAACCAGATACCGTACCGGCGCCCAAGCTCGGCGCGGTACCGGCTCTCCAGCTCCGCCTGCGGCGGTGGTAGGAAGGCGCCCACTGGGTTGTAGACCAGATCCAGTCGCAGACCGGAACCGGGCATCGCGTAGCCGTGACGGTTGAGCATCACCAGCGCGTCGATGCTCTTCTCGAACACTCCGCGCCCGCGCTGTCGCTCGACGTTCTCGGAGTCGTAACAGGGTAGGGAACAGATTAACTCGACACGCTGGTGGGCAAGGAAACCCGTGAGCCAGTCGTACCCGGGTTCGAACAGCACGGTGAGGTTACAGCGATCGATGGTTCGCTTTTCGAGCCCACGTGCGGCGCCGACCAGATCGCGAAAGTTCGGGTTCAGCTCGGGCGCTCCGCCCGTCAGGTCCACAGTTTCCACACCGGGGCTGCGCGCGAGTAGCGCGCACACGCGCTCGGCGGTAGCCCGCGTCATCATTTCCTTGCGTCCCGGACCGGCTTCGACGTGACAGTGATGGCAAGCCTGGTTGCAGCGCTTACCGACGTTGATCTGTACCGTCCGGATCCGCCGGCGCTGCAGCGGCAACTGGCCACAGGCGGCAAGCGCGCTCTCGAACCGGTGTGGTGTGGTGGGGTCCCGGCGGGGGGTGTCTGTCACCGCTTGTTCCGCCGGGACTCCCGTCCCTGGAACCTACAGGGGGGGGAGAGGCTCCAGGGATTCTTTGGGCCGTGTGTCCCCAGGGCGGCGTCACGAAGTTTCGGTTGGTCTCTCGCCACCCGGAGGCAACGCTACTCCCTCTGAGGGGCCATGACCAGCGCATCTGGGTGGGTCCGTTACTATCGCGTGCGCTCCTCAACTTAATCCCTGGACATGACGGGCCCCGAAGCGATAAGGTCGCCGTGTCTGCCGCCATCGGAGCGGCCGAATCCCGCATTCGGAGGAGGCCGTGGGGTCGTCATCTCGTCGGTCGGCCCAAGCGTCCAATCGCAAATCCTCCGGCTCCTGCCGGGGGGTGCTGCCCTCAGCTGCCGGCCTCAATTCCAACTCCGCTGACGGTTACGAAGGCATGACGCTCGGCTTGGAATGGACCGGGCAGAACGCCAAGATCGACGGCGTCGAGCCGCAGACGCGCAAAGCCACCGGCCGCTTTTTCGTATGGATCTGAAAGGTAAGGCCGCCGTCGTCACGGGCGCGGCCGTCGGTGTCGGCCGAGCCGTCGCGCTGGCGCTGGCAAATCGCGGTTGCAGTGTAGCGCTCAATTACTCCCGTTCTCGCGCCGAGGCCGAGGCCACTGCCGCCGAAGTCGAGCGCGCGGGGGTACTCGCGTTGGCGGTGCAGGCCGACGTCCGCCGCGACGAGCAGATGCGCCGGTTCGTCGACCAGGCCGCCGCTAAGTTCGGCCGGCTCGATGTCCTGGTGAACAATGCTGCGATCACGCGCTTCGTCGATCATGCCGATCTCGAAGGACTGACCGATGAGGCGTGGGACGCGATCTTCGAGACCAACGTCCGCGGGACGTTCTACGCGACGCGTGCGGCCGTGCCGTGGCTGAAGAAGCAGGGTAGCGGAGTGATCGTCAACGTGTCGAGCGTTGCCGGCGTCTACGCGACGGGCAGCTCGGTCGCCTACTGCGCCTCCAAGGCCGCGATCAACAACATGACCGTTGCTCTGGCCCGCGCTCTCGCTCCCGAAGTCCGGGTCAATGCCGTGGCGCCCGGTTTCGTCGATACCCGCTGGTGGCACGAGCGGGAGAATCACGAGGTCATCAAGCAGTTTGCCGCTCAGGCCGCCCCGCTTGGCAAGATCTGTCAGCCGGAGGACGTGGCCAAGGTGATCGTCGATCTGGCCGAGGCCGACTTGGTCACGGGACAGATTCTGGTGATCGACGGTGGGATGGGAATCGCCGGCGGGATGCCGGTCCGGCGCTGACTCGGCACCTAGGAGTGTGCGCGGCAGAAACCGGCATGCGACGAGAGTCTGGTAGGATGCGGCATGTCGACAAGCTTTCGCCCGTATTTGCCTGACCAAGCCCTACTGCTGGCACCGTCGCTGAGCGATTGGCTGCCGCAGGGGCAC
>CAZKRI010000052.1:0-3400 GCA_964555245.1 uncultured Myxococcales bacterium
ACGTCCACCAACCGCCGACGCTTTGCCATCGCAAAGTCATGCCAAGTTTTTCCGCCTCCTCAAGCTCCGCAAACCCTTGCCTGCAGGGGGTTTCACGAGCTCAGCTCGGAAATTTCATCCACTCGATCGGGAGAAGACCCAATCTTTTCTTCGCGACGGCGTGTGGTGGAACGTGCGGTGACGTGGTCCCTGACGCAGTGGAAGATGACGGCAGCGATGCTACGGCCGGGCTCGTCACGTCATCCGATGCGCTCGTCGCGTTGGCCGTGTCGGTCGGTGGCCTCGTGCCATTGGTGTGCCCGCAATAATCCGCCGCGATCTGCCCTCCATTTGGAACTGTCCTGTTCCGGGACATACGACCGGTATGACGAAGCACGAGACGTTGAGCCGCGAGGAATCGGTACGTCCGATACCATGAGGGTTTACGGCGTGGGGTAGAGCCCACTAGGGGGGGTGCAACGGCGCCGAAGTTGAAGCCGACACCACACGCGCCAGTCGCGCAAAATCTCGCTTCCAACAATGCAGGCGCTATGATCCGGTGACTCCTGCGCGGCGGAGTGCAGCGGGCCGCGAGCGAAGCGTGGCTGAAGAGCCTCGCATGCGATCCGAAAAGTTGGTCTCAATGTTTCGATGGGCGCCGCGGGAGCACATGAAGTTATCGAACGGATCCCGGCGACTGCGCTGGCGGCTCTCCGCGCTCCGGCTGCTGCCTGCGCAAGCCAACGACCGGCGAGCGGTGACGGACGTTGTTACGAAGCAACATCCATCGCCATCAAGTACGAGGAGGCTCGTAGATGAATTCGCGTCAAAAACTCTGGATCATTCTCGCTTTGATCGCGTTGCCGCTCGTTCTTGAGGGGACGACCGGTTGCTTTACGAAGCCCCCGCGTCCCGCGGACGATAACGCGCTTCGCTGCCGCTGCTCCTGCGAGGACGCGGGCACGCGTACCGTCGTCATCGGAGCCAGCATCGACGACGCAGAAGAGACCAACGACCAGC
Source organism: uncultured Myxococcales bacterium (assembly GCA_964555245.1). Taxonomy (GTDB): domain Bacteria; phylum Desulfobacterota; class Binatia; order UBA1149; family SPBQ01; genus CAZKRI01. The sequence goes on from CAZKRI010000052.1 coordinate 1,000, forward strand.
CGGTGGAGCTGACGAGTTCCGACCTCGACATCGGGGAGAAAATCGTCGGGCTACGCTTCGAAGACGTCGGCATCCCTCCGAAAGCTACCATCACGAGCGCCTACGTACAGTTCAGTGCCGACGGAAGCGCGAGCGCGGGAACCACCGTCACGATTGCGGCCCAGCTGTCACCCGCCGCAGCGCCGTTCACGGCGGCCGTGCACGATCTGAGCAACCGGCTGTCGGCAGCAGGGGGTAAAGTCGATTGGTCGCCGCTCGCATGGACTGGCGGCGACACCGGCGACGATCAGCGAACCACTGACCTCGCGCCCGTGTTGCAGGAGCTCGTCGATCAATCCGGCTGGACAAGCACGAGCCCGATCGTTCTGCTCATCGCTGGCGGCGGCGCACACGCTGCGAGGTCGTACGATGGTACCCCGGCACGGGCGCCAGCTTTGGTCGTCACTTACGACGCGACCATCGCCGCCGCGATTCCCGTCTGCGCATCCAGTGTCCCTCCTGCTTCGCTGGCGGCGGAGTGTGCGCTGGTTGAGCAGACGTTCGAAGGTCTCGCGGAGAGCTGCGGCTACCCGTCGGGGTGTGAGTGCACGCCGGTCGACATTCCCGACCAGGACGACACGTTTCAGTCCGCCGTGTGCGAGGCTACTTGCGACGAAGAGCCCGTCGATGAGACGTGCGCGAATTTCGACCCCTATGGCTTTGTCGACTGTCTGCAAAACACGGCGTCGGTAGAGGCATGCACGCACTTCGTGGCCGCGACCAACGCAGAGGGCGGCAACCCCGTGTGCGTGGCCTCGGGCAGCCCGCTCGCGTTCCACATGTTCGGGCGTCGCAGCCGCTGCGAGCTGAGCGGGCTGACGAGCATCGAGGTCGGCGACCGAGAGCCGAAGCAGAACCCCCAGACGGACGGAATCCTCGAGGTCCTCGGCGGTCCGTGCGTCGGCGGCGGCTGCAGCGTGCACCCGTTCTTCGACTTGCAGATGGACAACATCACCTTCGAGGTGAAGTGGCATTCCGATCCCACGTTCCACGACTTGAGCGCGTCGGGTCACGGCCTCGAGACAGCCGTCGTGAATGGCGGAGAAGCCAGCTTCGGCGGCGACTCGATCGATGGCACCGGTAACGGGCAGCGCGGCCTCCTCGGCGCCGGCATGGCGGTTTCCGCGACCAACGACGAGCCGCTCAGGATCGGGCTGGATTGGGCGGCTAAGCTCTGCGACATGACGGGCAATCTGGCTACTTCGGTCGACGGCGAGGTGCCCGACGGCGTGTGCGAGAACGACAACTCCATCGACTGCACCGCGGACTCTCCCGACTGCGACAGCGTGGGCGGGGTATGCTTGCTGGAGGCCGTGGACGAAGAGGAGATGACAATCGACGTCACGCTCATCGGCACGCTCGCCAACCAGCCGCCAACGGCAAATGCCGGGCCAGACCAGCCGTCGATTGAGTGCACGTCGCCGGCCGGAGCATCGTTCTTGCTCGATGGAAGAGACAGCCAAGACCCAGACGGCGACCTCGCCCTCGTGCGCTGGCGGCGCGGTAGCCGTATCGGTACAGACGTGAGCGACGATCTGATTGCCGTGCAATCTCTCGGACTCGGGCAAACCGAGACGTGGTACTTGCTGGCGTTCGACAGCAATGCCCAGACGGACCTCGACGAGACGATTACCACGATCGTCGACACCACGGCGCCGGTGATCACGTGCAACTTGCCAGCGACCATCGCGCCGCCGAAGACGCCGCTGTCTGTCACGGCCACGGCGGTGGATGTCTGCGATACGGACGTTACGCCCGACGGCACCGGATTCGCGTGCTACGGGTTCACCAAGAAAGGCACGCGGTTCGACGTTGCGTGCCACATCGTGCTCGACGGCGACACGATCGTGATTCGCAACTCTGGAGGTGTGGATACGATCATCGACTGGAACGTCTCGGTAACAGACGAGTCCGAGAATACGAGCACGACCACGTGCCGGACGCGGGTCGTGAACCCTATCAAGGGCTAGCAGAGAGCGGCGTGCGCTGTAGAGCCGGTGCACTGTGCTGTGTCCTGGCTACCTTGCTCGACCGCTGCGTAATCTTTGAGGAATCGGGACGACGCGTATTGCCGCCACCGCTACGGTAGACGTAGGGGCGCGGATCCGGCCATGAAGCCGTGTGCTTGACAACCTGATTGCTTGGTTCGTGCTCGTGGCCGGGGCCATCTTTCGTACGGCAGAGCGAGCATTCAAAGAGTGGCTTCGCCCCACTGCCACACTCGCGATCGGGATGATGCATGACCTGGTTCGGTCCAAGCACGAGCTCGTCGTGGAGAATGTGCTGCTGCGTCAGCAGTTGATCGTTGCCCGTCGGCAGATCAAAAGACCGAAGCTTAGCCCCGGCGACCGGGTGCGCATGG
>CAZKRI010000053.1:0-21430 GCA_964555245.1 uncultured Myxococcales bacterium
CTGTCACGCCTACCTCGAAGGAGTCAATGCGCGCCCCCGCCTAACGTAGTGGCTCTGGGCGACCGGCGGCCACCGGTGCTCGGATGAAGCAGGCCGGCTGCTCGCCGGTCCGCTCCAGCGCCTGGTTGGGCTGCGCGGCAGCGACAGGCCCTACTCGGTCGACACCTTCCGAGCCCATTGTCCAACGAGCACGCTCGAGAACAGCGGGATGGTCGCACGGGCGGCCATCGCTTCTTCCCGCAGCCGTTGTTCCAAGGTCTCGATATCGATCTCAGCGTCGGTGGCAAGGCCGTACTCGATGATCTTGGGTTGGAGGCTCCGCGTCAACGTAGCCCAGCGATCGTACGCGGTGGAGTCGGGTCCAACGTCGAGGGGCACTTCTCCGAGCGGCCCAGGGTGCGGCGCCAAGCCGGCATCGCGCATCCGCCAGTAGAGCTCCCAACCGACGTTCACATGGGCCCCCGATCGCGCAAAGACCTCCCGCACCCACGTCGCCACGGAGGTCAGGAGCGGCAGGTTCGGGGGCTGCCATGCGAGAGCCGCTACCGCGGGCTCCTGAAATGCGACGATTCCGTCGCGGCGCAGCCTGCTGGCGATCGCCCGCAAGGCGTCCGTGGGATCCGCTTGGTACATGAGCACGAGCCGACCGACAGCGGCATCGAACTCGCCGCCGAGCGCCGCAGATCGGAAGTCGCCACGAACGAAGGAAACGTTGGCTAGTCTCATCTCGACGCGACGCTGCTCGGCGAAGGCAAGGGCATCGGCGTCGAGGTCGATTCCAACGACAGCCCCCGAGGGGCCGACGAGCTCGGCGACGAGAAAGCTCACGTCACCCACCCCGCAGCCCACGTCCAGGACACGCATCGCAGGGCCGATTCCCGCAGCGCGGAGCATGCGCTCCGTGGCGGGTCGTAGAAACGCTGCCTGGTCCAAGAGCCGGCGCTGCTCCGCGTTCGACCGGCCCAGTACATAGTCAGCATCCCTAGAGCTGCCGCCCTGCACCCCGCTTTGCGGGTGGGCTTCTGCTCGGCGGATCAGCTCGTTCGAGGGCCGGCTGGGATCCGTGACCTTCCGGGCCGTCTCTACTCCCGCGATCGGCAGTGTGGAAGGGCTAAGAAGCCCGAGCTGGACCAAGACGGAAGCCTGGTCCCAGTAGATGTGTTCGTGGGCCACCTTGCCGTCTCGGAAGTGGACGATTGCCACCAACGGGATCTCGACTCGCTTGCCGGTGGGAGGGACGCCGGGCAGCATCCATTCCATCTCCACCGTGTGGGTGAAGCGGAAGATCATCTCATCCACCAGCCGGTCGGTGCCGATAGTCCGAGACACGGGGACGATCTCCGTGTCGGCCGGCATCTTCGGGATGAAGAGCCGCGAGTAAAACTCGTACAGTGCCTCGCGACCGACCCCGCCGGTCATCACGGGAACATGGTTCACGTAGGCGTCGGGCGCCATGGTGGCGAGGGTCGCGCCTGTGTCGCGCGTGACGAACTCATCGCGGACGTGCTCTTCCCAGAGATCGTTGAGGAACTGCTGGTCGGGCGTGATGGACGGACCCGTTCTTTCGTTATCGCTCATTCTCAAGTGCCTTTCGGAGCGGCTTGCTGGGCCGCGCCCTCCCGTGGACCCGACGCAGCGCGATGAATCTGGGTACCTTGGCTGCGTACACCTCATAGCTGGCACCCAACCGCTCGCGAAGCCAGGGCTCTTCCGCGAAGGGAGCCAGCAGAAACCACACCGACCAGAGCACCCAGGCGATCAGCGTCCGGCCGGAATTGCAGATCAAGACGTAGCCGAGCACGCCCACGATCGCACCGACGTACTGAGGATTACGCGAGTAGCGGTAGGCACCGCTTATGATCAGGTCGCCCGCGCGCCCTTGAGAAGCACGAACGCCCAGGCCGAAGTATCCCCAGAGAGCAAAGGCGCCGCCGGGAACCAAGAGGCCCGCGCCTACGACGTAGCGACCCCAGTGATGCAGAACGAAGTGGTCCCAGTCGAGGAGCCCCACGACGAGAACTCCGATGAGCGTGAGTGGACCCAGGACTCCGGTGAGCCGCGCTACCCGGTACCGCCACGAGGGGCCCTCGGGCGGCGGCCAGAATCGCCGCTCCGGTCTGGCGATTGAGAGGACGAGCAGGCTGTTGGAAAGAAACTGGCTGGCGACGATCGCCCAGAAGACGAGCTTCGACATGCGAGAGCTCACACTGCCAGCGTCGATATCAACGCGGCCATCGCACTCGGTGTGATTTCGTAGCGGTTGACCTCGTGATCGCGGTTGATCGACGAAGGAACGGTTCGGTAGGTCTTTGCAATCGTTAAACCTAGCTTCTGCAGAAGCCGATTGGGTCCGGGATTTTGCGACGATGGCTCGCACACGATCAGTTTCAGTTCGAAGCGTTGGAAATACTCTTGGAGGCTCAGGGCAAAAAATCGACGGCCGTACCCAGAACGACGACACTGCGACTCGATCATGTGGAGATGAATCTCGCCGTACTCCGCATATCGAATATTCCTGAGTGAGCTCATGCCTACGGCTTGCCCGTTCAACTCCCAGATCAGGAGATCCGACGTTCTCTCCCGGAAAGGCACGTCAACGGACTTCTTGAACGCGTCGACGTGAATGTACCGTGTGGGGAGCTTGTCCGGGTCGAGGCTCATGCGCTCCATATCCGCCGGCGTCAGACTCGCCCAGTAGCCATTCACCAAGGGAAGGTCATCCAGAGACAAGTCCCTAACGCGTAGCCTGTCGTCATTCATCCCTGTCTGCTCCAGGCTTACTACGACTGATACAGCCTGGCTTTCCTCGGTAGCCGCTCAGTCGATCGGCAGGTCGACCAGTGATGCTGCCCGGCCCGGAATCAGCAACGCCGAGCCGGTGGCGAGCGCAACCCGCTTGCCGTCGGCGTTGACGACCTCGGAGTGAGCCACGGCGATCGAGCGACCCGCATGAGCGACCGTCCCGCGTGCGAGTAGCTCCCGGCCGTCGGCAATTCCAGGACGAAGGAAGTTCACCTTCAGATCTATCGAGGCCATCGCTGTCGCTGCCGGCGTGACCGTCATGATGGCGCATCCCAGCGCCGCGTCCGCCAGCATCGCGATGACACCGCCCTCCACCTTTCCGGTCGGAGGGCAGAGCCATTCGCTGGCGGGTAGCGTGAAGGCAGCCTGTCCGTGCGAAGCCTCGACGAGTCGCAGTCCGATAAGATAGCGCGTCGGCGAGGCGGGTAGCTCGCCCGCCAGCGACGCCGTCAGCATCTCGAGGCCGCTCATCTTGTCCCAAACTTCTTGGGCGACGATCTCGCCGACGACGGGTCGCAAATAGGGGTCCGCTGTGGCGTACTCCGGCTCGCGAACGACCTGCGGGCGGGATGGCGACGCTGGCAGTGGGGACTCGGGTGGAAACACGAAGCAGAGCGAGCTGCCATGAGCAATCAGGCGCCCCGCACCGTCCTCGATGAGGACCTCGGAAAGCGCGACCCTCCGCCCCGCATGCACCAAGCGGCCTTTTGCCGTCAGAACGGTCCCCACTTGGACGGGCCGCACCACCCGTAGCGACAGCTCCGAGGTCGTGTATGCCGTGCCCGCGGGGAGTGCAGTTTGAACCGCGCATCCGAGTGGCGCGTCGGCAAGGATCGCGAGCGTCCCGACGGCGATCGCCCCCTGCGGCGAGCACAGCCATGGAGACGCCGGCATTGTGAACGTCGCCTTGCCGGGACCGACCTCGGTCAACCGCGTACCGACAAGGTGGTTGAGGGGACACGGCGGCGACCTTCCGTCGAGCGAGGCTCGCAGTTGGTCGATGCCCGGCAACGCGAACAGCGCCGGATCCGGATAACCGCCGCGCACCGGCTCGCGCCATACTTCCAATCGAGGATCGATGCTGGTGTCACCCTTTCGAATCATCATCGAGTCCTCTCATTCGGCAGTTGGCACCCGCCCAACATGCGAGCGGGTCGATCTTCCACTACAGGCCGACCGCTCGTATGGCCTTCATGGCGATGAGAACAACGGGGTTGATGCGGGCGTTGCCGTCGACGGACGAAATGTGAGTGGGGGTGAGCTCAACCACGCGGGGCTCGCCCGGATAGGTCGGAGCCAGCGTGTCCGTGTAATACCGCCCGGCGGTCCGACCGAGGTAGCGGCGGGCGAGCCGCGCATCGAGCGCACGGGCCGCCTCTGGATCGGTACGCACAACTGCCGTGGCGCGGATCGTAACGTAGCGATACGGCGGTGCCGGGTCCTGCATACACAATGAGACCGCCGGGTTCTTCAGCATCGAACGCACCTTCAAGTAGGCACTCGACGAGGCCAGGTAGAACCTACCATCCCGGTACTCGTACCAGATAGGCGACGAGGCGGCTTCGCCCTTCGGCGTAATCCAGCTCAAGACGGCAACGATCGGCTGCCGCAGGAACCGAGCCATCTCCTCCGGCGTCATCGCCCTTTGCGTTCCCGGTGACTCTGTCCCGAACGTTTGCTCCGTAGGCATCCGCCTTCTCCCGCTCACCTAGACATGGCCTTCACACGCGAGTTAGACGGCTATCCTCCGGTACGTCCAACAGCGACCTCTCGTTCACGGTATGCCCCCGGCAGTCTGACGTTGCGGTTGAGGCGTGCGCCATACGCTCGCCAGCCACGGCTGCTCCTCGCGCGGCAAGCCGGCGGGCCGGTAGTAGTGATCCAGCTCGAGGAATCCAGCATCCGACATCCAGCGGCGCCACGCTTCAAGATCATGGTAAACGCCATAACGCCCACGGTTCCAGCCTTCATCATTCCCGCCGTGCGGATTGGAGCTGAACAGCACGCCGCCGGGCTTCAGCGTGGCATGCAACTGCCGCAGTACGCGCGGCAACTCCTGGCACGGGACATGAAACAGCGAGGCATTGGCGAACACCCCATCAAAGTGCCCATCCGGCAGATCGAGCTTGAGGAAGTCCTGCTGCCACACGTCGCAGCCCGTGTCGGCACGTGCCATTGCGGCGAAGCTCGCCGCACCATCCAGCCCAATCGCGATGTGGCCGAGTCTGGTAAATTCCCTGAGATCACGGCCGGGTCCGCAGCCAAAATCGAGGATCGTGAAAGGGGGCTCGCCTTGGATATGGCGCAACAGTGCGTCGATGTTCTGGCTTACATCATGATCGCGCGTGCCGTCGCGGAACTCCTCCGCGCGCTGGTTGTAATGTTCCAGCGTCAGGGCCGCGATCTTGTCCAGGTTGTGCGGTAGTCGAGTCACCTTCGCTGGCCAGGAAGGGCTATGTCGCACAAGTCGTTCGGCTCCACACGGAGTGGTCGGTTCGATTTCGCATTGTAATTCTCGTGGGCGATCTGGCCGGTCAGCTCGACGATCTCCCGCTCCGAAAAGAGGTTGCGTAGCCTTGCGAAGAATTCGTCAGGCACGTCTACGGGCGTCGCACTCACTCTGTCGGCGTACTCCAAAGCCAGGCGCTCGCGCTCCGAGAGCCCATTCCCTTCCCTGACGCCCAGGGCAGCTTCGATCTTTTCTCGGGACACGCCCGCCTTGCCGCCGACCGCGGCGTTGATGTCCATTCAAAAGGGGCACCCGTTGCGTGCCGCGGCTCGTATTCGAACCAGATGCACCAGCTCCGTCCCCACACTCCATCGTCCCGAACCGAGAATCGCGTTCGAGAGGAACGAGGAGAGCATGATGCGAGATGAGTGGGCCTGAACCTTGATCGGGTTGAGCGCGCGGCCGAGCATGAGGCGAAACAGCCCCTGAATGGCCGTTGCAACAACCCCGGCCTCGCGACCCTCAAGGGAACGGACTCTAGCCATGGGGGTTACTCCCTTCTCATTGGCGCTGCCCAACGGCTTACGCATCAACCGCGAGCCGCGCGTGCTCGAAATTGCTTTTTGGGTCGCGCACGTTTGCGGCTCGTCGGGTGCACGCGCTTGTTAGCCACCGATCCTCGCGACTCCCCGGAAGGGCGGCCGGCGAGGAGATCGTCCACGAGCTCGCGCGGAGCATGGAAGACACGCGTGATGATGAGTTCCCGTTCCGACGATTCCGTAGCCGAACGATCCGTTGTGCTCATTTAGTTTCCCCTGTTCCTACGAAATCCACCCGACGACCCGCGCATCAGCCATCCGCGAACTCGGACGCTCAGGCCGAAGGACGGTCGGCGGCGAGAAGAAAGCTTTCCAGTCTCTCATTGAATGGCGTGCCAGTTCGAGGGGTAGCGTGTCCGGCTCCTCGGATCACCGCGCGCTCGGCTCCGATCCGGTCGGCAAGTGCATCGCAAATGGACTCGAACACTGGCGAGTGTCCCCCGGAAATTACCAAACTCCGAAAGGGAGCGCGGGCAAGCTCATCGAGGGGAATTTCGGCCGTCCAGGGAAACCGGCAGCGCATGAGAAGCCGGGTCGTTGATTCGAGGCCTAGAGGCAGAGGGTCAGGCAGCCTTGTCTGCAGTCCCATGAGCTGCAGAAAGCCCATGAGGAACTCGCGCGTGCCTACAGACGTATCCGTGAAGTACGTGCCGATCTGCTCCACGCAGCGACGCACGGCTTCATGATGAAGGGCGACGGAGTACGCCACCGGCTCAACGACAGTGAGAGAGCGGACGGCTTCCGGACGCGCCGCGGCGGCGAGTAGAGCACCCACGCCACCATACGAATGAGCGACGAGGTGCGCACCTTCGCCTAGCGCATCGGCGATGTCACGCGCGTCGACTTCGAAGTCTTCCCGTTCGGTTGGCGGGCTCGCGCCGAACCCGCGGCGATCAAGAACGAGCAACGTCCAGCGGTCGGCCAGCGGGTACTGAGCCTCCCATGTCGCTGCTCCGCCCAACGCTCTCCTATCTCACCGCCCCGCTCTCTCGGGCAACCTGTAGACGACACCATGCGTACAACGCATCGTAGACCCAAAACTGCTTCTCGAGGTTCGCATGGTCATCGGGAAGAAGCAGGCCAAAGCCTGTCGCGATGGCTTCCAGCCCCGGGCCGAGCGGATCGGTGTGGAGCTCGTCCGCGATGTCCGCCGCGTGCACGACCCGAGCCAGGCGGAGAAGCGCGGCGTCGGTCAGTTGGTACTTGGCGATGATCACCTCAAAGGAACACTTGCCATCACGATGTCCCAGGTCGACGCCTGAGATATCGAAGGGAATCGCCCCCGTCTCCGCTGCGACCCTCTGAACTGTGCTCTTGGGTACGAAGAGGAACTCGGCTTCCGAATCAACGAACCGCTTGATGAGCCACGGACACGCCACCCGATCGACGTGGACGTGTGAACGGGTTACCCAGCGCACTTATGTCTGCCGAACGGCTCGATCTTCCGCCGTGAGCCTGCTGCCCGTGCGGGCCGAATTGCCGAGCGCGCGGGCAGACTTTACCTGGAATCGATTGGGCCTGGCAAGGGTGAGTCACGTGCAAGAGCTTACTGGGTCGCGCGATGAGCTCCCGGCCCGCGAACCCGGACGCCGCCCAAGGCTCTGCGATTAGCTGGCCACACGGTACTCATACAGGAACGGCGGGTGCTCTTGCACGATAGAAGTGAACGTCACGGTGCCACTCGAGGTCGCCGACAGCTTCAACCGCAGCAACCGCGTCGGTGCGAAGAGCATCGCGGGTAGCGGAAGCGAGCTGATCGCGGCCCTCCGCTGTCAGAGGCCACGCCAGAGCCCATTCAACCGCGGCGACCGGGCTACCGTAGGCGCCCGTCAACCGCCGCGTGATGACTTCGACTGATATCAGTCCCGAACCTGCGATGACCTCTCTCCCCCGATCTGGATTCACCCAGCTCGCCTCGTCCAGCAAGGTGCTAAACGGTCTCAGTTTGTTGCGCGTGTATCTCTTGTAGACGGAGAACGCAGCGGAAAAAGACGGGTCAGTACCCGTGGAACCCCAGGTCGAGGCGACAAAGACGCCTCCGGGACGCAGGGTTCGACGCACTTCGGCGAGGACAGCAGGAACGTCGATGAAGTGTGACAGGCTCAGACCGCAGGTCGTTGCATCGAACATCTGGCTCGCGAACGGGAGCAGCGAGGCGTCGGCCCGGACGAAGGAGATCGATCGAGGCGACAGGCGGCGAGCGATAGCCAGCATGCCGCGAGAGAGATCGAGAGCCGCGACTCCGGCACCGGCGCGAGCGGCTGCGCGGGCGATGGCGCCCGTCCCCGTAGCAAGATCGATGACGCGCTGGCTGACAGAAACGCCAGCGATCTCGATCATGTGGCGTGCCATCGGCTCGAGCGTCGGATCCAGCACTCTGGCGTAGGCGTGCGCACCGCGACCGTATGCATCGGCGAGCCCGCGAACCTGTTCAGCGGCATGCGGTGTTGGACCAGCCTCCGCGAGAATAGTCGTATCGCTCGAGCGGACGTCGCGAGGCTGGGACATCACGCCGGACGCAGATCGACTCCGGTATCCATGAAGACCCGCTCGAAGTAGTCCGCGTCGCGCTTGAGGCCACCGAGGCCAACCCAGTCCTCGTCGCTCAGGGCGACGCGCCAGCCCAGGAAGGAAAGCGCGTCGGGACCGACAGGGAAGCGCAGCCGCGGGTCGTCACCCTCGATCACGTAGCGGATCATCTCCCCGACGAGGGTCGGAGACGCCTCTGCCTTCTCGGGATTGGTGAAGAATGCGTGCATCCGGCGCCCGTGGGGGTAGATCGTGTTCTCGTCGTACTGGGGCAGATTCGTGGTGGCCATGGGGGTATCGATGATGCCCGGCTCCACCAGGGCAACCTTGATTCCGTAGCCTTTCACCTCCTGGGCCAGGGACTCGGTGAACGCCTCCAGGGCGAACTTCGATGCCGCGTAGGCGCTGGTCGCCGAGAAGGCGACGCGCCCAGCGATCGACGTCACGTTGATGATGCATCCCGACCCCCGCTTTCGCATCGCCGGCAGCACCTGCTTGACGCAACGCACGGCGCCAAAGTAGTTCGTCTCCATCACGCGCTGAAACTGTTTGAGGCTTTCGTCCTCGACGGCGTTGATGCTGTAGATTCCGGCGTTGTTGACGAGCACGTCGATCGAATCGCCCACCTTCCCGAAGACCTCGACCACCGACGCGTCCTCGTCCACGTCCAGCGGGAGGACCGTCACCGGGAGCTTCGCCTCGGTAGCGACCTTCTCGAGGTCACAGGCGCCCGGGTTCCGCATGGTGGCGACCACCTCGTGTCCCGCGCGCGCCAGGAGCAGCGTGGCGTGGTAGCCGATTCCCTTGCTCGTTCCGGTGATCAGGACCTTGGCCATGGCTATCGTCTCCTTCTGTTTCCCGTGCGTCCATACGAGGTCCGAAAACTGCGAGCCTACATGTGTCTACCGTGCTTCAATCCTGGAAGCGCCGATAGCAGGCCATCACCTACATAGAGGAGAAGCTGAATGAAGCTGAGAGTTCAAGGCATCGCGACCAAGGAGGTCGATCGGCTTCGGCGCGGTGAACCCGACGCGAACGGCCAGCCGGCCCTGCCCCGTCTCGCCGAGGGCTTGGCGAATCCCTGCCGCCACTGCCTCGGGCTCATCGCGGAGGGCGACAAGAAGCTCGTCCTAGCATACCGACCATTCGATGTCCTGCAGCCGTACGCGGAAACGGGGCCGATCTTCCTTCACAGGGACCCATGCGAGCGGTACGACCGTGAGGAGCTGCCAGCTTGGTTTGACTATCTCGACCCCGCGATCGTGAGGGGCTACGGAGAGGACGACTGGATTCGCTACGACACAGGCTACGTGGTCCCTGGAAGGGAACTCACAGCAACGTGCCAGACGATCCTCAGCGACCCTACTGTCGCGTACGTCCACATTCGATCGAAGTACAACTGCTTCCAGTGTCGCATCGATCGAGGCTGAGCGTTGTGAGAAGAGGCGCTACTCGCGCCGTCCGGGACCGAGCGACAGTTGGTTCGCAGTAGGCTCACGAAGACGCCTTCACGGCAAGAAACTCGCCGTTGCCGACGGGAACCAGGCTGGTAGCAAACAGCGGATCAGCCTTCACCAACGCGACGAAAGGGGCCATCTGCTCGACGTGAGACGTGGCGTTGTCGACGACCAACAGACCTCCGGGGCGAAGAACGCGACGCAGTTGCTGCCACCAACCCGGATACTCGGAACGCTCAGAATCGAGGAAGATGAAGTCGAAGGCGCTCTGTTCGGAACGCTGGAGGAGGCGACCTGCGTCATCGTGAACCAACGTGATGTACGGCGCGAGCCCGGAACGCGTAAAGTTCGCCGAGGCGAGGCCAACCTTGTACTCGGACAACTCGACCGTAGTCACTGCACCGCCGATTGCCCTCGCTGCCTCGGCAAGCCAGACAGTGGAGTAACCGTTGGAGGTTCCGATCTCGAGCACCCGGCGCGCGAGCGTAGCGCTTACGAGGACGGACAGGAACATCACCGGTATCGCGGGTGATGTTCAACATGCGCCGAGAACGCTCTGCGGTCGCGCCGTCGTTGGCCGCGCCGAAATGCTCGAGCTCGGTCTTCAGCGTCTCGAGCGAGTCACTCAAACCGACCTTCGTCCTCGAAGGGAAACTGACGCCAACCCTAGAAGAACGATTGACGGATCCGCCAGAACAGACTCCAACCGGTCGAGGTCATGTTCCGAGGCGCCAACACGGATATTGGCTTGCCGCAGGGCCCGGACGGTCAAGCGGATCAGTTCATGAGACGTGGTCCCTTCGCGTGTAATGGGCGCAACAACTTCGCCGTACACACTGTCGAGGCCGAGTTCGGCGACGAGTCCAGGCAAGCGTCGCCCGAAGTAGGGATAGCGGATGCCTTCTCGAGCGTGACGGGCCCAAACGTCGTGAAGGTAGCCGGTTGCCCAAGCAGCGTCGGCGTGCCCTGCAATTGTGCATAGACCCCAATCGGCATCTTCGGCCAGCAGCCATCCCCCGGGCTTCACGGCAGAGACCATCCGAACCAAAGCTCCACGCGGGTCGGCCAGATGCAACAGCAAAGCTCGGCAATGCACGAGGTCGTAGCTGTCGGGCTCAAGACGATCGTTGACAACGTCGTGAGTGCGAACCTCGACGTTTGCTGGCAGATCCGACAGGAAACGGACGTCGATGTCAGCGGCGATGACGGCGCCTGAAGGGCCGACTCGCTCTGCGAGCCATCTGGCAACCGATCCGCCGCCGGCACCCACATCAGCGCATCGCCAACCCGAGGAGACGCCGATCGCCTCGAGCTGACGGATGGTCAGAGGGTCTGCCCATGCTTCGACGTAGCGAATTCGGCTCAGTTCCTCGTCGGTGGCCGCGCCTCCGTAAACGTACCCGGATTCGTTCATCAAGAACCCGGCGCGGCACCTTGTTGGCCGGCGATCTGGATGAACGCGACCGTGATACGCCTACTGGTTGAGATGGGCATATGCGTAGCGCAACGAATCTGCGGAGACCTTGAGCAAGCCGTCGAACGGCCCATCCATCTCCAATATGAGAAATACGGCGCCGCCAACAGACAGTGCACAAACGAAGAGGACCGCGAGGACCGTTGCGTTTCGCGGGGCAAACAACCCGAAGCTCGCGAACGTGATCGTGAGCCAAAACAGGAGAAGCACAAGAAACGGCAGAGGGACTGACGTTCCGCCGCCGGCGAACCATAGCCACCTGGCTTGCAACAGCGCCTCGGCGAGGTCCAGCGCACGGGAGTGGAGCGACCGTTGGGAGTCATCGCGCGGCGTTAGACCGCGAATTCCGTCCGCGAGCCCTTCAGCTTCTGACGCCGCTCCCGAACGGATCGGATCCAGATGGGCGGGCCGGGATGAACTCTGCGGCCATATCATGTCGATCCGGCGCGCAACCGCGTGCTGCAAGGCGCCACGAATCTCGCCGGTCTCAGGCTTATAACGAGCAAGCAGCCGGTCGAGTGTGAGGATGTCCACGGCCATGTGTTCCACCGCAGTGTCCACAGCATCAAAGGAGCTCTTGGCGGAGGCGGTGACGAGGCCAAGAACGAGCGCGGTCATCGTGGCGATCAATCCGATGCCGAGCTTCATCGTGTCTCTAGACTCATCGTTGAAGTGATGCTCTGGCAGGGTGGTGCGTAACCAGATTCCAACCAGGGCGCCGCCGAGCGTACATGTGAATGCGATCGTGCCGACAATAGTGGGATTCATGGTACCGCTTCCGACTCTCCTTCGCTGTCCAACGCTCGCCTTCAGCGGCGCCCGCTTGCGGGCGTTCGCTGCAAGGCGTTGTTCGAACTCTTCATTCGACTCCCATGAAGCGCAACATCAGGTCCATCTGGGCGACCAGCATTGGAACGCCTGTGTGTACGGGGCGCCCCTGCTTGCGTGCGACTTCGAGCAGCCGGGTCATCTCCGGTGCGATGACACACTCCGCTATCAGAGCCGACCTGTCGACGATGTCGTGGGATAACGACAACTCATCATCGGCCTTCATCCCGAGGGAAGTCGCGTTGATCGCCAAATCGTACTTGCCGCCTCCAGCTTCGCCGGCCTGAACCTGCACGCCCGGGAACGCCTCCCGGACCCGCGATGCGAGGGATGCGGCTTTCGACGCGGTGCGGTTCTTGATCATGAGCGACGCGCAGCCGTGCCTGGCAAGGGCGAAGGCGATCGCCGCGGCTGCACCGCCGGCTCCTACCAACAAGCAAGAGGCACCTTTGATCTCGTACCCGGCAGATCGCACGCCCGCAACAAACCCCTCTCCGTCCAGCGCAGTCCCAATGAGCCGGCCGTCGGCGGTCCGGCTAATGACGTTCACCGCACCCACCAACTGCGCTTCCGGCGTAAGCTCGTCCAGAAGAGCCGCGATCGCTGACTTGTGCGGCATGGAAACGATTGCGCCAGCGAAATTCTGAAGCTGCCTCGTTGCTGGAGGAGTGCATTGGCCATCCCGGGCGATCGTGCTTGGACCACGGGATCAGCAATCAGGCCCAGCATCCTAGTTCTGCCGGTAATCTCAGGGAGTGTCATGAGCGTGCTCGGAGAGTTCTAACGTCTCACGCTCAGCCACGGCCGGCGCGCCTGCCATTCTTGTACTCCGTGCGCCTCTTGCCGGCCGTCGGCTGCAGCGCGTTAGCCAGCCTGTCTATCTTCGGATACCAACCGCCCGGCGTGAAATCGACTTGCAGGTACGTTTTGAAATCCGCCATGTATTCGATCACCTCGTCAATCGACACGCTGCCATGCAGACCGCGGCGCCAGACGTGCGGCTCGACCGTTCCCAGAACGAGATACTCTGGCTGACCCTTCTCAGCGCCCAGGGTCAAAGCGGCGATCAGGCGCCCAACGTCGGCCTCGTGCGCGATCAGTATTTCGCAGGCCACGCAGAGTCGGCAGGTCTTCCCGACGACGAGCAACCCGGCATCGTCGACGTGGATGACGAGTGGGAGTTTCCGAATCCTCGTGTGCCCTTCGCACTTGGGGCACCTTGTGAATCGGAGATCGGCGTGCGGATTGAGCACAAACGAATATCGCGGAGGCAACGCCCCCATTCGCGACTTCTTCACCCCGCGCTTCGATGCCATCTTTGAAGTCTGCCTATCGACGACCGGCGGTTGAGCGGCCGGCGCGCTGCGACGCTCGCCTTGATGACTCGCTCTTCATGCGTCGGTCCGCTCCAACCGTTTCTCAGGCCGCGCGGTTCACGCGCTGGAAGGTGGCTGTCGCTCGAAGGAGCGCAGGCCTGAAGACAGCGCTAACCACGGATGCTTTCGTGCCGACCACACCTCGATCGTAGGCGCGAGGAACGAAGTGTCGTCGAGCGTGCCGGGCTTGATGTTGAGAACGCCCTGAAGGTACCGAGGCTCATGATGAATCCGAGTCCCGCAATCGGCGCAGAACGCGCAGCTTACGGGGCGACCGCTGTCCGAGGTACGCGTAAAGGTCTTGAGGTGGCCTTGGAGGATCCGAAACGCGTCTTTGGGAACGATCATGCTCATCCCGAACGCGCTGCCGGATTGACGTTGGCACTGCGTGCAATGGCATATTCCGACGGCGAGAGGCTCGCCTTGGACCTCGTAACGAACGACGCCGCACTGGCAACCGCCCTGACGAGCATCGGGCATGGTTCGAATCCTCCTCAGCGATGGATGCGGCCGTCATCCGCTATTCCTTCGCAAGTCCAAGTGACTCTTTCCGAAGCCCTCATTAGATGGGTATCCAGGCTTCTTGCTGCAGCCCCCTGATCCATGCCAAGTTCCCGCAACGTCTCCTCTTTCATGTCAGTTACGCTGCCTTTCATGGTGAGGAGAGCCTCAGGACGCCCAATCACAAAGACTCCACGGGCATTCTGGAGAGCTTGGTGCATTCTGACTTCGCGGTCTGACATCAGTCCAGCAGCGATGGTCAACCTGCCAACGTAGGTTGTCTTACGTTCTCGAACATCAAAGGCAGCCGGCCCTTCCATCACGCATGCCGTATTCCTTTCACCAAAGATACCGGTAATCGTTTGCGAGATGTTCAGAACCTCATACGTGCCTACTGGTGCATGAATGATGAACCGCTTCTCAACATCGACATCGAAAACAACTCGATAGGTTTCACCAAGATACTTAGTCCTGCTCGCGAATCCGTATTCGTAAACTTCACGCCTGCGTATCTTCGCTTCATATTTCTTAGCCTTGAGCGCTATCGACGATCGCTCATCAATGCCCGATACCCCAGCTGTTGCTGAGAGGAGAATGGAACCAATGACGGTGCCGTAGCCCTTGGCGTTTTCAGCAGATTCCGGTGGAGTTTCACGCGTGTCAATGGCCGACGTACAACTACACTGTAATAAAGCGGTGATAACGATAGCCGCACCGAGCTGCCTGCGCGACGATTCTTCGGTCGGCGGCGCTTGTGATGAGCCATTGTCCCTCTCTCTCCGAGTTCGTTCAGTACAGCTAACGGCTTCGGCATCAACCGCGGCGCGCGGCGCCGTCGGCTGCATGCCGTGGTCAGCCCGTGCAGAGTTGTGGTCCACTTGCATGACACTCGGATCGAGCAGGCATGTGCCACGGCAATCAAAGCTCATGAAGGATCACTCCCGCAGGCACAACCAAGCCCTCGGCGGAGGTCCTGACGTGCTGGTGGTGAGTGAACAAAACGACCTGAGTGTGCGCCGCCACGTCGGCGAGCACACGCAATGCAGCGGTACTGCGTTCGTCATCAAACTGGACGAGCACGTCGTCTACCACGAAGGGCATCGGCTCCCCGGACGCGCAGGATGCCTCGACGGCGGCGAGCCGCAGCGCGAGGAAGACCTGGTCCACGGTCCCCTCACTCATCCCGCCCGCAGGCACCCGGGTTCCGTTCGGCCGGACGCCCACCAGGACGGGACGCTCTTCCTCGACGTCCGCCTCGAGTCGCTCGAAGCCACTGAGGGTCATTGCCTGGAAGTGGACGCTCGCGCGGAGCAGGAGCGGCACCTGGTTCTCACGGCGATAGTCGTCGATGCGACGTGCGAGAATCGTGGACGCGAGGTGAAGACGCGCGTAGCGGACGACATCGTCGCGAATCCGGGCCAGCGTCGACTGGATGTTCTCCGCGTGTTCGCTTGCGGCCGACGGCCCCTGGAGTCTCTGCAACGCAGCGCGCGCAGCGGCGCGGGCCTCATGGGCCGTCGCGACCGCAGCATCGACATCGAGCAGCTCCGCGCCTATGGCGGAGAGCCGAACGTCGATGGCATCACGGTCGGCACCCGCCGCCTCGGCCTCGAGAGCCGCGATCGCGTGCCCGTCTCCGCTGCGGACGAGGTCCTTCTCGATCCGGGCGAGGTCTGCCTGACCAGCCCGAAGGTCGGCGCTCCGCTGTTCGGCAAGGGCCAGATCGCCGTCCGCGCCGCACTGCGCCTCGTCGCGCAGCCCGGCGAGCGTGAGACGGGCTGCGCTCACGGCCTCTGCGGCGCGGGCGACGTCGTCCTTGAGCCGCTCTTGCAGATTCAGCGCCTGCCGACGCCCTTCGTCCTCTTTGAGCACCGCGGCGAGGCGCCGGTGGATGCCTTCGACCCAGACCGCCTCCTCCCCATCCTCCAGCACGGTTGGGTCCGCGAGGCGCTCGACCAGCAGGCGCACATCGACTCGAAACGAGTCGGCGTCGCGGCCGATCGCCGAGATGCGGGTGTGGTAGCCGTCCGCCTCGTCCAGCGCCCGCAGCGCCTTGTCGATGCCGTCCACGGCGACCAGTGCGTCGTCAGGTGGGCAGGTTCCGCCGTGAACGAGGCCGCGTACGGCCTCGTCCCATCGGATTTTCCACGCGTGGATCTCGCCCTCGACCTCCTGGATCTCGGCCTCAGAAGCGCGAATCGCCAGCTCGGTCGCGCGGGTCTCGCGCGCGTGATCGGCGCGGACGCGCTCGTCCTTCTCGACTCGTTGGCGCAGCTGCTCCGCAGCGGACACGGCCGCGGCGAGGCCGGCGGCGGGAGGTGCGGCTGGTTCAAGGGACGCGGTTGCCGAGCGGAGGTCCGCGAGCTGCGTCGCGATCCACGCCTCCAGCTCCTCCTGCAGCTCCCGGGCCTCCGCCAGCTCCGCCCAGCGCCCGGCGAGACGGTCGAAGTCCTCTCGCCAGGCGCGTGCGTCATCGATCTTCGGCGGAGCGGCCGGCACGAGCCTCCAGGATTCACGCCACTCTTCGTCGAGTTCCTTGGCGGTCGTCTCATGCTGCAGCACCGCGGTCACGTTCGCCGCGTCGTCGGCAGCGAGGCATTGGCGTTGCTCGAGGAGTTGCGCAAGTTCCGCGACCCGGTCAGCCTCGCTCCGCAGACGGTCGGCCAGTTCGTCCGCCTCTGCGACCGACTTGGGGTAGAGGTCGATGAGCTTGCCCTTACCGAGGAGCTCGCGCGTCGCCTCCGCCACATCCCGGCCCTTCTCCCACTTGTCGCGAAGAAGACCGAATGCCGCGTCGCGACGAGTACGGGCGTCCTTCAGGGCTTCCTCGGTTGGCACGGCCTTCTTGGTCCGGAGCGCATCAATCTTCGCATCCAGTTCCCGCGCCAGCTTGGATATGCGCTGCCGACCGGCCGCGAGGTCGCGGGCTCCTTCGTCG
This sequence comes from uncultured Myxococcales bacterium, assembly GCA_964555245.1. GTDB lineage: Bacteria > Desulfobacterota > Binatia > UBA1149 > SPBQ01 > CAZKRI01. The sequence goes on from CAZKRI010000053.1 coordinate 16,954, forward strand.
CGTTCGCGAGCGCGGCGCTCGAATCGCGAGACCGTCGTGGCGGGAGGCACCCGGAGGGCGTCGAGCCTTGCTGTTGCCGTGCCGGGGAGATCGAGTTTCTCGACGAGCGCATCCACCTGAGCGGTCAGCCGCTTGGTGGCCTGGACGGACTTCGCACGCGCCGCCTCCGCATCGCCGCGTTGGCGTGCCGCCTCGATCGCCGACACGAGCTTCTCAGGGTCACGCGCCGGCGGGAGAGACGACGCAACGCGGTTCAACTCCTCGCTCTGGGCGCCGGCGTTCTTGAGCCGCTTTCGTGCCGCCCCGAGCCCGCCTTCGAGTCCCACCTGTTCGGCCGCGAGTCTCTGGATGCGGGCCCGACGACCGACGAACACCCGGAGCGTCTCGGCGTCGTCGATGTCAACGTCGGGTCGGAGTTCGCCGAGTTGACGCTTAGCCTGTGCGCGCAATTCGTTGCGACGTCCGAGGAGTCCGGGACGATCCTCGAGCGCCTTGCGGTGACCGCCGAGGCGCTTGTAGAGATCGTTCACCGCGTCCGCCTCAGCTGCCAGCGGGGGCGATGACCCGAGTCCTGCGATCAGCGCTTCCTGTTCCGTCAAGTCCGCTGCGGCCCGTTCCGCGCGCTGATCGGCCGACCGAAGCTCGGACTCGGCGTCCTGCCGGCGCGTCGGGAAGTCGGGCCCGAGCAGAATGACATCGCCGATGGCGTCGAGACGTCGATGCAGCTCGCCGCGCTCGGCGAGAAGCGGGAGGACACGCTTCAGGCGCTCGAGGCGCGACTTCTCTCGGGCAAGCTCCTCCTGCCGGCCCGTGGAATCAGCGAGGCTTTTCTCGGCGTCGTGCCGCGTGCGATCCTCGCGCGTCCACTGCTCGGCCGAGACGGTTGCGTCGCGCTGCGCGCTCTTGAGTTCCCGGAGTCGGCCGATGCTCAGGTTGATGACCCGCTTGTGTCCGCGCGGCGCGAAGTAGGCCTCGGCCTCCTCTCCGAGGTGCTGACGAAGCGCGCGTAGATGGGAGACGCCGGAGCCCGCGGCGAACAGGCTCTCCCCGAGGTCACCGTGACCCGCGAGGATGTCCTTGCCGCCCTGCACCAGCCGGGCGTGGTCGATGCCCCAGAACTTCTGGAACTGGTCGGCGCCCATGCCGCCGAGGAAGCGGTCTAGCGCGCCGTCGTCGAGGCGCGCGCCGTCGGGAGCGAGGAGCGTTCCCTTGTTCCCCTTGCGACGGACGAACGCGAACTCCTCACCCGTGGACAGACGCAGTCGGCCGCCCAGACGGAGACCGTCGTAGGGATGGAGGAACGCGTCGGTCGTCTGTCCCGGGATGCCGTAGAGCAGCGCGTGGAGCGCGCGGAGAGCCGAACTCTTCCCGGCTTCGTTGCGGCCGAAGATCACGTGCAACCCCTGCCCACCAGCGCTGAGGTTGAGCGCCCGGTCCGTGAACGGACCAAATGCCGTGAGGTCAAGTTCGAGGATCTTCATCGCGGCAGTCCTTCGCGCGTGATCCGCGCGAGGAGAAGTTCGCGGGCCTCGGCCGCGAGCCGACCCACGACATCGGGGTCGTTGAGGTCGAGGGCGTCGATCCCGCTGAAGAGCTCGGGCGGAAGGCTCCCTCTGACGTCGGCGAGGGCGTCGCGCAGGGCCGCGGTCTCTTCGGGGTCGCCCGCGCCCGCCCCGAGTTCCCGCAGGAGGCTCCCCAGCGCGTCGTCGCGCGCCGCCAGCGCAGAGAGATTGGCCGGACGTCCCGTCGCAAACCGCACCTTCTCGATCCAGACGTCGGATGTCGCCGTCGAGGCTAGCGCGCGGATCTCCTGAGCCCAGTGATCCGGCTTGGCGGCGATCTCATCGTGGCAGGCCGCGGCTCCGGTCACCTCGACGCGGATCGCGAGCGCTCGGCCGTCCGCCCCGTCGACCTCGAGCGCCAGCGCGCGCGACACCTTTTCGAGGACATCGTTCGCTGTGGCCGCGCCTTCGACGTCCACCAGGCAGATCGACCATCGAAGCACATCGAGATGCCGCTCCTCGACGCCGACGACGACGCCCTCGTCGGCGGTTACGATCGTGCATCCCTTGGCACCGACCTCGCGCGCGTGGCGGCCCTGCACGTTGCCCGGAAACACTATCCACGGATCCGTCGACACGATCTCACGCTTGTGGACGTGGCCCAGGGCCCAGTATTGGTACCCCTTCTGAGCGAGTACCTGCGACGACGTCGGGGCGTAGTGCGCGTGGCCTTCTCTGCCATCCAGGCTCGTATGGAGGAGCCCGATGTTGAAGAGCCCGGAATCCGCGATGGGATACGTAGCGGCGAGATCGTCGGTGACCGCCCGCGACGCGAAGCCCTGCCCGTGGACGGCGACGTCGAACCCTTCGACGAAGCGGGTCTCCGGCTTTCTCGTGGAGAAGAAGTGCACGTTGTCGGGCGAGTGCAGGTTCTTCGTCAGCTGGCTCGCCGCGTCGTGGTTGCCCGCGATGACGAACACCGGGATACGCGCGTCGCGGAGCTTCGCCATCTGCTCCACGAAGAAGAGACCCGTGCGGTAGTCCTTCCAGTCGCCGTCGTAGAGGTCGCCGGCCAGCAGGACGAACGCCACCTCCTCATCGCTTGCGAGGCGCACGAGGTTCTCGAAGGCGCGCCGCGTGGCGCCACGCACTGCGTCGACAGGCGCGGACTCGTAGCGGTCCAGCCCGACGAGCGGGCTATCGAGATGAACGTCTGCGGCGTGAAGAAAGCGGAACATCCGGCTACTGCATGGGCCTTCTCGATCGTATCGGCCTAACGGATTGCGGATGAGCGGCCGGCCCTCAACCGTTCGCAATCACAACTTCGTAGCATGCCGGCCCGCTCCGTGCGCTTGTTAGCCAGCCACCTCGTTCACTGTACCGGCTTGGAGACGCGAAAGTGCTGCGAGAAGGTCGGGTACCAATGGGAGTAGATCCGCGAGGCGATTCGATTTCGCGCGGAGCACGACGACTCCGAAAGACCGATCGTCAATATGCTGCTGTTGTACGAGCCGCTTGTCGACCGTGACCAACGCATCGAAGCGATCTTGCATCGCGTTGAGGAGGTCACCGTTATCGAGGTCGCCCCAGCCCAGTTCTGGGGCGGTATGAACCGCGTGGCCGGGAAGGCTCCTGCCAAGACGCTTCGGGACACACGCGTCGAGGAGCACTCGCATTGGGACCGCCGTTCGCGGTCAAGCGGCCACGGCTTTGGCGAGGAGTGCGGACTTCGCGAGCTCGAGCACTGCGACAGCATGCTCGCGCGAAACGCTGGGAAAGTCGTCCAGGAAGGTTTCGAGAGAGTCGTTTGCTTCGAGATAGTCGATCAGCGTCTGCACGGGCACGCGCGTGCCGGCGAAAACCGGCGTTCCGCTTAGACGGCCGAGCGAGGTCGTGATCAGAGGTTCGCGGACAGACATGGCCTGCTCCTTTAGCATGGGACTCTCTGGCTGGCTAACGAAGAGGCTCTTATCCGCCGTGCGTGGGCATGGCGGATAAGAGCCTCTTCGTTAGGCGGCAGACCACACGACATGGCGGAAAATGTTGGCCCACATCGCCCACACGGCAAGGGTACTGAGCACGTAGGGAGCGACGCGAATCCGGGGGTCATTCTTCACGAGGACGATCGCCGTGTGGACGACTCGTAGGCCTACGAACGACCACGCAAGCGTGACCGTTGCACGGTCCACCGACTCCGTTGCGAGAGCGGTGATGCACCCCAGATAGAACAGCAGGGGCACTTCGAACTGGTTGCTGAAGTGATGGTGCACGTCGACGATCTTGGCGGGTGGTAGCGGACCCTCCCCGACCCGAAGGTACTGGGCAGGAATCGTCCCGCGCAAGCTGCCAGAGATGCGGACGTAGCCAAGCAGCGCCCAAATCCCGAACAGGAAGAGAGTGTACGCGCACATCGGACCGACGATCGCTGACGTCATCGTTGATTTCCTTGCCGCCTAACGACCTTGGCGCTCACCCGCGCCGAGCGAAACGAGGTGTCGGGTGCAACGCCACGTTCGGCGGTGGTCCCGAATCGTCAAGACCGTTCCTGCATAGCAGAACCTGGCTCGCGCAGAAACGTCACGACTCCCTGTGGAGCGCCGATGAATGGACTGTGTTCGGCGTGACGTACAAACCCGAGACGTTCATAGAACTCGTGCGTTCGTGGAAACGGTGTCTCCAAGTAGCAGAGCGCGTTCGTTGCATCGGCAATCTTCAACACGGGGGCGAGCAAGGCTCGTCCGATTCCACGGCTTTGCATCGCGGGCTCGCTCCCAACAAATGCCAGGTACCAATGCGGGTCGCTCGGATGAAACTGCTCAAGAGCAGCGAACCCCCCCTCTCTGCCAACATGACTGAGACAACTGGCATGTGGATAATTACTGTGCAGGGCGGAGGGATGGTTCGAGCTCATGGAGGAGCAGAGGTTGGAGGACGGGATGGCAGGTGCGGCGGTGGATGCGGTCGATCCGGAGGTT
>CAZKRI010000054.1:0-3033 GCA_964555245.1 uncultured Myxococcales bacterium
CAACGGGTTCTGGCAGAGCTACGATCCCAAGGGCTGGAGCCTGAAGGATTCCACCGGGACCTACGATGGGGTCCAGCAGATCAAGCTCAAGCCGGGGGCGATCGGGAAATCCAAGGCCCAGCTCAAGGCGCGAGGGGTTAATCTGGCCACGCCGGTGCCGGTGGACGCCTCGACGTTCTTCGCACAGGACCCGAGCGTGACGGTGCAGCTATTGAACTCGGAAGGGGTGTGTTGGACTTCCGAGTTCACGAGCAACCTGTTTAATACACAGGAACAGTTTAAGGCGAAGGCGCCATAAAGAGGACGGGGGGGAGCGATTCTGAGCACTGCACGACGCAAGGATAGAGCCTCGCGGTGGCGCCGGTTCATCGGCGCCGCCGCTGTTTTTACAGTGTTTGCCTCGGCAGCCCGTGCCGATGCCGTATGCACGCCGGGGGGCGATTGTGCCCTCGATCTGGGCGCGAGCACGACCGCCTATGTCAGCTTCGGGAACACCGCGGCGCTCGGACTGGCGAACTTCACGCTCGAGACCTGGTTCAAGCGGGTAGGGACGGGCGTAACGGCGAGCACCGGTACCGGGGGCGTTACGGCGGTCCCGCTGGTCACGAAGGGACGGGGAGAGGGCGACGGGAGCAACGTCGACATGAACTACTTCCTCGGGATTCGCGGATCCGACAGCGTTCTGGTGGCGGATTTCGAGGAAGGGGCGGGAGGTACCACTCCAGGACTCAACCACCCGGTCGCGGGTACCACCCCAATCTTGGCCGACGGCGTGTGGCATCATGCAGCGGCGACCTACGATGGCACGACCTGGCGACTCTACCTGGATGGCGCGTTGGAGGCTCAGCTCGTCGTGAGCCAGCCCACACGGGCCGACAGCATTCAGCATGCGGGCCTCGGCACGGCGATGACCTCGACGGGAGTGGCTCTTGGACATTTCCAAGGCGCTCTCGACGAAGCTCGCATCTGGAACCTCGTGCGCACACAAGCGGAGATCCAGTCGACGATGTTCGCCGAGGTTTCTTCGGGCACCGGCCTGATCGCGCGATGGGGGTTGAACGACGGTACGGGCACCACGGTGACCGATAGTGCGGGAACGCAGCAAAACGGGTCGATCCTGGGGAGCGGATGGAGCTGGGTCGATTCCATCGTCTTTACAAGCCCATATCCGCCGACGCTCAATGCACCCGCCGACGGCGCGACGGGCGTATCGACCTCGCCTACTCTCGACGTCAACGTCTCCGATCCGAATGGCGACAATCTGACCGTTACGTACTACGGGCGTGAGATCGTCAACGCACCGGACTTCACGATCATCGCACTGCCCGACACGCAGTATTACTCATGCGGTAGCCCGTGCAGCAGCAACCCGGCCATTTTCACCAGCCAGACGCAGTGGATTGTCGACAACAAAGCGGCGCGGAACATCGTCTATGTTGGGCAGGAGGGTGACTGCGTCGAGCACGGCAACCTGGGCAACGGCACTCCCGATGTCGAGATCGAGTGGAAGAATGCTGATACGGCGATGGACCTGATCGAGAACCCCGTGACGACGCTGTTGCCTGACGGGATACCCTACGGCATCGCGGTGGGGAACCACGATCAGACGCCGGCCGGGAGCCCCACGCCGGAATCGTCGACGACACTGTACAACCAATATTTCGGCGAGTCGCGTTTTCTCGGTCGCGGCTACTATGGCGGGCACTACGGGTCGAACAACGACAACCACTTCAGCCTCTTCAGCGCGAGCGGGATGGACTTCATCGCCATCTATTTGGAGTACGATACCACCGCGAATGCTGCGGTCCTCGCGTGGGCGGACGCCCTTCTTCAAACTTACAGCGATCGACGCGGGATCGTGATCAGTCACTGGATCATCAACACCGGTAACCCGGGTAGCTTCGGTGCGCAGGGGCAGGCGATCTACGACGCGCTCAAGGACAACCCGAACCTTTTCCTCATGCTGTCGGGTCACGTTCCCGGCGAGGGGCGACGACAAGATACGTTCGGCGGCAGTGTCGTGAATTCGCTGTTGTCGGACTACCAAAGCCGGACCAACGGTGGCAACGGGTGGCTTCGTATCCTCACGTTCAAACCCAGTCTCAATCAGATCCAGGTCCAAACGTACTCGCCGTGGCTGGACACTTTCGAAACGGATGCAGACAGTCAGTTCACGCTCAGTTACGACATGAGTGGGCCATTCATGCAGATCGCGCAGGTGACCGGCGTGACGTCGGGTCAGGACGCTACGGCCGTTTGGCCAGGGCTCGCCCCGGCGACGGAGTACGAGTGGTACACCGACGTCAGCGACGGCACTAGCACTGTTGCGGGGCCGATTTGGTCGTTTACAACGGGTGAGTGCGGTAACGGCGCGATCGATTCCGGCGAGGGCTGCGACGACGGCGACGCGTCGTCGGGTGACGGTTGCTCGGACACGTGCCAAGTCGAAACCTGTTACGCCTGCGCGGGCCAGCCATCGGTCTGCGCGCCGGACAACGGGGCTCCGTGTAGCGACGGCCTGTTCTGCAACGGCGCCGACACGTGCAGCGCTGGAGCGTGCAGCGGGCACGCGGGCGACCCGTGTCCTGGAGCCGACGGCGACGGGAACTGCGCGGAATCATGCGACGAGAGTGCGGACAATTGCTTGGCAGCCGACCTCAACGGCTCGGTGTGTACGGACGGTTCGTTCTGCACGGCCACCGATACGTGCTCGGGAGGCGCGTGCGTGGGAGCGGGCGATCCGTGCGCGGGTGGCACCGAGTGCAACGACGCGTGCAACGAGACGGCGGACAACTGTGCCGACGCTTCGGGGACGGGCTGCGCGAGCGATGGAAACATTTGCACGGACGATGAGTGCGACGGCGCGGGCACTTGCGGGCACGTGAGCAACACCGATCCGTGCGACGACGGTCTGTTCTGCACGGCTACCGATGCGTGTTCGGGAGGCGCGTGCGTGGGAGCGGGCGATCCGTGCGCGGGTGGCACCGAGTGCAACGACGCGTGCAATGAGACAGCGGACAACTGCGCCGACGC
>CAZKRI010000055.1:0-122767 GCA_964555245.1 uncultured Myxococcales bacterium
GCGGGTACTCGGTATCTTCACCGAGAGTGCAATTTCGCTGAGTCCCGGGTTGAGACAGTGGGGAAGTCGTTACGCCATTCGTGCAGGTCGGAACTTACCCGACAAGGAATTTCGCTACCTTAGGACCGTTATAGTTACGGCCGCCGTTTACCGGGGCTTCGGTTCCCCGCTTCGCTCCACAAGGGAGCTAACGAGTCCCCTTAACCTTCCGGCACCGGGCAGGCGTCAGACCCTATACGTCGTCTTGCGACTTAGCAGAGTCCTGTGCTTTTGGTAAGCAGTCGCTACCCCCTGGTCTCTGCGACCGTCACCAGCTCTGGGTGCGTAACCCTTCACCGGTGGCGGCACACCTTCTTCCGAAGTTACGGTGTCAATTTGCCGAGTTCCTTAACCCGAGTTCTCTCAAGCGCCTTGGTATGCTCTACCCGTCTACCTGAGTCGGTTTGCGGTACGGTCACACAATGAACTCCCTTAGAGGCTTTTCTCGGGAGCATGGAATCGCCCACTTCGCGGAACCCGAAGGAACCACTCGTCATTACGTCTCGGCGTTAATGAAGCTACGGATTTTCCTGCAGCCTCCACCTACACGCTTAAACCGCGATCCAATAAGCGGCTGGGTTATCCTTCTCCGTTCCCCCTTCAGTCAAACGTTCATTGTACGGTTCAGGAGTATTAACCTGATTTCCATCACCTACGCCTTTCGGCCTCGGCTTAGGCACCGACTAACCCTGGGCAGATTAGCTTTACCCAGGAAACCTTAGACTTACGGCGAAAAGGTTTCTCACCTTTTTTATCGCTACTCATGTCTGCATAAGCTCTTCCACCACCTCCACGCGTCCTTTCGGTCACGCTTCACAGGCTCGTGGAATGCTCCCCTACCACCCGAACACACCGCAGTGTGAACGGATCCGCAGCTTCGGTGGTATGCTTAGCCCCGTTACATTTTCGGCGCGGACCGACTCGACCAGTGAGCTGTTACGCTTTCTTTAAAGGGTGGCTGCTTCTAAGCCAACCTCCTGGTTGTCTAAGTCTTTCCACATCCTTTCCCACTTAGCATACACTTTGGGACCTTAGCTGGCGGTCTGGGCTGTTTCCCTCTCGACCATGGACCTTAGCACCCACGGACTGACTCCCTGGCTATACTTGACGGCATTCGGAGTTTGATTGGGTTTGGTACCCCGGTATGGGGCCCTAGCCCACTCAGTGCTATACCTCCGTCAGCAAACACCAGAGGCTATACCTCAATATATTTCGGGGAGAACCAGCTATCACGGAATTTGATTAGCCTTTCACCCCTACTCACAGCTCATCCGAGAAGTTTTCAACCTTCACCGGTTCGGGCCTCCATCCTGTGTTACCAGAACTTCACCCTGGCCATGAGTAGATCATCCCGCTTCGGGTCTACGCCCTGCAACTCCATCGCCCCATTCAGACTCGCTTTCGCTACGGCTACACCTTAACGGCTTAACCTTGCTACAGAGCGTAACTCGCAGACTCATTAAGCAAAAGGCACGCGGTCACACCGTCCGTGGCATAGCCACGAACATGGTGCTCCCACTGCTTGTAAGCGCACGGTTTCAGTTACTATTTCACTCCCCTCGCCGGGGTGCTTTTCACCTTTCCCTCACGGTACTAGTTCACTATCGGTCGCAAGCGAGTATTTAGCCTTGGAAGATGGTCCTCCCAGATTCCCACGGGATTGCACGTGTCCCGCAGTACTCGGGTACTTTCTCCAGCAAGATCGGCCGAGTTTCGCGTACGGGGCTCTCACCCTCTATGGCCGTCTTTTCCAAGATCGTTCCGCTACACGCCAATTTGATAACTTGCCGGGCTACGCCCAAAGAAAGCCCCACAACCCCGCACCTGTAAACAGGGACGGTTTGGGCTTATCCCCTTTCGCTCGCCGCTACTCAGGGAATCTCGATTGATTTCTATTCCTAAGGGTACTGAGATGTTTCACTTCCCCTCGTTGACCTTCCGAGACTATCAATTCACCTCGGAATGACACGGTGTGACCCGTGCCGGGTTTCCCCATTCGGAGATCTCCGGATCGAAGCTTGTTTAGCAGCTCCCCGAAGCTTATCGCAGCTAACCGCGTCCTTCTTCGCCTGCTTGCGCCAAGGCATCCACCGTGCGCCCTTAGTAGCTTGATCTTCACAATTGGTGAGCAACCTCAAGCACACAAGGTGCACTTCTCGATCATCCGATATGCGATTGTCAAAGACCCCTCCAAGAAACCCGTATCGACCCTTCGGGCGCCCGACTTGAAGTCAGTGGAGCTGACCGGGATCGAACCGGCGACCTCAGGCTTGCAAAGCCCGCGCTCTCCCAGTTGAGCTACAGCCCCATGTGTGGTGGGCCTAGGTAGATTTGAACTACCGACCTCACGCTTATCAGGCGTGCGCTCTCACCAACTGAGCTATAGGCCCGCTTGCCCAAGGCGCCCGATTCACGCCTGTGGCCTGCTCCCTAAACAGCAGGGCCCTCAAAACTGGGTAGTGTCCGATACGAAGATCTGCCGAAACAGCCGTCACGAATCCGAATCTCAGCCTTCCCACCGAGGAAGGCTGTTGACCTAGAGTAGTTCGCCAAGTCTTTAGACTAGGCGACACTCCCTAAAAAGGAGGTGATCCAGCCGCAGGTTCCCCTACGGCTACCTTGTTACGACTTCACCCCAGTCATCGACCATACCATGGGCGGCTATCTCCCTTGCGGGTTGAAGCACCGACTTCCGGTACAGTAAACTTCCATGGTGTGACGGGCGGTGTGTACAAGGCCCGGGAACGTATTCACCGCGGCATGCTGATCCGCGATTACTAGCGATTCCACCTTCATGGAGTCGAGTTGCAGACTCCAATCCGAACTGAGGCTGGCTTTATGGGATTGGCTTCACCTTGCGGTATCGCAGCCCTTTGTACCAGCCATTGTAGCACGTGTGTGGCCCTGGGCATAAGGGCCATGAGGACTTGACGTCATCCCCACCTTCCTCCGGCTTAACGCCGGCAGTCCCTCTAGAGTGCCCAACTGAATGATGGCAAATAGAGGCAAGGGTTGCGCTCGTTACGGGACTTAACCCAACATCTCACGACACGAGCTGACGACAGCCATGCAGCACCTGTACCGGCAGTCCCCGAAGGGAAAACTCCATCTCTGAAGCGATCCACCGTTGTCTAACCCAGGTAAGGTTCTTCGCGTTGCGTCGAATTAAACCACATGCTCCACCGCTTGTGCGGGCCCCCGTCAATTCCTTTGAGTTTTAATCTTGCGACCGTAGTCCCCAGGCGGGGTACTTAATGCGTTAGCTACGGCACCGTAGGGGTCAACACCCACGACACCTAGTACCCATCGTTTACAGCGTGGACTACCAGGGTATCTAATCCTGTTTGCTCCCCACGCTTTCGCGTCTTAGCGTCAGTATTGGTCCAGGAAGCCGCCTTCGCCGCCGGTGTTCCTCCTGATATCTACGCATTTCACCGCTACACCAGGAATTCCACTTCCCTCTCCCATACTCTAGCCAATCAGTTTCCAGCGCACTTCCGGGGGTAAGCCCCGGGCTTTCACACCGAACTTAATTGGCCGCCTACACGCGCTTTACGCCCAGTGATTCCGAACAACGCTTGCACCCTCCGTATTACCGCGGCTGCTGGCACGGAGTTAGCCGGTGCTTTCTTGTAGAGTACCGTCAAGGCAAACGGGTATTAGCCATTCACCGTTTCTTTCCCTACGACAGGGCTTTACGACCCGAAGGCCTTCATCACCCACGCGGCGTCGCTGCGTCAGGGTTTCCCCCATTGCGCAAGATTCCCCACTGCTGCCTCCCGTAGGAGTCTGGACCGTATCTCAGTTCCAGTGTGGCTGGTCATCCTCTCAGACCAGCTACCCATCATTGCCTTGGTAGGCCATTACCCCACCAACTAGCTAATGGGCCGCAGGTCCATCTCGTAGCAACAGCTTACATGTAGAGGCCATCTTTGACCGCTGCCACCGGAGTGGCCGTGGTCTTATCCGGCATTAGCCGACCTTTCGGTCAGTTATTCCGGACTCCGAGGTAGGTTACCTACGTGTTACTCACCCGTGCGCCGCTTTACTAGCTCCCCGAAGGGAACGTTCTCGCACGACTTGCATGTGTTAGGCACGCCGCTAGCGTTCGTTCTGAGCCAGGATCAAACTCTCCAGTTTTACTTGCAGACGATACCCGAAGGCACCATCTACAAATCTTGAACACTGAAGATTCGTCTCGGCTGGTCGCGACCTTCGTACTACGGATCCAGTCATCGAATCCGTGTACGGGCACTACCCAGTTTTCAAAGACCTACTCCGCTCGCCGCAGAGCCGCGCACTTATAGAGAGTACGAGTTCGACTGTCAAGAGCTGCACTACTCCCCAGCGTGTGCCAACAAACGCCAGGGTCGAACGCGCTCCCTTCACCCCGTTGGTTCCTAGGAACGGGACCACCCATTCAGATTCGTTCGGCCTACCCGGACTGCGGTCGGAGCAATCCCCGCGTCGACTACCTTGACAGAACCACCCTCACCACGCGCCGCTTTCCAACCTGGACAAGTAGGACTCGGTCCCCGATCTCGTGCGTTAGGGTGGTTATCTTCGCACCGTCGACGCGAACCCCTCCCTGCGCGACCAGTCGCCGCGCTTCCGCCATTGAGCCGACAAGTCCGGCTTCTTTCAGGAGTTCGCAGATCGCCACAGGCCCACGTTCCTCCGACCAACGAAACAAAGGGACGTCGTCAGGTAGACCCCCCAGCTGGAACCGACGACGGAACTCCTCCGCCGCGCGGGTTGCAGCCAACGCGTCATGGTGCCGAGCAACGATCTCCTCGGCAAGCGCCTTCTTCGCTTCCATAGGGTGCACTCGTGCTCCCCGGATCGCAGAGAGCTTCTCCGAACCGGCATCACTCAACAGTTCATAGTAGCGCAACATCAACTCGTCGGAGATCGACATCACTCTTCCATACATCTCTGACGGGTCCTCGGTAATCCCTATGGCATTTCCGAGTGATTTGCTCATCTTCTGGACGCCGTCAGTTCCTTCCAGCAGTGGCATTGTGATCACTACCTGCGGGAGCTTTCCTCGGTTCCGTTGCAGCTCACGGCCGACGAGCAGATTAAACTTCTGGTCCGTGCCTCCGATCTCCACATCTGCGTCCACTTCCACAGAGTCGTACCCCTGCATCAGCGGGTAGAGAAACTCATGCAACCCGATCGGCTGGTGCCGCCTGAAGCGCTCCTGGAAATCGTCTCGTTCAAGCATTCGAGCAACGGTAAACTCCGCCGCAAGTCGGATAATGTCCGCCGCTGCAAGCTTCTCCATCCATGAGCTGTTCCAAACCACTTGTGTCTGTGAGCGCTCGAGGATCCTGAACGCCTGTTGTTCATAGGTAGCAGCGTTACGTGAGATCTGGTGTGCGTCCAGTACTGGCCGTGTCTCCGATCGGCCGCTGGGATCACCGATTCTAGCCGTGAAGTCGCCGATCAAAAAAATCACCTCATGACCCAGCAGTTGAAAGTGCCGGAGCTTCCTCATAATCACCGTGTGTCCTAGGTGCAGATCGGCCGAGGTGGGGTCGAACCCGGCTTTTACACGCAGCCGCCTACCAGAACTGAGCTTGGTACGCAGCTCGGGCTCGCTAATCACGTCGACTGCACCTCGGCACAACAGTGCCATGTGCGTTCCAACATCGTTCACGCGGAACTCCGCTCCACGGCGGCCATCACTCCTTTCTCCGTCGCAATCCACTGGACGCCACGGTCGTGATCCTCGCAATCCAGTCTCTCGACAAGCTGACTACGGTATGCGACGCCTACGGTCGGCCCGATCGTCCGTAGCCAATCCAGAGTGCGATCATAGCTCCCCCTCCCGCGACCAAGCCGGCGGCCAGCTGGATCGAACAAGAGCCCTGGAACTAGCGCAAGCGTACACGCCGCTAGCGGTGCTGCTCCACCGGAAGGTTCGAATGCTCCGAGTCTCCCTTTGATCAATCGGTCGCCCGGTTTCCACGCGACATAGACCAACGAACCATCAGCCGTCACCCTCGGCAGATAGACGCGCTTTTGATCCGATCGCGCCATAGTGAACAAGCCATCGAGGGAGACCTCGGTGCTAAACGCGAAATAACCAAGTACTTGGGCCGCCGCCGAGTACGCTGCGAGTGCCCGAATGTGCGCGCAGATCCGTCGGTCATAATCCAACCGAACGGAGACGTTCATCACGGCAGCGTAACTCCTCGCCCGCCGCCGCAGCTCGACTTTCGAGGTGACGGCCGAATTCGCCATTGATCCCCGGATGCGCCGTGGTGACGCAAGCTTCGAACCCCTATTAGCAGGTGGAAATCGGTACTCCACCGGAGGGACGCCAGCTGGCAATCGCCTTCTCTCACCCAGTCGGCGACTGGTCCCCTCGCTATCTAGTTGTCGGTACGAGCGTGCACATCGCTCACCAGCGCCCCGGGGATCCTGACTACTGCATGATCTCCTCACCTGCGTCGAGAGATCCCTCGATCTCCTCGGCGAGCTGATCCAATTTACCGTCGATACCCTCTTGCGATCTGCGAAGCTTCTGTACCTCATCAGCGATCGCGAGTGCTGCCGTAAGAGCAAGATTCAGAGTCGTTACCCCCTCTTGTCCTCGGCCTATCTCTCGAATCTTTCCGTCCACATACGAGCCGAGAGCATTAACGTACTCTAGATCCTCGTCGCTCCGGACGTGGAGTACGTGCCCTGCTACGACCACGGTGACCTCTCGTTTCACCCGTCGACCGGCTCCCAATTAATGTCCAGTTCTTCGAAACGGCGGATCAACGCGTCCACCTGTTTCTTCGTGCTCAGCTTCTCTTCTTTGTAGCGCTCCACTTCCGTTCGTAACCGCTCCACTTCCACACGATTCTTGCCGAGCGCGGTCGCGAGCTGTGCCTGCCTCTCTCTCGCTTGGCGGTACCGCGCCATCAAGCGCGCAACGTCGTCGCGAAGTCGTCGCAAAGCTTTAGATTCCATGAGTTTAGCAAGTGCTTTTCATCCAACACTTGCAGCTGCCGAGTCTACGGGCGGTACTCTCTCACTGTCAAGTCTTCCTGTGTGCTTGCCTCTGCGACCGTGAGACGGCGTGCCGTTTGAAAGTTATTAGCTGACTCAAGGCGAAGGTCGACCCCAGAGGAGAGGTCTGTCAGTCCAGTTGAACCGATACGATCTTCGAGACACCCGGTTCTTGCATCGTTACTCCGTACAACATGTCGCAACCTTCCATCGTCCGCTTGTTATGTGTGATCAGCACGAATTGCGACCGATCGGCCATCCCCGTGACCATACGTGCGAACCTGCCGATATTCGCGTCGTCCAATGATGCATCGACCTCATCGAGCACACAGAACGGACTCGGTTTGTACAGAAAAAGAGAGAATATCAGACTAACGGCCGTAAGAGCCTTTTCACCTCCAGAGAGGAGATTGAGATTGCCGACCTTCTTTCCGGGAGGTCGCACGAAGATCTCAACTCCAGTCTCCAGGAGATTGGACTCGTCCGTCAGCGCCAGCCACGCGTTGCCTCCCTGAAAGAGTTTCGGAAACGTCTCCTGGAACACGGCGTTGACAGCGTCGAACGTCTCTTTGAAACGCTCCCGTGACATACGGTTGAGCCGAGCGATCGTTCCCCTCAGATCGTCGATAGATCTCTCAAGGTCGTCACGTTGTCCAATGATCTCGCGCACACGTCCTTCGATCTCCTCCAGCTCAGCGATCGCTCCCACATTGACTGCCCCCAGTTTTCGGATCGCATTGCGCCGTTCTTCAATTTGAAGTTCGAGAGAGCCTGCATCCTCCTCGCACTCCGCGATACTCTGTAACAACGTGTCTGCGTTCGACCCGAATCGCTCCCGTACCGAGTCTTCCACCATGCTTCGTTCTAGCACGGATTCCTTGAGGGTAAGCTCGATCCTGCTACGTTGCTCGCGCAGTATATCAGCCTCATCGCCATTCGACCGAAACTCTCGTTCGAGGCTCTCTGCTTGTCCTCGCAATGCCTCAGCTTCGGCACTCGCACGCTCCGAGTCCATCTGGGCACGAGCAAGATCCCCACTGGCTTGCTCGATACTCGTTGTGGGATCAGAGTAACGACCCTCAAGCGCCGTCAACTCGGCACCATCCCGGTCCAACCGCGCGGCCAAGACTCCCTCTCGAGCCGCCAACTCTTCGCACGTCAGCCTTGCGGCTTGAACGCGAAGTTCACACCCCTCACGGCGCTGGCACAACGTTGCCTCTTCAAGCCGCAGCGTCTGGACGATCCTGCGGTTCTCCTCTTTCGAAGCTTCCAGCTGCGCTTTTTCCGTCTCCTGCTCTAAACGCCGCTGTTCCTGCTGTGCTAGAGCCGCTAGGGCCTCGGCAAGATCTGCTTGAGCTGTCGCTTCGCGCTCTGCTAGTACCGACTCCTCCTCCGCTAGCAGACAAAGCTCGGTGTCCACATTTCGTGCACGCTCTTCCGTCCGTACAAGGTTCTGACAGTGAAGTTCAACATCGCCCTGCGATGATACGCGTTGCACCGTGAGTCCATGAAGGTCCTGGTCCAAACGATCGAGGTCTGTCGCGACGGTTTCCGCCTCCTGCATCACTCGACCGCATTCATTCGATGCGTCGTCCGAACGCGCACCCGCCAGTGCGAGCGCACCCTCGAGATCCCTCAGTTCGCTCTTCCGTGCTAAAAGTGCGGCGTCCCCCGGGTCACCACTGCCGCCCGTTATTATACCCAACGGGTCGAGTGACTCACCGTCGCGCGTAACGAAGGTTACATAGGTGCCGTTAAGCTTCCATTGACGAGTCGCTATCTCGAGAGAATCCGCGACCACTACACCTTCAAGAAGACGCGTGACCATCTCGCGATACGCTTCGTCGACACGCACATGTTCGCTCAGCATCGAGTGACCTGCGGGCGCGTGCGTGGGAACCCCACGTGATATAGCGCGAAGCGCGCGGGGCACGAATCCGGCTCTGCCCGCCTCGGTTTCACGCAGATAGCAGGCACCCGCCATGCCAGCATCGGCGTCGGGGACCACCACGTACTGTAAGCGCTCATGGAGCGCCGCCGCCACAGCCCTCTCGTAGCCTGGCTCGATATCCAGGACATCAGCAACCACGCCGGTCGCCCCAGTTCGCTCTCGGCCTCCATTGCTCATGAACGAGCGGACACCGTCACCGAAACCCTCAAAATTATTGTTCAGTTCCCGCAGAAACTCGAAGCGTGACCTGATCGCGACATGCTCCGTGTGCAGTGATTCGGCCCTGCGAGCAGCCTCCGTCTTCTTAGTCAAACTCTCGCTGAGTCGGATCGCCGCGGATTTCTTTCCCGTAGCAGCAGCTTCCAACTCGGCCAGCAACGCGTCAAGACGACTCTGGCATCCTTCGATATCGGAAAACAGCCTTCGCACGAGGAGGCCCAAAGAATCGGATTCCTGCCGTAGCCTCAGTCGTCGTTTTTCGTTTCCGTCACGATGGCGCGCTACGGAACTAATCTCATTGCGGAGCGACGCCTGACGTGACAGAAAATCCGAGGTACGGCGTCTCTCTTCCTCGAGTCGTTTGTTCAAAGCCAGCAAGGCCGCTTCGACTTCCCCCAAAGTCTGCTCAGCAACCGCTCGCGCTGAAGTTGCGACGTCGAGGCTGACCACCAAAGAGTCTTGCTCAAGGCGGACTTCCGCTTCTTCCATCGTACGGTAACGAAGCTTCGTATGCACCTCAGCGATCTCTGTCCGTGCCTCCTCGCAAAGACGGCGTAGTTCCCCGATCCGACTCTCGAGATAGCGACGTTCCTGCTCCAGTTCCGTCAGACGTCCACGCCGTTCATACAAATGTCGCCGATTCTCTTCGGCTGCCCGTTCCACCAACCGCTGTCGCTCACGGGCATCCCCTAGGTCACGCTGGAGTGCGGTCTGGGCACCCTTGAGCGCGTCCTGTCGTTCAGTCAGTTCATTGACCTGGCCGACCAGTCGCTCGGTATGCTGATCGAGCCTTCGCAAGCGATGCGCGCTGAGCCGCCGGTCGAGATCTAGCTCCTGCTGCCGCAACTCAGAGTAGCGTACAGCGCCTTTCGCTTGGCGTCGCAAAGAATTTGCTTGTCGTTCCAGTTCCTGGACGATGTCGTTCGCGCGAAAAAGATTCTCACGGGTTCGCTCAATCTTACGCTCGGCCGCCTCTTTCCGACTGCGGAAAAGAGTAGTACCCGCCGCTTCTTCGATGAACAGCCGAATCTCCTCCGGCTTCGCACCAACAATCACACCAACGCGTCCCTGTTCGATGATTGAATAAGCCTTGGTGCCAACCCCCGTACCCAGAAACAACTCGGTGATGTCTCGGAGGCGGCACGACCGACCGTTGATCAGGTACTCTGATTCACCAGACCTAAAGAGACGGCGGGTAATCTCAATCTCGGGAGTCTCGCGCAATACTGCAGCAACCGACGGTTCGTCACTAGGGTCGTCCTCCTGAATGTGCGGCAGCTTTCCGTCGTTGTCGAAAGTGATCGTTACTTCCGCAACCCCCAGCGGGCCATAGCGGTCGTTACCAGCAAAGATTACGTCCTCCATGCTCTGCCCGCGCAGGTGCTTCGCACTCTGCTCACCGAGCACCCACCGCAACGCGTCGACGATATTCGATTTACCGCAACCGTTCGGCCCGACCACTCCCGTCACGCCGCGCGGGAAGTCAAGAACTGCGCGGTCCTTGCAAGACTTAAAGCCGACGATCTCAAGTCGCTTGATCCGCAACTACAACCACTCCCCCCACCCCAACAGTCGGCGGATGGAACCGTCGAAAAAGTATTCCATGCCCTGGCTCAGGTAGTCAACATCCAGGTCGTAGCCGAGCAATCGCGGCGTTTTGACGGGGATACGCTGACTTTACCTGTCGGCATCGAGTTCGACGTTCCAGTATGCACCATCGATACCACTCAGGAACGGTCGCCATTCCTGATAACAGGTTGCCGCCAGATTTCGAGCTACGAAGGGTGTCCAAGCCGGGCGCCTGGGCCTTCGACGTAAGCGCATCCCCGCTTCTTCTGGACACCGACCTCCTTTTCGTCGGTTGCAGTCGATGCATGCACATACGACGTTCTCCCATGTTGTTAGGCCCCCAGCTGCCCGCGGAACGACATGATCCAGGTTCAGTTCAGTGCGCGCCTTTCGCAGACCGCAGTACTGGCAGGCGCAACCATCGCGGACGAAGATGTTTTGCCGGCTGAAGCGCACCTCGCGCCGTGGAACTCTGTCAAATGTCACCAGCAGGATGACTCGCGGAATGCGGATCAAGCCTTCTACCATGCCGATCGATTCGCAGCCGATGGCTGAGATCTCTGACCAGTCCCGAAAGTCGAACGTCCGGTACTCTTCATCTACTGCCTTCGCAACTCCTCGATATAGCAGGGAGAATGCCCGGCGTACGGTAGTAACGTGCACCGGGAGGTAGGACCGGTTGAGGACAAGCGCCTTCCCGCCCAGCGTGACTGTCTGGACTGCGACAGCCGGCATGGCGCAGAAAAGGCTACCAGCAACCGACCTGCAGTCAAGGCCGAAACCGCACGTCACCCGCACGGGTGGGGACGGCAGGCCTCCTCGCAGCCGCGTGCCGCCCACCGCCGAGCCACGGCTAGCGACCGGCGGCAGTGTCCGCTAGAAAATCGGGAGCAGCGTCGTGGGGCAGGTTTCGCCTCAGTCGTTGCATCGGAGAGTACCCGTGCGGAAACAGATCATCGTTAACTCAAGTCCCACGGAGGTTCGCGTGGCCTTGCTTGAGAATGGGGTGCTCGCAGAAGTGCATATCGAACGGAGCACAGAGGAAGCAGCAGCCGGAAGCATCTACAAGGGAAAGGTGTCCCGCGTTCTGCCCGGAATGCAGGCCGCCTTTGTCGAGCTTGGCCTCGAGAAAGCAGCCTTCCTCCATGCGTCGGATGTCCTTACCGAGGACACAGCCGGGCTAGATGGTGACGGACCGGAGGATATACAGTTCGAGGAAGGTCGTGGGAATCGCGAGACGCTTCCCATCGAGAAACGGGTTCGCAAGGGTGATGAACTGATCGTTCAGATCGCCAAGGAGCCGATGGGAACCAAGGGCGCGCGGATCACGGCATATGTGTCCATGCCCGGCAAGTATCTCGTTTTCATGCCTACAGGATCTCAAATCGGCGTTTCCAAACGCATCGCCGATGACCGCGAGCGCCGCCGCCTGCGCGACATCGTGGCTTCCGCAAAGCCGAAAGACGGCGGGATCATCGTACGTACCGCGTGCGAAGACCTGTCCAAAGAAGACATCGTTGAAGACATCAATACCCTGGTTAAGACATGGGACCAGATCAGGCAGAAGGCTCTCACCTCCAAGGCTCCCGCATTGCTGCACAGCGATCTGGATCTGACACTACGCTGTCTGCGCGACATGCTCTCCGAAGAGGTAGACGATGTTGTGCTGGACTCGTCAATTGGATACACGCGCGCGCGCGCGTTTGTTCAAGACTTCCTGCCTACCCTGACGTCACGCGTTCGCCTCTACGACGATCTGGAGCCGATTTTCGATCGATACGGAGTCGAGGACCAACTTAATCGCGCGACTGACTCAAAGGTCTGGCTCAAGTCTGGAGGCTACCTTGTCATCGACCAAGGTGAGGCCTTGACCATGATCGACGTCAACACCGGGCGATACGTTGGCAAGAAAAGTCAGGAAGAAACCGTTTACAAGACGAACCTTGAAGCCGCCGTCGAGGTCGTCAGCCAACTGCGTCTCCGAAACATCGGCGGCATCATAATCATCGACTTCATTGACATGGAAGAACCAAACAACCGTCGGACGGTAATGCATACGCTTGAGAGTGCACTGGCGAAAGACAAAGCCCGAACCAGCATCCTGCGTATCTCCGAACTCGGACTTGTCGAAATGACCCGCAAGCGTACGCGAGAGAATCTGGAACGACTCTTGTCGAGCCCTTGCCCCTATTGTGATGGCCGAGGTCGGATAAAGTCGGTAACAACCGTCGGACAGGAGATACTTCGGATGATCCAGCGGGAGGCCAAACGTTCTGAACGCGCGAAGGCACGCATTACCGTCCGCGCGAATCGAGACGTTATTGGCTACTTGTTTAACGACGAGGAGGATGCGATTCGTTCGCTGCAGGAACGGCTGGGTCGCAGCATCACTCTCAAAGTCGCGGACAAGTATCACCAAGAACAGTACGACATCGTCGCGAGCTGATGAATCGCGTTCCATTGCGCCCCAGGGAGCCGAAGGCCCTCCTAGTGGCCTCGGTTCTTATCGGCGTCTCATGCACTGCGCCCGTTTTCGCAGGCACGATCGGGTTCACAATCACCTCAACGGTTGAGCACGAACACGCCGTGCGTGTCCACCTCGAGATCACCAATAACGGCGACGAAGCGGCGTATGCAGTGGTTCCGACCGTCGAGTTCGGGGATATAGTGCGTTCGGCCCCTCGCCGGGAACGTGTCGTCCCAGGTACAACGGAATCGTGGATTATCGACTTAGATGGCCCAGCTCCGCCGGGTTCGCATGTGGTCGTCATCCGCCTGCGTTATGAGGATGCGAACTCATATCCATTCGAGGTCATAGCGCCTGCCGCGTTCACCGTTGGATCTTCGCGGCGAAAACCGGTGTTCGGCAGCGTGATGGTGCCTACCATGCGACCGCGCCACGTCGCTTCCGGCGCGATCACGCTTCACGTCCCTCCCGACCGTACTGGTCGCTTCTTGGTCAAACTCGCGTTTCCCAACGGACTCAGCACATCCCCATCGGAGCAGATCCTCGAAATCGATGAGAGTCGGAAGCTGCGCATCCCCATTCACATACGCAACCTCACGTTACTCGAGGGAACTCAAGTTAACGCTTTCGCACTCGTAACCAGTCTCGACGAAGCCCCTCCCCAGACCGATGTCGTTCGCGGCACCGTGCGCATCGAGAAGGCGACAACCGTGATCACGACATCGACATATGCCGCGCTCTTGGCAGCTTTCCTCTTCTATCTTGTTGTACTTGAAGCACTCGCGGGCCTGAGCCAACCGCGACCCCTAACGCATCCCGACTCAGGTTCACTGGCCAGCATCGCTGAAGCACTGATTGTCTGTAGCGTCGCCGTCTTTCTTCTTCTGAACTACCCTTGGGACGATCTACTGGCCGCGACCGTCACAGCTGGCGGCGACATGGCATCGCTATACTACCCAACGACCCTCATGGCCGACGAGATTCTTCCTTTTGGTCGGGTCACCGGCTGGACGATGGGTAGCTACGCGGGCTTCGCTATCTTCCACTTCTACTCTACGTTGCCTTTCGTCTTGATCGTGGCCCTCGGCAAACTACTCGAGATGGAGGTAGCGTTTAAGCTAGTAACCCTAGTGGGCCCTACGCTGTTGCCGATCGCGGCAGCCTTCCTCTTCAGAGTGCTTGGGTACACGCGCGGTGCGCCTGCAATCGCTGCGGTCTCGGTGTTGCCCTTTCTGATGCAGCAGGGCAACTCCATGTGGGGCGGGAACATCCCCAGCGTTCTCGCGGGCGAGTTCTGCCATGCCATGGGCATCACCCTTTCACTAGTCTACCTCGCCGTACTCCACCAGACCGCATCGGGCCGTCGCAACTGGCCCACTGCCGCGTTGCTGCTCGGCATGATTGGACTCTGCCACACCTTCGCATTCTTCGCTGCCGCTTGGTATTCGCTCTTCTACCTGTGGCCGCGGGTTCATTACCAAGGATACGCGCCGCCGGTTCTCACCGCGATCGCGGTAGCGCTGCTGCTGCTCTCTTTCTGGGGACTACCGCTCCCCGCACGGCTCGTGTTCACAACCGAGTGGAGCATGATATGGCGGATCGCCGACTGGAAGGAAGTCTTCCCACCCCCCTTATGGCCCGCTGCCGCGCTGGCAACTGCGAACATCGTTGCTGTTCTGCTGCGCATTAAGCCGTTCGCGAGAGATCGAGAAGGAGTTCTGTTCTTCATTCTCGCGGGTGGGCTGTTGTTATATTTCTTGGTACCCGCAATCGGCTTCCCCGACATCCGGTTCATCCCAATCTCCCAACTATTCCTGGGATTAGTTGCCGCGGACATGCTGCATTGGATCGGCACGGCGAGTCGGAATCGGCTCGTTGTAGCAACCTGCGTGGTCGCCGCCGGCTTGTTCTGGGCGCAGGAAAATCTCGGTTACATTCCGTCCTGGTTACGCTGGAACTACGCTGGGTACGAACGTAAAACCACATGGCCGATATTCAAAGAGATTAACGACCACGTTCGCGGCGACCTAAATTCCCCCAGAGTAGTTTTCGAGCATTCGCAGGCTCATAACCGGTTCGGAAGTTCTCGCGCCTTTGAAAACCTGCCACTGTTCTCCGGACGATCTACTCTCGAAGGCGTGTTCCACCAGGCCTCACTCAGTTCACCGTTTGTTTTCTATTTGCAGTCGGAAGCATCAGAGCGCGGCTCGGGGCCGTTTCCTCAGTACACGTATACGCGACTCGATCCCGCGAAAGCGCTTCCACATCTGCGGCTCTTCAATGTCAGCGATATCGTTGTGGTGTCCGACGCGGCTCGGCGCGCCTACGACGCGAATCCTGCTTACAAAAAAACTCTGGAGTCTGGCACGTATACGGTCTTTCATATCGAAGGAGGCAGCAGCGGATACGTTACCGCAGCAGCGAACGAACCCGTCCTCTACGACGGACCGGCGTGGAAACTCGCGTTCTATCGTTGGTACAAGCACCACGACCTGCTCGATATTCCCTTGGTCCCTAGAGACCTCGTGACGGACGCGCAATCCCGACAGTTCGCGCTACGGACCGATACAATCCGACGTCTCGAACGTGTGCCGTACGATTACGAGTGTGACGTAACAAGTCAGCTTGAACAGTATCGGATCACTTTCGACACGAACTGCCCTGGGAGACCGCACATAGTTAAGGTTTCATACTTCCCTCGCTGGCGGACCGACGACGGCTCACCGGTGCTACCAGTCTCTCCGAGCTTCATGTTGGTTACCCCGTCAGACGGACACTTGGAACTCACGTACGGATATAATTTCATCGACTGGTTCGCACTTTCCCTCAGCGCGGTCGGCATCATTCTCGTGTTAGGGGGCACATACAGTGATTCATTCGCACTACTAGTACAGGGTACGCTCTCTCGGCCACTACGAGCCGTGTTCACAGCCTCCAATGCGTACTCGCAGTGGCTATCTATCTTGCTCCTGGTCGCAGCTCTCGCTGCAAGCGCACTGACTCGAGCCCGCCTCCGTGCGCCCGATCTCCGCTACGAGGAGGCTCAACAAGCGTACAAGGTCCGAGATTTCGACGAAGCGATCCGACGCCTGGAGGAGTGGACGGCTGCAGACAAGGACACGTTCAAACAGGCGACGGCGCTATACCAACTCGGAATCAGTCACTCCGAGGTCGGAAATCATGCTTCGGCTATTCAGGCGCACGAGCGCCTGCGCTTCGACTTTCCGAACGTCGACTACGGCGCGGGCACCCTGTTCCACCTCACACGCAACTATGAAGCATTGGAGATGATCGATCTGGCCAAACAGACTTCGCATGTTCTGTCGACCGAATATCCGGACAGTAGCTGGTTTCAGCGGCTTCAGCGTGAGAACCCAGCGCTCGTATCCCCGTAGTCAACGCGACGAACTAGCCGCTGCGTCCTGCGACTCACCCCATGCCTCGCGTGGCGCTGCCGGCGAGGCATGGCCGTCGATCGACAGAAGCTCCAATGTTTGCAACGCTCCCACGTCGAAAGCAGTCTCGCCCGCGGAGACTCCGGACGGCGTTGCCAATCGAGGCGACGAACCGGTCCAGTAGCGTGCGCGGACCGACGGAATCGACTCCTCATCGTCGTGCAAGCCTAACAGATAGCGAAGCGTCGAAGCCACCCGATCGATAGAAGTACCCGCTGAAACATCCACTGTTCGCGTCGGCGCAACGACCACCCATCCGATCGGCTCCCTCAGCGCTTCCGTGTGAGAACGGTTGGGGATTTGAGGTTCCATTCCCAAGAGCACCACTGCCGTCTTCGGACCGGTCGCCTCGATGACCGTGGCAAGTCGATCATCAAGGTCCACGTACGCTCGCACCAGATCTTCCCTTGGTGCAACGAGATCTTCACCGGTGTAGAGTTGATGCAACGTGGATACGGCCGTGTCGACATAGATCATGAGACGCCAACGCCCCTGGGCAAGAGTCGCGGCAGCCCCCGCCCGATCCCGGGCAAGATCGTTGACATGCCGAGCAAGAATTTGCTTCACGGGCTCGTCTAAGATCGAAGAAGAGGGATCATCCGCCACGTATAGAGACTCCCCGGCACTAGTCGAGATCTCACTCGGATCAACCGTTCGGGCGTACACAGGCGTTAGGTAGGCCACATCACTGTCCAGTACGTAGATTCGAAAAATCCCTTTCCGGTTGCCGGCCCCATCGGAGATGCCGATCCAAGCGCTTACACCGCCGGGGCCAAGTTCGTGGACCCACTCGGCCACTGTCCGCGCCGCAGACTCGTACGGCCACGCAACATCCTGGCCTCTGAGAGCCTCTGGCCGCGACACCAAACCCGTATCATCTCCGATAAACCCAAAGAGTGGCATGGAACCCGGAAGCACCGTGACTCCCGGGTCATGTCGAAAGTCCATGCCAGGAACCCCCACGACAACCACCGGCCCTCCATGTGCGCGCACCTCGTCCCAGATCGAACCAGCAGATGTGCGATGCGCTTGGCCGGGCGAAACTCCGTTGAGCAAAGCGTTCCATAATCCTGGGCGATCAAACGCGAGGCTCCCACGAAGACTTGTCGTCAATTCACCGTCTGTTAGTTTCTTCAGCGTAGGCAGATGGCCCGCCGCCACCAAACGCTGAAGTAACGGCAACGAGGCACCCTCTAGCCCTAAAACGAGAACACGTTCGTGATCGGCGATGCCGCGCGGAAGTAGAGCCGCCCCAGCGACGAGCAACGCACCGACACGCAGGGCGATTCTTGACACAGAAGGATTAGACATCCCGCTACGCCGTCTCTACACTACGCTCGCTTCGTACCCAAGGCACGTGTCATCCTCGTGAGTTCGTCAGGGTCTGCATCATCGAGCGCCGCGCCGACTCGGCCTCAGCATCCAGTCCTTTCCATCGTCATCCCCTGCTACAACGAGGAGGGTTGCGTTAGCGAGCTCATCGCACGGTTGCGCAACACACTTGCCAAGACGGGATACGAGTACGAGATAGTCTTCGTCGACGACGGGAGCACCGACGACACTCTTGAGCGCGTAAGGACGTGTGCTGACGAGGACCTCCGGGTGAAGTACATCTCCTTCTCTCGAAACTTTGGTCATCAAATCGCGCTGTCAGCTGGCATTGACCACGCCCTTGGTGACGCAATCATCTCACTCGACGGGGATCTGCAGCACCCGCCGGAGCTGATCCCAGCGTTGGTAGAGCGTTGGTTGGCGGGAAAAGATGTCGTCTATACCGTGCGCGTAAGCAATCAAGGTAAGGTTGTCAAAGAGTTTATTTCTAAGGTCTTTTATTCGCTGATGCACAAGCTGACGGGCGTAGAAGTGCCCGTCGGCGGTGCAGACTTTCGTCTCATCGATCGGCGAGTCGCCGATGCGTTGCGCTCATGCCACGAGCGGTTCATTTTTGTCCGCGGGCTCGTGCCTTGGCTGGGGTTTACACGGCAGGCAGTACCATACCACGCAGCGGCTAGATTCGCCGGAGAGACGAAGTACGTTACCCGGCGGATGGTCAGCTTTGCACTGGATGGGATTTTTTCGTTCTCCACCGTGCCACTGCGACTCATCTCATTCTTGGGTGCCGTAACCATCGGTCTCGGTATCATGTACGGAGTCTACTCGGTTTCAATTCGACTGTTTTCCGACCGAGCCGTTTCTGGCTGGACCTCACTCATTATCGTCACGCTCGTCTTCAGTGGAACCCAGCTGTTGAGCCTCGGGATCCTGAGCGAGTACGTGGGAAGGATCTACGATGAAGTAAAACGCCGGCCACGCTATGTGATTCAAGCAATGAGTGCCTCGCTCGACCAAGAGCAAGAGGGGTCATAGGACAGTGGCAGCACGACTGGTGTGGATGATTCTCGCTCTCGTGCTCACCGGCTGTGGAGAGGGCGTCATCCCGTTTGGAGGTGACCATGACGATGACCGCGGTGGTGACAACATCACTGTGACCGGTAACATTCGAGACATTTTTGTCGAGAATGCTCTCCGTGACATCGTCGTGTTCGTATACACGGATCTCTCCGAAAACGCCCTTCTTCCGCCGGCATCAGATCAGTTCGTCTCGGTACGGACCGTGGTCGTGAGTCCTAGTGGGTCTCGCCAGTTTACCCTCACCAATGTTCGACGTGGCACTCTAACCGTGGTTTTTCTTCAAGACCACGCGACGGACCCTGACGGATCGATCGATTGCGAAGATGTCACAGTTATGAAGCCGACAACCTGTCCGCCGGACCCGAATAGCACCGCGGATGAGAACGCTGTCGCACGCCTGATCAAGTCAAACAAGCTCACCGACGTCAGAGGAGGGAGTTCGGTAACGCTAAACGATGTGGACGTAGACTTCCCTTCGGCAATGGCCGAAGCGCTGGACATCGTGATCGCTGCGACGCCCCCTGCTACGTAGCGCCCCTTTCGTCCGTGCCAGCAATCAGGCTTTGTCTCCACTCGGCCGTAGACAATGGCTCGGTTCACAACACGTCGGCGCGCCTTCAAGTTTACCGGCCTAAGAGTCAGCAGATGAGGTTTTACCATAACGAAACGGAACTGAACGTGACAATCCTCGGGACGAGAGGGATCCCGGTCGTGTTAATTCACGGGCTCGGCGGATCCTCGGAGAGTTGGACCGACATCTCCCCGCCACTCGCTCGACATCGTCAGGTAGTCGTTCCCGACCTCCGAGGCTGCGGACAGTCGCAACCTATTCGCTTAGATCTTTCCCTGCCCATGCTCGCGGATGACGTCGTCGCCGCGCTAGACCATCTTCACATACGACGCTGTCACGTGGTCGGGCATTCGTTCGGAGGTGTGATCGCCCAGGATCTGATCACGCGACACAATGCTCGCTTCGTCTCGGCCACATTCGTTAGCACTTCGACCCGAGTTGCTCCGAGGGCGACAGCGAGCTGGCTTCGCCTGGCCGACGCGATTGAACAGAGAGGGTTTGTCGATTCGCCGGCGGCCCGCGCACGAGCGTTCTCTGAAGAGTTCGTTCGCGCCAGTCCGGAAACCGTCAACCGTGTCGCAGCACTGACCGCTGAGTCCGACGCACACACCTACGCCACATACGCACGGCTTGCGAGTAGCTATGATTACACCAACGAACTGGCATTAGTGTCGCAGTCAGCATTAGTGATCCAAGGGCTTGCGGATCGGCTGACACCGCCCGCTGGGTCGGTGCTGCTCCACCGGGCTATGCAGCACGCGCAGCTAGAGATGGTCGAGGGTGCGGGGCACAACGTCCACATGGAAATGGGGAGTCGGTTCGTACAACGCCTAGAACAATTCTTCCAGGACGTCGAACGTGCCTGCTAGCAGTCCGATCGCTGTTCAATCTTCATTCGACGTGAGGAACTCGCGCAACTCCTCCTCACGTCGAGCCTCTGAACCCGCGGTCACTGCGTTAGCTCCCAAGGCTCCCCGGATCCACTGCTCAATATCGCCCGGAGACAACGCTCGTCGACTGACTGAATAGCGATCGATCGGAACTCGACCTGAGCCGGAGGGATGGCATGCAGCACAGTCGAAGTATCCTTCCGGAACCTCTCCGTGCATTCTACCAGGCGAATGTGCTTCGTCACGAGATTCCACCACGACGCGACCCAGGTCATACCCGTCGAGCGCGGAGAAATACTCGACGATTCCCGTTACCTCGTCGTCATCGAGACCAAACGTCGGCATCCGTACGTCGAGCCATGGGCGGAGCCTCATCGGCTTCTTGAGGAAATCGAAGAACCACTCGGGCTGTAGCTTTTTTCCTTCCCCTGCGAGTACCGGGGGCGCAGCCTCCGGATCATCCTCATAGTACTTGCGGATCGCACCTTCTGTCCCGTCGAAACTATGGCAACCGTAACAGTTGTAATGGCTGACCAACTCTCGGCCCCGCTTCAGCCGGAACTCCCTTTCCTGGCGCTTCGGGAGGTAGGTGGTCTGGATGGGCTTCGTCGATCGGCTGGCCAGAAAAACCGTCAGTGCCCGCGCATCCGTCTCGTCGAAGCGGAACTCCGGCATGTTCTGTTCAATACGCTCTGTCGCATAGATCCGAGGCGTCAGGATCTTGTTAATTGTCCAATCGTCCCAGGTGTTGGGTATGTCCAGGCGATCGCCAAAGAACAATTCCTCCAGATCCTTGTTCGCGAAATCGGACAGCTCCACGCTGACTCGCGACTCCTTCTCCATACCCTCGATCGAATGGCAGCCGAAGCAGCCATAGCGGCGTATCAATCGCTCACCCTCACTGGCAAGGGATGGATCTGCGAGCGAACGTCTCAGCTCTGGATCGGGCGGAAGTGGCGCATCGGTCTTCAACGTCAGCAGATAGGATGCAATTGAACCGGCTTCCGCGTCCGAGAGTCGTAAGCGGGGCATACGCGCCGTGTCACTATACTCGCGCGGATCTCGCAGCCAATGAAACAGCCAACGCTTGTTCGTCTTCTCCGCTACTCGAGCCAGATTGGGCGCCGTGTCCTTGTCAATAGCGACCTCACTAGCGTATTGGTCGGCCGCGAAGCCATGGCATCCCAAGCAACCCACGGTTTCGGTAAGTCGCTTTCCTTTGTCGACCATCTCGCTAGAACTGGCGTCAACGTGCTGCGGTTCAGGGTGTCGATCAAGCCAGGCTCGCGAATCATCGAGTGAAACCGAGAGAAGATAGGCCGTAATCGCACGCGATTCATCACGCGACAGGAAGAAGTGCGGCATCCGAGTACGCGGTCGGAACTGTTGCGGAGCTTCGATCCATCGCACTAGCCATTCGGGCGTCGTCTTCGCAGCGATGTTTTTCAGTGACGGTCCGGCTTTAGGTAGATGCTCGAAGCCCTTCACCAGATGGCACCCGTGACAACCCATCTCGCGGAATAGCGCCTCTCCGCGCGCAACCACTTTCGCACCGTCCATGCCCTGTGCCATCACGTGACACTTCAGACAATTCGCCTGGACCTGGTCGTGAACGTCCAGCAACGGCTCTTCCCAGAACGCCACCCGACCGTGTGCTTGCTCGACCGAGTTGATCGATGCCCCCTGCCCGCCATGACAGGGGGTACAACCAAAACCCTTCGTCTCATGGTGCCCGAGATAATATTCGCGATTTGGGTGGGTCTTGAGGGGATTCTCCAGATCCTCAAAGCCGGCCCTGTCGATAGCGACATGGCAGTTCATGCATCGCTCGACCCTATCTACCCATTGATCGAAATTGTTCCGTTCGAACAGCTTGAGCACGACCTGATCGATCGTCGGCACGCGTGGCACCCGACGGCCTAACAGCGTGAAGGAAACACCGTCCAGTTTGAGATCCAAGCTATCTACGACTTTCTCGTGAGGCTTAAGCTCGCCGAGAAGTTCTGTTTCGCGTCGCCGCACCGACTCGATGTCGCGAGTGATCGCATCCCGCTTCGCTACTACCGCATCGTATGTCTGCTGCAGCGCGGCTTTTGAGGCCTCCAGCCCCTGAAGTGCTACTCGCTCCGCGTCGCCGCTTTGCTCAGCGTGCAGAGCGGTTTCGAGCCAATACCAGGCCTCCTCGATCTCTCCTTTGACGATCCGTAGGTCCAGGTCGGCTTCCATGACCGCGATCTCCGAATTCGCAAGATCGCTCTGCAAAGCCTTGAGCCGGCGCCCCTCGTCGCCCGCCCCCTGCAGAGTACCGCGAACTTGGGCAAGCTCGTCAGCGAGTTTCACGTAGACCGGATCTCCCAACAGGCGTTGGCGTTCGGCGTCCAGTTCTTCTGAGTACTTTGCTACGGCGAGTCGGTAGAAGTCACCTTTGATCCTCTTCCATAGATGACGCGAGAATGAATCCTGCCATATCGCCCATGCCGTGCACGCGAGTAAGAGGGCCACACTCAAGAGGAAAACGGCGCCGTAAGAGCGTTCCTCCTCACGCGCAAGCAAATCCCGACCGTTCGTCATCTCTCTGCCCAACTCGCCTTCATCCCGCGAGTGTTGCTAGACTGTTCGGGCCTCCAGCCACCACCCCACGTAGAAGATACCCGTCGATAACGTGGCCCAGCCAAGTTCCTGCACCGTCGCATCCGCTTGAGTCAGGCCGATGAACAGTGCACCCGCGACACCCGTGAGACCGCCAATCTCCAGCCCCTTGGCGACAAAGAAACGCATCGACGCCCCGCTCCGATCAGATGTTGATCCAGGGTGTCACCATAATGTACTTCACGTTGAATGCGTGTCGCAGCACCAGCTTGAGGACGATGCTCACCATGTTCAGGAAGAGAAAGGACGTGATGCCAAAGCGCACGGCACCCCATCGTCGCATGAAGTCAACACCTTGCTTTCGAACGATCCAGACATACATGGCGGCAGTTCCAACGGCGAAATAGGCGAACACGATAGTTAGGCCACATAGCGCCTGAGCCCAGTAGTCCCGAAATCCTAGAATGTAAGGCAAGTCGACGTTCGACATCGCGACTACTCGATGGCTGTCCCAGGGCTCTCCCGGCCAGAACCAGTTCCAACCCGGACCGCGAAGAAACGTGCCGACGACGATCAGCAGGATCCACAGAACGTGAAAACCGAGAAAAAAAGTCAGGATTTCATACTTACGCTCAGTGAATGTGTAGTAGCCGTTGCCCTTAGGGTTGATGTCGATGTACGGCAAAACCATCAGACCGACGATGATCAGCGAAGGAACCACGACCCCCGCATGCCACGGGTCGAAGTAAACTAGAATCTCCTGCAGCCCCAGAAAGTACCATGGAGCCTTGGACGGGTTCGGCGTTCGCGTAGGTGCCGCGGGTTCTTCCAGCGGGGCATCGACGAGTAACGACCAGACCAACATGAAGGCGACGACGAGCAGGGTGCAGAGAAACTCGGCTCGTACCAGGTGGGGCCAGGTATAGATCTTGTCGTCGCTAGGGCCCGATTTCTTTACCCCCGCTTTCCTGCGAGCCGCCGCCGCTACGAGCGGCGCATTTGGAGCCACGGATGCTGACGCCCTCACGGCCGGCCGTATCGTCTCTGCCATCTTGTCCTCCGGAGCCGACCTACAAGGGTGGGCCTGACAGCCCATCACGGCGGATTCGCCAGAAATGAACGATCAGCAAGACCGTCGTGACGATCGGAATGAAGACACAATGGAGAATGTAGAATCTCAACAGCGTGTGTGGACCGATCTCTCCTCCACCGAACAGAAATGCCCGTGCGTCATAGACCTGGTCCACTCCCACAAACTCGTGGAACGGGCCCTCGTGCCCAAGTACCGGAGTGGCGCGGGCCATGTTGGAGCCGACCGTCACTGCCCAGATGGACAACTGGTCCCACGGAAGGAGGTAACCAGTGAAACTCAACAACAGAGTCAAGACGAGCAATATGACCCCGACGACCCAGTTGAACTCACGAGGGGGCTTATACGAGCCGGTCATGAACACGCGAAACATGTGAAGCCATACCGCGATCACCATCGCGTGGGCCGCCCAACGGTGCATGTTCCGCATGAGCATTCCGAACGGCATGTCGAACTCAAGGTACTTCATGTCTGCATACGCGTACTCAGCAACCGGGCGATAGTAGAACATGAGGTAGACACCAGTAACGATCGTAATGAGAAACATGAGGAACGTGATACCCCCCATGCACCACGTAAACTTGAGACGCACCCCATGCTTCCTGACCTTCGACGGATGAAGGTGAAGCCACACATTTCCGGAAACAGCGAGGATCCTGTTTCGCGGGCTATCGTCATACCCGTGCCGGAAAACGGATCGCCAGACCGGGCTCTCCACGATCTGCTGCTTAAACTGATCCCATTTACTCATCGTTACTTCGGTACATAGCGTCCTTCGATCACCTTCGAGACGCCGACGCTTGATCGTCGGTGTCAACCGTACCGCCGAGCACGGGTCAAACGCTCAAGAAGGCTCCCGGACGGTCCCAGTCCCCGTACTCCTGCCGGTACTTGACTCCGACGTCTACGATCAACTGCCCATCCTCCGCGAGTGCCACGTGCACTCTCTCAAGAGGACGCGGAGCCGGCCCTTCAAAGTTGACCCCGCTCCGGTAGAACCCACTCCCATGACACGGACACTTGAACTTATCCTCGGCTTTGAGCCAGCGCGGGGTACAGCCGAGATGCGTGCATTTAGCAAAAAGCGCGTAGAATCCGGCCTGCTCTCGAAGGATCCACACGCGATACTCTGCCTTAAACTTTTCGCTCACCTCACCGACCACGAATTCGTCGGGGAAGCCGGCCTTAAACGACGTATCGGGTTTGAAGAGTACCCTGGGAAACGCCGAGCGTACCGCGGCGAGGAGGCTCGCCAATGTCACGAACCCGAACCCAAGCCATCCAAGCCGACCGAAGAAGTCCCGACGCGACCACAGCGTCGCGACTTCTGGATTTTGAGCTGACTGTGTCGAGCTCAAGTGCTGTCCTGAAGTCGATTCTGCCATCAGTTATAGATCCGTCTGAGCCGAGAGCATCGCCTACGCGAAATCTCCTGCGCTACCGATCGGTATGCGCCTGCAACGTCCCTCGACCCGTCAATCGGGTGACTACGGCCGTTACAACGCCGAGCAGGATCATGACCACACCGCCGAAGACGAGAGACACGCCTAGGGGCGGAAAGACGATCCCGAGTAGAGCGCCAACCGGCACGAAGAGAGCGCCATACCCGAGCAGAGTAGCCGCGTTACTGCTGTGCGTAGCGCTCCCGACGAGCGCGTCGGTATCATCCTCTCGTACCTCCGCGTCTCCGTCGATACTTGGCGAGACGGGGAAAAAGTCTCGAACGAGGCTCAAAGCATAGTCGTGCAACGCCGCCCGGTCTACTGAAGGACTCTGCGCGATGATCTCTGCCATGTTCTCGGCTAGCTGGCTCAGCCGGCGTTCCGCTGTCCCGACATCATTGTTTTGGACGGAGTCTCCTTCGGGACGCTCCGTGCCTCCCTCCTGACCAACATCGCGAACTGTCAATGGACTCACACCGGCGGTCTCCACGTAGTACAATTGGCGCAAGCCGTCAAATTCGGCACCTAACACAAACTTATACGTTTTTTACTGAGTGCTTATTGCGAATCCGTCCGGAATCGAGTGAAACCAGAGTGACGTGCGTCGCGTTCTTCCGTTCGTCGTCGGAGCCGTCGGTGCGACCTGTGCGGCGGTCCTGAAACCGGCCTGTGTCGGCTGCGACCGGCCGACTCACGGCCCCATCTGCGGCCCTTGTGCAGCCGACGGGGGCGTCCACCCGTACGCGCTACACGAACGCGGCGGGGCCAGCGTTGCTCCTCTCGAGCATCTATACTTCGTTGCCGAGTACCACACGCGGACTGATGGGCGCCCAACGGCTGTCGCTCTGGCCCTGCATCAGTTCAAGTACGGTGGTGATCGAGCGATCGGCCATGCCATGCAGGAGCTACTAGCTACACGTGCACGCACACTCGCGAGCCGATCGGAGTACAGCGCCATCGTGCCAGTTCCCATGCATTCGCAGCGGTTGTGGAAGCGAGGTCTCAACCAGTCGGCCTGGCTCGCACGCGCGGTCGCGACCGCTATGGCCATACCCTTGGTGCCAGATGCAATCCTGCGACCTCGCGCGGCACCACCACAGGCAGGCTTGAACCGTCGATCGAGACAGCAAGCAACTGCCGGGACGTTCCGAGGAGTCGCCAGTTTCGCCAGCTCTGCGTGTCTGTTGCTTGTCGATGACGTCTACACCACAGGTGCGACGGTCCGCGACTGC
Source organism: uncultured Myxococcales bacterium (assembly GCA_964555245.1). Classification (GTDB taxonomy): domain Bacteria; phylum Desulfobacterota; class Binatia; order UBA1149; family SPBQ01; genus CAZKRI01. Next base: position 26,932 of record CAZKRI010000055.1, read on the forward strand.
GTACGTGCCCTATTCGACGTTGGTGCGTCCCGAGTCGATTGCTTGGTCGTCTTGCGAGCCAGAGGCGACTGGTGACAGGTGAGCCGGAACGACCGAGAGCGCTGGGAGACCCGCTACCGGCGAGACGTGCGGCTCGACCCCTGCTCCACGATGTCATGGCTGGTCGATCTCCGTCGAGATGAACAGAGAGAAGGGCGTCTTGGCCACGCTCTCGATCTTGCCTGCGGCCAAGGCCGTCATACCCGCGTACTTCTGGAACTTGGCTACCGAGTTGTCGCCGCCGACATCGCCAGGAGTGCGCTCCTGGGTATGGAGCATATTGCACGCGGCTTCACCGACCGGCTCGACCTGGCGCAGGTCGACGTGGACGAATGGCCATTTGGGGAGCGAGTTTTCGACGCGATCGTCCAGGTCGATTTTCTACAGCGAACTGCTTTCGACGCGATCAAACGGTCTACTGCCCCACGCGGTGTGGTGCTCGTCGATACGTTCCTGTCCGACGACGAGGGAACACGAGCACGGCTCGGCCCTCACAACCCGGCGTACCGACTTGAGCTTGGCGAGCTTGAGAAGGTTTTCGGCGATTGGCAGATCCTTCGACGCGAGGTTACGCGCGAGCCGGGACCCCGGGCGGCACTCCTCGCGCGACGCCCAGCGTAGGGGATTCCGTTGACAAGCGCCAGATGCTTCGATAGGCGCTGAGCGTGGCAGCTCGCCCAAGGACCTATCGCACCGCCGGTGTCGACACGGAAGCGGCCGATCGTCTAGTGGACAGAATCGGCCGGCTGGCCGCTAGCACCAAGCTGCCCGACGTCCTCTCCGGTGTCGGTCTATTCTCCGCCGCCCTGCGACTACCCCGCGGATATCGCAATCCGGTCCTGACTGTCACCACCGACGGGGTAGGTACGAAGCTTGCGCTGGCCCGGATGGCCGGGGTTCACGACAGCATCGGTATCGACCTCGTTGCCATGAACGTCAACGACTTACTGACCGGCGGGGCACGTCCTCTCTGCTTCTTGGACTACCTCGCGGTCGGGAAGCTGTCATCGGTACCCGTCGAGGCGATCATTGGAGGTATCGCCCGCGGGTGCAGAATGGCGCGCGTGAGCTTGGTGGGAGGGGAGACTGCCGAGATGCCCGGATTCTATCGTCGTGGCGAGTACGACCTCGCGGGTTTCGCAGCCGGGATTGTCGAACGCAGCAAGCTGCTGACCGGCTCGAAGATCCGACCGGGCGACGCATTGATCGGCCTTGCCTCCCACGGTCTTCATAGCAATGGCTACAGCTTGGTTCGGGCCGCACTCGCGATTACCTCCGGCTCTCGTCTAGCACGAATTGAACGCGCATGGCCGTCTCTGTCCATTGACGAACTGCTGCGGCCAACCGCCATCTATGTTCAGCCCGTTCTCGCTGCTCTTGACCGCTTTCCGATTACCGGCATGGCACACGTGACCGGCGGCGGGATTCCGGGCAACCTCGTTCGCATACTCCCGGCGAATACACGCGCGACCATTGAACGCCACGCCTTACCACAACACGCCGTGTTCGACGCCATCCAACGTGCGGGACGAATACGTCAAGCCGAGATGGACCGGACCTTCAACTGTGGTGTTGGGTTCATTCTTGTTACCCGTCCACAACAGGCAGACCGATTGCTCGCGTTCCTGCAGCGACGCAGCGTCCGTGCGAATGTGATCGGACGTATTGAACGCGGCACTCGCGGGGTCCTTTACCGCCACCAGCCGTGAAGCGACTACCAATCGGGATTCTGGCTTCCGGACGAGGATCGAACTTCGAAGCCATCATCGGCGCGATCGAAGCGGGGCGCGTGAACGCGGAGGTCAGGATCCTGATCGCGAACCGACCGGAGGCTCACGTTCTCGAAGTTGCGCGTGTCCACGGCGTGCCAACAGCAGTCATCGATCACCACAGGTTCGCATCACGCGAGGACTTTGACGCGGAACTCGCAAACGTACTGTGCGCGGAACAGACGGAGCTCGTCGCCTTGGCCGGTTTCGATCGCCTAATTACGAACGCTCTCCTCGATGCGTTTCCGGCTCGCATCATCAACGTCCACCCGGCACTCCTACCGGCGTTCACGGGCGTAGACGCTCAAGCACAGGCTTCAAGTTACGGCGTAACGATAGCTGGAGCGACGGTCCATATCGTTGACGATCAGGTCGATCACGGGCCCATAATCATTCAGGCTGCCGTACCCGCAATCCCGGGTGAAGATCCCCTGCTCCTTCGAAATCGCATCTTGGCTCAGGAGCACAAGATCTATCCTTACGCCATCCAGCTGTTCGCCGAGGGCCGAGTCCTGGTAACCGGCAGATCGGTGACGATTCGTGGCGTTGCGTCCGTCCGAGAGGATGCGCTCATCAGCCCTCCCCTACCGAACGCGTTTCGGATTGATGTCGCGTCGCGCGTGCGTCCGTGTTGACACGAACGTCCGATCGCGCACCGTTCCGTACCGCTCCTCTGTTGCCGGTCACCTCACGTCTGGATAATGACGAGCAAGGCGGTCAACAGACATGCCGCTCAGATACAATAGCTTGAGCACCCACATGCGAAACGTGGTGCGCCAGATCCCTTTCTCGCGCCACCGTCGTGCCGACGTCGTAGCATGACCGCGCGGTACGCCCATCCGACCCACGCGTCTCAAGCGCAGACATAGGTCGATGTCCTCGAATAGCACATCGTCCCGAACTCCGCCGCACGCACGAAGGGCCGAAGACAGTGCGAAGATCGCTTGGTCTCCCGTTGCTACCCGAGTCATGCGCGATCGGAGGGAGATCAATCGAGCGATTGCGCGGAGCAACTTACCCCCGGTGTCGAAGCGAATGTCGAAGCGTCCCCATACGGCACCTTCGTTCACCAACAGATTCAATACCTCCCCGCGGAACTCGGGGGGCAGCAGCGTGTCTGCATGCAAGAGCAGAATTACATCTCCCGTCGCCGCCTCTATGCCTGCTCGCAGTTGTCTCCCTCGGCCTCGGGAACTCTCGATGATTCGCGCGCCCGCCATTCGCGCAAGCTCCACTGTTCGATCCCTACTTCCCCCATCGACCACCACAATCTCATCGGCACCACGAGCCGAACGCAGAGTAGCACCGATAATAGCCGCCTCATCGACTGCCGGTACAACCACCGACAGCTTCGCCGTCCTACCGAGATCCGGCTTCCAGCTTGTCTTCCCGGCTGCTAGCATCGCGGCATGGATCAACGAGATCACGCCGCGAAGCGACGGTGGTTTGCGATCGCCGCGATCGGCCGCGATCGTCCGGGGATCGTTGCGGATCTGAGTGAGTGCATATTCGACTGCAACTGCAACCTTGAAGACGCGAGCATGACCATGCTTGGTACAGAGTTCGCAACTTTGATGGTGGCCAGTGGCATCGGCGACGACCTCGGAGAGCGGATCGCGAGCACAGCGAAACGTCTCGAATGGGAGAAACGACTGACTATATTCGTGCGACCGTTCGATGAAGAACCCCAACCCCCCGCCGGCCACGCCGCACAAGCATATGTCGTGACTGCACGCGGGGTGGACAAGGCCGGGATCGTGGCCGGCGTGGCTCGTTGCCTCGCGAAACACGACATCTGGATCACCGACTTGCGCGGTAAGCTCGAGCACCTGCCGGAAAGCGGAACCCCCCTGTACACGCTCGTGATCCGCATGAATGTGCCAGCAACGGCAAACATCGACGAAGTTCGACAGGCGCTGCGGGCGATCGGAGAGAACCTTAGGATTGAAATCACGTTCGACGCAGCACGGTGAACCTCGAAGTCAGCGCTGGGCGATACGCCCGGGACGAAAGAGCACCTTGTTGTCTACGACAACGAGCTCGTCGTGAATGAACATGCGCACCGCGCGCATCAGAACCTCCGCCTCTAGCTCTTGGCCCCTGCGCTTCACGTCCTCCAACGAATCCTCGCCTACGCGGATGTGGAAGACGTCCTGCAACACCACCGGACCTTCGTCGAGATCCTCCGTCACAAAATGAGCGGTGCAGCCGCAGACCCGGACTCCAGCTTCGTAGGCTTGCTTGTACGCGTTCGCGCCCGGGTAGTAGGGTAAGAGCGAGGGATGGATATTGATGATCCGGTTCGGAAAAGCGCGCACAACCTCCGTCGGTATGATCTGCATATAACGGGCGAGCACGATCAGGTCTGGCTTGGCATCACGAAGTTCACCTAGAACGAACTCGAAATGGGCCTTCTTGTCATCAGAGGAGCAGTAGCGAAAGGGCAATGCGTTCTGCTCGGTAAACGGTGCAAGCGTTCGGTGGTTCGAGAGGAGCACCACCAGGTCTGCGTCTAAGTCGCCCTGGCGATGGCCACGAATGATGCGTTCCACGCAATGCGGCTCGCGGGAAGCCAAAAGAGCAATCCTCTTCCGCGTTCGAGCCCCGTGGAGCCGCACACTCACGTCGAGATCCATTTCGCCGCAGATCCGCTTTAGGTCGAGTACGAGCTGGTCGAGTCCGACAGACAGGTCAGCAAGCTCAACGAGCATCGTCATGATGAAGAGCCCCTCCATCACTCGCTGCTCGGTGTTCTCTATGTTTACGTTGTGCTGGGCGAGATAGGTGGAAACGCGTGCGACCACACCCTTCTGGTCACGTCCGATGACAGAAATGATTGCGGAACTGGCCGCGGACATTCGCGACACGGTAGCCAACCGAGGCAGTCGCAGCAAGGTGGACAGAGTCGATCAGATGGCGTGGGCACGGTCGTCGGCTGACCGTGCCCCTATCGCGGTGGGCAAGGAACTAGCGAATTTGACCTCTCCAACCTCGGCGATCGTATATGCGTTCGCGACGGAGCGACGCAGACTTCGGCCGACCCTGACCAGTGAGCGCGTCGCGCTTCATCCGATGAAGGCCTGACCGAATATAGTCAGGATCGATACGCAGACAGCCGCAGATGTTCTCGAAGGAGAACGGCCATTCTGTGTCTCGGCTGGCCACCCACCGATCGACCTCATAGAAGTGCCGGCGCTGTTCGGCGCGCGGTGAGGCCAAACCGCGCTGAAACGTAACGAGCGCCTCCTCCAAGACGGCGAGCATCAGGCGGTTACGTGGATTTGCGGTTAGTTCTATCGCGCCCAGATCAAAGGGCGTCATGGTTTCGGTCCCCGGAAGCGACATAGGCAGCTATACCTCCCGTGGCTATTCGAGCGAGCGTTCCTGCGTCCAAACATCCCGCTCGTGCTCGCAAGAATAGGAGTCGCGTACCCTCATGGTCAACGAAGCAGGCACCGGAAGCCCTTGATTTTGCAGTTGAATCCATAACCAAGCTGTAGCGGGTGGAGTGCCTGTCGCGATGGTGGAGAATCGCGAGAAACAACATAGCGTCTGTCAGGAATGCTGACGCTAGGGGCGAGTTCTTACCCACGCGATCGAGAAAATCACATCTGGCTTCTGGGATTAGAGAGAGGCTCAAGGTGCACCTCCGAACGGCTATCCCGCCGACCCCCGATGTCCGGTTTGCCCCAGCGGTGCAGCGTTTGATAAAAAGAGTGGCGCGTCACGCGACACCGGCTGGCCCCTGGGGCGTGGATTTCCACTGATCTTGGCTCACCCAGAGACGCACCCTAACGGCTCAAGCGTGAACCAAAAAATGTTGTCACGGCGCGTCATACGAACCGTTGTTGGGATCGGACTAGCACTAACCGTGGGAACGGTTGCCGCCGGCATACCCGGCGAATCTAATCTCGAGGTAGCCCAACGCTACTTTCGCCGGGCAGAGCTCGCCCCTCAAGGCGCTTCGATCCGAAGCTTAAGCTATCGCCGCGCAGAAGAACTCGCGGAACGCGTGGTAGCCGAAGATCCCAATTCGGCCGAAGCTAATTTTCTCTTGTTTGCTGCGCGAGGACGCCGACTCCTCACAGACGGGGCCAGGCCTTCGATCGGCGAGGTGTGGAAACTGACGGCCCTCAACAAGTATCTCACGCGGACTCTGGAACTCGATCCGTTGCACGCCGACGCGCTGGCCGCCAAAGGCGGCCTGCTTCTCGATCTTCCCCCTCTCCTGGGCGGCGACGTGAATGCGGCGCGTCGGCACCTCGAACGCGCAGTAGAGCTCAACCCTACGGGACCCGGGACCCGGCTCTGCTTCGCTCGGGTGCTCATGCGACAGGGACAGAACCGCGCCGCCCGCGAACAGGTGTTACTCGCTGCACACTACGCATGCCTCAAACGCGTACCGACGCCACTGGCAGAGGCCGAGAAGCTGCTTGTCGAGCTAAGCGGGCGCCCTCTCTAGCCACAAGGGTGATCGTCGTGTCTTCGACAGACAGTGGTGCCTTCGCTGATCTCTGTGAGATCATGCGAAAGCTGCGCAGCCCGGCCGGGTGCCCCTGGGACCGGGAACAAACCCACAGTACTCTCGTCCCGTATTTGATCGAGGAAGCCTACGAAACGGTCGATGCCATCGAGCGCGAATCTGATCCAGGGATGCGTGAGGAACTCGGTGATTTGCTCCTTCAGGTAGTGTTCCATGCGCAACTGGCTGCAGAGCGTGGTGCGTTCACCATCACCGATGTGCTCAACTCTGTACGCGCGAAGTTGATCCGTCGGCATCCGCATGTCTTCGCTGGTTCTCCGATGCCGTCGAGTTCAGAGGTCAGCCGCAACTGGGCTAGCATCAAAGCGAACGAACGTTCCACAGGAACTGTGTCCCGATCGGAAGTTCACAGTGTGCCTCGGACGTTACCGGCCTTAGTAGGCGCTCATCGTATCGGAGAAAAAGCGGGATCCGTCGGTTTTGATTGGCCTACCGCCTTAGCGGTCCGGCGGAAGATCGACGAAGAACTGGCGGAGGTCGATCGGGCGGCGGAACGGAACGATGACATCGAGTTAGGCATCGAGATCGGCGATCTCCTCTTCACGGTCGCAAGCTACGCACGTCATTGCGGCTTCCACGCTGAAGGTCTACTGCGGACGGCGCTGGATCGTTTTGTCGAGCGATTCGGTGCTATGGAACGGGAACTAGCGAGTGGAGGTCAAGAAGTCTGTGAGGCTTCGGCTCAAGATCTCGACGCCGCGTGGATTCGTGCTAAGACCGCTGTTTCGCGACGCTAAGCGTACGAGCAGCTTCACGGGTTGCCGGTGAGTACAGCCACGATCCGCTTCGCGTCGGCACCACCTAGGACAGTCATGGTGGTGAAGTAGACGACGACGCCCAGCATCACACCACCCACAACCTCCGCCGTCGCGACGCGTGACGGCGAGAAAAACACAGGTACCATCTGTTGCCACGCGTGGATCACCCCGCCCATCACCGACGCTGCGAAACCATGCACTGAAGCCGCACGCAACGATCGCCGGAGTGAAATCCTCGGTAGCCTCCACCATACCAGGACGCCCAGACAAGCGGCGTTAAAGGTCGCGGCAATCGAAGTGCCCAGGGCGAGGCCCGCGTGGTTCAGATCCGCCACGCGCATCATCTCACCGAAACGTCCTATGGATACGCCACCCCACCACTGCACCGCGGGATCTGGCGGACCCATGAGAGCGAGACCGCAAACGAGATTGACGAGGAAGCTCAGCCCCGCCACAACCAGTGGGAGCCGGGGTCGTTCCAGCGCGTAGAACACCGATGCAAGCACTCTCCCCGACGCGACGCCCACCAAACCGACGACGTAAGCCCGCAGCGCCGCCGCAGTCAGCACACTATCCGTCGGTGAAAACTGCCCTCGCTGCAGCAGCACGGCCACAACACTCGGTGCGAGCAACCACAGGCCGATCGTCGCGGGGATACACAACGACCACACCAATCTCATTGCAACGCTGACACTCCTTGCCATCTGGTCGAAATTGCCAGCCGAGGCTTGGCCGCTGAAGACTGGCAAGGCGGCGGTACCCACCGCAGCGGCGACGATCCCGACGGGAAACTCGAAGATCCGATCCGCGTACCACAGCCACGAGATACTTCCGGCAGGCAGCAGTGTGGCGAGGACCGTCGCTACCAGAATGTTGATCTGATAAACAGCTCCGCCCACGAGCGCAGGCAACAATAGACGTCCCACACGGGAGACGGCGGGATGTTTGGGCGCTACAAAGCCTGCGAAAGACACACCGCACGCACGAAGCGAGGGAATCTGCGCGACGAACTGCAACGCACCCCCCAGCAACACCCCACCGACCAGCGCATACGCGGGCTCACTCAGCCACGGAACAAACGCGACAGCCACGGCAATCATCGCAAGATTGAACAGCACGGGTCCGAACGCGGGCGCGGTAAACCGCTGGAACGTATGTAGGGTTCCCATCGCCCATGCCGACATCCCGACAAACAACAAATACGGGAACGCAGCCGCAGTTAGCGCGACGGTGAGGTCATACTTTTCGAGCTCGCCCTGAAAACCCGGAGCGATCGCCTGCACGATCGGTTCCGCCAGGGCGCTTCCGATAATCACCAAGCCACTCAGTGTCGCGAAGGCAACGCCGCCCACAGCGGTGGCAGCACGTGCCGCAGCGCGTGGTCCTTCCCCAACCCGGAACGTCATGAAGACAGGAACAAAAGATGTGCTGGCGGACCCTTCCGCGACGAAGCGACGAAACAAGTTTGGGATACGAAACGCGACGAAGAAGGCATCGGCCGCGAACGACGCGCCGAACAGCCCGGCAACGACGATGTCCCGCGCAAGGCCCGTGATCCGGCTCAGCAGTGTCAAGCGAGCGACCAAACCGGCGGCGCGCACGATCGTGGCCGGTCCGCTGACGCCTGCAACACCTGCCGACGTTTGGAGGTCCGCCGTTGGTTGACGGTCGGTCGCCGGCTTGCTAGGGTGCGTGCTCGTATCGCGTTTTGGAGAATCCACGGTGGCCAATCACCCGTCCGCAAGAAAGAGAAGTCGGCAGGCTCGCAAGCGACGAGTGCGCAATTCCTCAGCCAAGGCCCGGGTGCGCAGCGTCGTCCGCGCTGCCAACGACGCGATCGTCAGCGGGGATGCGCAGGTCGCCGGGGCTGCCGTTCGCGATGCCATGATCGTGCTTGCCAGAGCAGCCAGCGCGGGAATCGTTCATCGGAGGAACGCGGCTCGGCGAACGAGCCGTCTCGCGCGCCGGGCTGCGCGACTGGAAACGGCAGCCAATTAGCGCCCTTCGACCATGAACCCGTAGATCGCATCTGCAAGGTCGCCTACAAGGCGACGTTCCGCCTGTTCTTGTCGTTGCTCACCTAACTGCACGGCATCGAACTGTCCTAGCACACCCGGCGTCAGGCGTTCCGCCGACTGGAATTCCGAGCTGCTGGTCACCACCGCTCCGGCGACAGCCGCGTGAGCCCGAGTGGCCGAAATTCCCTGTTGCGCCCACAGGGTATTGCCGTCCCTTGCCAGAAGCACCGCATCGACTCTGATGGTGGTCTCATAGTCCAGCACATCGTCATAGCGATCAAATGCCACAGGAAGCGTGTCGGATGCCAACAGGCCTACCCGCAGGACCGCATCGGCAACCTTCGAATCGCTGACTATGTGAAAGCGACCTTCGCGACGGACTAAGCGACGCAACTCACGCGCGAGCGCATCCGCGAGGACCGGGTCACTACGCTCGGACGGCTGAATGTGAACGTACAATGATCGTACGTTGGCGGGTATGCCGCGTTCCGTTCCAATCAACGAATAACCGCAGCCGCCCATCAGGCAGTGGACGAGCAACAGCCCTCGCCCAACTGTCGTCGTCGCGGATCGGCGACCCATCATGCGACGAAATTGACCAATCGCTTCGGAACCACGACGGTCTTGCGCGGCTGGCGGCCAGCCAACTCCTGCGCCACCCGCGGATCACGAAGAGCCGCTGCTACAAGATCACTATCATCCAGGTCTGCCAGCACCTTCATCCGCGCCCGGACTCTGCCGTTGATCTGGACGGCAATCTCGACCGATTCCCTCACGAGAGCCTCGGTATCGCACTGCGGCCAAGGAATGTCGTCGAGAGAAGTGGTTCTGACACGACGACCCCAAAGTTCGTTTGCAATGTGGGGAACCAATGGGGCTAGCAGGCGTATCACTACACCGACCGCGAAGTCGAGTACCTCGCGATCGGCCGACGACGACGCCTGTGGGTTCTTACTTCGGAACTCGTACAAAGAGTTCACCAGCTCCATAACCGCCGACACGGCAGTGTTGAAATGCATGCGGTCACCAATGTCACGAGTAACCCGATGAATTGTCTCGTGCGCCAGGCCACGCAGCCTTCGCCCATCCTCGCCCATCGACTTCGGACCCGGATCACACCAGCCACACTCCCGGTCACTGTCGGACAAGGCCAATCTCCATACCCGGGTCAGAAAGCGATACGCTCCCTCCACCCCGTGATCACTCCATTCCAGGTCCTTCTCCGGAGGTGCGGCGAACAGCGAGAAAAGACGCGCGGTGTCTGCCCCATACTTCGTGATCAACTCGTCGGGATCGACGACGTTCCCTCGGGACTTGCTCATCTTCGCACCGTCCTTGATCACCATCCCCTGCGTGAGCAGACGAGCAAACGGCTCGGACAGATCGATCCATCCAAGGTCGCGAAGAACGCGGGTGAAGAAGCGCGCATACAACAAATGAAGGACGGCGTGCTCAACACCCCCGACGTATTGACTCACGGGTAGCCAGCGTTTGACTTCGTCGCGGTTGAACGGTGCGAACTCCTCATTGGGCGATACGTAGCGCAGAAAGTACCACGATGACTCGACGAAAGTGTCCATCGTATCTGTTTCCCGCCGGCCGGGTGCGCCACATCTAGGGCACACTGTATTCACGAACGTCTCAATGTGCGGCAAAGGAGACCCGCCACCATCGAGCAACTGAACCTCCGTTGGCAACACCACCGGCAGCTGCTCGGGAGGCACGGGAACGATTCCACAGCCATCGCAGTATACAACCGGGATCGGTGCACCCCAGTAACGTTGCCGTGAGATACCCCAGTCTCGGAGACGATAGTGCACGACCTCACGACCGCAGCCTTGCGCTGCCAGATGCTGACCAATTGCCACGCGGGCTCGATCGCTGGGCAGGCCGCTGAATTGATCGCTGTCCCGCACAACCCCGTCCTGTTCGAATGCGGCATCGAGAGGCTCGAGGAGGGGCGGGCCGTCCGCAGGTGCGATCACCGGAATCACCTGAATCCCGTAGCGACACGCGAACTCATAGTCGCGTTGATCGTGGGCCGGTACCGCCATGACAGCCCCTGTCCCGTAGTCCATCAATACAAAATTCGCCAGATAGATTGGCAATTCCGTACCGTTGATCGGGTTGACGGCGTAGCACCCTGTGAACACGCCTTCTTTGCCCAGCGCCCGCTCCTGCGGCTCCTGGCCGCGAATTCGATCCACGAAATCGGAAACCTCTCGCTCACACCCACCGTTCGACGCCAGTTTCGATACCACCGGATGTTCGACTGACACGCTGACGAACGTCGCACCGTACAGTGTATCGGCTCGCGTAGTGAACACCGTGAGCGTCTCGCCACCCTGAACGATCTTGAAATCGATCTCGATGCCAGTGCTGCGCCCTATCCAGTTGCGCTGCATCGTGACTACTTTCTCCGGCCAACCTGAAAGGGTATCCAGGCCCGCCAACAGTTCTTCTGCATAGCGAGTGATGCGCAGGAACCACTGGTCGAGTTCGCGTTGACGGACGGGAGAATGTCCACGCCAGCATTCCTTGCCATCCACCTGTTCGTTCGCCAAGACCGTTCCACATTGATCGCACCAGTTAACCCGCGCGCTTTTGCGGTAGGCCAAATCGCGCTCGAGCATTTGGAGGAAGAACAGCTGTTCCCAGCGGTAATACCCAGCGTCGCATGTGGTAACTTCTCGACGCCAGTCGTAGCTAAAGCCCATGCGTACCAACTGGGCACGCATCGTGCGGATGTTCTCGCGCGTCCAACGGGCAGGTGGAGTCCCATGCTTGATCGCCGCTTGCTCGGCCGGCAACCCGAACGCATCCCACCCCATTGGATGGAGCACGCGATAGCCTTGCGCAGTTAGGTATCGTGCAAGCACGTCCCCTATCGTGTAGTTTCGGACGTGCCCCATGTGGATCTTTCCCGAAGGATACGGGAACATCTCCAACAGATAGAACCGTGGTCCGTCGAGACGACTGCCCTCAGCGTCACGATCCCGCCAACGCTGTTGCCATCGTAGCTCTATCTCGTGCGGATCGTAGACATCCCCACGCATTCACGTCTCCACAAACAACCCGTGATCATGAGCGATCCGATCCAGAACGGCGTTGACGAACGCCGACGCTTCGCCGTCCGAGTACTTGCGAGCCAGCTCTACCGCTTCATTGATGACGATCTCCGGTGCTATCCCTCGCGGGAATAGCAGCTCACATACCCCCAGGCGGAGAAGGCTAAGGTCCAGACGCGCGATCCGGGCAAGCTGCCAGTTACTCGCGGCGGAGTCGATCATCGGATCGATCTCTTGCCTATGTGTGAGCACGCGGCTGACTAACTCTTCACAGAAGGCGCGCGAGGCAGGATGACGCTCGCCTTTGGCGACCCAGAAATCCATGATCGCTTGATCGGACGAATCGCCGCTGAGTTCGATCTGATAGAGCAGTTGCAACGCCGCTTCGCGGCCCTCGCGACGTGTAGCCACTGCCGTGCTAAGTGTCGGAGCCCGTGGCTCGCGCAAGCTCTTCCAGGGTGCGCAAGACCGTCACCACAGCTTCGTATCCTTTGTTCTCCGACGCGCCACCAGCACGAGCAAGCGCCTCGTCTTCGGAGTTCGTGGTTAACACACCGAACGAGATCGGCATTCGGCCGTCGAGCGCAACTCGTTGGATCCCAGCCGCCACCTGCTGACACACGTAGTCAAAATGCGGGGTCTCGCCACGAACCACCGCTCCCAGACAGACCAGGCCATCGTATCGACCCGTGCCTGCGAGTCGTTGTGCGACAACCGGCAGCTCAAAGGCCCCCGGCACCGAAAACACATCGCTCTCCCCAAGGCGCAGTCCGTTCTCCGTCGCCGCCGCCCGTGCACCATCGACCAACCGATCAGTAACGGCGCGGTTGAAGCGACTCACGATGACGGCGATCCGGTATGAGGTGGTCACTGTCCCTCCTCTCCCGGCGGCCTTAGACGACCCGCGTCGAGCAAGTGTCCGAGCTTCTCGCGTTTCGTCCTTAGGTACGCGATGTTCCCGGAATGCGGATGGGATTCGAGCGCTACGCGCGTCACCACGTCGATACCGTAAGCCCGCAATCCCTCCAGCTTCTGCGGATTGTTCGTCAACAGCCGTACTCGCCCAATGCCAAGATCCTTGATGATCTGGGCGGCGATGCCATAGTCGCGAAGATCTTCCTTGAAACCCAGTTCTAGGTTCGCTTCTACCGTGTCCCGACCTTCGTCTTGTAACGCATAAGCCCGAACCTTGTTCGCCAGACCGATCCCCCTGCCCTCCTGATGCATGTAGATGATCACCCCATACCGCTGGCGAGTCACGGTCTCCAGGGCAAGGGCGAGTTGGTCGCCGCAGTCGCATCGCGTCGACCCGAAAACGTCACCTGTGAGACACTGCGAGTGAACACGCACGTCCACGGGCAAGCTACCGCTGAGTTCCCCTGCAACAAGCGCCATGTGCTCGTGCCCGTCAAGATCGCTACGGTACACGATCGCGCGAAAGCAGCCGCCTGTACTGCTCTCGATCTCGCGCTCTGCGACACGCCTCACCACGATCTCCTGTCGCAATCGGTCGGCAACCACGTCGCCGACAGAGGTCAGTTCAAGGTGAAAGTCGGCAGCGAGAGAACGCAAGGCTTCGATCGCGGCAATCTGTCCGCCTCCATCGAGGACCGCACACAGCACTGCCGTGTCACCCTCACCGGCCATCGAGACTAGATCCACGGCGGCCTCGGGAATTCCGTTTCTCACCAACACGCCGCCCGTCCGCACCAAGATCGGGAAGACATGGCCGGGCATCACGACATCTGCGGCGTCGGCATCGGGGGCGCTCACCGCAAGAATGGTGGCTGCACGGTCGGCAGCGGAGATCCCTGTCGTCACCCCACGCGCCGACTCGATGGAAGCTCCAAACGCGAGTTGTCGAGCGGTTCGGCCCTCGGATGCCATCATCGGGATTCCGAGCCGACGCATACGCGCCTCGGGCATCGCAACGCAAACAAGCCCACGCGCATGAGTGATCAGAAAGTTGATCTTGGTTGGATCGACCCGACGCGCGCTGCAACACAGGTATCCTGCTGCACCAGAGTTGCCGTCGTCCCGCAGGACGATGATCTCGCCACGCGCCAATGCCTTGAGCACACCGTCGGTCGTGGCTCGGTCGGGTTGACGTCCAGGATTCATTCGAACTGTCCCGTCCAGACCAGGTCGGTGTCGCTCGCGGTCCAACGTACGCTCCGCAATCGTAGGGCCCGAGAGGGACGAGCCACCCCAAGCGATCCTACCATCGGAACGCCGTCGCCACCGATGAGGCAAGGATTATAGAAGATGGTCATCGCGTTGACCACGCCGGCCTTGATCGCCGAGGTAGCGACACCGGATCCCCCCTCAATCAACAGCTCGTGGATAGATCGCCGGCCGAGTTCAGCGAGTAACCGCTGCCAGCCGCGGGGTCCCCGCGTATCGAGCGCCATGGTCTCCGCCCCCGCCCGTTCGAGCACTCGCCGCCGCCTGGCCGCAACTGCGCTCCCACAGATAACCAAGCTCTGACCCGGGGCCCGGACGACTCGGGCGTCCGGCGAGACGCGGAGCTTCGGATCAAGTACGACACGCAGCGGACTCGCGGCTCCTGGAAGTCGACAAGTCAATCTCGGATCATCGGCCAACACCGTTCCAGCGCCGACGAGGATCGCTCCGGCTCGGGCACGCATCCGCTGAACCAGCATGCGAGACTCGGCCGAACTGATCCACTTCGAAATTCCCGTCCGTGCCGCGATCCTACCGTCCAAACTGGCCGCTAGCTTCAGATGTACCCACGGGCGCCCCAACGTGACCCATGAGCGAAACCCGCGAATCAACTCCTCACACTCCGTAGCCAAGACACCCGTACACACGTGCACTCCACCCCGCCGCAAGGTTCGCAAGCCACGGCCGGCGACCAATGGATTCGGGTCGCCGGAACCGACCACAACACGACGGACACCCGCATCGAGTAACCCGCGCGCGCAGGGTGGCGTCCTGCCCTGATGGCTACACGGTTCAAGGGTAACGTATGCGGTCGCACCGCGTGCCCGTTCGCCCGCGACACGCAGCGCCTCCGCTTCGGCGTGCGGCATCCCCGTACGGCGATGGTAGCCCGCGCCCACCACGGCGCCGTTAGCGACGATGACGCAGCCGACGGGAGGATTCGGTGGAGTGTGACCGAGACCTCGATGTGCCAGCCTGAGCGCCTCGCTCATCCAGTGGACATCACGACCCGCCACATCGAGCGTCGGCCTGGGTGGCATCGTTCAGGTGTTCCCGGGGTGGCCGCGCTCTTTGACCAACGATTCCAGAGCCGCCATGAACTCGTCAATGTCTCGGAAGGACTTGTATACCGATGCGAACCGCACGTAGGCGACATCGTCGAGGTCCTTAAGACGCGACATGACCGCCTCTCCTATCACCGAACTGGACACTTCCCGCGTCTCGGCCTCTTCGACCTTACGCTCCACATAGTCCGCAAGCGATTCGATCGTGTCAGTCGCAACCGGCCGTTTCTCACAGGCCTTGTGTAGACCGGCGAGTAACTTGCCACGGTCATAGGGTTCGCGTCGGCCGTCCTTCTTCACGACCATCGGCATGATCACATCGATACGCTCGTAGGTCGTGAACCGGCGTTCACAAACCAAGCACTCGCGGCGGCGGCGGATGACGTCCCCGTCTCCACTCTCCCGCGAATCGACGACCTTGCTGTCGGAGCCGTGACAGAAGGGACAGTGCATTAGCGTAGCGGCGAGCCGTCAGTGTCCATCTTCGAGGTCACTGATCTTGGCCAATCGCTGCGCATGCCGCCCACCCTCGAACTCCGTGTGCAGCCAGGCGTCGACAATCACCGGTACCATCTCGGGCGCTATTCTGTTGGCGGCTAACACAAGAACATTCGCGTCGTTGTGCAGCCGGGAAAGACGGGCCGTCTCGATGTCGTGCACGAGGGCGGCTCGCACACCCGCAACCTTGTTCGCGGCTATGGACATCCCGATCCCGGTACCGCAGACCAAAACTCCGCACTCTGCAGTGCCCGCAGCGACAGCACGAGCAACGGCTCCGGCATAGTCGGGATAGTCCACCGCTTGGCTGTCGTGCGTACCTAGATCCTGAACGTCCACCTGCTGACGCACGAGCGTCTCAATCACGGCGCGTTTGACGTCGACACCGCGATGATCGCTTCCTACGGCGATCACTCGCCTCGCGGTCGGCTTACTGGTGATTCTCGATGTAATTGACGATGTCGCGGATGGTACGAATCTTCTCGGCTTCCTCGTCCGAGATCTCGAGGTGGTACTCTTCCTCGAGTGCCATGATCAGCTGCACGATGTCGAGTGAATCCGCACCCAGGTCTTCGAGAAAAGAGGCCTCAAGGGTGGCCTGCGACCTGTCGAGCGTCAGCTGGTCGCAAACGATCTCGATTACCCGGTCCTGGACTGCCGACATCAGTGACCTCCCTGGCTCCGCCCGTATCCGCCGGTGGCCGCTTACATACACATGCCCCCGTTGACTTGCAACACGCTACCCGTGACATAGGACGCGCCTGGAGAGCACAGAAAAGCGACTGCGTGAGCGACTTCGGCCGGTGTGCCCGGGCGACCCAGTGCGGTTGCCGCGAGCGCGGCCTGACGCACTGGTTCGCTCAAGCGGCTTGTCATCTCGGTTTGAATGTAACCGGGAGCTACACAATTTACAGTAATGCCACGCCCGCCCACTTCACGTGCCAATGATCTCGAGAATCCCTCGAGTCCCGCCTTCGCCGCGCCATAGAGCGTCTGCCCAGCATTCCCGATTGAGGCGACGACCGAACTGATGTTGACGATGCGGCCAAAGCGGCCCCGCAGCATCAGTCGAAGCGCCGCCCGCGACGTATCAATCGCAGCCTCCAGATTCAGCTCGAGTGTTCGACGAACACGCTCCGGACCGCAACGAAGGAGAAGGCCGTCGTCTGTCGATCCCACGGCATTGACGAGGATATCCAATCGCGCGCGCTCTGTTTCGATCTGAGAGAATGCAGCCGCGACCCCTTCGTGGTCCGTCACATCGACACGGATCTCCCGAAACCGTTCGCCGTCTCTGCCGAGTCGCTCGCGAAGTAGCCCAATCGCCCGGTCGTTGCTCTTGTAGAAACAGTAGACCTTGGCTCCTGCTCCGATCAGTGCTTCGCAGGTAGCTGCACCGATCCCACGCGACCCGCCGGCGACAATCGCGACACGATCGGCAAGCTCAGCACCGGGCGAGGCGGAAAATGAGCCCATCATCAGAATTGGTGCGGGCGATTCACCCGTGCGGCATCACTCCTTCTCACCGACATCCACGACTTGGCGGCCCTTGTAGTGGCCACAGGCCGGGCAACTTCGGTGCGGCGCCTTGGTCGCGCCGCAGTTTGGACATTTCGAACTGGCCGGCGCGGTAAGCGCGTCGTGCGCACGTCTCCGATCCCGCTTTGCCCTTGATGTTCGTCGTTTCGGTACAGCCATGATGGTGTCCTCGTCTCCTTGCGTGCCTCGGCGCACTCTGCATGCGCAGAGCGAAAAGCCTAGTCACTGCAGCTACAGAGTTCGCGATTGCGGTTCGCGCCACACCTCGGACATAACCCCTTGCACGCTTCCGAACACAGTGCGGAGCGGTCGAGTGCTAGCAGTGCCTGTTCTCGTACGAGCGGGCCAAGGTCGAATTCATCTCCACGGTAGTGATCAAGACCGGTATCGTCCTCCGGCTCATCACCCGACTGTGCCTTGATGATGAAAAACCGGAACTCTCGTCTCAGCGACCATTCGAAATCGTCTAGGCACCGCCTGCACGTACAGTGAACGCGACCGTCGATACGACCGTCCAGATGGACGTCCGTTCCATACCGGTGGATCTCTGCACAAACCCGCAGATCCTCGTCGAAGCGCTGTTCGTCGCTCCTCTTGCTCGCGGCTAGCATCTCGTTGAGGCTGGATGCCTTCTCGGTGTAGTCGAGCCTGCGAAGCTCCTCCGAAAGGTCCGGCACCCTGATGATCACTCTATCCCCGCAGGCTCCCGGGTGAGATGGCCGGTGCGAACCAGGCACGCTAGCCAGATTGCAGCTCGAAGGCAATAAAGACTTGGTGTCGACTCAGCGTCGGGGGGGGTCGTTGCTGGTCGAGACGTCCGTTCCCGAGTTACTACCCGTTCGCTCGTCCAACATGCGCAACAGACGAACGAACGTCGGCAAGTCGCGCAAGAGCAGACTGCATCGACGCCAGAGCCCAATGGGCATGGCGGGGCTGCCTCCGACCGTTTCGCCCGGCGCCACATCCCGCGCAATCCCGCTCTGTGCGGCGATCCGAGCATGGTCCCCCACGCACAGGTGACCGCTTACGCCCGACTGACCACCCGCCATCACATGCCGCCCGAGCTTCGAGCTGCCAGCCATGCCAAACTGGGCAGCGATCAAGGAGCCATCGCCTACCTCGCAACCGTGAGCGATCATTACGAGATTGTCGAGTTTCACCCCGTTTCCCAGTCGCGTAACCCCAACCGTGGCCCGGTCGACGGTCGCGTTCGCACCGATGTCCACCGCACTACCGACCGCCACGCTTCCGAGCTGCGGGATCGACAGCGGCACGGGGTCCTTCTGCGGCAGAAACCCGAAGCCGTCGCCACCCAGGACGACACCGGGCTGCAACGTGACGTCGTCACCGATGCTGACATGTTCGCGCACTACCACACCGGCATGCGCGGTAAACCGATCACCGATGCGGACGTCCGGGTAGATGGTGACATGCGGGTGGAGACGAGCGTCGCGGCCAACGACCACGTCCTCCCCTATCACGACATATGGGCCCACGTAGGCCCCTGCACCGACCTGCGCCGTGGCAGCGATGACCGCAGTGGGATGCACACCGGGACCCGGAGTCCGTCTCTGGTCGAAGATCCGCAACGCGCGCACGAAGACTTCGTACGGCTCGGCAACCCGCAGCACCGGTGTGCCGGAGGACTGTTCACCGTGTCCGAGAATCACTGCCCCCGCGTTACTCTGTGCGAGCTGAGCACGGTAGCGGGGGTTGGCAAGGAACGTGACCTCGTCTTCCCGCGCAGACTCGACCGGCGCAATACCGCGAATATCGACGTCGCCGTTTCCTTCGAGCGTCGCACCCAAGCGTCGGGCCAGTTCTCTCAGTCGCATGGCGGCCCGTTTAACCCACCGGAAACCACAGGACAAGGCTCGGCCGCGAACTGGGCATCTTTGCCTTTATACGGAGCCTCCGCAAAGATTTGTCGCGCCCACTCTCCGGATGGTACTTCTGCCATGTCGTAACGTAGCGTGGGAGCCGTCGCGACAATGCTCGAACTCGACTTCACCAAGCAGGGAGGCCTTGTCCCCGTCATCGTTCAGGACACGCAGGACGGCACCGTACTCATGCTCGCCTACATGAACCAGCAGGCTTTCGAAAAGACGATCGAGACCGGCTTAGCAACCTACTGGAGCCGGTCTCGACGGGAACTCTGGATCAAGGGCGAGTCATCGGGCAACACGCAGCAAGTGGACGAGGTGCTAATCGACTGCGACAACGACACGATCCTGCTCAAGGTTCGGCAGCGCGGCGGGGCAGCGTGCCATCTTGGGTATCGGAGCTGCTTTTTTCGACGGATGGGCAGCAACCTCACAGTGAAAACCATCGCCGAGCCGGTCTTCGATCCGAGCAACGTGTACAAGAAGTGACCCAGCTCAAGTTCGGAATACCCAAAGGCAGCCTCGAGCAGACCACGATCGAGCTGCTTCGCAAATCCGGCTGGCGAATCACGGCCGGCGCGCGCAGTTACTTCCCGTCGATCGATGATGAGGAGATCTCCTGCTCGTTGGTACGCGCACAGGAAATGTCGCGATACATCGAACTGGGTTCCCTCGACTGTGGCATCACCGGAAAGGATTGGACACTCGAGAACGGGTCCCGGGTGGAGGTCGTCTGTGACCTGGTATACTCCAAAGCCTCCTTCCGACCAACGCGCTGGGTACTCGCCGTAGCGGCGAGCTCGGGGATCGTCAAAGCAGCCGACCTTGACGGCAAACGGGTCGCAACCGAGCTTGTCGGATTTACGCGCCGCTACTTCGCCGAGCGCAACGTACGAGTCGAGGTCGAATTCTCCTGGGGTGCTACCGAAGCGAAGGTCGCCGCTGGGCTCTGCGACGCCATCGTCGAGGTCACGGAAACGGGAAGCACACTCAAGGCCAACGGCCTGGAGATCATCGAGAATCTCATGGAGTCCAATCCTCAACTTATCGCGAATAGCGACGCACTCGCCGATCGGTGGAAGAGGACGAAGATTGATCAGATCGCGACCATGATGAAGGGGGCATTGCGCGCCGAATCGCGCGTCGGGCTGAAGATGAACGTGCGCAAATCCGACCTCGCGACCATCACTCAGATGCTGCCGAGCATCACCGCACCAACGGTTGCCGATCTATACGCGACGGAGTGGGTTTCGGTGGAGACCGTGATTGCGGAATCGGAAGCACGGACCTTGATACCACGGCTCGTGGCAGTCGGAGCCGAAGGCATTGTCGAATACCCGCTGAACAAGGTGATCTAGCGACATCCATACCATTCGTGTCGTTGCCTCCCGTGGGCTTCCTGTGAGACGCGTTCTCTCGCGCCTACCTGGCGCGGGAGGAAGACAATGACCAAACGGATGCTGTGTTTTTGTGTGTTCGCCGTGGTGTTCGCCGCGCAGACGGGGCGACCCACGATCGTAGCCGCTACTATCGAGCCCGCCGAGCGTTGCGGCAGGGCCGTCGTAACGGGAAGCAACCAGATCGTCCGGGCCGACGTAAGGACGCTCAGTCGGTGCGTGCTGGCAGTCCTCGAACCCTTGTCGGAACTCGAGATCGAGGAAGCTTGCAGCAAACTCAGAACACCGGGCCTTCGCGTGGACCGCGTCGATGGACTCGTACGCGACCGGATCCTGCGGCGGTGTACCGGCGACCTGCCGGGCTGGCTGCCAAGCATCTGTCGAGGGCCCGGGCCCGCGGCAGGGCGTCCCGCTAGCGACGCCGATGCCCTGTCACATTGCACCACAACTGCCGGACACTGCACCGCGTTGCGGAGCCTCGACCTGGTCTTTCGAGACCCGATCTCGCCGCTGATGGATCAGAATGCCGACAACCTCGAGTATCGCTTCGGTGGCATCGACGACAACTCGTTCAGCGCGTGCCTGGGCGACACCGTTCCGACCACCTCGACAACTACGACGACGTTGACTACGAGCACCACGACTCTGCCCACGCCAACGACCACGACCACGACCACGACGACATCGCTCCCGCCCACGCAGGTGAGCTTGGTCATCACGGAGATCATGCCCAATCCAGCAGCACAGAGCGATGCGGCCGGTGAGTACTTCGAGGTGCTCAACGCTGGTAACGCTTCCGTCGACTTGTTGGGCCTCGTTGTGCAGGACCTCGGATCGGACAGCTTCACCGTCAGCGAATCGGTCGTGATTCCGCCGGCAGGACGAGCCGTCTTCGGCAAGAGCACGACCGCCGCTGGCGGCCTTGTCGACCACGCGTACGGCAGCGGGATGAATCTGACCAATTCGGCCGACGCGATCATCCTGGTATTCGGCGGTCAGGTCCTCGACCAGGTGACGTACGATGCGGCGTTCCCGCTTCTCGCCGGCCGGTCGATGGAAGTGGCGGCCGCCGCCGAGACCCCCACGGCGAACGATTCACCAGCCGCGTGGTGCGGTTCCGATTCTGCGTTGGGGGACGGAGATTTCGGCACGCCGCGTGCACCTGCCGGAGCCTGCGCTCCCTAACGTCCCGCTGCCTCGCAACGGGCCGTCGGAGGTGATCCAATCTATGCTGCGGGCCGACTCACGGCCCGCAGCATCATTCCTGCATGTCCTCCAGGATGCTGTCCTTGCGTCCCTCGTGGATGAATCTGTCGTTGTGGATGGCCTGACGCAGACTGATCCAACTGAACAGGATCACCAGCAACAACGCTCCGGCTACGGGCATATTGTCGGGCTTGCTCATGATGTCGACGAACTGACCCCAGGCCGTCAGCTGATGTGCTCCGTCAAGAACCGCGGAAAGAGTGATCATCCAAACCTCCAGCAGAACCCTAAACCCCTGTCACAGCAACGATCACGATCCAGTGATCGACAAGTTCAGCCGTATGGCCACGGCACCCGATGAAGTCAATCATCCGAAGCTTGATTCCCGCCCCTTGACTGAGGTGCGGCCCGATACTGAGATTCCCATGCCCCCGCACCCCTGATGCGTGCCGAACAGGATCCTTCCTTCCCGACCTTATCCCAGTTCCTCGACCTCGAACGCAGATGGCTCGGCATTGCCGATCGTAGCCAACTCGCCCACCGAATCTGTCACACGATTGTGATCCTGCTGGACACCGCAGCTGCAGCGATCGGCATGGAGTCCTCGGACGGCACGTACCAGTTGCTGTCAAGCGCCGGCGACTGGGGTGCTATCTCGGCTGCGGACGGAATCATGGCACCGGAACTTACGAAGCGTGCACGGTCGAGTCGAATTCCGCAGCTCAAGAATGTCAGAGATGCCACGGTAGGGATTTTCCCATTCCGTGCCCAAGGCAGCGCGCTCGGCTGCCTACACGTCCGCGTTCCGCGACCCGTGCTCCGCGGGACAGAGGTCGCATTTCTCCGTTTTCTCTCATCACTCGCCGGCATCGTGCTCTCGGGCCGCGAGTGGACTCACGCCGAGCCGGTAGACGCTACCTCCGTAGAAACTCGTGTCGGCGACGACACTGCCTCCCGTCTGGTCGCCATGGCCGTTCACGACCTGCGCAACCCCCTCAGTGTGTTGGCCGGCTATGCCTCCGTCCTAGCCGATGAAACCCTCGGCCCGCTGACCGTTGACCAACGTGATGCCGTCCGCGCGATCAACCGGCAGGTCCACGTCATTACGGGCGTCATCGACGAGCTAATAGAGCTGGCTCGTCTCGGTGGTACGGGAAACACCCCCGTGCCGACTCGCTTCGATTTAGGAGCCCTGTTCCGCGAACTCCGCGAAACGCGTTTTACGCATGCGGACGACAGAATCCTTTGGCCGGGCGCGGAGGCTACTTTCGAGCTCACGACGGATCGACAGCGCGTGTTCTCGATCGTTCAAAATCTGGTTGATAATGCAGTCAAGCATGGACGCGATGGAAGCATTGGCGTCGATTGCACCCGCAATCGTGGTCAGTTGATCGTGAAAGTCGCCGACCGGGGACCGGGCTTGGCGCCCGAAGCCCGCGCCGTTCTACTGAATCACACTGGGGAACCGACGGTTCCCAGATCCGGGCTTGGGCTGTACATGATCGCACGCTATGTCCGCTCGCTCGGCGGCAAGGTCATCGTGCGCGATCGCATCGACGGGGGCACGGAGATCGAGGTCCACATCCCCAGTTTGGTGCGCAATCAACCGTGAACACCGCGCGATGCGATGAACGCCTGCCAGGTCCGGCGCAACCCTTCGTGGAAGTCAACCCGCACCTGAAAGCCGAGCGCTTCTCGTGCCGCTGCTATGTCCGCCTGACTGTGTCGAACATCCCCTCTGCGGGCCTCTCGATGTTCCCGTTCGAGCCTATGGCCGACGACTTTCTCCAGCGACGCCACGATGTCGAGCAAGGAGTAGCGGGTTCCACAAGCGATGTTGAACACGCGACCACTCACGCCCGCGATCCTCGCCGCCAGCAGATTGGCCGCTGCGACGTTGTCGACGTAGGTAAAGTCCCGTGATTGCAGGCCATCGCCGTACACGGCCAACGGCCGGCGTTCCAAAGCCCACCGCAGGAAGCGCGGTATCACGGCGGCGTACTGTGAGTCCGGACGTTGACGTGGGCCGAATACGTTGAAGTATCGGAGGCACACCGTTTCGATGCCGTATACCCGGCAAAACACTCGGGTATAGTTCTCGCCGGCCAGCTTGCTGACCGCGTAGGGCGATATCGGCTCCGCTGCGAGATCCTCGCGTTTCGGAAGCGTTGCGTTGTCCCCGTACACGGACGAGGAGGACGAGAACACGACGCGGCGAACGCCGTAGTCGCGAGCGGCGAGCAAGACGTTCAACGTCCCGCGTACGTTGACGTCGTTGCTAGCGAGCGGATCGTCCACCGAACGTTGGACGGAACCGAGAGCGGCGAGGTGAAGCACCACCTCCGCTCCATCGATCGCCCGGCGCACCACCTCAGCGTCGCGGACGTCTCCTCGTATCAACTCTGCACGATCGCCGGCACCCTCGAGATTCTCGGGAAACCCGTTGCTAAGGTCGTCGAGGACTCGGACCTTCTCGCCAGCCGTGAGCAGAGCGTCCACGATGTGGGACCCGATGAATCCGGCCCCACCGGTCACCACATACATCGAGCTAACGCGAATCCTGAGTTAGCTGCGGCTTGGCTCCGCCGTGCCAGTTGAGATCCGGTGCGCGCTGCTCCCGAACTGTCTGAGGCATGCGATCGAGAACGTTGAACTTGAAGATGTGCCATAGCGCGGCAAAACCATCGCGCCAGGTGATTTTCTTTCCCGATTCGTAGTCTCGTCCCCAGTACGAAATCGGCAACTCGTAAACGCGACACCTCATCTGCGCGACTCTCGCCGTCACTTCCGGCTCGAAGCCAAAGCGATCGGTTGTCAGCCTCATCTGTTTCATCAACTCGGCCCTGAATACCTTGTAGCCGGTCTCCATATCGGTGAGGTTGAGATTCGTCAGGATGTTCGAAAGCAACGTCAGGACGCGGTTACCGAGTTGATGCCAGAAATACAGGACACGGTGTGGCCCGCCGAGGAATCGCGATCCATAGACGACGTCGGCGACTCCCTGCTCGATGGGGGCGAGCAGTCTCGGATACTCTGAAGGATCGTACTCCATGTCCGCGTCCTGGATGACTACGACATCGCCCGTCGCTTCGGCCAACGCGGTGCGAATCGCCGCACCCTTGCCGCGGTTCCGTTCGTGGAAACGAATGACAAGGTCCGGCTGTTCCTTGCTGAGACTCCGCAGGATGTCGCGCGTTCCGTCCGTCGAACAATCGTCGACGAGGATGATCTGCGTCCGTACTGGCACGGCGCGTACCCGTGAGATGACCTCGCGGACGGTATCTCGTTCGTTGTAGGCAGGAATCAGGACCGATAGTAGCAATCCGTCACTCATGGCTCCGTCTCTCCTTCCAGGGCACCTCTCCCCCTGCTCCACTCCGGCCGACGTTCTGGCTGTTCAGGCTTGAACCAACGATGTCCAAAACGGACCATCCCCGTGAGGAACCCGGCCCCCCACGCGTGGTGGATCAGAGCAAACGCCAGGACTAGTCGAAACCACGCCTTCGGATTTCGAGTGTGAGAGAGGGCGACGGCCCCAACAACAGACACGTACGCACATAACGCGCCAGCGACAAGCAGAAGTGCCGTTTTCCAGAATGGCGCAACCGCCAAGCCCAGGATAACGCTGAGATCGAACAGCGGCGGCAGAAAATGTCGCGGACTCATTTGCGCCGGGTGCTTCTGCAAAACCCGGGCTTTCCACAAGCCATACTCGAAGAACTGCCGTACGAGTTTGTGCCAAGACTGCCGATTCTGGTAGCGCGACCGCATCCGCGGCGTCAGGAAGATACGTCCCGCGTACTTGCGAAGCCGATAGTTGAACTCATCGTCCTGATTGCGGACGAGTTCTTCGTCGAACAGCCCTATACGCTCGAACACCTCTCGCGGCCACATGCCCATGTAGACCGTGTCGACCTGTAGGTCCGACCGAGCGAACTGGAAATGCGACCCAATGCCGAAACGCGAGGTCATGGCAGTAGCGATCGCATCCCCGACAGGCCCCCCTCCGGTCTTGATCATCGGCCCGCCGACGTTATCGCCGCCCGTACGCGTCAGGGTTTCGACACCCGCGGAGATGTAGTCTGGAGCAACAAGTGTGTGTGCATCCACGCGGGCGATCACGTCGCCACGCGCGGCATTGATCGCCAGATTGAGCGAGCTCGGCACCACTCGCGCGGGATTCCGTAACACTCGTAAGCGCGGCTGTTCGCTCGCCAGAGCGAGCAGCCGCTCGTACGTCCCGTCCGTCGACATCCCATCGGCAACGATGATCTCCAACCGTTCAGAGGGATAGTCCTGACCGAACACGGCCTCGAGGCACCGGTCGATCCAGCCCGCTTCGTTGCGGACCGGAATCACCACCGTAACCAATGGAGGGACACTCATGGCCTCCGCCCCACGGCGGACTCGTAAACCCGCCGGGTCGCGACGATCATCGCTCGAATGGAGAATCGGCGACAAACCGATTCGCGAGCGTTGCGGGCCATCCGAGCGGTCTCGTCGGGACGATCCACCAGGCGCAGCGCCGTGGCGCTGGCGGCCGCCGCATCTCCCTTCTCGATCACACTACCGGTGTTGCCATCTTCTATGAGCTCCGATGTCCCACCGACTCGAGTAGCGACGACCGGAACCCCTGCTGACATCGCTTCGAGCAGCACGTTCGGCGTTCCTTCCCAGTTCGATGTCAGCCAAAACTGGTCGATACGTCCAAAAAAACCCGGCATGTCATCGGTATTCCCGCTGAAGCGGACCCTGTCACCGATGCCAAGTTCACGCGCGCGGCGAACAAGGCTATCGCGCAATGAACCATCCCCGACGATCTCGAACATCGCCTCCGGACGTGCTTCGTGGAACTGCGCAGCAGCCACGAGAAACATTTCGAGGTTTTTTTGAGCTTCGATGCGGCCGGCGGTTCCTATCACCAAGCCCTTGCGAGGGTGTCGCCTACCCTGAAACCGTTCCGTATCGACACCGTTGAAAACCACGTGGATGCGCTCCGAATTCGCCGCGTAGTGTCGCACCGCGAAGCGCGCCATTTCCTGAGAGTTGCATATGATCGCATCGGACGCTTGAAACGCTCTCCTCAAGGCCCACCGTCGCGGAGCGCTGGGCTCGAGCTTGCAGTTGCGCGCGGACGTAACGACGCGAACCCCAGGAGTCATCCGCGTCGCCAGATAGGCGTAAGCACTGGCGATAAAGAGGAACGCGTGCGCGATTTCGACCCGGTCCTCGCGCAACCAGCGCGCGAGTTGCACGACTCTGCCAAGGTCGAGCCGTCGGCGGGCCGGCACCGTGCGCAGCGGAATCCCGGCGTCCGCGATCCGCGCTCCGTACGCCTCGGTCTGGTCGGACAGGCAGTAGACAAACACATCGGCTTCGTGTCGCAAGCCGAGAGCCAGTTCAGAGAGTTGTCCCTCGGCTCCGCCGTACGTCAGCTGCCCGATCACCAGCCCGATTCGCAACCGTCACGCTCCACGCACGATGCCGGATCATATCCGCACGATGTGATCCGCTTCGATGCCTCTGAATGCGTTGCGCGTATCCACGATCAACCGGGAAGCACCAGCGATCAAGGGGCGATCGAATGCGGTGTGATCGGTCAGCAGAACGACCACGTCGAACCGAGCGATTGTATCCCGCGTGAGCTCGATCGAGTCGAGATTACGACCGAGGATCGCCACATGCGCGACATAGGGATCGGAGAACGCCACCTCAGCCCCGCCTTCAAGGAGAAGCGACATGACGTCGATCGAGGGTGATTCTCTCACATCGTCGACGTCTCGCTTGTAAGCGACCCCGAGCGCAAGGACCTTCGAGCCACGCAGCGCCATCCGACGCTCGTTCAGCAATCCGACCACCTTCTCGCACACGAATCGCGGCTTCTGCGAATTGATCTGCCCGGCCAGCTCGATGAACCTCGGCTCGAACCCTTCAGCCCGCGCCTTCCATGTCAGGTACTGCGGGTCGACCGGTATGCAGTGCCCGCCGAGCCCGGGCCCAGGATAAAACGGCATGAACCCGAACGGTTTCGTCGCGGCGGCTTCGATCACCTCCCACACGTCGATTCCAAACTTGTCGCACATCATCGCCAGCTCGTTGACCAAGGCAATGTTGACGCTCCGGAAGGTGTTCTCCAGCAGCTTGACCATCTCGGCGACCTTCGGCGAGCTGACCGATACGACGCGATCAATGCACCGGCCGTAGAGCGCCTCTGCCGCGGCGCGACCCTCAGCCGTCAGCGCTCCGACGACCTTCGGGATCGTGTGCGGCGGAAAGTTCTTGTTGCCCGGATCGGTGCGCTCGGGAGAGAAGGCCACTTCGACGTCACGACCGACCTCCAGACCCGCCTCGCGAAGGATCGGCAATACTACCTCTTCGGTGGTTCCGGGATATGTCGTGCTTTCGAGAATTAGCAACTGCCCCGCCCTCATGTGCGGAACGAGCCCCCGGATGGCGTTCACGATGTAGGACAGGTCCGGTTCTCGAGTCTTGCGCAAAGGAGTGGGAACGCAGATGTTGACGGTATCGAGATCGGCGACGGCGCGGTAATCCGTGGTCGCGCCGAGCTTGCCGGCCTGGACGAGCCGCGCCACCCGGTCGGCCGGCACGTCCATGATGTAGGATCGACCAGCATTGATGGCAGCAACTTTCTGTTCGGAGACATCGATGCCGGTCACCCGCAAGCCTGACTCTGCAAGATCGACGGCCAGCGGCAGGCCGACGTAGCCCATGCCAACGACGCCCGCCCGCGCGGATCCGCTACGTATCTTCTCGATCAAGTTCATATCCGTTCCCTCATGTGCCGATGTGATGCATCAATTCAGACCCAGCGGAACCACGGCGAGAGCTTCCTGCCGCCGGATCTCGCCGATCACCTCCCGCGACAGTGTGTCACGCGGTGTGATGTCGTGCAGAACCCGGTAGGGCCCGACGGTGGCGACGCCGTAGGTTACACCCTGCCGGCCCAGCAACTCCATCATCTCAAGGTGTTGGCGCTTGTCCGCTTGGTCCTCTCGGTAGACGTAACATATCGCTGGTGATGCCTCCACGGCCCGGTCGTATGGGGGATACCGGTTCTTCTGTAGAGGCGTCAGGATCACCTCCTCCGCGCTGGCAAAGATCAGGTGGTAGAGGGGGCCGGCCGAGTAGCAATGCGTCCAGCCACGCGTTCGCAGCGAAGCGACCAAGTCCGTCCCGTCACGCGGCCGCGCGGCCGCGGCCAAGGCCACGGCGTCGGCCCACCCAACCAGGTTGTATCCAATCACCAGGGCACAGCCTGCGGTCATCAAGACCTGCCGTTTCTCGCGCAACCGGCTGATCAGCGCACCCGCCAACACCGCGGCAAGCGGGTATGCAGGCAACATGTATCGGGGACTGACGTAGCCGATGGCAATCGTTATCACGAAAAACACACTCAGAACGTGCCCCGGTCCCAAGCGTTCCCAGCTCAGCAACGCGTACGGGCGCTGCGCCGCGAATAGCGCCATACCGAAAAACAGTAGCGGCAGCATCCACACATAGCGTCGCACTCGAGTGAACGTCGCGCCATGACGTTCGGCGCTCGTCATGCCGAGCCGCTCGACGCTCGCGCCGGGCGGCACCCCAAAGACGAGACCGAGCTTGTCTGCTCCGTCCTTGAGCGCCTCGACTCGCTTGGCGATCCCGCGCGCAACCCATCGGTCATCGCGCTCTTCCTCGGGAACTCGATTGAGCACGACCGCCTTGCGCGCGAGCGCCCGGACCGTCGCCAACGGCCGCACGACATTGTAGGTCAAGAGCAACGACGCACCGACCGCGAAGCCGGCCAGCATGGCCGGCAGTCCCCGGCGGTCGGATCGATCCAAAGCAAGCAACGCAACCATGATGAAAAGATAACCGAGCGCCAGTTGGTTCACCCAGACGGCGACTCCGCAGATGAACCCGAAGAGAACGGCCGTCGAAGGCTTCCGGTCATGGTCGAAATAGACCCGAAAGAGCCACAAGAGCATGAGGAACACGAGCAGAATGTGCTCGACGAATCCGCCACGCGCCTTCAGAGTCCACTGGAGGAAGTACGCGGGCGCAAGTGCGACTAGCGCCGTGGCCCAGCGCGCGGCCGCCACCGAGTACGTTCGGTACGCGAACCTGTAGACGGCCGCGAGGATGCCGACGGAAAACAAAAAGGGCACCAATCGAAGTCCGAACTGGGTCACGCCGACCAGACGGAAGGCGAGAGCCACGCAGTATGCTTCGAGCGCGCCGAGGTAGTCCTGACCGTAGAAGAACACCGGCCATTCGCGCCCCTCGAGAATGTGCTTCGCCATCAGCCCGACGACCCCCTCGTCGGCCAAGTACACGTCGACCTCGCCTCCGTTGACCAGCTCGTAGTTGAAGAGCATCGCGCATCGCGCCGCGATCCCGACGACCAATGTGATGAAGAAGAGGTAGCGATTCACGGTAGGCAGATGGACCACGCGTCCGCGTCGCCCGACCTGCGTCGGACGTCCCGAGCGTCGCGGGTTCTAGTTGGCTTCCGGAAAGCCCGCGACCTCGCCGACGATATACTGGGGACGCTGCTTGACCTCATCGAACACGCGCCCAACATACTCCCCGATGATCCCCAGACTGAGCAGCTGGACGCCGCCCAGGAAGAGCACGATGACGACGGTCGAAGTCCACCCCTGAATCACCTGATCGCCGAACAGTCTCGCCATGAGCAGATAGACCATGTACGCCAGGGCCGAAAGCGAGACGAGCAACCCCAGATTGCTGACGAGACGCAACGGCACGAACGAGTACGACACCAAACCGTCGAACGCGAGCCGCATCAGTTTCGTCAGCGTGTATTTCGACTGGCCCGCATGGCGCGCCGCACGCGCGTACTCGAACCCGGTCTGGCGGAGCCCGATCCAGGTGCGCAAACCGCGAACGAAGCGGTTGCGCTCCGGCATTCGCTTGAGGATGTCGACTACGCGCCGATCCATCAACGAGAAGTCCCCCGAGTCCAGGGGAATGTCCAGGTAAGACACGCGACGGAGCAGCCAGTAGAAAGACTTGTACGCCACCCGTTTGACCAGGTTCTCTTTGCGTTCCTGACGGACGGCGTACACGACGTCAAAGCCCTCGCGCCAGCGAGCGATGAGATCTGGCAGCACTTCGGGTGGATCCTGCAGGTCGCCGTCCATGACGACGACCCCATCGCCACAGGCGAAATCGATGCCGCATGAGATCGCGACTTGGTGTCCGAAATTGCGTGACAGCCCAACCAGCTTGAGTCGCGGGTCACGGCCATGGAACTCCCGCAGGAGCGCGCGAGATCGGTCTCGACTGCCATCGTCCACAAAGATCACCTCGTAGATCGTTCCAAGGGCGGTCAAGGTTCGGGTGAGCCGCTCGACGAGAACCGGAAGATTTGCTTCCTCGTTATAGATGGGGACGACGACTGAGATCGCGGGAGCAGTTTCGTCCCGCGCGCGGTTCGAAGCCGCGACCATGCCGGCCCGAAAATCTGTCACCGTCTGCGCTCGCTGGCTCATGCCCACCTCACCATGACACGTTACAACGCCGAGACTACGGAGCCAGATCCTCGCGGGCGAGATACTTTCTCATAGACTGACTCAATGACAGGTAGCACGGCATCCCACGTATAGGATGCGAGGAACGCCGCCCTCGCAGCTTTGCCGAGCTGCGACCGGAGCTCGGCATGCTGTCCAAGACGCCGAACCGCGGCCGCGAGCGCTTGCGGATCGTCGTCCGGAACGATGAGACCATCGACGCCGTGCCGGAGCACCTTCGCCCCGCAGCCGGCGCTCACGATGGCCCGACCCAGGCTCATGTAGTTGAGCAACTTGATCGGGTAACCGGAACCACGGCGTCGAGGTAGAACGACTACGTCAGCCGCCGCCATCGCGAGGCACGCCTCTTCGAAGTCGGCCACCAGACGCACCGTGGTGAGGCTCGACAGGTCGCGTTCTCCGATCGCGTTCATCAACGCGGCGTCGACCCGATGCGTGGCGATCAGAGCACGTGCGGGCGAGCATCCCGCGGCCGATTCGTGGCGTAGAATGGCCAGCGCGTCCAGCAGGAACGGGAGGTTCTGGTACGGATCGAGGTTGCCGCAGTAGCCGATCAGCAAACCCTGCTGAGCAAGCCCGAGCCGGCCACGAGCCGTCGACGTCGGCGAGGCATGCCCGAGGTCCTCGACCGCCGCCGGGATCAGCGACAGCCGCTCGCGAGGAACACGCCGCCGTAGCAGCGCGGCGTAGGTGTACTCGCACAGGGCTATCGTGTGGTCAGCGTAACGCGGAACGGTCGCATCGGCGAGTCGGCCCACCACCGTCGCGGCCGCTCGAGTGAGAGAGCCCTGAAAGTACGTGACTAGCTCGTCACCCATCAGATTGTGGCTGTGATACAGCAGCGGTACACGGCTTCGGGAACGCGCCACCAGACCCACGACGGCGGCCTCGTAGTTGTGGCAGTGAACCAGATCCGGCCGGACCGTCCGCACCAATTGCAGCAATGCCGCGGTGAGCAGGGCATCGAGGGCAGGTTTGGCCCATTGCGGGCCTGACCGCAGCGCATCGTCGCCTGGAAGTCGCCGGATCCGATGGTGCACGACCCGCGGATCGCATCCCCCCATTCCCTGCCCATAGGTCAACAGGTGAACCTCGTGGCCACGCGCAGCCAAGCGACTGCACATCTGCCCCAGAAAGACCTGGGACCCCTGCGGAGACGGGAACGGGCAAGCTGCCACCATCGCGACGCGCACGGCAAAGCAACCGAAGAGCTACTCGATGTACCCCAACGCGCGCAATCTGGCCGCCAATTCCCGTTCCGTCCGTGGATCCGATCGCATCTCGCCGTCGGGAATCGGCGGCGGTCGAACTTTCTCAAGCCGCCGGCCGGCGCCCTCGATCATGTCCGTCCAGGGACGGCCATCCAACGGTTCGCTCGTCGCCAATCCCGCGAGCTGGAGGACGGTAGCGCCGGCTCCCGGCAGGTCGCCCGCCGGGTAGCGCCCCGGCCGGATCCGCGGGCCGGCGGAAACCCACAGGCCCGTGCGCCGATGCGCACCGGCCATGCTGGTGCCACGCGCGCCCGTCCCTTCCCGGGGGCGCATCCGCCGCAAGGAACACGATTCCGCGCCGCCCCGACTCTGTCCGCCGGCATAGCTGTATCCGTCGGGGTCGCGCAGCTCGAGGATCAGGTCAGGGGCATGAATCGCGTAGGGCCCATCATACAGGGATTCGCGTGGATGAACGGCCTCAACCACAGGCAGGCCGTCGAACGGATCGCGGAATGCCATCAGGTCGGCGGTCAGGTCCGCGGCGACTCTCGGCGCATCGGACGCATCCACCGTCCCTTCAGGGTCTCTACCGCGTAGGTTGAGCCACAACGCAGGAAAGTAGTTCAGCTCGGCGCTGAACACACGCGATCGCGGCCAATCGATGCCCCCCAAGCGCGAACTACCCTCGACGCGCGCCGCGACCTCGGGCAACGCCGAGAATACCCGTGCTTGTAGCGACTCCGGAACTAGGCGGAGCGCCGTGCGCCGCACGACCATGGCCGTATCGACACGTGCCCTGCTTCGCTTGAACGTCAGCCAATCATGCTCGGCCAGCCAGCGGTTCCAGAATAGGACCCGGTCGCTGCTCCCTCCCGCACCATGGTCGGAGAGGACGACGACCGTGGCATCGGCTCCCGCAACAGCCAACAACCTGGCAAGCGCCTCATCGAGCGCCCGGTAGACCTTCTCCACTGGGGAGTCGGGCAACAGCTGCCCGCGAGGAGTATCGCTAGCCGAACCCACATAACGCGGCGACCAAGGGTCGGACAGATGCCAATGTTGATGCGCAACGGTATCCGACTCTCCGTAGTGCACCATGAAAACGTCGAACGGCGATTCGCTCAGCAGATCCGTCACGATCCGGGTACGCAGCTCGATGTCGTCCAGCATCCTGGCCAACGCACGATCGTGCCAGCCGGGTCCGATCACGTTCTGTGCGATCCCTTCGATCGCCAACCGCCCGTAGCGGCGTAATAGCTCGCCGGCAAGCGCTTCAGGGTGAGTTCGGTGCACCGCGCCGCCGCTCCCGAGCGGCGTGTCGAAGCCACAGACCTGTAAACCGTTGATCGGTTCAGGAGGAAACGTCGCCGGCAGCGCGTAGACGCCGACTCGCAAGCCGGCATCACCCATCAACCGCCAGATCGTCGGCAGGTGACGATGCGTGGAGTTGACGAATTGCAATGTATAACCGCTTCGTCGCACGAAATCGAGAACCCCGTGGCGGCCGGGACTCGCGGCAGTCATGAACGACGTCCAAGCGGGATAGGTAACGGCTGGCCATGTGGACGCCAGTTCGCAGCGGGCGCCACCGTCGAGTAGCCGCCCCAGCGTGGGCATCTTGCCCGCCCCGATCAGCGGATCGGCGATCTCGAAGGACGCGCCGTCCCACGCGACCAGCAACAACACGCCTATTCCATGTACCCGAGCGCCCTTAGCCGCTCCTTGGATCCGGCATCGATATCCCCGCTGACGCCGCTCACGGCGCGAGCCCGGGCTGCCTGACGCAAAACGGCCAGATTGGCGCGCAGGGCCGCCAGCTGATCCGTGCGACTATCGGCCAGGTTACGCAGCTCGGCGGGATCGCCGGGAAGGTGGTACAGCTCCATTTCAGCGAGACCACGTGGGTTGCCCGCGTTTGCGAGCACGAGCTTCCACTCGGCCGTACGGATCGACTCGAGCACGTTACCCTCGTGATCCTCCTCCGCGTACAACGCCAGGGGGGCGGGTGTCGGCCCGAACAGATCTCGTCCCTGACAGGCGGGGAGGATTTCCACTCCGCTCGCTGCCAGAACGGTGGGCATGACGTCGACCAGACCGACGAGCTCGCGGCTGCGCGTGCCCGCGCGCACGCCTCCCGCCAGCTTCACGATGAACGGGACACGCAGCTGTTCATCGTACAGGGTCGTACCATGCCACCATCCGCCGTGTTCGTGGAACTCCTCGCCGTGGTCAGCCACCAGCAGGATCAGCGTGTCATCGTAAGCGCCGGCAGCACGCAGCGAGTCAAACAGAACCTTGAGGAAGCCGTCCACGTACTCGACGTTCTGCGTGTAGAGGGCGCGCATTTCGGGGGCGCGCTCGGCTGCTGGATTGGGGGTATCGACGCGTGCGATCGCGCGACCGTTGTAGGGGATCTCGAAGTATGGATCATGGGGATCCATGTAATGCACGAGGGCGAAGAAGGGCGCACCTCGTTGCGAATCGAGCCAAGGCAACGTGGTCGCGTTCACGGTCGCGGCGTCTTGATAGTAGTGGTTGACCCATTTCTTGCGGGAGAGAAACCGCTCGCGGATCAAGCGCATGGCACTGTAGAGGGAGAGCTTGGACCCGGAATCCGTAGCGCCGAAGAAGAAATCGGGTGCGAGATACGAGTACTGATCGAAACCCTGATCGAACCCAAACGACGGGGCAAGATTGATGTTGGTGACGAAACCGACCGTTCGGTAACCCGCTTCCCCCATAGCCTCCGCCAAGGTCGTCACCTCGTCCGGCAGCAGATCCGTCTTGTGCATCACGGAGTGAGACCCCGCATACAGCGACGTGAGGATCGTCGCGATCGACGGCCGCGTCCACGACGATTGCGCGAACGCGTTCTCGAACACGACACCGTCGCCGGCAAGGCCGTCAAGCGCCGGAGTCTGTGCCTTTCCCCCGCCGTATGCCCCTACGTAATCCGCACGCAGGGTGTCCACGATGATGAGAAGAACGTTCGGACCACGGGCGCGCGCCGGTTGCGCGAGCTCCGGCGGCACTTGGGCCCCTCGCGCCAGGTTGAACACGACCGTCGCGACCAAGCTCAAGCCTGCGATACCGAACGCCGCGACAAGCGGGGTTTTGACCGAGCCGTGGCGGTACGCGCTGGCCGCGAAAGCCCGGCGCACCGCAAGAAACACGGCCATCCCCCCCACGAGCAGTCCCGCATGCACGGCCAGACCCGCGGCCGAGGCGAGCGGCAGACTTTCGCCGAAAACGTCCCGGATGATGCGGAAACGCGCCACCACCACTCCCAGGCCCGTAACGACCAGAGCCGCCGAACTCGCCATCCGGCGCGCATCGTCGACCGCGCGGTTCCATACCGTAAGGCTGCCCCACCCTGCGCCGAGCAACCCGCCCAGGACTCCGTAGCTGGTCGCGCCAGACACGAATACCCAGTACTCGGTGAGACCACTGACGGCCGCGACCACGGCCGCCTCGGCCAAGCCCACGGCAGCGCCGCCGGCCAGTCCGCCCACGCCTCCAAGCAGGATTCCCCTGATCAGAGCCACCACAACAGGTTCTCCTTTCGCTGGCGCCCGGCGCGTCGGCGCGACCTAGGCACCCGCGGACTACAGACCCTCAGCTGACCAGGCGATGTTCGCCAAGCGCTTCACTGGCGTTCTGCCGCAGGCCCGTCCAACAGACGATCGTACAAGTCTTCCATCTGCGCGACCATACCCCGCGCGGAGTACCGCTCGAGCACCCGCTTACGCGCAGCCTCGCCCATCGCACGGCGCCGCTGCGGGTCCCGCAGCAATTCTCCGACGCGCGCCGCCATCGCACCGGCATCCGGGTAGTCGACAAGATAGCCCGATACGCCTTCCTCGACGACAACGGGGTTGCCTCCGACCGCCGTTACAACGACCGGCCGCCGCATGGCCATGGCTTCGAGCACCGCATTGGACATCCCCTCGCTTTCCGACGGGAGAACGAAGACGTCGCAGGTAGCGATGACCGCCGGCATGTCGTCGCGTCGACCGAGTAAGACCAGACCGTCGCCGATCTGCAGCGTTTCGGCAACGCGCTCGGGCTCGCCCGTCAGTCGATCGACGCCTGCCACGACGAGTCTCGCGTTCGGTATCTCCCGGCGAAGCAACGCGAACGCTTCGAACAGCATCCGGAAGCCCTTTCGCGGGCGCAACGTGATCGCGCTACCGAACGTCGGAGCGGAACCGATATTCAACTCCTCGCGCAGATCGCCGACCCGGTCGGGGTCGAAAGCGTGCGTATCGATGCCGCTCGGGATCATGACCATCGGGGCGCGAACACGCCCTTCCTGCGCCCGCGTGAACTCCAGCACTGCTGGAGCGTTTCCCGTCACCACCGCCGAGAGGGCATTGGATACCCGCACGGCCGCGCGTTCCGCGAGCCCGTTCGGCGTATGTAGGCCCCGCTTGCTGGTGACCACGGCGTAACCTCCGGCAAGCTTTGCCGATGTGGCCGCGAAGAAGTTTCCCCGCAGCAGATAGCCGTGGACCACAGCCGGGCGTTCGGCGCGAAGCGCTCCCACGATCCTCGCCATGCCCCTCCAATCGGCCCAGTGTCGAAGGCTCCCGGTCATGCCAAACGTCGCGACCGGCACGTCGAGATCACGCGCCTGCGCGAGAAGCTCACCACCGTCTCGCAGGCAGAATAGTCGAGGTGAGTAGCGCTGACGGTCGATGAAACGGAACACCTGGAGCAGATGGGTCTGAGTCCCCCCTACGATCATCGACGCGATGACGTAGACGATCTTGCGCGGCGTTCTGCTCTCGGACCCCGTCACGGATGGCGGCATGTGAACAGGAGGGCTGACACCGGGTTCGCTCGCACCCAGGTGGGCGCTCACGGTTGCCGCAAGAATCGCTCGGTCGTGGCCAGTGCGATGCCCGTCGTCGCGCTCGGCCCGAACGGCTCGGGCGCTGGCCACCCCGCCACCACACCGCCGGTGGGCTCGAACGCCAGGATCTGGGCAGTCGCGCCGGATCCGGGGGCTACCAGAATCTCGCCCTGTCCGTCCAGGTCGACGTCCGCCACAGCGACCCGTACGCCCCCCGTGAACGCGGGGCTCGGTGCGAAAAAGTCAACGGGTGAGCTGGTCCCGGGAGCCACGAACGGAGTGCCGTTTCCGTTGAAAGCCTTGATGCGGGGCTGCCCGGTCATCGGACCGGTCACGATCTCGGCATCTCCGTCGCCATCGAGGTCGCCGAGGGCGACCGCAGTACCGCTGTTGCCGGCTGGAGGATACGCGAGCCACTCGGCACGCAGGCCTCCCGTGTTGGAGAAAACACGCACGACAGGAGAGCCGACCGTTGGCCCGACCACGATCTCCTCTCGGCCACCGCTGGCGACTTCGCCTACGGCGATCATCGCCCCTTCCGCTTCAACGTCGACACCGTCGATGCGGGTGTCAGACTCGAATACGGCGAAACGATCGTGCGGAAGCCAGGAGATGCGTCCGAGCGGATCCACGTCGAAGCGGCGGTAGATCGCAACCTCCACATCTCCGGAGAGAGCGTCGGCCTGGACAGCGGCGATGTCGTCTCCGGCTTGCGACTCCAGGTCGCCGGCCGCTACATTGACACCGCCTGAGTACGGATTCGTGAACTCGATCGCAAACCCCGAGGCTACCCGGCGACGACGGCTCGCGGAGAGCACAAACACCGACCGGTCATTGCCACCGGCTCCGGATCCGACAACCAGCTTGAGTTGATCCGGTTCCGGGTCGGTCACGTCGTCCATCACGGCAAGCGACAGCTCACCATCGCGCAGCAGGCGCGAGAGGTCATCGGTGAGACCGCGACGACGCCCCGAGCCGGCGTAACTCTGCAGCTGCACGTTCCGTGCGATGCCGCGGCCCAGCGCGAAAATACGGGTCTCGAAGCCGCGTCGCCCTTCAAAGCGTCGGATTTCGGCGCCGTCGACGCCCGAAACGATCCGTACGGTGCCAGCCCCACGTCGTCCGAATGGAGCATCCCCGGGCGTCCCGATCACGGCGTCCGGGATCTCGTCGCCGTCCCAATCCGGCCCGCCGGCGAGCGCCTGCCCCATCCGCGCGCCCGGAATCTCGCCCGATAGAGTCCAGAGTGCGCTTCCATCAACCCCGGAGACCCCGTGCACTCGACCTGCCAAGGCGAATGCGCCGACCTGCGCCGTGGGCGCGGCCGCCACGAAGTCGTCGCGGGCGTCCGCATCGATCTTCCCCAGTGTTGCCACCGCGGTGCCAAACCCGGCCCCCGCCTGCGGAGCGGGCTCGTCCGCAACGAGCAGGGTCGCTCCGGTTTGTGTAGAGAAGATCGTGACGACACCGGCGTTCCCCAAGGCTCCGGCATCCGAGCCGGGTGCGCCAGCTAGGACGTCGGGTACCCCGTCGCCATCAGCGTCAGCAACCAACGCGACGCTGCGACCGAGCTTCTCCTCGGCGCGTTCGCCCGCGGCAGTGAACAGCACCTCGCCGAGGTCCGCGCCGGAGAGGATCCGAACCATGCCGGCGTTCTCGTCCAACAGCGTGGTGGTCGTCGTGATCGTCGTTGTCGG
Source organism: uncultured Myxococcales bacterium (assembly GCA_964555245.1). Lineage (GTDB taxonomy): Bacteria > Desulfobacterota > Binatia > UBA1149 > SPBQ01 > CAZKRI01. Next base: position 66,215 of record CAZKRI010000055.1, read on the forward strand.
GGTCAGATTGCCAGAGGGGGAAGCGAGTCGAGACTCGATCGCACCGAGTCCCGTCTGGTTCGGCGCATCGGCGAGATTCGAGGCCACGAACAGATCCACTATCCCATCACCGTCGATGTCTTCCGCAGCCGCCATCACCCTGCCCCACTCGTCGAAGCGCCGCTCGCCAACGCTGCTGTCGAGAATGTGACCGTCGACTCCCGAGTACCGATACGCGATGCCTACTTTCTCTCCGGCAGGTGCGTCGCGGTCGTTGCCGGCGCCAGCGGCGAAGTCGGAGATGGTGTCCGAATCGGTATCCCCGAGCGCCGCCACCGCTTCGCCGAGAGCACCCCCAGCGTACAGACCTTCAGCGGTAACGACGACCGAACCGTCGGCGGCGTGCACCTCGACCTTGCCCGCACCGGCGCGACTGCCCCCGTTGGGCCGTGGCACGGCCCAACCGGGTGAACCGACCAGCACGTCCGGTCTTCCGTCACCGCTGAGGTCCGCGATGAACGCCACCGCCGCGCCCAGCTTCTGATCCTCGCCGCTCCCGCGAATGCGCTGCAACACCGCGCCATCCGCGCCCGAGAAAATGGTCACACGGCCCACCGCACGCAATCCGTCCAATCGCGCACAAGGCTCGCCTACGGCCACGTCGGCCGTCCCGTCACCGTCGACGTCGAAGCCGGTCGCCACAGCCCAACCGGCGGCATCGCCACCGGTGTTGCAGGGGACCTCCGCGGCGCGCGCGTCGAGCGCAAAAAGCAGAGCCAGCGGCAACGCCGCCCAGCCGGCGACCGGTGTGGAGAGAAAGCGAATCACCATGAGCGTAGCGAGCTACGACGAGGGCAGTCGCCAGTTGTTACTTTGGCCTCGATCGCCAGGATCAACAACCCCCCATCGGGGGGCCGGGCTAGTCCGGGCGGCTCGTTGCGGACCACCGATTCCCGCCCGCTGCCGTGCGGGTTGGCATGCGGCGCCTCATGCGCGCACGGGCCGAAGGCCTGCCCATACGTCCACGAGGACTCGCTTCCAAAGGGCGAGATCCGTTCGCTTCAGCACCAGCACATCCCCCAACCCCAGACCCGACTCGCGGAGAAAAACGACGAGCAGGAGTAAAGCAGCGGTGGAATAGGATGCGGCCGTGGAGATCGCCGCTCCCGTAATGCCGTATCGGGGGATCAGGATGACGTTCAGCAGTAGGTTGCCGATCAAGGCCACGTAGGCGGCGAAGATGTTCACCGTCTGTTTGTTCCGGCTCGTGAAGTTGCGTGACAACAGCACGTAGAGCGACATCATCACGATACCGCCACAGATATAGACGAGCGGCGCCGCCGCAGAAGCGTATGCCTGGCCGTACCAGGTCGTGATGAGCACTCTCCCGACCAACGCCAACGTCAGACCCGACAAACCGGTAACGACTACGGTTTGTCGGCAAGCGGTCGCCGTCAGCGCATGTGCGCGCTCGACGTCACTACCCGCCAGTCGGGGAAACAGGACCATACCGAGAGACTGCGGCACGTGCATGATGTGCTCGGCCAAACGCGCGGCGATCGCGTAGAACGCGACTTCGGCCGGCGAAGTGAAATACGCGATGAGGTAAATATCGGCCTTGAAATGAAAGTGCGAGGCAATGGTCTGAACATGAGACTTGAGCCCGTAACGGATCATCCTACGCAGGAGTGCAACGTCGAACCGGGCACGCAGCGGTGTGCCCACGTGAATCGTACGCAGAACCCAGATCACCATGACCAGGCGGACGCCGACGGCCACACCAAGTGCGCCGGCCAGCCCCGCGTCTAACACCACCAACACCAGCACCATCCCTCCGAGCGTGAGGATGGATTCCGCGATCAACCTGACGTTGTAGACACGGAAACGATCGGTGGACTGGAGGACCCCGTACATGGCGCTCTCGACCAACAGGATCGGAATCAAGGGCAGAACGAGCGTGAGGGACCACGGCGGCGCACCACGCAGAAACGTCGTGAGAAGAAAGTCGCGGGACAAGAACGCGACGGCGATCAAGACGGCCCCAACGCCCAGCGCGATGAACAAGACATTGGATGCGACCTGTGAAACGTCCTGTTTTTCCCGGCGGATGAAGTAGACCGAGGCCACACCCTGGCCGAGTTTGGCGAGGGTGACGATGCTGGCCGGGAAGAGCGCCACCAGAGAGAAGAGGCCTCGGTTCTCCGGTCCCAGAACGCGCGCGGTAATGATGCCGGTGAAGAGCCCGAAGCCGATCGTGATGAGCCGGGTCGCGAACGTGTCGGTCACGTCCTCGGCGAACTTCCGAAGTCCGCCCCGCGCGCGCCCGGACGGAGGTGCCGCCCGTTTCATCCGCCGACCGACCCCGACACCCTGGGATCCCTCGTTCGACGACTGACGGCCGGCAGGACATGGTCACGAATCACCCCGTCGAGCGGCGCGTCGGCAGCAATCCATAACGCATAGCACGGTACCCGTTCCAGCATCGCCCGCAGGTCAGCGCCCTGTTCCGGAGCTTCGGTCTGCGCCACGCAATCGAGCACCCGGTCCATGATCTCGATGCGACGAACCTCTTTCGCCATCACATTGTTCGCCTGCAGCAAACGTACGGCCCGTTCGGGCTCGAGCAGTGTACACTCGGTTCGGCTGCCGCGGCCCAGATTGAAGATCGCGACGGGCCGGACTCGATCCTGCACCGTGGAATCGGGCCGATACGCCTCACGCCCGTAGACCCGGCGTTCGCCGGTGGCCACGAGACGGCGCGCCCCCGGCCCTGCTCGCTCCCGGCTTGGCGGGTCGAGCAGCAACAGTTCCGGACAGGCGTGAACGGCTTCGCGGTCGTGGAGCAACAGATTGTCCGACAGCATGAATCGGCTCGGGTCCGCGAGTAGAGCGACCACCAGAGTCGATTTGCCGCAGCCGGGCATACCGGAGAACACGAGCGCTTCCGCTCCCTGCGCAACGGCACCCGCATGCAACACATGCCAGCCGTTGACCCTGCTCAACCACCAGAGCATGGGGTGATAGACAAGGTAGTACAGCAGCGTGCTGAACCGGCGCGCGCGCAAGCGATCCAATCTATGGCCATACCGGAGCCGGCGCATGCGCTCGATCCAGCCGTCGCCACCAATTTGAAAGTGGTAACGCCCGATCAGTTCCATCGAATCGCCGGCCCACCGCACCGCCAGCTGCAGCGCGGGAAAGTCGTCGATCCGCAGCCACTGGGCCTCCCCCTCTCCGAGATAGAGGTCACGGTCGGGGCGCCACGACCAGCGCGATCCCGGAAACGCTAAGGCCGGATCGGCCGGCGGTGGGCCCTCGTGCCACTTCAGCCGGCTATGGACCGAGAACCGCGGCGCGTCGGAGGAGGTGAAAGGAGCCGTCGCGCGGCGAACGTAGGTCGCGAACTCCTCTAGGTCGGATTCGAGAGTGATCGAAACACCGTGGAGGCAGAACTCAGCGACGTGAGATCCCGCACTCACCATGCTTGGCGACTCACCGCACGCTCCCCTGCCGCCAGCGGCTTCTCCGCGATCCCGTAACGGCGCGCAATGCGGTCGTAGATCTGCGTGACCTGGTCGACATGGTGCTCGCCGCTGAAATCGCGCACCGCCCGTAGTGCGCCCTGCGACAGCCGCTCCCTCAGACCCGGGTCGTCGAACAATCTACGAAGTACATCCGCTAGCGCCGCGGCGTCCCCTGCCGGAACGAGCAGCCCGTTCTCGCCATCCTTGACGAACTCCGGGACTCCGCCGGCGCGGGTGGCGACGACCGGCTTGCCCACACACATCCCTTCGATGATCACTCGTCCGAAGGGCTCGCCGCGCACCGATGTGTGAGCGACCACATCCATGCAATTCATCACGTCGCCGACGTCGTCCCGGCTCCCGGTAAAGACGACGTTGCGCTCGAGGCGGTGCTCGGCCACGTAGGCTCGCAGCCCGTCGGCATAGGCACGACCGCTGCGATGCGCTCCACCCACGATCAACGCGACGGCATCCGGATGACTGCGCACCACCTCGACCATCGCTTCGAGCAGGACGTGCTGACCCTTCCACGGTTGGATGTTCCCGACCACACCAACGACCGGGGCGTCTGACGAGATGCCGAGCTCTTCACGTACGTCATCACGGACTCGGGTCGGCCGGAACGCCTCCAAGTCGAGCCCATCGTAGACCACGCTGTACTCCGGCGGCCTCACGCCCTCCGCTCGGCAATGATCCTCGATGGCCCTGGTCATGCAGATCGCCGCGGCGACTCCAGGCGCGACAAGCCGCTCGATGTAGCTGTGTTTGTCGAATCCTTTGCAATGGACGATGCACGGGATCCCGCAGAGACGGGCGGCGACGATTGCATCGAGATTGCCACGAAAGCCGTTGCAAGCGTGAACGATGTCGGGCGCTTCCGTCCGGAAGACCCGCGCCAAGCGCAGCGCCGCCGGAAGCGTCTCGAACACGAAGGTCACGGTCGCGCGAACATTGCGCAATAACGGCGTGACGCCTGGATACTCCTTGGCGGCGTGGTAGACGGGCCGTTCCAGCAGCGCGTGTTCCTTGGGCAGCCGGCGTTTGCTGAAGACTCGCACGGGAACCCCACGGGCGATGAGATTCTTGGTGACGCGTTTTTCTTCGTAGAGCACCAAGCACGGCGCGTAGCGCTGGCGATCCAGTCCGCTGATGAGCTGCAGCACCCCAGTCAGCGAACCGCCGACGACTTGGCCAGAAGAAGCTTCGAGGTAGAGGATCTTCACGACCCCCCTCCCAGCACGGTCTGCTCGACCGCCTCCCTCAACGGCACCCGCGGCTCCCAGCCAAGCGCCTGCCGCGCGGCGTCGTTCGGATAGCGCGCGTTGCGGCCGGAGCGGACCAACTGATACCCAACCGACCAGCCCCGCCGTCCCAGCGACCGATAGGCTCGATCGACCCCCGCTACGGCTGGAACGAACAGTCCTACCGGCAGGTAGGCAATCCGCTGCGGACACCCCGGAAGCCCCTTGAGCGCCTTGAAATACCGGGCTTGGGTCAGGTCGGGATCGTCGATGACATTGAAGATTCGACCTTCCACACCGGACACGGTGCCCGCAAGCACCACCGCGTCAGCGGCGTTTTCGACGTAGACGATCGGCGTCAGGTAAGACGGCTTGCTCACCACCACCATCACTCCGGCGCCGACCCGTTTGTTGACGCGGCCGAAGAACAGCGGCTGCTCGGGATGGTCGTGTCCGTAGATCCGGCCGGGCCGCACGACGACAACCGGCCCACCCGTGCGAGCGGCGGCACAGGCGATGCGGTCGGCATCAATCTTCGAACGCGTATAGTGTCCACGCAGCATCGGTTGGTGATCGTAGTCCGACTCCTCCGTGATCGTCACGCCGTCGCGCGGAATTTCGAAGATTCCCAACGAGCTGACGTGCACGAATCGACGCACGCCCGTCGCGCTCGCAGCGTCGATCAGCTTTTCCGTCGCGATCACATTGGCCTTCACGAACAGCGACCAGTCGCCGCTCGACACCACCCTCGCGCCGGCGTGGAACACGACGTCGCACGCGCGGAGCTTTCCTCGGAACGCGTCAACATCGCTGAGGTCGCCATCAACGATCTCACACCCCACCCCGCGCACGTACTCCGCTCGGGCGGCGTCGCGCACGAGCGCGACGACCTGATCGCCACGCTCGACAAGCCGGTCTACGATGCGGCGACCCAGGAAACCGGTCGCGCCGGTCACGAACGCGCGCATTCACTCACCTCGAGCATCCCTTCGCTGCGTGATTGCCCGGCGACGCTCGCCCAAATATCCGAGGTGACCCGCACCACCTCGGCACCCTCCGCGGGCGTGACCGGTGCGACTCCGCCGCGTCGGATGGCGTCGTAGAAGCGTCCGATCAGACCGCCCATCCCGGGGTAGTAGCGGACTTTGCCGCGGACGAATCCCCACGTGTTGGCGGCGGTTTGCACCAGGAGCTGCCAGGCCTCATCGAGATTCGGCAGCGGCTTGCCGATCACCTTGGGCACATCGTACTCCCGCCGGCGTACGATCGTCATGTTATTCAGATTGACCTCGACCGTCATGCGCGTGCCGTAGAGCTTGAGCGTATTGAGCTGCGGTCGCGCCCGGGTCGAGATGGTCAGAATCCCCGTGCAGTTTTGACCTCGCATGAGCACCCGCAGCTCCTCGAACGCTCCGCCGCGCGCCGTGCCGTACGCTTGAGCCTGCAGAGAGGTGACTGGCCCGGTGAACGCGAGCTGGAGGTACAAGGGGTGCGGGATCAGGTCGCTGATGCCCCCTCCCGGGAGCGTGCACAGCCAAGGCCGGTCGCCGGCCACGCCGGCTTGGTAGCTTTCCACGGCGACCAGGTCTCCGAGCGCCCCGGTGGTGTAGAGTCGTCGAGCAATCAGCATCGGCGGATCGAACAAGCGGTTGTGATCGATCGTCAGTAGCACGCCGTTGCGCTCGGCGGCGGCGACCATGGCTCCTGCATCCGGCGCCTCCAGGGCCATTGGCTTCTCCACGAGCACATGGACCTTTCGTTCGAGTGCTTCGATCGCGAGCGCGGCGTGGGTTTGCGGCGGCGTCAGAATGTGGATGACGTCGGGATGCTCCGCACGAAGCAGATCTCCCAGAGAACGATACACTCGCTGGACGTTGAAGCGGTCGGCGAAGTCCGTGGCGCGTGTGAGCGAGACATCGGCCAGTCCGACGATCTCACCACCGACCTTGCGAATGTACGGAACGTGGGTTTCGGCGATCACGCCGCTACCGACCACTCCCACCCGCAACGGCGCTGCGCGGGGCGTTCGGTCGATGGTCATGTCCCGCAAGGAACGGCCAGGCGCGTGATCAACCCGGGAGGGGCCGTCATTGCGAACGCAGTCGCATTGAGGACCGTCGCGGCCGTTGCTTCGTCACCGTCCACACCCTGTGGAAAGTTCACGCGGATGGGCGGATCGCCATCGATCTCGATCTCGTCGAATGGCTGTGCGGCATCCAGGCGCATGACGAGCGATAGCGCGATCCGGCGTCCTGACTCGTCTCGCGCTTCGGCGCTGTGGCTGAGCCCGAGCACGGCGCCGACGCCGACCCGTTCTCCGGCCTTCTCGACCACGCTCGTCGCAACGACGGGCTCGAGCCGCTCGGCCACCGGGCCGATCTTCCAACCCAGGCTGGCGGCAAGGTAATGGAGCGATTCCTCGAGCCCCACGTGGCCGATCGACGAGCCGGCGATGCGCGCTTGAACCTCCGCCGCCGGGCGTCCCACGCCCATCTTTCGCCGGAGCGCTTCGCGACGGCGACCAAGATCGACGAGGCGGCGGACCTTCACGGCGCGGGTGCGGATGCACAGGGACGTCAGATAGGCGGGAAGCCGATCCATCAGGATCCCAGGATTCACTCCGGTGGGAAACACCGTAACCCCGTTGGCACGTGCAGCATCATCGATTCGGCGCGCCGCGGCGTCCGAACGTGCGTAGGGGTAGATCAGCTCCTCGGTCGTGGTGACAACGTTGAGTCCCGCTTCCACGAGTTCGACCAGTTGGGGTTCGACCACCGCTACGCGCGAGGAGACCGCGTGCAGTGCGACCTGGGCTCCCGGCCGGCCGGCGTCGGCTAGAGCCTCCGCGAGCGTGGCCCGCACGGGAACGGCGTGAACCGCTCCGCCGCAGAGCTGCGCCAGCGTCCGGCCCGCCACGCTCGGGCTCGGGTCCAGCGCGGCAACGCTGCGAATCGCGGAACGCTCGGCAGCGAGCCGCGCGATGGACAGACCGATCTGCCCGAGTCCGGCGTGCACGACGCCAATCGGTTTCGCAGCGCTACTCATGGCAATGCCAGCACGAACCGCGCTTGCGGTCAGGAAACGGCGAACCTCCCCCGGGTCGATGCGGCGACCGGCGCGAAGCGGTCGCCCGTACGTACAAAGCCATGGGCCCTGAGGTATCTGACATTGGAGCAAGAGGGATCCTCTCCGTCGATCTCTCCGCTCTCGATCATGGTTCGAACCTCGTTCACACCATCCTCGATGCGATACCGCGGAACGAACCCCAAAACGTGTCGAACTTTGTCGAAGCTGACCCGGTAGCTACGCGGGTCCTCGACCGTATCGACGTACTCGATCTTCGTCCCGGGCACCTGGGAGGCTACGATCACGGCAGTCTCCGAGATGGTGAAATTGTTCTGATCGGCTCCGACGTTGAACGTCTCGCCGCTCACTTTCTCGTGAGATGCCTCCGCCGCAAGCACGAAGGCGCTGGCGACGTCGCGGCAGTGGACGTGCGGCCGCCAGGCCTGCCCGCCGGTGACCGTGATCGACCCACGACGCATCGCCGAGTAGGTCATCGTGTTCACCAGGAGGTCCAAGCGCATGCGCGGCGATCCGCCGAAAACGGTGCCGAGCCGCAGAACCGCGACGGAACGTCCTTCGAGTCCCTTGCGCAGGAGATTCTCCGAGAGAATCCGGCTACGCGCGTAGAACGACACGGGGTTCAGCTTCGACCCCTCATTCAGCACCAGCCCTTCGGTCGCACCGTAAACGCTGCACGAAGAGGCAAAGACCACGCGTTCGATGCCGGCGGCCGAACCGACGATCTCGCACAGCAACTTGGTGGATTCAACGTTGATCGCAATGGTTTCGTCGTGATCGAGCTCGCACGCGCCGTCGCCGACCAGCGCCGCGAGCGCGACGACCGCCTTCACTCCCTTCGCGGCGCGGACCATGTCCCGGATGCTGCAGATGTCACCGACTTGGAACTCGAGCCGCGGATCGTCAGCGCAGTCGGCGAGCCCCGAATGGCCGTAGAGCAGCATGTCGAGCACCCGTACGCGGTAGCCTTTTTCCAGGAGAATCCGCACCACGTGCGAACCGATGTAACCCGCTCCACCGGTCACCAGCACGAGATCGTTTGGCCGTAGAATCGGAGTTTTCATGCCATGCCTTCTTGGGCAGCCGAGGAGACGCCGATCAGCTCGGGCTGTTCCTGGGCCAACATGTCGGAAAGCGCCGGAATCAGTCGGTACTGGATCCCGAGCTTCTTGCACGCCTCGGCGATGTCGCGAACGACCGACGGATCGAGGTCCGCAAGGGAGACCAGCACCATCTCGACGCCGTGGGTTGAAGCGGCCATGGCGATGTCGGTAGCGCCGCCCATGACCCGGATTCCGTGAATGAGGGCGCCCCAGCGGTGGGGCTCATGATCGATGATCCCCACTGGCAAGAATCGTGACTTCGGATCCTCGAGTAGGGCGCGCAGAATCGACTCGCCGCCGTGGCCGGAACCGGCGACCAGGACACGGGTGTACGCCCCACGGTCGCGCACGCGGGAAATGCCGCTCATGAAGTGCCGCAATGCGAAGCGGAAGCCGGACATCAAGAAGATGAGGAGCGCCCAGTCGACGATGAAAACGGCACGCGAGTGCGCACGCAGGTCGGTGAAGTAGGTCACCGCCACGACGAGGGCCGAGCTGAGGCTCACCGCCTTCACGATCGCCGCCAGATCGCGGCGCCCCACCCATCGTGTCGCCCGCTGATAAAGGCCGAAATAGACCAACACTGGCGGCTTGAGAGCCACGTTCCAGAACATGGTCTGTACGATGTAGGGCCAGTGCCGTTCGGTCAGGTGCCAGTCGAAGTGGATGAAGTTCGCCAGCACGTAAGAGACCATGATCAGGCCCAGATCCATGCTGAGCAGAGCCAGGCGTCCACGAACCCGCGCGAAGAAACTGCGCTTGAACTGGCTCGCCAGAACCTTGATAAACCCACCGATGAGAAAGCGGAGGTCGCCCCACGCCGTGGCGTTGCGGGCGTAGTCCAGGTCGCGGCGGAGCTTGGTCGGCAGGATGTGATCGATGTAGAAGCGCTCGGTGTCCTCGCAACCCTCGGGGTACATGTCGAGTTCGTCGCGGCCGGCGATCTGGCTCGGACCGATGATGCCGGGTTTGACGGCGAGCACCCCTTTCTGCTCCTCGTCATAGTAGCTGACGAAGTATGGATCCTCGGGCCGAGGCCCCACCATCGACATGTCGCCGGCGACGACGTTCAGAAACTGCGGCAGCTCGTCCAGCTTGGTCCAACGAAGGACCTGACCGACCTGGGTCACGCGCGGATCCCGCTTCACCGTCAGCCGGGCGCCGCTCCGGTACGCGCCAACGATCATCGTGCGAAACTTGAAGATCCGGAAGCGCCGACCGTCCTTGCCGGAGCGCTCCTGACGGAAGAACGGCGGTCCTTTCGAATCAACCTTGATGCAGATCGCGATGAGGGCAAAAAGCGGCGACAGAACGATGACGGCCGGCAGCGCGACGATCAGATCCAGGGCGCGCTTCATTTTGCCGCCACTCCCGTTCACCGCTGGTTCTCTTCCACGATCCGCGTGAGACTGCGCGCCACCGCCGCGACGTCGTCCCGAGTCATGTCCGGGAACAACGGCAGCGAGATGGTGCGTTCGTACTGCCGCGTCGCGTTCGGAAAGTCATCCTTCCTACAGCCCAGACACCGCTGATAGAAGGGATGGTGGTGGACGGGGATGAAGTGCACGCTGACACCGATGTTGTCCGCACCCAGCATGTCGATGACTTCGTTCCGCGAGCAAGTGAGCCGAGCCTCGTCGATGCCAATGAAATAGAGATGCCAGGCGCTCTCCCCGTAGGCGGGGGGGCACGGCCGGAGCACCCCATGGAGGGGTGAGAGGAGTTCCTCGTAGAGCCGCACCAGCTCGAGGCGCCGCTGGTGGAACCCATCGAGACGCGCGAGTTGGTGGATGCCAATCGCCGCGTTGATGTCGGCCATGTTGCACTTGTAGCCCCGGAGCTCGACCTCGTAGTACCAGCTTCCCTCGGCGGTATAGCGCTTCCACGCATCGCGCGAGATCCCGTGGAGGCGGCGGCGTTTCAGCTGGTCGGCCAACGACGCGTCGTCGGTGGTGACCATGCCACCCTCGCCCGTCGTCATGTTCTTGCCGGCGTAGAAGCTGAATGCGGTCGCCCGGCTGATTGTTCCGATCCGCTTGCCCCTGTACGACGCCGGCAGAGCGTGCGCCGCGTCCTCGATCACCGCCGCGCCGCAACGTTCAGCCAGCCCGGCGATCCGGTCCAGGTCGCAGGGCGCTCCGGCGAAGTGGACCGGGATGATCGCGCGGGTCCGTTTGGTCAGCCGCGCTTCGATCTGATCGGGGTCCACGTTCGGATAGTCGGGCAGCGTATCGACAAGGACAGGCTGCGCGCCCACGTGGACGATCACCGCAACCGTCGCCGTGAACGTGTAAGGGCTGACGATCACCTCGTCGCCCGGCCCGATTCCCAGGGACTCGAGCGTCAGATGCAGGGCCGCCGTGCACGACGACACCGCGACCGCGTGACGGCAGCCGATGTACTCAGCGAATTTTTCCTCGAAGCGAGCGGTCTTCGGCCCGAGAGTCAGCCACCCCGAGCGCAACGTATCGACCACCTCGGCGATCTCTTCTTCGCCGATCGAAGGCCGGTGAAAAGGAAGGTGCCGTTCCAGGCGGGTCGGGCTCGCCGTTTCAGGCCGCGCGGCGGATTTTGCGGTATCGCTCATATCCACGATCTACGCTGACGGGTTCTCTGCAGGCCGCGCCTCCCCTCACGCCGTTGCGCAACCGAGCGCCGTTTCACCCGTTGTTGCCTGCGCGCTCCGGGCGACCTCTCGGTCCGGCCGGATCCTTGCGTACCGGTCGAGCAACGCGGCGAGCTGCTCGAGATTCGCTGCTCGGTCCCATATCCGTTCGACCTTACGACGCCCCGCCCGGCCCAGGCGTTCCGCGGTGCCCGGTTCCCTCCAGAGTCTCTCCAAAGCGTCGGCCAAGGCGATCGGGTCGCGTTCCTTCACGAGCAATCCGTTCTCCTCGTCATCGACGAGCTCGGATACGCCGCCGATCGCCGAGCCCACCACCGGCACACCAACAGCCATGGCTTCCGCCAGGACATTCGGGATCACATCCTGCCTGCCATAGCGGCCCATGACCACGCTAGGCAACGCGAAGGCATCACTGTTGCGATAAATGTCCAGCAATCGATCGTGCCCGACGTAGCCGTGAAAAGTCACGCGATCGGAAACCCCCAGGGACCGGCTCTGCGCCTCAAGATAGTTCCGCTGGGGCCCATCCCCGGCCAAGTCCAGCGTGGCGTCGATACCTCGTCGCACGAGCAACGCCAACGCCTCCACCAGGATGTGGAATCCCTTGTACTCCTTCAGCCACCCGCAGCTGACGATGCGAAAGCGCGAGGTTCGCTGAGACTGAACCGGCGAAAAACGACGCAGATCCGCGCCGTGATAGTTCACGTGGAGTCTGCCACGCGCCACCTCACCGCAGAGTGAGGCGAGGTAGCGGCGGTTCACATCTGCGCAGGTCACCACGAACGTCGCCTCTTCCAGCTTCGTGGGCAGCATCCGACTGATCATGTAGATGTCGTAAGCGTGGGCCGTGAAACTGAAAGGAATACCTGCCCAACGCTTGACCAAATACGCGACCGTCGTCGGATAGGTCGCCCAGTGCGCGTGCACGTGGGTGATCCCCTCCGCGACGAGGCGCTCGGAAAGGTAGATCGCGTAAGGAACGAGCACCAGCGACTTCGCCAGGTAGACGTAGGGGTCGTGGTGGTAGATCGCCAGCAGCCGCTCACCACGGCTGAGAGTGGTCGGCGACGGCGCTCCGGCGGCGCCGGAAACCTCCACCGGTCGCTTACGCCACGCGCGAACGACAGCGACGAACAGCGACGCGAGGGCGCGCGGCCGACGCAGCAGCCCACGCCAAAGCGCCCCCAGCATCGTGAGCGACAGAAGCCGTGGGCAATAGAGCGTTTCTTCGACCAACGGACGCGCCTCGGACTGCTGGAGCGCGTCGTTCGATCTCTTGAGCGAAACCAGGCGCAGCCCATACCCTTTGCGCTTCAGCCCGATGACTTCACCCAGCGTGAACGTCTGATGGAGAACCGGAAACGCGGGAAATAGGTACGCAAGGCGCCCCACGCTGCCACCCCGCCGCGGCCCCTCAGCCGATCAACTGCAGCAGGCGCTCTGGAATGTAGTCTCGGCGCTTGTTAAGCACCACGCCGAGCAGGTTCGCCCCGGTATCTCGAATCAACTCCACCGCCCGGTTTGCAACCGCTACGGGGGTGACGTCGGCTTCGACCACCAGGATGACGCCGTCCACCAGCGGCGCGATAGCCCTGGCATCCGGATACAGCGTGACCGGTGCGACGTCGATGAACGCCACGTCCGCGTGCCGGCCGAGGTCGCTCATGATCTCCATCGTGCGTGCGTTATCAATGACATCGATTGCGTCCACATAGCCGTTGCCGGCAGTGACCAGCCTCAGACCTTCGGTCGAAGTCTCCTGGGCGACCTCGTCGAGAGACCGATTCTCCGCAACCATGCTCGTGAATCCGGCTCGGCCCTTGGCCTCCATCAGGCGCCACAATGAGGGGGTTCGCAGGTTGAGATCGACCAACAGTACGCGCGCTCGGCCGCGATCCGCCATGGCCTTCGAAAGCAAGCAGGCGACGCTCGAAGTGCCTTCGCCGTGCAGTGCGCTCACCACCAGCACGCTCTTGATGCTGTCCCCGACGGCCGAACCGATCAGTCTTCGCCGCAGTTCGTAGTAGTCGTCGGAACCACCGACCGGCAAGTCCGGGGCCGGCGCCGTGGGTGACCGGTGAGCGGGCTCCGTCTGCTTGGCGCGCAGCGCCTCGGCCCGCTTCAACGCTTCGTAGGTCTTGCTCATCCGGTACTCACCTGCCCCGGCGAACCATTGCGTTCCCGCCCGTCGATTCCGTTACGAGGAATCTCCGCGATCAGTGGCAACCCCAGATGATGCCGGATGTCCACCTCACTGTTGAGCACCGGATTCAGCATCTCGCTCGCGACCGCCGATCCGAAACTGATGAGCAATGCTGCGAAGATCGACAAGAGGAACGTGACGCCCTTGAAGTCGGGCTCGGGCTTGAGCGGCGTCGCCGCCGCCTCGACGATCGACACGTTGGAGAGTCCGGCGCGGTCCATCGCGTCGGATACCTGGAGCTGACTCAACTTCTCCTCCAACGAATCGTACACCCGCTTCTTCGTCGTCCGGTCTCGACGCATGCGCATGACCTGATAGTGCTTGGCGTGCATGACACGGATGCGAGCGTCGTAGTCGGACATGCGCTGGGTCAGCATGGCGCGTCGCGCCTCGAGAGCGCCCAGATTTGCCTGCGACTGCAGCACGTCTTCCTCGACGCCACGCCGAACCGACGTCGTTGCCATGCGCTTGCGCCCGATGATGCTGGTTTCCTGCGCTACGATCTGTTGCTTGAGATTCGCGATTTCCCCGTCGATGTCGCGCACGAGCCGGTGCTGCGGCGTGTAGAGTTGCTCCAGACGGGTCCGCTCCATTTCGAGCTTGACCAGGTTCTGCCGAAGATAGCCGAGCATGGGATTCGGGATCATGTCCACTTCGATCGCTTCGTGTTCCGGGATGTACTCCAACTCCGCCTGAAGCGCCGCGACCCTCGTCGCGAGCTCCGTGATCTCGGCCTCGGAACGCCGCAAATCAGCTTCGAGCTGAGCACGCTGGCGCAGCATCTGGTCCTTCTCCACCGCAATCGAGGTCAGGCCGTGAGCCGCATCGTAGCGCTCGAGCTCCAGATCCACCTGCTCGTAGGCGTCCTTCGCCGACTTCGCCTGTTCGTAGAAGAATTCGGTCGCGCCCGGCTCGCGTTGCTGCTCGATGCTGTAGTCGACGTACAAGCGCACCAGGGTATTGACGACATGGATCGCCTCTTCCTGATCGCTACTGCGGTAGGTCACCTCGAGCACGTTCGAGTTCGGCTTTCGGCTAACGACCAGCTTCAGTTCGATCGCTGCCACCGTCGGCACGCGCGAATCGTCGTCACCCGACTCCGCTTTCTGTGCGGCCAGTTCGAAGTGTAACCGGCGCAGCAGGTCCGCGCTGCGGATCAACTGCATCTCGGAGTTGATGACCGACTCGTTGGGCGGCCGCTCGGCCGATGCCTGTCGCGCGAGCGGTGAAACCTCGGGATACGTGCGCAGGCTCCGGATCATGACCTTGGCAGTGGCACGATAGACCGGGTCTCGAACCAGATTTCCGACGTTGCTCGGTACGAAAATGAGCAAGAACAGCATGGCGACCATGCGCCACCGCTTGAACACCGCGGTCAGCGCCTGGCGGATGAGGTAGAGTGAGCGCTGTTCCATGGGCCGTTTCTCGTCGCCCCGGTCCTACTCCCCGATCGTGTCGAACCGGGTGGTCGGCTCGCGGACCGGGATCAAGTCGCGGATGTACTGCCGCACCCACAGGTCGGCGTTGGCGACCGCGGTCTTGGGGATCCAGACGAAATCGTTCGCCGCGAGCAGCGCATCGCCGCGAATATCCCCTGTCTCCAACACCGTGCGGAGGTCCACGACGCGGGCCTCGTAGGTACCGTCGGGATCGACCTTGACAACCAATACGTTGTCGACTTTCGCCGAGTCCAGGTAGCCCCCTCGCTCGAAAATGGCTCGCAAAGCCGTCATTCCCGGTCGAAGCGTCACGAAGCCAGGGCGGCGCACCTCGCCGCCAACGTAAGCGAACTGTTCCACCCCCTGCGCAACGACGACCGCAACCACTGGGTCGCGGTGCGTGAGCGATGCGCGCCGGTAGATCGCGCCCGTCAGTTCGTCGGTGGTTACGCCGGCGGCCTGGAAGTCTCCCAGCCCGGGGACCGTCACCTTGCCGTCGGGTCCGACGACTGGCGCAGCGTCGAGGGAGGCGTGGTACAGGAACTTCACCCGCAAACTGTCGCCGCCCTGGAGGCGATAAGGGCCCGCATTGGCGGCGACCGACGGGGGATAGTAAGGCAACTCGCCGTACGGCAACGTCTGCCGGCTGGCACAGCTCGACCCGCTCAGGGCGGCCAAGCACAGCCCGATCAAGATCCTGGCGTATGGTGCCATCATTCTCGTGATCCGCGTGCTACGTGCGAGCTACCCCGCGCCGTTCGCTTCCCTGCGCACGGCGAGCCGAGCCTCCACTGCGATCGCGTCCGACGGCGACCCCGTCGCACCGACGCGCCGCATCAACCGCACGATGCATGAGCCACTCGCCGGTCATTCCCCCGCCGAACCGGCACACGCGTGCCGAGGGTGATCCACGAGGGCATGTAGCGCCACGGCCGAAACTCGTGCAATCCCAACGCCTTACGGCAGCAAGTTTAATGCCACTGAACAAGTCGACACGGTGTAGCCAAGTCCATGATTTTTCATGCTTTTCGCCGGGCTGAGTCAAGTGACGTGGCCCCGCAGAAATGCCTCATTCGGGGCAACCGACTGACGCGGATGCAATTGTGCGTCAGCGTCTCCGGGCACCAGCGCAGCCCACACGACAACCCGCGCCGGCGGCTCCCGCTTCCCTCATCGCTCGAGCGCTACGCGGTTCGCCGTGCGTGTCGTCAGGCGTGCGCCGCGAACGTACCGCTCAGGCGGGTGCGGCCGTACTCGGCCAGAATGTCACTGGCGAGTCCGAGAGCCGCATCTCGGGACGCGACACCCACGATCTGCAGCTGATAGCCGCCCTCGCCTCCGCCGCTCGCCGTCACCGTCGTCAGCTCCACTCCGGGCACGAAACTCTTCACCCATTCGCGGACCTGCTCCAGGCGTGTCTGTTGCGGAGCGATCGCGATGATCACGTGGTAGGTACCGTTGTCGGCCGCCCGCACCATCTGGTCCGGTCGCTGGAACGGCAGGTAGATATGCGAACCGGCTTCGAGGTTGCGTGGATCCCGCACGAGCGGGTTGCTGTTGAGAATGCGCTTGAGCGTCACCGGCCCTGCGCTGCCGTAGTGTGCGACGGCGATGTCCCAGACCGTGTCGCCGGGAAGCACACGCACCAGGTGGCCGACCACGGGTTCGCCATCGCGAGGCCCGAGCCATCGACCCTTGCGCGGGGTCTGTGGATCCGTAGCGCTGGCCGTGACCAGCGGCTCGACGGGACCGGCGAGCGCATCGAGCGGTTCGGCCAGATCCGCGTCGCTGCCCGCGAGCGTTTCATTGGCGGAGACCATTCCCGCGGACGCGACCGACAGTCTCTCGTCGCGACGACCGTCACCCACGGCAGTGGAAGCAGAACCCGGCTTCGGCCCGGCCACGTCTCTCTCGATGCCTTGACGAGAAGGCGTGGCGGAGGGTCTGAGGGCCGCCGCTCCAATCTCCCGTGCCGCACTCTCCTCGATGCTCGTTCGTCTGCCATCGAACAAGCGCGCAGCGGTTGACCGAGCGAGGACCTCGGCCCTTCGAATCGAATCCAAGACGGCGTCGTTGTTCTCGACCAGAGTGTCTACCGGCTCGGCCGGCAGCGGTGCAGCCGGCGCCGTGCGCGCGCCGGATGGTTCCGGCACCTCGGCGACCGGCACGATCACGGCAATCTCTGCCGACGCCGGTTCGCTCGGCAAGAGTCGGGGCGTCGTCGTCGCGCCCGCGCCCACGGGCGGCGGCGCGGCATCAGCGCGCTCGAACGGAAGCACGACCGAGAGCGCCGCCGGATCTTGCCCGGCCGACACGGCTGCAGCCGGAGCCACGACCGGCGCCGCGGGCGGCGCGATGCTCGAAGTCGCCGGCAGGTCGTCCGTGCTCCGCCCGTCCACCAGAGAAAGCGCCAGCGGCAGAACCAGCGCGAGGCCGACCAGGGACGCGGCCGCGTAGCGCACCGTCGGCTCCATCGCCCAGGCGCGCATCCGTTCGAGAAGACCGGTGGACACGGTCGCCCCATGCAAATCGCGCACGGCCTCCGTCGCGACCGGCCCGGTGATGCGGTGCTTGCCGTCCGCAAATGCGATCATCATCGCGTTATCGCAGATGACGTTGATGACCCGAGGAATCCCTTGCGATGCGTGCCAGATCTTCCGGAGCGCCGCCGGCGTGAAGAAGTCTTCCCGATCGGCGCCCGCGCTGCGCAGCCGGGTGTTCACGTACGGCCCGATCTCGTCGGGGCGCATCGGCTTCAGAGTGGCGCGCACGGCGATTCGCTGCCGTAACTGGCGAAGCGTCGGCCTGCGCAGCTTGTCCTCGAGTTCCGGCTGGCCGGCGAGCAGAATCTGGAGAATCTTCTCTTTCGAGGTCTCCAGGTTGGAGAGCAATCGCAACTCTTCCAGCACGGACTCCTCGAGCGTCTGTGCCTCGTCGATCATGACGACCACGTTCCGCCCTTCAGTCAGCCTGTCGAGCAGAAAATCATTGAGTCGATCGAGCAAGGTCAGTCGCCGCCGGCTTTCCGTGCCGATGCCGAGCTCAGCGCAGATGAACTCGAGCAACTCGTCGAAACTGACGCCCGGATTGAACACGAAGACAACGAGGCTCTCCCCCTCGATCTCTTCGACCACGCGCTTGAGCAGGGTCGTCTTGCCGGTTCCGGCTTCGCCGATCAGCGAGATGAACCCTTTACGCGCCTGGATCCCGTGAAGAATCGACGCCATCGCTTCTCGCGTCGACTCGTTGATGTAGTGGAACTTCGGATCCGGCGTCAGATTGAACGGATTCTCGGCCAGGTGGTAGAAATGGGCGTACATCGCCGGGTCCTCACGCTCGCAACTGCATCAGGTCTGCGGCACGCTGCGGAAGTCCTCGCGGCGCAGGCTGTGGCACTTCATTTTTCGGTGCAGCGTGGCAGCGTCGATCATTGCATGCTGGGCGGTCGAGGAAATACCACCGCGATTGCGCTTGAGGAGCGCGGTCAGATAGTCCCGCTCCGCGCGACGCAAAAACTCCTTCAGGGGTAGCTCGTACTCCTTGAACCGTGCGACCGATTGGCCGTTCACAGCCGGGCTGACGCCAGGAATGTCGACATCGCGCACGATCGGACCCGAGGTTTTCAAGATCGCGCGCTCGATCACGTTGCCGAGCTCACGGACGTTTCCTGGCCAATGGTACGCCATCAGGCTCTGCAGCGCTCGAGGCGACAATCGAGCCACGTTTCGCTCGCGCGCGAGAGGACTGTTACGCAGCAGCTCGCTGACGAGCAACGGCACGTCCTCGATCCGCTCGCGAAGCGGTGGGATCTGGATCGGCACGACGTTGATCCGGTAGAAGAAATCCTCGCGCATCGCACCGCGGGTAACCATGTCGTCGAGGTTGCGATTGGTCGCCGTGATGATCCGCATGTTCACCTTCACCACGCGGTTGCCCCCGAGCTTTTCGATCTCGCGCTGCTCGAGCGTGCGGAGCAGCTTGAGCTGCATCGGCAGGGAGATGCTCTCGATCTCGTCCAGAAACAGCGTGCCGTTGCTGGCCAGTTCGATCTTGCCAATCCGATCGTGCACGGCCCCCGTGAAGGCCCCCCGCTCGAAGCCGAACAGCTCGCTCTCCAGCAGGGTGTCGGGAAACGCGGCACAGTTGATCGCGACAAAACGCCCATTACGCCGGCGGCCCTGAAAGTGGATAGCACGAGCGGCCAGTTCCTTGCCGGTCCCCGATTCGCCCGAGATCAAGACCGTCGCATCGTTCTGCGCGAGCGCCTCGATCGTCGAGAAGATCTCGTGCATCACCGGGTTGCGGCTGACCATGTTCGCGAACGAGTAACGCTCGGAGAGTTGGTTGCGGAGGTAGCTGATCTCGTCGAGCAGCCGGCGCTTCTCGAGAACCTTCTCGGTCGCCAGCAAGATCTCCTCACGCTCGAAAGGCTTGGTGATGTAGTCGCTCGCACCGTGGCGGATCGCCTCGACTGCACCCTTGATAGATGCGTAGCCCGTCACGATGATCACGTCGAGGTCCGGCCACCGTTCGCGAATCTGTTTTGTAAGGCTGATCCCGTCGGTTCCGGGAATCTTGAGATCGAGAACTCCCAGGCTGTACTCATGCTCGTCCAGAAGCGCAAGAGCGTCTTCGGCGTCGCCGCAACTTTCCACGTCGTACTTGCGGTCGCGATACAAATCCTCGAGCTGCCTGCGAATCAGGGGATCGTCGTCTACGATGAGAATTCGGTGGTTCATCATGGTTCGTACTATCTGCTCTCGGCCTCCGCCGATCGTTCAGCCGTAAATGGGCAGGAAGACAACGAGCGCTCGGCGCCCGGTGCGCTCGCAGGTCCGTTCGCACAACTCCCCGCCGTGCATCTGCAAGAATTTCTCGGCGACGACCATCTCGATACCTTTGGTCAGTCGCCCCTCGGCGGGCGCGGCCGCGCCCGCGACGAATTCCAGCTCGATTCCGCAAAACTCCCTGCGCCGGGCTCGAGCCAGGGACACGACGAGCCGGTCATCGTTGACGAGGGTTGCGCCCACCCCTTCGACGATCGTGCGCATCGCGTACGCCATCAACGCAGGGTCGGCATGCACGCTCATCGACGCGCAGTCCTGAGCGTCCCCCACGTGAACGACCCGCCCCGGGAGCCTGGCGCGAATACCGCCGACGAGGTCCCCGACCGTGACCCGGTCAAAGCACAGCCGCGCAGGCGCGAAGTACTCGAGGGTCATGCGGATGAAGTGCTCGAGACGACCGACCGTCCTGCCGAGCATGTCGACGGCGGTGATGTCGGTCGCTTCCCGTCCCTCGGCGCGAGCCTTGAGGTAGTCGACCCAGTAATAGAGCTTGTGGAAATAGTTCCCCAGCTCGTGCGAAATCTCCCCGAGCATGTGCTCGTCGGCCAAGCCGAGACTACCACCGTCGATCTCGCCCGTTGGCGCCCGCACGACGGTCGGGTCGCGATCCGCCGGTTCCGAATCTCTGGACTGGGTCCTCACGATCGGCTCGTCTCGGACGATCGCTGCGAGCGACTTCGCATCTACGATCTCTCGGGCCGCCGGTCCCGGCCATCGGTGGGTGGTTCCGACCGGCCCTGTTCGAACAGCAGCTTGAGGTTCTGGACCTTGCGCAACTCGTAATCGACTTTGAGCAGGTCCTCGACGACGGATTTGATCTCGTCGGTGACCCGCTCGAGCTCCTGATCGGAGAGCCGGTCCAGCTCGCGTTTGACGTCTTCGAAGATTCCCAGGAGCTTCGTGATGCCACCAACGTCGGAGAAACGCCGGCTGATGTCGTCGTAAGCCGAGAGGATGCGTTCGAGATGTGCCCGGACGTTCTCGATCACGTGAGTCCTTCCTCCTCACGCGCGTCCCGGGGATCTCGGTAGCCCCCGCCACCGCTCATCCCACCGCCAGGCACCGAACAGGTCCGCCGTAGACCCGCGATCAGACCGCAAGAAATCCCGCCCAACTCGACCGACTCAGAGCCTTCGGCTCCCGCGCGGTCAGCTAAGCCCTGGATCCCTTGCACAAATGCAATAGCGAATGCTGCAATACCCCCAGCTGCGCCGTTAACACAAGCGGTGCATTGCAGCCTTGCATTGTAGGGTAGACTCGCTTGAGGAAGAGTTTCAAGCGTGATTTTGCAGATTTGCGCTATTCATGCCGCATTCCTGCGATCCTGCCGGCTGGCCAGAATGCGCTCTCGAGTCGCGACCGGGTTGAGACGCAGGGTCTCGCAGATGTTGTTGAAGGAGAACGGACTCTCCCAGTCCTCCAATCGGATCCAGAATTCCGCCTGGCGCGCCAGGATGTCGGGATTCTGCCGCGGTCGCCTGAGCGTCTTGCAGTAACAGGCGATCGCGTCCTCGAGGATCGCCAGCATGAGCGCAAGCTCGGGGGTCCACTGCAGCGCTGCTTCCTGCTGCTCGGTATCCGGCTCGGCCATGCGATAGGCCGACTGTTCGCCCGAGCGTTCGGGTGCCACCTCAGGCTGCATGCCGTCATCGAGCGATTTCAGAAGCGTCTCGTAGTCTTGCATCCTCATGCCTCCACGCGATCGTCGTGGGGCAGAGAAGCAAGCGGCCTGCCAGGGAGGAGTCCTGCGAGAACCGCACGTGTTTTGCGGTGTCCACCCGCCCGGTCACCGGTTGCCGCGATCGAGCGGTGTACCGCCGCGTCTGCGGCCGCACGAATCTGAACGGCCGGCGATCGTGTAACGGTGGATCGGCGTCGGCTCAGGCCGCCAGCAGCTGGCGAGCGATCACCTTGAGCTCGAGGATCGGCTTGACCCCCTCGAAAATCGGCAGAACCTGCGCGTCTACCACATAGCGAGAGATGGGGTACTCCTCGGCGTAGCCCCACCCGCCGTGCAGCAGTTGCCCCTCCTGCGTGACCGCGACCGCAACGTCGCAGGCCAGCAGTTTGGCCATCGCGGGCTGGAGCGAGATGGTTTCGTCACGATCCATCGCGAGCGCCGCCGTGTAGGTGAGCTGCCGCACCGCTTGAACGTAGGTCGCCATGCGCCCGAGCTTGTATTGGGTCAGTTGGAACTCGGCGATCGGCTTGCCGAACTGACGGCGATCGCTGACGTAGCTCGCCGTGACACCAAGCGCGGCCTGAGCCAGGCCGGCCGCTCGCCCACTGGTCTGCAACCGCCCGGCCGCGAACCCGTTCATCTGCAGATAAAAGCCCTTGTTACGGCCGGTTTCCCCGCCAATCAGGTTCTCGAACGGGATGAAGTAGTCCTCGAAGGCCAGCGTGAAAGAGTGCATTCCACGATAGCCTGGCGTGGCGTCTGCCTTGCCGCTGAGCAAGCCGCCCGCCGGCTGGCGCACCAGGAACTCATGCCCTCGGAACCTCGGTTTCTCGACGATGAACATCGAGAGGCCCTTCGCGCCGGAGATGGGATTGGGGTCGGTCCGGGCGAGCAGCGCCAGCACGTCGGCGCGTCCGGCGAAGGTACACCAAGCCTTCGCGCCGTTGATCTTGAAGCCTCTGGCGCCCGCCGCCCCTTCGACCTGGTCGGCGCGACAAGAGACCGAGGCCACGTCTGAGCCTACATCCGGTTCGGTGACGGAGATTCCCACCATGAGCTCGCCGCTGCTCACTCGCGAGAGCCACTGGCGCTTCTGGTCTTCCGTTCCGCCCTTGAGCAGCGCTTTGGTCAGGATCTCGGGCCGAGTGATCAGGCTACCCGCCGCCGCCAGAGAAGCACGAGACAGCTCCTCGGTAGTGAGGATCATCGCGAGATTACCCATGCCCAGACCACCGTATTGCTCGGGAACCGACATGCCGAAGTAGCCCATCGAGGCCATCTTCGTGATGAGCTCATCAGGAATCAGATCGTCGGCGCGGTGAATGTGCTCGGCCAGCGGCGCAACCTCCTGGTCGGCGAAAGCACGAACCGAGTCCCGGACCATCACGCTATCCTCGGCGGGAAGCCAGGTGTCGTTGACGCCGCGCCGCTCGGCGATCCGGCGCCCGATCGCGCGGAGGCGGTGTTCCGCACCGAAGTCACGAATCAACGCCTGGACCTCCGGGTGCGCCAGCTCCGCCTCCAGCAGTCCCGCCGGCAATGCATAGTCACTCGCCGCAGCCATGACGCTGCCGAACACGCGCGCACCTACTTCCGCCGCGTAGGCAGCCGATTCGGCGGCGTACAACCCGGCGTCATCCGCACCCGCCGTGCGGGCGTCGCGCGCGTACTTCAAGAATGCTTTGCAGGCTTCGAGCTCGGTCGCCGCATAGGCGACCCTCTCACTATGGACCTGATGATCGTCGATGGCGCGGCCGTTGTCGGTTCGCCGTGAGGCGGCAGAGACCGCCTCGCCCACCACCTTGCCAATCGCGGAGACGACGCGATCCACCGCGTCGAGCGAAACCGTTTCCACCGACTCCACAGCCAACGGTCGAAAGCCTCGCGGCGTGGACGCTACGGGGGCTGGGGGGCGGAGTCAAGATTCCAGAGGCACCCTACAGGTACCCGAGCGCGCGCAGGCGAGCGCGAGCTCCCTCGTCGAGCTCGAGCGGCTCGGCCGACTCGGCGGCGGGTTTGAGCGCGCGCTGCCATCCGGCCAGACGTTCGGCCATGGAAGCGACCAGAGCGCCATCGAACGGCGCCCGGTCGACAAGCTCGTCGCCGTCGACCCTTAGATCGTAGAGCTCGCGGGTGGTCCGGCCGTCGGGTGCGGGTTCGAATCGAGTCTCGATCAGCTTGAACCCTCCGTGAACCAAGGCGCGAACCTGGATTCCCATGGGCCGCTCCAGGGACCAGACCAGAGTCTCCGCGTACTGCGGCCGATCCCCCATCGTTCCGCCGGCAAGCGCCGGAACCAACGAGCGCCCGGGCAGACCACGGGGCGCACGCAGACCCAGCAACTCTAGGATGGTAGGCAGCAGGTCCACGTGTCCGACTGCATCATCGACCACCGGCGTTCGGGTGGTCCCGTCGAGTGCCAGGACGAGCGGGATCTGCACGGTGCTGTTGTAGAGGTACCGGTTGTGAAGCCGCTCCCCATGGTCCCCCAACCCCTCACCGTGATCCGCGGTGAAGACGACCAGCGTTCGACCCGGCAGCGCTTCGACCGCCTCCAGCAACCGGGCCAAGTGCCGGTCGGCGTTGGCGATCTCTGCGTCGTAGGGATGGGCGAACCCACCGGCGATATCCGTCTCCGGCTCGTACGGCCAGTGCGGATCGAAGTAATGAGCGAAAAGGAACCAACGTTCAGCGCGCCGTACTCGGAGCCACGCGATCGCGCGATCGGTGACCTCGGCCGCGCCACGCTCGAAGTCGAGATAGTCGTGCCCGATCCAGAACCCCGGCGCGTCCATGCGGCGCTGCCGAAGGTTCGCCGTCCTGGCCGACGCCGAGAAGTCGTCGTCGTACAGATCGAACCCTTGATCCAGACCGAATCGCCGGTCCAACGGGAAAGCTCCCACGATGGCCGCGGTCGCGAACCCCTGCCCTTTGAGGATCTCCGCGAGCGTCGTGTGCTGCGCAGCCAACCGAAACTTGCCGTTGCAACGAACGCCGTGGCTGGGCGGCGCGAGCCCGGTCATCATCGTCGCATGGGCCGGCAGCGTCGACGGTACGACGGAGTACGCACGACGGAACAGCGTTCCCCCAGCGGCCAGGCTGGCCACAGCCGGCGAGGTAGCCTCGGGATAACCGTAGGCGGAAAGCCGGTCGGCGCGCGTCGTGTCGAAGCTGACGAACAGGACGTTGTCCGCCGCCCGCGATCGGCAGCCCGGCGCGATCAAGCAGGCGACCAGCGACCATGCGCACAGCGTGCGCGCAGGGCCCCGCGCGACATTGCATCGTGCGGTCGGCCATGGAAAAAACCCGCGGCGGCTGTTCCGGTTCATCTCCGAGGGAAAGTATAGCGCATCGCCCGCGTCTCTCGTCAGGCTCAGGAAAGCCATCGCACCATGTCCCGCGTCACCGTCGGCTACCAAGACGCCACCATCTATCCGCTCTGGCTCACGTCGATGGGTCTCCGCTTGGGGCGGCTGTTCGGCGCGAAGTCTCTCTGGGTGCAAGACCACTTCATGGGGTTCATACCGCCACAGCTGTGGAACGCCCAGGTTACACCGGCCGCGAAGACCGTCCACTCCTCGGACGGATTCTTCGATGCGCTTCAGATCCTGGCCGTCACAGCCACTCGCATCCGCGGGGTCGATCTCGGGACGCTGGTTACCGAACCGATCCGCCGCCACCCGATGTCGCTCGCGCAAGCCTTCGTCACGCTCGACCACATCTCGCGCGGACACGCGATCATGGGTATCGGCAACGGCGAACGGGAGAACGTCGAACCGTACGGCTTGCCGTGGAACCGGCAGGTCTCCCGGCTGGAGGAGGCGCTCACCATCATCCGATTGCTCTGGCAGAGCAACGGGAAGCCGGTCAGTCACGAGGGCGAGTTCTGGCGGCTCCGCGATGCGGTCTTCAGCCTCCCGCTCTACGAAGGGCGCGCGCCGCGGATCTGGATCGCCGCTCACGCCCCGCGCATGCTCGAGTTGACCGGACGCTTCGGCGACGGCTGGGTGCCCGCGATCCGCGTCACGCCGGAGGAGTACGCCCGGCGTCTCAAGGTCATCCGGGATGCCGCGATCGGGGCAGGGCGTTCGTTCGACGGTTTCGTGCCCGGCCAGCTGTTGCTCACCGTGATCGGCAAGAGCCAGCAATACGTCCTCGACCTCGCGATGAAGAGCCGCCTCGGGGCCGCGATGGCGCTGCTGCTACCGGCCGAGACGTGGCGCGCCTACGGACGCAAGCACCCGCTCGGCGACACGCACCGCGGGTTCATCGACATCGTCCCACCGCGCGTCACCGACGAGCAAATCGACCAGGCCGCGCGTGAGATGCTGCCGGAGATGCTCGCGGCCTCGCTATTCGCCGGTAGCCCCGAAGAGATTCGTGATCAGGTGGCGCCTCTGGTTGAGGCAGGTGCACGACACCTCATCATCTCCAACGCCGGCACCGCGCTGAGTGGCGCCGGCCCTCAAGATCTGTGGCGCCTCGCCAGTCTGATCCGGAAGTTGCGCAGACTCTGATTTCTCAGGGGAGGAACGGTGATGGGTTCGATCGGACGACTCGCGACATTGTTGGCGCTCGCTGTAGCGGTATCCGTCGCGGGCGGCTGTTCTCGCGGCGAGCAGGATGCGAAAAAATCGGACGCCGCAACGGCGTCCGCGGCGCGGAAGCACCCACGCGTGGTGATGAAGACGAACAAAGGCGTCCTAGAGATCGAGCTCTACGAGGACAAGGCACCCAAAACGGTGGAGAACTTTCTCAGGTATGTTGACGAAGGGTTCTACCAAGGGACTATCTTCCACCGCGTGATCAAAGACTTCATGATCCAGGGTGGAGGTTACGACACCGAGCTGCAGCGTAAGCCCACGCACGATCCGATCCAGAACGAAGCCAACAACGGACTGAAGAACGACGTCGGCGGCGTTGCCATGGCGCGAACCAGCCAGCCACACTCAGCGACGTCGCAGTTCTTCATCAACGTCAAGGACAACAAGTTTCTCGACTTCAGTGCCGAGACGCCACAGGGCTGGGGTTACGCGGTATTCGGGCGGGTGGTCGAGGGGATGGACGTGGTGCGCGTGATCGAGGAGACCACGACAGCCAACAAGAACGGCGCATTCCACGACCTGCCCGAAGAGATAACCATCGAGTCGATATCGAGGAAGTAGCCTCGCGACGTGCGCGCGCGGTGACTCACCAACCTCGTGATGCAACGCGCTGTGCAGGCGCGGCGCGATTTCTCTTGACGGGGAGCGAACCGCGGGGCTACACCAGCGGGTACCGACACCGTCGTCCCGGGTGCTTCCAGTTGCTCGGCGGTTGGGGTTGCGGATGGAACGTCGGACAGCCACGCGGGTATCGGCCGGCTCCCCGGAAAGCCTGAGCTATAAAGCAGAGGTGTTCCGCCGTGACCTGGGGGGACACGTCTCTACGTACTACAACGGGGGCGAGTTCTCTCCGTACTGCGTCGAGTCCCTCGTCGAGTTACTCCGTGGCGAGGCGCACACACCCTACCAATCCCTGGAGCTGGTCTTCGAGTTCCGCGGCAAGTGCAACGCGAGCACGGTCCGGGAGGTCGCCAAGCGCTTCGCCGCAGTTCACGCACCGCGCCTCCAGGTCAAGATCTGCGCGACCGGCCAGCATCCGGTGGTCTTCAGCGTTGGGGAGCCATCCTTCAACGAGAGCGCCTCGTCTCCGACCGCCCGCTCGGGCAACAGCTACTAACAGCGTCGTAGTCGTATTGACAGACGCGACCCGGGCACGCACGATCGGTTGAACCGCCCCGCAGCGGTGTCATCCCGGGCATGCATATCGTCGAGCTGTTTCGGCCGGGGAACCGCCCCGTGTTCTCTTTCGAGTTTTTTCCGCCCAAGACGGACGCCGGTCATGCCGATCTAATCGCCACGATCGCGGAGCTGGAGCCGCTTAACCCGGGCTTCGTCTCGGTCACCTACGGCGCCGGTGGGTCTACCCGTGATCGTACGATCGAGCTGGTCTCTTACATCAAGAACCTCGTCCGTCTCGAAGCGATGGCCCACCTGACTTGCGTCGGCGCCAGCCGAGCCGAGCTTGTCGAGGTGCTCGGCCGGCTCGAAACCGCGGGAATCGAGAACGTGATCGCCCTGCGTGGCGACCCACCGCGCGGGCAGGAGCGCTTCGTGCCGCATCAGGATGGTTTCGCTCTTGCGGTGGATCTGGTGCGGATGATGCGCGAGCAACGGCGACCGTTCTGCGTGACCGCGGCCTGCTATCCAGAGGTTCACGTCGAGGCGACCAGTGCCGAGGCCGATCTAACGCATCTCGTAGAGAAGGTGGACGCCGGAGTCGAGTTGCTGATCACTCAACTCTTCTTCGACAATCGCGTTTACTTCGACTTCGTCGAACGTGCGCGGCGCGCGGGTATTCGCGTGCCGATCAGCGCCGGCATCATGCCGATCACCAACGTCGCTCAAATCGAACGGTTCACCGATCTGTGCGGGGCGACGATCCCGGCCGTGCTGAGGGCGCGCCTGGAGCCGGTGCGCGAAGACCCGGAATCCGTTGCGGCAATCGGCATCGAATACGCGGCCACCCAGTGTGGCGAACTGCTGGCGGGGGGAGCCCCCGGCATTCACTTCTACACGCTCAATCGCTCGCGGGCGACACGCAGCATCCTCGAACGCCTGCGCACGGACGCCTCCTGACCGCGCCGCCCCTCGTCCGAGGCGGGACCGCCCCCTGGTGTCAGGACAGTCCAGCGACGAAGAAGACTCCGCGCTGGTGCGAATGCCCGGTGCCGTCGGTGAACGGGGCGGCCGCCTCGATCAGAAAGCCACGCCGGCCGTCGATGGCCGACTCAGCCTCAGCAAGCGTCGCGAACGGAGCGGTGGCCCGCAGATCGAACTGCACAGCGGCGCGCTCCGCGGAGATCTCGCCCACCGGGACCCTCCCTGGATGAAGGTAGACGCGAATGAGCGGCGCTCGCGTGGCCGCCGAGCCTCGTGGCTCGCGCAGCAGCCTCCACATCGCAACGCGCCCCAGCCCTACGGCCTCGCGCGCCCTGGGATGCTCACGATCTCGCGCCCGTCTCGCGCACAGGGATGGCCGGAGTACGCAGGTTCGTGACGGCGTCGCGTTCGCTTCACGCGTACCTGTTAGCCCACGCCGGCGTTCCAGTCTAGGCAACCGGCGCCAGGAGGCGCGGACGAACCGCCCTGCGCGGCGTCGATCAAGTTGACAGAGGATGCCGAGCACGAAACGGTATGCGAGCCGTAGAGATCGGGATTGATCCGACGAATCCGTCCGACACCGCTCCCAACGCGCGGGACGCGGGCTCGGACGGCTTCATGACCCACCAGGCACATGGACGAGGCACTTAACGAGCAGCGGTACCGCCGCCGTCTGATCGCCATCTTCGCGTGCGCCTTGCTGGCGGGCGTCATTGGTATCGATTGGGGCCTACCCAACGACAATCAGACGTGGGCGGCCGACGCGCTCGCGCCCATGACTCCGTTGGCGGTCGCGTATCACGTGTTTGCCGAGAACGGCTTCAACTCTGGCTACTTCTATTTCAAGTACCCGGTCGGCCACCCCTTGCTGCTTGCAGCGTTGTCTGTCCCGGTACTCGCAGTCGCCTACCTCGCGGGCGACCTCCGCGGCCTGGACACCGACTACCCTTTCGGGTTCGTCCAGCCCGAACCGTACCTGACCGCCCTCGCGCTGGTGGCGCGCTCGCTCTCGGTCACCATGAGCGCGAGCCTCTTGCTCATCCTCGCGGGAATCGCCCGCCGCATCGCCGGGCGCAGCGCCGGCATCTTCACCGCGCTCGCCGCCGGCGGGAGCTACCCGCTGGTCTACTACGCCCACACGAGCAACGTCGAGAGCGCGGTGCTGTTCTGGTCGTTCCTGGCGCTGTACGCGATGGTCCGGGCCCTGGAGAGCCGCCACCCGCGCTGGTACTGGCTCCTCGGCGCCAGCGCGGCGATGGCGGTGTCGACTAAAGAGCAGTCCGCGGGCTTCTTCGTCGCCCTGCCCGCGCTGATCCTCGCGGCGCAGGGCGGCTCGGCCGCGCAACCCGGCCAACCACGTCACTATTTGCCCGCCGGCTCGCTCGCCGGCGCGATGGTCTGCGCAGCGATGCTGGTGACTGTCAACGCTGGCTTCTTCAATCCGTCCGGATTCGTCAATCGCGTGCGGTTCCTGACCCACACGCTCCCGACCGAGGTCCGGGCCAAGTACGCTGCGTACGAGTTTCCGATCGACTACTCGACGGAATGGACGGCAGCCGACGAGGTGCGACACGGCGTCAAAGCCTTGTACGCCGTCGCTACCTCGTTGGGCTGGCAGGCGTTACCGCTGGTGGCGGGCGGGCTGGCACTGATGGCGCTGCGTTACCGCCGCGGTCTGCTCTACCTCCTCGCTCCGCTGCTTGGGTACTACGTCTTCGCCCTGAGGCTGCTCAAGCAAGTCGAAATTCGCTACACGTTGCCGCTTTCGATGCTCCTGGTCGTACCCGCCGGCCTCGCCCTGGCGTGGCTGGCCGGTCGGAGCCGCGCCGGTCGGATTGGCGCCGCCCTGCTGGTCGCGCTCGGACTGGCGTACTCGGGGGAAGTCTTGCTCATGTTGACCAGGGACGCCCGCTATCGGGCCGAGCGCTGGATGAGCGCCCACCTGGACGCCGGTAAGACGGCCGAGGTCTATCAAGCGTGGACCTACCTGCCGCGCTGGGAGCGAACGGCCGGCGTCACCCGCCCACCGTTCGAGGCACGAACGCCAGCCGGCCTGGGCGAACGCGCCCCCGACTTCGTGGTCCTGTCGAGCAAAGGGAAAGAGGGCGTCATGATGCACCCGAACCCCGATTGGCGCGATGGCCGGGGCATGATGCTGGAGGTCACGGAAAATCGCCGCTTGGTCGAGGGACTGGAATCGGAAACCTTGGGCTACCGGCGCGTGGCGACGTTCGAGCGGCAGGCGATCTTCCCGCGCGAGATCATCACGAGCCTGGACCCCTCGATCACGGTGTATGCGCGCGAGGCGCGGCCGCCTGAGTGACAACCTCTTCCCCATCCTGCATACTTGGCCGCCGCCACCCGGTCAGAAACGTGCCGACATGACCGTCCGGCGTTCCCGCCCACGCACCACGCATGGCGACTCCTTCGGTATCGATCCTCGTTCCCGTGTACAACGGTGAGGCGACACTGGCGCGCTGCCTCGACTCCGCCCTCACGCAGGACTACCCCGCGCTGGAGGTCGTAGTGATCGACGACCACTCGACTGACCGCACCCCGCAGGTTCTCGCCGGGTTCGCCGGTCGGGCGCGCATGCTGTGCAACGCACAGAACTCGGGAATCGCGCGCACCTACAACCGCGCGATTCGAGAGTCGCGCGGTGAGGTCGTGCTGATGCTCGCCAGCGACTGCGCGCTGGCGGCGACCGACTACGTCACGCGGCTCGTCCGGCACTTCGCCGATCCCGCGGTGGGCGCCGTCGCGGGCAAGGCCATCATTCCCGATTTCGCCGCCGCGGCGTCCACCGAGCGCATCTTCACGCGCCTCAACATCCTCGACATCAACGATCCCGATACCGGCGTGCACGAGGTCAACTTCGTAGAGGTGCGCTGCGACGGCTTTCGCCGTTCGGTGCTGGAAGCGGTTGGCGGGCTCAACGAGGATCTGTTTCGTTCGAACGAGGACCAGGATCTGTCGATCCGGATCGCGCGTCACGGCTACCGGCTGCTGCAGGACAACTCGCTGGCATTCCTCTTGGGATTCGGTGGAACGGAGGACACGCTGGGCAAACTGCTAAGCAAGCAAGCGCAGTACGCTCGCGGGCAGGCCTACATCGCCGTCCACTACGGCGTCGGATCACGCAACGGATTGTGGAACAACCCGAACCGGCGACGCCGCGCCCTCCACCGCGTGACCCAGGTCGCGAGTCTCCCTACAGTGGCTCTCCTGGTCGTTGCCGGATTGGCATGGAATCCGGCCTGGCTGACACTCGCCGCGCTGGGCATGGCCAGGGTGTGGCAGCTCGCTGGGCTGGCCAGTGACCTGCGTCCGGCGGAACGCGTCGCGGCGGTGCCTCTCGGTATCTGCTGCGACCTGATCTACTCGGTGTCGTTCCTGGCCAACGTCGTGGCCTGGCTGGTGCAGGGTAAGTCCGCGTTGAGCAGACCGTCAAGCCACGGCCGCGCCACACAAGAACACCGCTGATGACCCGACTCGGCGCCAATCTGCGCATGGGCATCGTCGTCGCGTTCGCGCTCGGCCTGCTGCAAGCCCTCATCGGCGCCATCGCGGTGGGTTGGCTCTACGCCGACCTGCTGCTCGCGCCAACGACCTTCTTCAACGTTCGCATGTACGACGCGAGCATGAAGCTCCATACGTGGCTGGCCACGTCCTACCGCTTTCCCCCCGTCGGCAACCGGTTCCTCGAAACCGGCTGGGCCGTCAAGCTCGCGCTTGTCCCCCAGCTCATCCTCACCGACCTTGCCCTCGCCTTGCCCATTGGGATCGCAGCCGCGTTGGCAACGACCTTGACCGGCTCCGACGCGAGCACCACGCGGCGTCGCGCGCTGCGCCTCACCCTGGCGATCGTCGCTGCCGAGGTCGCGCTGCACACCGGCGACTGGCTGTCTGGAGTTCATGTCCCCGCTAGTGCGTCGTTGCGTGACCTCGCTCACAACGGCGCTCGCAACTTCCTGTTCGACGGTACGGTCATCGCGCTGACCGTCCTGTTGGCAGCGGCCGTGCCCGCAGCGGCGACGGGACGCTGGCTCGGCGGGCACACCGCCGCCGCCGTGACGGCCGCGGTCTTGAGCGTCGGGGCCACGGGCTGGCTCGCTACCCGCTCGCCGTTGGTCCACGCCGAGCCAAGTCTGACCGAGGCGCCGGAG
Organism: uncultured Myxococcales bacterium; assembly: GCA_964555245.1. Taxonomy (GTDB): domain Bacteria; phylum Desulfobacterota; class Binatia; order UBA1149; family SPBQ01; genus CAZKRI01. Next base: position 98,812 of record CAZKRI010000055.1, read on the forward strand.
AAACCGGCGCTGGCTCGCGACTACAACGTGATCCTCATCTCGATCGACAGCTTGCGCGCCGACCACCTGAGCGTCTACGGCTACCCACGCGCGACCTCTCCTACCATCGACGACCTTGCGGCCCGGGGCGTCGTGTTTCGGCGCACCAGCAGCACCACCGCCTGGACGCTACCGGCCCACATATCCATGCTCACGGGACGTTCGCTGCTCGGGCATGGCGTCGTCTCCGACGACCGCATGCTGACCTCGGACGTTCCGACCCTGGCAGAGAGCTTTCGCGGTGCCGGCTACACGACCGGCGCCATCGTTTCTGCGCCGTACGTCGAAGCACGCTACGGATTCTCACGCGGTTTCGACCATTACGATGACCGCACCATCCGTTTCGCGAGTCATGGGGAGTCGTACGACGGAGTGACCGCGCCCACTCTCCAGCGAGCCGCCGATGCTTGGCTGTCGGCCAACGCCGACCGGCGGTTCTTTATGTTCCTCCACTACTGGGACGTCCACTACGACTACGCACCCGGCGCTCCCTACGACACGATGTTCGATCCGGACTACGAGGGTGAGATCGACGGCGGCAACTTCTACTTCAACGCTGCGGTCAACCGCCACATGCCCCGGCGGGATCTCGAGCACGTCGTCGCACTCTACGACGGGGAGATCCGTCTGGTGGACGACCATCTGGGCCTGCTGCGCAAGTCGCTCCAGCGCTTGGGGATCGCCGATCGCACCGTGCTGGTCGTGACCGCCGATCACGGCGAGGAGTTTTTCGAGCATGGCCGCAAGGGCCATCACCGCAGCCTGTACGACGAAATCATCCGAGTTCCTCTTGTGCTCCATGTTCCAGGCGTCGCGCCGACCCGCCCGGTCGTCGACATGGAGGCAAGCATCATCGACATCGTGCCGACCGTGCTGTCGCTGGTTGGCATTCGCGTTCCCGCCGGCGTGGAAGGCGTGGACCTCGGCGGCATCGCCTACCGTGGCGAGGATCCTTGGGATCGCATGACCCTGTCCGAATTGTATCGACTGAACAGCCTCAACGTTCAGGCCGCCATCCGCCAGGGTGAGGCGAAGGTGGTTCACCATTTCAACCACCGTCTCATCGAACGCTACGACTTGGCCCGTGATCCCGGTGAACAACAGACCGACGGCCTCGACGCTGCCGTCAGCGCACGCTTGCTCCATCGCCTCCACGACGAGATTGGCCGGCTCTGGTCGGTCTATTTCGCGCGGATTCACCAACAGGGCGTCGCCGCCGTGGAGATGGACGCCGACACTCATCGCCAGCTCGAAGCGCTAGGTTACGTGGACTGACCGACACGCTCGCCGATGGCTGAGATCACGCCGACTCGCCCCTCCCCTCTCCCGCTGCTGTGCTGGTTCGTCGCGGCGGCCCTGGTCTGCGCGCTGCTCGACGTCGCCCAGCTCGTGCGCGCCAGCGGCGGCCAGGCAACCCTGCGACTCGTCGCCTTGATTCTCAGCGCGTACGCCGTCGCAGGAACGCTGACGGGGGCGGCGGCTGCGACGGCAGCCCACCTGGGGTCGGCCGGTCCGCCGCGCCTCGCCGGGCTTTGGTCGGCGGGCATCGTCGGCTGGCTGTTCGTGTTCGTGGTGGCTTACGTCAACATCGTCCACCTACCTTCGATCACGCGGCCGGTAACCTGGATCAGCAATCTGCTCATCGCCGGCGCCGGACTGTGGGGAGGCCGGAGCCTCGCGCGCAGCAGACTCGCGAGATGGGGCGCGTCGTCGCTTCCAAGCGCGCTCACCGTCCTCACCATCGCTTCGCTGCTGGCACTCGGCGTATCTGCGACCGCGAACCGTCCGACACCCGACCCCCTCGTCGATCGCACGCGCGCGGTCGGGCCCAACGTCCTCCTGATCGTCATCGACACGCTGCGCTTCGATCGCACCGGCGGCGCCGACCCGGCGAACAGCAAAACGCCGGTCCTCGATCGTTTGGCCGCCGAAGGCACGAGCTTCACGTGGGCATTCGCGCAGGCTTCGTGGACCAAGCCATCGGCCGCCTCGATCTTCACGTCGCTCTACCCGTCCACGCATCAGGCCAATCTGCGGCGAGACCGGCTGGGAGATGAGGCGACAACGCTACCGGGGGCGATGTCGGCCGCCGGCTACCAAACGGCGGTGTTCTCCGCCAACCCGTGGATCTCCCCGGCGTTCGGCTTCGACCGCGGGGTGGACTTCTTCTTCGAGGCGGAGCGCGAGAGCTTCAGTCGTTTCGTCGTCCTGTGGCGGCTCATCAAGGCCCTGGATCGGCCCTTGAGCCGGAAACCGGGAGCCGCGTTGCTGTCTTGGTCGGAGCATCTCTACCGGGTCCGCACTCCCCACCGCACCAACTGTGAGCGCGACGGCGCCCTGGTAGCGGCGCTCGGGCAGTGGCTCGAGGAGGCGGGAAACACGCCGTGGTTCGCGTATCTCCACCTGATGAGTCCCCATATCCCGTACGAACCTCCACGGGCCACCGCGGATTTTTTGGCCGCGGATCAAGTGGCGCTGCTGCAAGCGACGTCCGCCCTGCCGCCGCAGCGCTACGAGCGCTTGCTCGAGCTGTACGACGGTGCCGTCACCCACGGTGACTCCGTGCTCGGACGGATCCTCGAGCTATTGCGGCAGACCGGGCGCTACGAAAACACCGTCATCGCCATTACCGCCGACCACGGCGAGGAGTTTCACGAGCATGGCCGCTGGGGTCACGGCAAGTCGCTGTACGACGAGGTGGTGCGCGTCCCTTTGGTCTTGCGCGGTCCAGACGTTCCGCGAGGTCGGATCGAGCACAGGCCCGCGATGCTGGTCGACATCATGCCGACGATCGTCCGCCTCGCCGGCGGCCTGCCGCAGCCTTCCTGGGAGGGATCGGATCTGCGATCCTTGCCATCCGATCGGCCGGCCTACGCCGAGCTGATCCGCGAAGGGGGATTGGAATCGTTCATGCTGTACCGCACGCCGTACAAGTACCTGGAAACGGTCGAGGCACTGGGCGAGAGCCCGCGGCACGAGCTCTTCGATCTTGCCAGCGACCCGGACGAGCGATTCCCCCGCAACGCCGCTGAGACAACGCCCTGGCGAACCGCAGTCGCGGCCACCCGAGAAGCGGCTAGGTCCAAGCGTGGCACACGCCAGCGGCACGGCGCGATCGATGACGCGGCCGAGGACCGGTTGCGCGCGCTGGGCTATGTAAACTAGTGACGCTTCCTGGACGGACCCGCCGGTCCGAGGTCGCAGAGATCCCGATACTCGATCAGCAGCTTGACCAGCGCCGCGACGGAAGTGACCCTCAGCTTGGACATCATGTGAGCGCGATGGACTTCGATCGTTTTCTCGCTCAGCACGAGGTCTTCCGCACTCACCTTGTTCGCCTTGCCGACCGCTACCAGCTCCATCACCTCGCGCTCTCGCCGAGTCAGCCTGTTCAGCATCTCCTCGATCTGACTGCGTCGAGCGAGCTGTCGCCGCTGCCGCCGGTCCATCTCGAACGCCTCATGGACGCGGCTCAGCAGTAGACCGGGATCGGCCGCCTTCTCGAAGAACTCTAGCGCGCCATTCTGGAGGGCTTGCACGGCATCTGGGATGTCACCGTGAGCCGAAAGAAAAATGATCGGCAGCGACGCGCCACGTCGCGCGAGCACCTGTTGCAACTCGAGGCCGCTCATCCCGGGAAGGAGCAGATCGAGGAGGAGGCAACCCGGACGCGCTGGGTCGAAAGCGTCGAGGAACGCCCGCGGATCCGAGAAGGTCTCAACGGGCAGCCCGACCGACTCACCCAGATAGCGAATCGATTCGCAAACGGTCGGATCGTCGTCCACCAGGAACAGGGTGGGTTCTGCTGACACCATCGTTCACCGCCTCCTTAGCGGCAGGGTAAAGCCGAAGGTAGCGCCGTGACCGCCATCACGGCTCACTCCCCAGATCCGGCCGCCATGGGTTTCGATGAGGGAACGGCTGATCGAAAGGCCCAAGCCGAGGCCCTCGCGCTTCGTGGTCACAAACGGCGCGAAAACGCCCGGAAACCCGTCAGGCGGCAATCCGATTCCCGAGTCCGAAACGGTAAGCTCGGCCACACCTTCCTGCGTCTCGCGCGTGGCAACCAGGATCTCACCCGTACGGTCTACGGTCCGGCTGATGGACTCGATCGCGTTGAGGAGCAGATTAATGACAACCTGCTCTATCTGTACCGGGTTCACTTCGACCGGCAAGCTTCGGCGCGCGACGCCGAGACGGATGCTCACACGGTGTTGAACGGCATCGGACTGGACGAGCGCGACCGCGGCGCGGGCCAGTTCGCTGAGATTGCGCCGCTCGCGGCGCGCCGGCTCCCTGCGCACGTAGTCGCGCATCTGCTTGACGATCGCGCCGGCACGCACGGCAAGCTCGGTAAGCTTCTGCAGCATCTCCCCCAGCTCGTCGTTGGCGATGCCACCCGTCCGGACGCGCTCCTCGCATCCCTTCGAGAAGAACGCGATCGCCGCCAGCGGCTGTTTGACGTCGTGCATGATGCTGGTGGCGAGCTCGCTCATCGTTCCGACGCGCAGGACGTGGGCGAGGTCGGACTGATGGCGGCGCGATTCCTCTTCGGCCTGCCTCCGCTCCAGTGCGTTGAGGAACATTCCCGCGGCCACGCGCAGCACGGCGACCGTTCCCTCGGTCCACCTATGTTCCTCGATGGCGAGCAACTGCACCGCGCCGATCACGCCATGAACGGGCGACTCCAGCGGCAGAGCGATGCCGGAGCGGCAGCCCAGCGTGCGCATAAACTCCCGCTCCCCCACGGCGTTCACGGGCAGATCCTCGAGTTCGGACAGGACCACGGGGCTTCCCGACCTGATGCGCTCCATCATCCACGGGAACGCATCGGCCGGCATGTCCTGAAGCTGCTCGGCGTAGCGCGGAAGGCCATCCGCGCACCACTCGTGCGTGACGGAAATGGTACGTCCGCCCTGCCCGAGTCGGGTGATCAAACCCCGTTCTGCCGCGGCCAGCTGGCCCAGCTCCCGCATCGCAGACTCGATCCCTGTGTCCAGGCGCTCCAGCGGCAGATTGATGAAGCCGGTCGCCAGTTGGGTGCTCATGCGCGCGAAGCTGACGCCTGTCGAGATCTCGTCCTCGGCGCTCTTGCGCTCGATCGCATTGCCGAACATCTGGCCCGCGATCTGCACGAGCGAGGCGACCTGAGGGTCCCACGCGTGCGCCCGATGCAACGAGACGAACACCAAAGCGCCGAGGACGCCGCGACTCGAGACGATCGGCACTTGGATTCGCGAGCGAATTCCGAGCTTCTGCAGCTCGACCCGATCGGCGGCGGCTTCCGGCGGCATCGCGTCGAGGTCCGGAGTGTCAACGATCTCCTTTGCCAGCGCGCGCTCAACGAGCCAGGGGAAGCGTGAGGCCGGCAGGTCTTGGAGCATGGCCTTGACCGACGGCACCCCCGCGGCGCACCACTCATGAGGATTGCAGATCGACTTGCGGTCCTTGCCAAACAGGACGATCGCGGCTCGGTCGGCGCCAGCGAATTCGCCGAGCCTTCCCAAGGCGCGCTCGATCGAGCGCTCGATCTCGGCAGCGGGTACGTTGATGAAGCCGCCGGACAGCTCCGAGATCAGGCGATCGAACCGCGCCCGACGCCTCAGCGCGAGCTCGGCACGCATGCGCTCGAGCGCAGCCGCGAGCATTTCCGCCACCACGCGCAACGGCGCCATCGTCTCCTGGGACCAGCGTGGCGCGGCCGCAATCGAGTTCAGGCTCAGGTGGCCGACTGCCTTTCCGCCGACGATCACGGGGACCGAGAAGATCGAGCGGATGCCACCGGCTATGGCGTCGGCACGCTCGCGCGCCGCTTCGGCGGGAAACTCCTGCGGACCGTTCATGTGAAGGGTTCGCAGGTTCAGGAGCTGTTGTTTGTGCCAGGGGTAGTCGTCCAGCCGCACGCGCACGACGGGGTCGCGGTACCGCTCGGCACCGGCGGCCACCCACGCCCACCCCTGATCACGACCGTAAGGAGCATAGTCGAACAGGGCGAGATAGCAGATCTCGACTCCGGCGAAGCTGCCGAGCGCCTGCAGCGCCCCCCCGATGGCCGTGTCGATACCATCCGTAGCCACGTTCATGAAGTCGGCGGCGAGATGATTGATCAACTCCTCCAGCGCCGCCCTGTATCGGAATGCATCCTCCGCCCGACGTTGCTCGGTGACGTCGTCCGCGATGCCGGCGACACGAACCGTCGCACCGGAAGCGTCGAGAATGGGAAACACCCGCGACCGCAGCCAGCGCTCTTCGCCACCGGACAGCTGAACTCGAAACTGCAGCTCCTGTGGAGCCGCGAACGCGTCGAGCACATGCTGGAGGCAGGCGTGATGGTCGGCTGGATGGATCCGGGGAACTAGCGCCGTGCCCGCGGAATCACGCGCCTCGGCGCCGCGCCAGAACCTCTCGAATGCAGGATTCGCGTAAATGATCTCCGGCGGGTTTCGCTCCATCATCCAGAACTGCTGCGACAGGTTGTCGGTGACATGACGGATGCGCCGCTCGCTCTCGTCCAGGGCGACTTCCGCGTCCTTGCGCTTGAGAGCCGAGGCTACGACCTCCGCGCCGATTCGCAGCAAGGTCAGCTCGTCCTCTTCCCACGCGCGCGGGGTGCTCGAACTGAAGCCGAGGAAGCCGGGCGCCTCGCCCCGAGACAGCAGAGGAACGCCGACGAAGGCGCGTATGCCCAGGCTTGCCACGCGCTCGGCCGACGTCGCGGTAATCCCCGGCTGCTCGAACACGTCGCTCACGCGGATGATCGACGAGGAGCTCAGCTTCTGGGTGAACCAGCCGGCGACGTCGAACAGATCCGCAACGACCAAGGGATTGCCCGACGCGGCCCATTGCAGCGCGACCCGGATTCGCCGGTCGGCGCCCACGCAAACCACGCCGGCTCGATCCACCGCAGTGAGCTCGCAGATACGGCCGAGCGCGCTAACGATCGCCGCGTCGATTTCTTCGCGGGGCACGTTGATCAGCCCGGTGGCCAGGCTCCCGATGAGCCGCTCGAACTGCAGGCGCCGGTTGAGCCGGACCTCGGCCTGCTTGCCGGCGGTGATGTCGACCAGGTGAGCAACCGCGTGCTCGTCGTTCGCCGAGCGTGCGCGCAACCGCGAAACGTCGACCGCGGCCCACACGACGGACCCATCCTTCCGGCGATAACGCTTCTCGAATCGATACGAATTGATCTCTCCGGCATAGAGCCGGAGCATCAGCTCGGCCGAGCGCTCGACGTCTTCGGGGAAACTGGTATCGGCGATGGTCAGGGCCCGAAACTCGGCGCACGAGTAGCCCAGGAAGTCTTCCAGGGCGCGATTGATCCGGATGGGAAGACCGATGGCATCGAGAATCGCGATCCCTACCGGCGCATCCTCGAACGCGCGCTCCAAGCTGTGCTTCGAAGAGATCTGGCCGCGAGCGACCGGCGAGTCCGGACGCGGCTGCGACGATGTCAGTCGCCGGGCCGGCTTCGGGCGCGGAGTCATCGCATCAAGGGCGCCGACGGCCACCGGGGGACCGCCCGCGCCGTGCCTCGGCTATCATGCCGGTCACCCTTTCAGCAACCGGTTCCGCCGAGCCCGCGGCCAGACGCGGCTCAGAAGCCCTGCAGTCTGGCGAAACGGTCGCGATGGTAGGCAGCGTCCCCGAAGGTCAGCTCCAGTCCGCGGGCGCGCTTGGCATAGAAACCGATGTCGTGCTCGTCGGTCATCCCGATCCCACCGTGCATTTGAATTCCCTCGTAGCCCACCAGAGCGGCGGCATCCGAGCAGCGTGCCTTTGCCACGGAGACTGCCTGCCGCCAGTCATCCACCCCGGTGTCGAGGGCCTGACAGGCGCCGAGCAAGGCCGAGCGCGCCAATTCCAGCTCGATGTACATCTTGGCCGCCCGATGCTTGAGCGCTTGGAAGGAGCCGATGTAGACAGCGAACTGCTTGCGCGTCTTGAGATAGTCCATCGTCATCTCGAAGGCCGCCAACGCCGTCCCGAGCAGCTCCGCACAGACGCCCACGGTGGCGCGGTCGATCGCCTGTGCGAGAATCGGCCCGCCACCATCGACCGGTCCCAACACGGACGACGCGTCCACTTCGACCTCGTCGAGGCGGACGATCGCGGCGTTGCGCAGGTCCATCATCGACTGCCGGACGATGTCGAGGCCGGGACGATCCGCTTCGACCAGGAATAGCGTGATGCCAGCCGCTTCCGTGTGCTCCCCGCCGGTGCGGGCTGCGATGACGAGTCGATCGGCGGTGTGGCCGCCAAAGACGAGTGTCTTCTCCCCCGTGAGGACGAATCCGCCGCTCTTGCGCTGGCCGAGACAGCGGATCGCGTGCACGTCGTAGCGCGCTCCACGCTCGTGATAGGCAAGCGCCAGCAGCAGGCTGCCATCGACGACGCGGGGCAGGGAGTCTCGCTTCTGAGCTTCGCTGCCGGCCAGAAGGATCGTGTTGGCTCCGAGCAGGACCGTTGAGAGCAAGGGCTCGGGAACGAGATTGCGGCCGCATTCTTCGAGCACGGCGGCCATCTCGAGGTAACCCAGGCCGAGACCACCGTAGGCTTCGGGCACCAGGATGCCCTGCCAGCCCAGCTCGGCCATCTTCCTCCACAGGGAGCGGGAGAAGCCGTCGGCATCGGGCCCGTCGCGCTGCCGCCGGATGCGGCTCACCGGCGACTCACGACGTACGAAGTCCGCCGCCGTGCGCTTGAGGATTTGCTGATCGTCGTTGAGTACCAGAGCCACGCAACTGACCTCGTTGGCGCCTCAGTCGGGCAGGCCCAAGACGCGCTTGGCGATGATGTTGAGCTGAACCTCGGACGTGCCGCCCTCGATCGAGTTGCCCCGCGATCGCAACCACATGCGCGTCAGCGCCAGCTCGGCTTCCCCGAAGCCCTCCCCTTCCCACCCCAGCGCCTGCGGCCCGAGCAACGCGATCATGAATCCGTACCGGTCCTTGTTCAGCTCGGTGGCGTAGTACTTGAAGATGGAAGTCTCCGGTCCCGGCTGCTGGCCAAGCTTCATCGCTTCGCGTGTCCGCGCCATGGTCAGATCCAGGGCGATCTTGTCCATGGTGAGCTGTGCGATGCGATCGCGCGCAACCGGATCGGCGATCCGGCCGTCCTGGTCCCCCACGTACTTGCGGGCCAGATGGACGAGCTGATTGCGCTCGCGCCGCTCGCTGAACGCTTCGCTGATCATGCTGCGCTCGTGGCCCAGGAGCGCCTTCGCCATCGCCCAGCCGTTGTTGATGCCGCCCACCACCTGGTCGCGCGGCACCCGGACGTTCTCCAGAAACGTCTCGCAGAACGGCGACGCACCGCTGATCAGCTTGATGGGCCGGACGGTCACCCCCGGCGTCCGCATGTCGAAAAGCAGGAATGAGATGCCGGCGTGCTTGGCGGCCGCGGGATCGGAACGGACCAGGATGAACATCCAGTCGGACTTGTCGGCGTACGAGGTCCACACCTTCTGGCCGTTGATCACCCAGTGATCGCCGTCGAGCACCGCCCGCGTCTGCAAGCTCGCCAGGTCCGAACCGGCGCCCGGCTCCGAGTAACCCTGGCACCAGCGGATCTCGCCTCGACAGCTCTCCCGCAAAAAGCGCCGCTTCTGCTCCTCGGTCCCGTGCTCGAGGAGCAACGGTCCGATCATGGTCAAGCCGAAACCGATGAGCGGTGGCTTGATGCGCAGCCGGGCCGTCTCCTCCGCGAGAATCTTCGCCTGTTGCTTGGAAAGGCCACCACCCCCGTACTCACGGGGCCAGGTCGGCGCGGTCCACCCGCGCTCTGCCATGCGTTCGAGCCACAGCTTGGCTTCCGGATTGGCGAACGTCTCGCGACGGCCGCCCCACGTCAGCCCTTCTCCGGACATGTCGTTGCTCGCCCCGCCCTTGGACCAGCGCATCGAAGGGGGACAGTTGGCGTCGAGCCAAGCGCCAGTCTGCTCGCGGAACGTTTCCAGATCGTGCACGGCGCGGGAGTCTACCAGGCGCAGAGGCCGACGGAAGCACGCGCAAACGGAAAGGCGTCAGTACCGGTAGCGCCAATTCACCCCGAGACGGCTCTCGCTATCGCTTCCGACTTCGGTCGCCACGTTGAAGTGTCGCGTGACCTCGGCCTCCACCCGCGCCCTGCTGGTGGCCTCCGCCGTACCTTGGTCGAGCGATACGAAGACGCCGCGGCCGACGTATTTCCCAACGCTCACGACCGTGCTTCCCGGTTGCTTCTCGTCCGACTGAACGCTGACCCGGTCGAGGCGCAGCGTGCGCCGGACCCAGCCGAGCGGATCGGGAACCGTGCTCGTGGTGAAACGGGCAACGGCTGCGGCGAGCTGAACGCTCTGGGCCGCCGTCAGGTCGGTGGCGTCGCGACCGAAGAGCAGGTGCGCCGCGATCTCATCAGTCGGCAGCGGAGGCTCGGAGCTGAGCGTGACTCTGGGGGCCGAAGCCGTTCCCGCGACCGAGAGCTGCGCGACGATGTCGTAACGGCGCGCTTCGGCCAGAACGTCGATGTCCGGGTCGATCTCCTCGCGCTCGTCGAACCTCAGGACTCCCCGGACCACTCGGAAGGGAACGCCCAGCGCGTTGAAGCTGCCGCGCACGAGCGAGAGACGTCCCGTCAGCACCGGCGCCTGACTGGCACCGGTCAGACGCAGTTTGCCTTCCCATTCGCTGTCGAGGTCGACCGTCCGAAAGAAGGCCCGGCCAGGTATCTTCACCGCCAAGTCCAGGTCGATCGGCACGCGAGACGCCGGCTGCCGGCGCGCTGGTGATCCATCCGAGCCCTGCACGCCGTTGATCTCCGTGACCTCCAGATCGACCACCGACGGCGGCAGCCGGTGAGCCGGGCGCAGCTCGACGGCGGTCGTCTCCAGGCTCCCCGAGAGGCGCGGATGGCCAACGGCCCCTTCGAGGACGAGCGCACCGCCAGTCTGCAGCCGCACCTCGTCCGAACGAATCGCCCACAGACGATCGAGCGTCGCTGCAAGCCGATAGCTCGCCTGCTCGATTCCCGCGCCGAGATCGACGTGGCCGGTGCCAACGACCCTGCCACCGGCGCCGTCGCTGGCCGAAAGCTCGATGAGCTCCAGCCGTTTGCCGGCCCCAACCAACCGGAGCGATCCGTCTTGCAGCAGCATGCCGACAACCGGATTCTCCAGAGACCCTCCGGTCAGAACGACCTCGCCCTCCAGTTCCGGACCGGACCGGCTGATCAGCAAGGTCATGTCCGCAGTGAGCGTTCCTTGCACTCGGTTCTCGTCGAGGTCTACCAGTGCGTCGAGGGCAGCGAGATCTGCGCTGCCCCGTGCGCTGATCCTTGCCGGCGCGGCCGAACCCTCGGCCGGCAAACCGGTGACTGCGCTCCCGGATCGGCCCAAGACGGCCGCCAGCCCGCCGCTCGCCTGCAACGCGAAACTGGTCGTCCGCTGGTCCTGCAGGACCATCTGTAGCCGGCCATCAGCGCTGGCCAGGGATCCCTCCAGCCTCGCGGAGAACGGCGGCGGAGCTACCGACCCCTTCCAGCGCGCCGGGCGCAGTCCTTCCGCTGTCAGGGCCAGATCGACACGCGGCCCTTCGGAGGTTCCGGCCACGGACAATCGTCCGGCAAGCGTACCGGTGATCTGCAGGCTCGGAGCGATGAGCGCGACAAGCCCAACCGGAACGTCGGCGAGCACGAGGTCCGCCGTGAGCGCGTCACGGACATGTGCGAGGCTCCCCGAGACGCGGCCATCGCCGATCCGTAGATCGAAGCCCTCGACTGCCGCTTCCCCGGGCGCGAGCCGCGCCAGGGCTGGCCGCGCCAGGGCGAAGCTCTGATCCATCACGAGGCCTTTGGCCTCGACCATCGTCACGCGCCAGCCCCGGGCCTCGGGCGCCGACCGCACTGCGGCCTCGATCTCGAGCGGAGCTCGGTAGGCGCCGCGCGCCGTCACGCGGCCGGACCATCCCTTCGCATCGCCGGATGCTTCCAGTGCGACGCGCCCGAGCGCCAGCACGCCCGAAGCGAGGCCTTCACCCTCCAGATCGAGCGTTCCACCGTACCGACCGCCCAGATCCGGCAGGGTGACGCGGCCTTCGAGATGCTCGGCGGTCAGCCCCGGCCAGCGTCCCCGCGCCGGCACGCGCAAAGCTCCGGCCTCGAGCCCAAGATCGACGGACTGCTGGCCGCCGGAGGTTGCGGCCATCGCCCTCACCAGAACTCGCCCGGCGGCCTCGGGCCCGATCCAGGGCGCCAGGACGGATAGATCCCCGACCTGCGCTCGGATGCCCCCGCTGACCCGGCGCCGGTCCCGCTCCAGGCTCAGATCGCCGCTGGCGCTGGCGGCAGGCGCGGTCACGCGCAGGCCGGTAACCCCGACCGACGATTCGCCCACCGTGAAGCTCGCGAACGCCCGCAACGGTCCGGCGGGAAGATCTCCCCTCAACTCGATCCGACCGTTCGGCGAACTGCGCGTTCCTCGCAGCTCCAGTCTGCCTTCGACATCGCCCAGCGCGCCGCCGGCCACGACGAGCCCCGGCAACGACACATCGGCAACGACCTCCGGCTCGACCGAGGAGCCCGCCAGCCGGACTCGAGCTCTGGCCGTACCCGTCAATCCCAAGCGCTCCGCGCCCGGCCAAGCCGCGAGCGACGGTACGCCCATCTCGAACTGTCCGCCGAGTCGAGCGCCGTTACGGCCGACGTTCAGGACTCCGCGAACCTCCCCCGGCGCCGCCGCCAGTGTGATCGAGGGCAGTGCGAGCTGCTCGGTGGCCGTGTCGTAGGTGAACGCGGCCTCGACCCGCACCCACTCGGACCCGGCGGTCCAAGCCGACGCGGGATCGGCCCAGGCCAGCGAACTGGCCGACGCAGTGATCTGCCCGCTCAGCTCCGCAGCCGACGGTGAGAATCCGAACGAGCCTCGTGCATCGAGCCGGCCGCCGGTCAACGGTTCCCAGCCTGTCAGATCGGGAAGCGTGACCGTGAAGACGTCAACCTTGAGACTGCTATCTGCGAGCGTTCCTGAGGCGCTCGCGCTGATGCGCTCGGCTTGAAGATCCGCGCTCTCGATCTCGACGCTCGCATGGTCGGGGCCGACCGTGGCAGCAGCCGAGACCGAGGCTTGCGCCCCCAGCAGCGCGTCCGCGAGACTCCCCGAGCGTGGCTCGCGCAGCGTGCAGTGGAGGCGGAGCTGCGCCCCCGTGTAGGTTCCGAGCTGGGCCGGCTCCGCTGCGAGATCCGCCACCAGACTCGTTGCGTCGAGCGGGCCGAGTTGCGGGCGTTCGATCTCCGCGTGCAGGGCGACGCGTGGAGTTCTCACGTTGCCGCTCAGCCCGGTGCGCAGCCGGATCCCTGTCGCAGAGAGCGCACTGCCACGCGCGAAGAGCGCATCCACCGTCGCAGCCCTGACGTCGAACGCCGCCTGCACGGCCAGAGTACCCAGGGCGAGCGTGCCGTCGCCCCGGACGCGCAGCGGACCGGTCAGCCAATCACCCAGCCAGGAATCCGGCACCACGAGCTCGCCGGTCTCGATGGATTCGACGACGAGCAGCGGCAGCCAGCGTTCTCGCGGCGGCCTCCCATCTCCCGGAAGGAAGTCAGGTCCGCGCAGGAACTCGATCCTAGCCACGCTCGCGCGGTCGACCTGGATGCGCCCGATGAGCAGCCACCATGGGGCCACCTCCATGCGCACGTCTTCGGCAACCAGCCATGGCCCCTGGGGATCGCGCAGCACCACCCGCGGTACGCGGATCTGGGAGGGCAACCTGCCCGTCAAGCCGTGCAGCTCGATCCCGAAGCCGTTGTCCGCAACTGCCACGCGCTCGACCCACTCGCCCACACGTCGCATACCCGCCGGCGTGCGCAGGAAGAGCGCGAGCACGCAGCCGGCCACAGCGGCCGTCAACGTCGTCCAGAGCAAAACCTTGAGCAGCCGCACGTGCCGATCCCCGTCAGAACGACTGGCCCAGGCTCAAGTAGAACTGCACGGGATCGTCCACGCCCGAGCGCCGGTCCAAGGGGGTGGCGACATCGAGGCGCAGCGGTCCGATGCCCGTGTGGTAGCGCAGGCCCAGACCCGCCCCCCAGAAAATCCGGTCGGTGAACGTCGGCACCGTATTGGCAAAGACCGTCCCGCCGTCCACGAACGGAGCCAACCCGAAACGCTGCCCGAGCCGGAACCTCAGCTCCGTGCCGACTTCAACCGTGGAACGGCCGCCCAGCGGATCGTTGCGCGCCGCGGGATCTCCCGGGAAGCGATCCGACTCGAGCGGTCCGGCGAGCTGGTAGGCATAGCCGCGCACCGAGCCGCCTCCCCCCGCGTAGAAACGCTTGTTGGCAGGTAGCTCGCCACGCGCCGCGCCAACGGTGGAACCAATCGCTGCACGCGAGGCCAGAATCGTCGATGACCTCCCGAGGATCGGCAGATACGCGCTGGCGGTGAGCTTGTTGATCACGAAGTTGAGATCCGACCCGACATCGCTGTGCGGCGTCACGTTGATCGCCGCGCGCAGCCCGCGACTGGGATCTAGCAAGCCGTCGGAGCCGTCGTAACGCAGCAGCATCGGGAACCCGAACAGCTCGAACGTCTCGCGGTCGTTGAGCCCGGCTTGGTCGATGTCGGGCGAGTCGACGGGCCCGTACTCGAATGAAGGCCCCCCGCGCAGGGTGAGCGTGCTGCTCAGCGGCCGCTCGAGCGCCGCATTGACCACGGTCTGCTGTGCGTCGTAGGCCTCCGTGTCCTCTTGCGCGAAGGCCAGCTCGGAGGCGAGGCTCTGGTTGACCGCGAGGAAGTCCGGCAGCCGGTACCGCACGGCGCCGGACTTGGTCTGGGTGGACACGGCCCCGCCCAGCCACAGCTGGTCGGCGCGACCGCTCACGTTGCGGTGCTCCCAGAACGCATCCATGCCTGGCCCGTCGCTCGAAGAGTAGAAGACGCCGGCGCCGACGCCGCGCTGCTTGGCCTCGTGCAAACCGATGGTGACCGGTAGCTCGCCACGCGCATCCGCTTGGCGTCCGGTGTCGACGCTAACCGCTTCGAACAGGTGAGTATCCGCCAGCCGGCGCCGCAGTTCGGCGAGCTGGCTCGAGTCGTAGACATCGCCGGCCTGCCAGGGCACCCGGCGCAGGACGAAGGCCTTCTCGATCGTGGTCAGTCCGTCGACCTCGAGCGCGCCGAACCGGACGCGTTCGCCACTCGCCAGATCCAGACGCACGTGCACCTGATGCGTGGCGTGGTCGACTTCGACGTATCGCTCGGTCACCTGCGCAAAGGCGAACCCGGATTGACTCAGAGCGTCGATCAACCGCTGTTGGGTATCCAGGATTTTCACCGATTCCGCCGCCGCGCCCAGACCGAAAGCCGGCCGCGTCCGCTCGACCGTGCTAACGGCCGCAGGATCCGGCTCCCCACCGCCGGTAAACCTCACCTCGAAGCTCTCGAGCAGGTAGAGCGGACCCGGCTCGATCGTTACGACGACCCTCGTGGGAGTCCGGTCGTGCTCGACGACGTAGGTGAGCTTGGGACCGTAGTAACCGTGAGAGCGAGCCACGACCGTGAACACCGCCAAATCGCGTTCGGCCCGCCGCTCCAGGGCGGCAAGTGACGGGCGTGGGTCGTTGGCGAGTCCGACCAAGCGCGAGACCGCCTCGCAGGTGGAGAGCAACCGTCGTGCGTCGGGTGGACCACGAAACTCGGTTCTGTATGACGGCCCGGCGGCCCAAGCGGCGGTCGCCAGGCCCATCGCCAGGATGGCAAAGAACGCTCTAACGATTTCCCGACCGGCGCGCACGGCAGCGGCGACGCTCCGCCGATCATCGGTGAAGCGGCACCTCAGAAGAACCTGTTATGTTACCGGTCTGGCGAGGGATTTTCGATGACGGTTCAGATGTTTTGCCAGTAAGGCGACTCCTTCAAGGCGGCTTGGACCGCCGCGCGGCCGACCTCGATTGCCTCCCCAGCCCGATCGAAGTCCAGCAGGGCGAAGTCGGCCAAGCGCGGTGCGACCAGCAGATCCGGTGGATCCCCAGCCATGCGGCTACGCGTGATCCGGACCTGCATGATGTTGACACTGTTGGCCACGACCTCGTAGATCGACGGGGCCGCGTCCGCCTCGCCCCGCTCCTCCTCCCACCCCAGGCGCTGCCGCAGCTCAGCCGCCATCTCCTGGAGCGCGCTCTGGAAACCCGACGGGCGGCGCGCGGCGGCGCGCGACCGTTTCTGCGCAACGGGCGCCTCGGCAGCCTTCGCCCGGCGGGGCTGGCGGCCTCGCATGCGCCGGCCCACCAGGTCGGCGTTGAGGTCCACCGCGATCACCGTCTCAGCCCCGAGGGCGCGACAGAGCGAGACGGGAACCGGATTGACCAGGCCCCCATCGACCAGCCAACGGCCACCCACCCGGGCTGGGGCTACGAATCCGGGCAGTGCGACCGAGGCGCGGAGCGCATCGTACAGAGAGCCGCTGCGCAGCCAGACCTCGTCCCCGCTGACGAGGTCGGTAGCGACGGCAGCGAATGGACGATGCAGCCCTTCGATTGGCTCGTCGGGCAGCGCCGTTCCGAGCGCATCGAAGACGCGACGGCCCTTGATGAGGCCGCCTCGCAGGCTCAGGTCGATGTAGGCCGCGACCTGCCGCCAGTCGAGCCGTCGCACCCAGGCTTCGAAGCTCTCGAGCCTGTCCCCGGCATAGGCAGCGGCGACTACCGACCCGATCGAGCTGCCGCAGACCACGTCGGGCGTGATCCCGGCATCGAGCAGGCCACGAATCACGCCGATGTGGGCCCAACCCCTGGCAGCGCCGCTGCCGAGCGCCAGGCCGATGCGTCCCATGCTGCGGGCCACGGACCGACACCATTGCCGATCGACGCCGCGGCGTCCAGACGGCACAGCCGTCCCCACGGCGATCGTCCTCCCAGATCAGCGCGTGGCCCGAAGCGGCCGCAGTGCGCCGCGCAGAATCGTCAGGATCGCGCGCCTGGCTCGCTCGGTCTCGGCCCCGTTCGGCCCCGCCGCGTGGACCACGCTCATCCCGATCACCTCGGTCGCCGCGATCAGACCGCCGTAGACCAGCGGGTCGAGCGATTCGATGCCCATCTCGGCGGCCTGTTCGCCGAAGAACGCCGTCAGCACACTGACCGTCTCCCGGTAACGCGCCGCGACTCGCGAGCCGGGCTTGCGCGACTCCGAGTAAAGCGCTTGGGCCAGGCGTCCGGTCGTGGCGATCTGTCTCAGGAAGGCGTCGGTGGCCAGTTCGAGCTTTCCCTGAGGATCGGAGGTGCTGGTCGCGGCCGCCTTGACCGCCTGGATCAACGCGAGCGCGTACATCTCGTGCAACAGATCGAAGACCTCGTCCTTGTTGCGGAAGAACTTGTAGAAGGACGGTCGCGAGACACCGGCCGCAGCGATGATCGCGTCCACCGTGGTCTCGGCATAGCCCGTCCGCCCGAACGCCTTGGCCGCCCCTTCCAGGATGCGCAAACGCGTGGCCGGAGCACCGGGTGCTTCGCGTCGGCTCACGTCGAGGACATTAACATGGGTGTTCACGGCGGAAAAGACCGGGCTATCGCACAGGATCAATCCTTGACTCAATATGGTCGAGTGCTAGCGTTCCGCTTAACACGACTGTTAACGAGCAACGAAGGATCAGGACATGCAGTTCGGACTCTTCTACGAGCACCAGTTGCCGCGGCCCTGGGCAGCCGACTCCGAGCACCGGCTCCTCAAGGATGCCCTGGAGCAGGTCGAGATCGCCGACCGGCTCGGCATCGATTACCTGTGGCTGGTCGAGCATCACTTCCTGGAGGAGTACAGCCACTCTTCGGCGCCCGAGGTCTTCCTCGCCGCGTGCAGCCAACGCACCCGTCGCATTCGGCTGGGTCACGGCATCGTTCAGCTCCCACTCAACTTCAATCACACTGCGCGCGTCGCCGAGCGGATCGCGACGTTGGACCTGATCTCGGACGGACGAGTCGAGTTCGGAACCGGCGAGGCCTCCTCCGAGGCTGAGCTGGCCGGTTTCGCCATCCCTCGAGCGACCAAGCGCGAGCAATGGGCGGAGGCGCTCGACGCCGTCACCCGCATGTTCGTGGAGGAGCCGTTCGCCGGCTGGCAGGGCACGTATCTCAAGATGCCGCCCCGCAACGTCGTACCGAAACCGCTACAGAAGCCCCACCCTCCGCTGTGGCTGGCCTGCGGCCGCCGCGAAACGATCCACCTCGCGGCGGCAAAGGGCATGGGGGCCCTGGCGTTTTCGTTCCTGGAGCCGCGGGAGGCGAAGTTCTGGGTCGATGACTACGCCGCCACGATCCTGTCCCAGGCGTGCGTGCCCGCCGGCTTTGCGGTCAATCCGAGCCTGGCGATCGTGCTGCCAATGATGTGTCACCACGATGAAGCGACGGCGATCGACCGTGGACTGGACGGCGGCCACTTCTTCGGGTTCTCACTCGCCCACTACTACATTTTCGGGAACCATCAGCCTGGCAAGACCCATCTGTGGGAAGAGTTTCTCGAGAAGCGGAGCATGTTCGGCTTCGATCGGGCGATCGCCGCCAAGACCGGCGCCGAACTGGGGGCGCAGATGATGGAGCAGGAGCTCGGATCGCTGCGTGGAGCGATCGGGACTCCCCAACAGATCCGCACGCTGCTCCGGGGCTACGAGGAGGTCGGGATCGATCAGGTGATCTTCGTCAGCCAGGCCGGACGCAACCGCCACGAGCACATCTGCGAGTCGCTCGAGCTGTTCGCGCGTGAGGTAATGCCGGAGTTCGCCGAACGCCACCCGGCCCGGCAGCGTGCCAAGAGCGAGCGCTTCGCGGGCGCCGTGGAGGCGGCGCTTGCCCGCCGTGATCCCCCGCGCGCGGCGGACCCCGAGTACCGCATCCCGGCGGCGGCGCAGCCATGAGCGAAGCAAGCGACCCAACCCATCGGCTCGACGACACGGCCGACCCGTGGCACGGCTGGAATCCTTTCGATGCGAGCCAGCGAGACGACCTCCACCTTCACCTGCACCGGCTGCGCAGCTGCGACCCCGTCAATCTGACGCCGATCGGACTGTGGCGGCTCACCCGCTATGCCGACGTCGCCCGACTATTGCGCGAAGTCCCCGCCGGCGTACGCACGAGCGAGGGCCGCAGTTACCGGCCACAGGCCGGCCCGCCTGACGATCCGCGGGAACGCTTCATGCTGCTGCAGGACCCGCCCGACCACACGCGGCTGCGCAAGCTCGTGAGCCGCGCCTTCACCCCGCGTGCGATCGACCGGGTGCGGGACCGGATCGAGGCCGTGGTCGAAGCGTGTCTGGACCGCGTCGCCGCTGCCGGATCGATGGACGTCATCGCCGACCTAGCGCTGCCGGTCCCTGCGACCGTCATCTGTGAACTGCTCGGCGTACCGGTCGCCGATCGCAGCCGTTTCACGGCTTGGACGGCGGATGCGACCCACGGTCTCAATCCCAATCCGTTCCCGGATCCGGCCATCGTGGCGCGCGCGGATGCGGCAGCGATGGCGTTGCGCGACTACTTCGAGCGGTTGATCGCCGAGCGGCGCGGCCAGCCGCACGCCGACCTGCTGAGCGACTTGATTCGCGCCGAGGAGGCCGGTGACCGGCTATCGACCGACGAGCTGCTGTCGCAGTCGATTGGCCTGCTCATCGCGGGATTCGAGACCACGATCGGACTGATCGCGAACGGCATTCGCACACTCATCCGCCACTCCGACGAGCTCGCGAGGCTACGCGCCCGGCCCGAGCTGGCGGCCAGCGCGATCGAGGAGTGCCTGCGCTACGACGGGCCGATCCCGGCTACTCTGCGCATCCTTCACGCTGACGTCGAGTTCGGCGGCAAGCGCCTGCCCAAGGACGCCATCGTGCTCGGTGTGCTCGCCGCCGCCAACCGCGATCCGGAGGTCTTCCCGGAGCCCGACCGGTTCGACATCGAGCGCCACCCCAACGAGCACCTCGCCTTCGGCGGCGGGGCTCACTACTGTCTGGGCGCCCACCTGGCGCGGCTCGAGGCACGCATCGCGATCGGACGGCTCATCGCCCGCTTCGAGGAACCAACCCTGGCTTCTCCACGGGTCGAGTGGGGCACCTCGTTCTTCCGTGTGCCTGGGAGAATGATCGTCGAGTTCCGATCGCGCCCCGGTCAGGCCGCCACCACAGGCTGAGCGTCATGCGGCAACACCGTCGGCGGGGGCCGCGGCTTTGTCGACGCTAGACGGACTTGCCGCCGCTGGCGGCGGGAGCCAGGTGAAACTTGAAGCTCCCGGTCTGCTCGATCCACTCGGGCAGCTCGGTCCAGTCGCGCTGCTGCATGCCGGCCGCCACCGCTGCGTCGATGGTCTGCGAGACCCGCGCGGCCAGCGGCAGCTCGAGCCCGTGCGCCTCGGCCAGCTCGCAGATCAGACGGGCGTCTTTGGCCGCCAGCCCCAAGGCAAACTGCGCGGGCCCTCCCCGCCGCTCGATGCCCTCGACCGCGCGGTCGGTGAAAAAGTTTCCGGCGCCGCCGGTGCGCACGACCTCGACCATCGTTCGTAGATCGACGCCCGCTTTGGTCGAGAGCGCGAATGCTTCCAGCGACGCGACCGTGGTGGAAAACGCGATCAGGCTGTTCACGAGCTTGGCCGTGCTGCCGGTCCCGCTCGGGCCCAAGTGGAAAGCAACGCGTCCGATTCGCTCGAGGATCGGCCGCACCTTCGCGTAGACGCCAGCGTTTCCGCCGACCATGAACATCAGCATCCGCGCCTGCGCGCCTGGTGCGCCTCCCGAAAGCGGCGCGTCGAGCAGGTGGCAGCCGGCCGCGCGGACTCGCCCCTCCAGGGCGCGCACGCGGGAGGGCGAACTGGTGGAAAGATCGACCAGGATGGAATCCGCAGACGCGCCCCGTAGCCAGTGCGCGGCGACTTCGTCAACGACATCGGGCGTCGGCAACGACAGGAACGTCACGTCACTCGCGGCCGCGACCAACTCGGGAGAGGCGACTGCGGTGGCGCCGATCGCGACCACCGCAGCACAACGCGAGGCATCCACGTCGTGAATCGTGAGCGGAACGCCGTCGGTCGCGAGGTTCCGAGCGATGGCGCCGCCGATGTTGCCGAGACCGATGAAGCCGACCCTCATCAACTGGTCCCCTCTGCCTCCTCGGGCGCCTCGGGCTCCGTCACTGCCGGCGGCAGCACCGAGTCGTCGGCCCCCGGCCCCCCCTCGCGCTGCTGGGCGCGCTCGGCCTTGCGCCGCTCGCGGCGTTCTGCCTTCTCGAGCCGACGCTCTTTGCGTGCCTGCTCCTTGCGACGCTTCTCCATGCTCGGTCGTGCTTTCATCTCGATCCCCTCACGATGGGTACGGCACGGCGGGTGCGAGCCCCTGTCGAGCGCCAACTGCGCTCCGTTCGAACGCGAGTTGGACCTCGCGAGTCCGCGAACGGGGTTGGCTCGCCGGCGAATCCGGGCAACGCGCAACGCGCAATCTGTACCCCGAGCTTGCGCTCGAGGGCTCTGACCGCACCGTGATCCTCCCGGCAGACGAACGTGTAAGCCTTGCCGCTGCGTTCGGCCCGCCCGGTGCGTCCGATGCGGTGCGTGTAGGCGTCCGGTGTGGCCGGCATGTCGAAGTTGATCACGTGCGACACGTGGGCGACATCGATGCCGCGGGCGGCGATGTCGGTTGCCACCAGCACATCAAAACGTCCCCTGCGGAAGCCTTCCATGGCACGGTCGCGCTGCGCTTGCGACATGTTGCCCTGGAGCGCAACCGCCGCGTGGCCCGCACGGCTCAGGTGGTCGGCCAGCCGTTTGGCGCGGTGCTTGGTGCGCAGGAAGACAATGGCCGAAGTAAACGCCTGATCCGCCAGCAGATGCTTCAGCAGGTCGATCTTCCGTTCCTGGGACACGGGATAGAGCGCGTGCTCGACGGTCGATGGAGGCCGTGAGGGCGCAAGCTCGACCACGTGCGGGGTGCTGAGGAGACGGTCGGCCAGCTTGCGGATCTCAGTGGGCATGGTCGCGGCGAATAACAGGTTTTGCCGGCGCACCGGCAGCGCGGCGAGGATCCGGCGAATGCTCGGCAGGAAGCCGAGGTCGAACATGTGATCGGCTTCGTCCAGGACCAGCATGTCAACGGCGCCGAGCCTGGCCGCACCCTGCTCCATGAGGTCGAGCAGACGACCGGGACAGGCAATGACGATGTCGGGACGGCCGCGCAGCCCGCGAATCTGCGGGCCGGCTGGCACGCCGCCGAACACGGAGACCGCCTTGACCGACGTGAACTTCGCCAAGGTAACGAGCTCCGCATGGATCTGCATCGCCAGCTCGCGCGTCGGCGCCAACACGAGCGCACGCGGCCCAGGCCGGGGCTCAGCGAGCAGACGTTCGAGGATGGGAAGGACGAAGGCCGCGGTCTTGCCCGTGCCGGTATGGGCCAAGCCGAGAACGTCGCGTCCGGCCAGGATCGCGGGAATGCACCGCGCCTGAATCGGACGCGGCAGGGAGAATCCAGCCGCAGCGACCGCGCGCTGGATGCTGGAGCGAAGCCCGAGCCGGTCGAAACCGGCCTCGGGCGGTGAAGGACGAAAATCAAGTGACATCGTAGAATAATCCCTTCGGCGGCCCGCACGCTCGGCGTACGGACACACCGCAACCGTCAAACCCATACAACAGCTACAGGTAGAAGTGGTAAATCGGCGCGATCTTGGAGCGAGACCCTGTTGTGCGCCGCAGGCTGCCGAATCGCAGCCGATGAACTTTCGTGCGGGACCCTAGCAACATTGAGTGTGGATTGCGAACCTTGTCGCGCGGCGAATCAATCCTCGAGTCGCGCCGCTTCCTCTTCGGCCCGGGCCCAGCGGTCGGCAAGGCCGAACTGGTCGAGCCAGCCGCACACGTACGCGGTGTCGATGGCTTCGAGCGTCCGCATGATCGCGGCAACCGCCTCATAGTCGCGCGCACGCCCGGCCAGGAGGTTGTAGACGATCAGGTCCTCGGCTGTGACGATCAGCAGCTCCGTGTCGTGATGGTGAGCTTGGAGGCGCGGTCGATCGCCGCGCGCGCGAAATCGGTGCCGGCGACGAGAATGTCGACGCGAGGTAGGTCGCCGCGCGAGAGGCGCAGCGTCTCGGCCTTGGCCGTGCGTGCCTGCGGCTTCCAGCCCGCTCGACGAAACGCCTCGACGACCGCTACCGTCTCGGCTGCGCTGGCCTTGACGGCAAAGTCGACATCTTGGGTCGCGCGCGCCTCGCGCCGATAGAGATTAGCGGCCATGCCGCCGAGCAGCGCGTGCGCGACCCCAACCGAGCAAAGTACTTCGTGCGCTCGCTTGAGAGCGTCGATGAGACGACTCGTCCCGACACCGGCGCGTGCCATCTCTCAGCCGATTCGTGCGCGCGCGATCAGCTCGCGCTGCTCACGCAGCGCCGTTTCGACCTCGCGAAGACGCGTCGCCGGATCGACGGGAAACCGTACCGGCACGGGCGCGGTCCGCAGCAACACCAACCGCCGCAGGGCCCGCAGCGCGGGCTCGAGGCCAACGATGCGCACCAACTCGTCGATCGCCGTCTGCCCGGATGTGTGGCCACCCCCAGGCTGGGCGGCCGGCCGAGCTGCCGAACCGGCAGGTCCAGCGCCGGCTGCGCCCCTCAACGCAGCGATCGCCGCGCGTGCTGCGCGCCGCGGCCTGCTGAGGCCCCGCTCCCAGCGAGACACGGTCATCGTGTCTACGCCGAGGTATTCGGCCAGTCTGCCCTGCGTCCAGCCACGCCTTTGGCGAACGTCCCTAATCTCTGCAGCATCACGGCCATTCTAGGATCGCACCAAAGGAGCTAGGAGTGTGCGCCCCAGA
This sequence comes from uncultured Myxococcales bacterium, assembly GCA_964555245.1. GTDB lineage: Bacteria > Desulfobacterota > Binatia > UBA1149 > SPBQ01 > CAZKRI01. The sequence goes on from CAZKRI010000055.1 coordinate 122,649, forward strand.
AACACTGACGTGAGAAATCGGCTGCATTTGCCTCCGAATGAGCCGGTCGCATCCCTCTGGACCGTCCATCGACGGTGCGATGCGGGGTCGTCATCAGCGAGAGCGTGGTCGTGAAAGCC
>CAZKRI010000056.1:0-6107 GCA_964555245.1 uncultured Myxococcales bacterium
GATCGCCCCCGGCTTGAGCTTGATCTGCTGGACCCCATCGTAGGTCCCGGTGGAATCCTTCAGGCTCCAGCCCTTGGGATCGTAGCTCTGCCAGAACCCGTTGGCGTCCACCTGGAGCGACGTGGCCAACGACGAAGATCCCCCCGAGGTGTCGTATACGCACAGCGTATAAGACGTCGCGTTCAACGGGTCTCCGAAGTCCAGCTGATCGGTCTGCTCTCCCTTCTGCCACTTCCAGCGCAGCTGGTCCTTCGCGTCGTCCGCGTTGTTCTTGACCTGGAACCCTGAGCGCTCCGCCGTCAGACACGTCAGGACCGGCTCCTCGGCGTTGATGCAGCCGCTGCCGTCATCGCAGGAATCCTGCGTGCACGGGTTCGCATCGTCGCACTCGGGCGGCACGCTGCCGACGCAACTGCCCGCCGTGCATACGTCGACGGTCGTGCATGCGAGCCCATCGTCACACGGATCGGTGTTATTGGGGTGCCCGCAAGCACCCGCTCCGTCGCATTCGTCGTCCGTGCAGACGTCGCCGTCACTCGTGCAACCAGTGCCTGCCGTCTCGTTGTTGATCGGACAGCTCCCCGCCGAGCACGTGTCCGGGTTGTCGCAATCGGTATCGAGCGGCGAGCCGCACGTGTTCGTGTCGTCGTTAGGATGGGCACAAGCCCCCGCACCGTCACACTCGTCGTCCGTGCACGCGTTACCGTCGTCCGTGCACGGCGTACCCGACGCCTCCGCACAGTTGTCGGCCCCTTCGTCACACGTATCGTTGCACTCTGTCCCGCCCGCGCACGGGTCGCCCGCTCCCACGCACGAGCCACTCGAGCACGTGTCCGTGGCCGTGCAGAACAAACCGTCGTCACACGGATCCGTGTTGTTGGGGTGCCCGCAAGCACCTGCTCCGTCGCACTCGTCGTCCGTGCACGCGTTGCCGTCGCTCGTGCAGCCGGTGCCTGCCGTCTCGTTGTTGATCAGACAGGTCCCTGCCGAGCACGTATCCGGGTTGTCGCAATCGCTATCGGTCGGCGAGCCGCACGTGTTCGTGTCGTCGTTGGTGTGGTCGCACGTCCCCGCACCATCACACTCATCGTCCGTGCACGCGCTGCCGTCGTCCGTGCAGCCGGTTCCCGCCGGCTCGTAGTTGCTCACCGCGCAAAGCCCGAGACTGTTGCAAGTGTCGGGATTGTCGCAATCGGTATCAGACGAGTCGCCACAGGAAGCCCCGGTATTCGGCGTGTGCGTGCAGAAACCTGTGATCGAGGCGCATCCATCGACGGTGCAGGGGTCTTCGTCGTCGCACGGCGAGGGACCACCAGACGGGCTGCAGACCCCCGAGATGCACACCTGGCCGCCAGAGCAGTCCCCGTTGCCCGTGCAGGCTACGCACTGGGCGGCCTCGACTACGCAGTCGGAGGGGTCGGAATTGATGCTCGCGGAGGGGTAGGAGCAGACATCGGTGAAGGTCGCACCGGTTGCACCGAAATCGGTGAGATCGATCGCGCAGACAGCCTCGGTGTCAATCGGGTTATCGGTGCCTGCCGGGAATGGATCGTCGTTTTGCTGGGTTACTTCGCACGCGGTGTTCGCGCCCAGTGTGGTGGACGGGACGCAGACGCCCGGAACGGCGCAGTCCGCTTCGATAGAGCAGTTATCGCCGGCGTCGACTCCGCCGGAACATTTATTCACCGCGAGCTGTACCGAGCTGGTACACCGATCTGGTCTCGTGTTGCCGCAGGTGAACAGCCTTACCGCTCCCATGTTGGCCGGGGCACCCCCGTCCCTGTTGGTGACGCACACGGCCAGGTTGGCGAGACCGTCGGAATCGGTGTCGAATAGACCGCAAGCGTCATTGGTGTTTCCGCCTGGGATGTTTTCGTTATCCCAGTTCCACTTGAGATGAAGCTCGTACGGGGAGCCATCACCTACCTCTGCGCAGAGCTGCGTCAGGTCCTTCTGACCCGGCTCGTCGTTGGCACCCTGGGCGTCGAGCAAGCAATCCGTGGGGACCGGCAGATGCAGTGCCTCCGCCGGGCTGACCGCCAAGACGCCGACGAGCAACGTCGGCGTCAGGGCCAGCGCTCCGGAAAACGTCAGACGCTTCAAGAGCTCCAGGCGGAAACCCAGACCGTATCCGCGCCGTGCTCTGATCGTCCTGCGATGCATCATGGTTCGCGACAAATCTAAACCGGTCATTGTCAGTACCCCCTAAACGCGACACCGCTCCAGTGTCGAGCACTGGAGCGCGTCGGCATGCACTTCGCGGATGTCTATCGCCGGGCGGACGTCTATCACCCCGGTCGAACTCTTGTCTATAGGGGAGATCCCTAGCGCCCAGTCGGGGGGGTCAGGTCAAATTTCGCTTCCGCGAAATTTGACCTGACCCCATTACCAGGTCGGCCATGTTGCGGATCGTGGCTAGATCGAGCTGCCCGATGACGAGCGTGGTCACGGGCGTTTCTCGCCAGGCATCCAGCCGCTCGCGGATGCGCTCGGCGGGACCCACCAGCGAGATCTCGTCGGCGAAGCGGTCGGGCACCACTGCGAACGCTTCCTCACGCTTGCCCTCGAAGAAGAGCGACTGGATCTTCTCGGCTTCAGCCTCGAAGCCCATCCGCGCCATCAGCTCCTTGTGGAAGTTGCGCTTTCTCGAGCCCATGCCGCCGATGTAGAACGCGAGCATCATCTTAACGGGCTCCAAGCCCTTGGCCACGTCGTCCGTGATGCTGACCATGATCGTCTGGGCGATCTCGAAGCCCGGCTTCGCCCCGCGCAGCGAGTCGGCGTAAACCTCGCAGCGAAACGGCGAGTAGTAGAGCGGGAGCCAGCCCTCCGCGATCTCGGCGGCCAGCGCGACGTTCTTGGGCCCCTCGGCGCCCAGAAAGATCGGCAGATCCTTGCGCAACGGATGCGTGATGCTCCGCAGCGGCTTGCCCATCCCCCACGCTCCCGGCCCGCGGTACGGGAGCTGGTAGTGCTGGCCCTCGAAGCTCGCGGGCTCCTGGCGCGCCAGGATCTTGCGGACGATCGCAACGTACTCGCGGGTACGCTCCAGCGGTTTGGCGAACGGACGCCCGTGCCATCCTTCCACCACCTGCGGCCCCGAGACGCCGAGGCCCAGGACGACGCGCCCGCCGCTCAGATGATCCAACGTAATGGCGTGCTGGGCCGTGCAAGCGGGTGTGCGCGCCGAGATCTGCGCGATCCCGGTGCAGAGCTTGATCCGGGAGGTCTGCGCGCCGATCCAGCACAGCGGTGAGAACGCATCCGACCCCCAGGCCTCCCCCGCCCAGACCGAGTCGTACCCCAACCGTTCGGCTTCCTGGGCAAGCTCGACGTGATTGGCCGGCGCGAGCGCGCCCCAGTATCCGAGCTGGAGTCCGAGCTTCAGTTGCTTGGCCATGGAGATCCCCTTGCCTGCCCCGTTCAGCGCAGAATCGTCTTGGCGCGTTCGCGCAGGACGAACTTCTGCACCTTGTTCATGGCGTTCATCGGCAGCTCGCGCACGGTCGCGACGTAACGTGGGACCTTGTAGTTGGCCATGTTGTTCTTGCACCAGGCGAGAATCGCTTTGGGCTTGGGCGACTTACCCGAGCGTGGAACCACGAACGCCATGCCTACCTCGCCCACCCGCGAGTCGGCAACACCGACGACCGCCACCTGGGCGATCTCGGGGTGACCGAGCATGATGCTCTCGATCTCGGCCGGGTAGCAGTTGAACCCGCCCATGATGAACATGTCCTTGATCCGGTCGGTGATGCGCAGATACCCGCGCGCATCCATGACGCCGATGTCGCCGGTGTGCAGCCAGCCTTGAGCGTCCACCGTCTCAGCGGTCGCGTCCGCGTCCTCGAAGTAGCCTTGCATGACGTTGTATCCGCGCACCAGGACCTCACCCGGCTCACCACGCGCGACCTCGTTGCCCGCGGCATCCGCACAGCGGACTTCCACGTGTGGGATGGCGCGCCCGGAGGTGGTGGCGATCGTCTCGGGATCGTCGTCGTATCGGCACATGGTGGCGATGCCGCAAGCCTCGGTGAGCCCATAGCCGGTGATCACGGTCTTGAAGCCCAGCTCATCGCGCATCTTGTGGATCATGTCGACGGGAATGGCCGCCGCTCCGGTCACCGCCAGACGCAGCGACGACAGATCGTGCTTCGCACGCTGCGGATCGGCCAGGATCGACTGGTAGAGCGCCGGCGGTCCCGGGAGCACGCTGACGCGCTCCCGGGATACCCGCTCGAGCACGGCCTGCACGTCGAAGACCGGATGCGGCAGGATGGTCGCGCCGCGCATGATCGCGGCGAGCCAGCCCGCCTTGTATCCGAACGCGTGGAAGAAGGGGTTGACGATCAGATACCGGTCGCCCTCGGCAAGCCCCACCAGCTCCGACCAGCAGGCGAAGGCGCGCAGGTTCTGTCCGTGGCAGGTCACGACACCCTTGGGCTTCCCCGTGGTTCCCGAGGTGAACAGAATGTCGGAAGGATCGTCGGGATCCACCGACTCGGCCATGCGCCACGCGTGGTCGGCGGAGACCTCGCCGGTGTGTTCGAGGAACTCGTGCCAGGTCTGTGCGCCCGGGTAGCGTCCGCGCAGCAGCACGATGCGTTCGAGCGCAGGTAGACCGGCGACGGGCCGGTCGGCAGCGGCTCCGTTGCAAGCGCCGTGAAGCAGCCCGATGTAGTCGGTGCCGAGAAACTCGGCGACGGTGCAGAGGATTCGCGCACCGCTCTTCTCCAAGATGTAGCCGGCCTCGGCGCCCTTGAGCCGGGTGTTCAGTGGGACCAGGACGCCGCCGGCCGCCTGCAGTCCGATGGCGGCGACGATCCACTCGTGGAGGTTGGGCGCCCAGACTGCGACGCGATCACCGCGGTCAATCCCAGCGGCGACGAAAGCGCGCGTGGCTTGCAGCGCGGCGCCGGCCAATTCGGTGAACGTCATCCGCACCGCGTCGTCGTCGATCGCTGGACGATCGCCGAACCGCTCGGCCGCTCGCAAGACCAGCCGCGGGATCGTGCGTTCCTTGTCGACGGAGCTCATCGACCGCTCACCCAACGAGGAACTCGGCGTACCGGTCGAGCACCCGCAGCACGTCGTCGGCTGGCTCCGAGGGTAGCCGTAGAACCACCTCGCGAATCCCGAGCGACGCGTAGTAGTCGAGCTTTTCTTGGTCGGGAAGGGTTCCAAACGGAATGACGGCAATCGCGTCGGGATCGCGGCCGGCGGCCTCGGCCGCACGTCGAAGCTCGGGAAGGGATTTGGCCACGCCGGCCCCACCGATCGGGATCCAGCCGTCGGCGTACTCGGCAATGTGGGCGAAGAGCTTGGGGCCGGGCGCGCCGCCGATCAGGATGGGTGGCCAGGGCTTCTGCACGGGCTTGGGCCAGGACCAGCTTGGCTCGAAGCGGACGTGCTTGCCGGCGTAGGCGGCCGTTTCCTGCGACCAGAGCTGCTGCATCGCCAGCACGTTCTCGCGCACGAGCTCGCGGCGCGTATCGTAGGCCACGCCGTGATTCTCCATCTCTTCACGATTCCAGCCGAAGCCCATCCCCAGAACGAAGCGTCCGCCCGAGAGCACGTCGAGGGTGGCGACCTCCTTGGCCAGCACGATCGGATCGCGCTGGGCCACCAGGCAGATGCCGGTGCCCAGACGGATCGAGCCGGTGACCGCGGCCGCTGCCCCCAGGCTCACGAACGGATCGAGCGTCCGCTTGTACTCCTCGGCAAGCTCCGGCTCACCGGTGGGCGGGGGCGTCCGGCGGCTGGTCGGGATGTGGGTATGCTCGGGAACGTAGAGCGAGGAGAAGCCGCGGTCCTCGGCTTCCCAGGCCAGATCCACCAGGGACATGGCCCGGTCGGTCGCGAACATCGTGAGCCCCAGCTCGATCATGCTCAGATCCTCCGCTCTCGGCCGCGAGCGCGGCGAGGATCGTATCCAAAGACGCTCCGCAGGGAAACAGCGACGCCACCTAGGAGTGTGCGCGGCAGAAACAGGCATGCGACGAGAGTCTGGTAGGATGCGGCATGTCGACAAGCTTTCGCCCGTATTTGCCTGACCAAGCCCTACTGCTGGCACCGTCGCTGAGCGATTGGCTGCCGCAGGGGCACCT
>CAZKRI010000057.1:0-3867 GCA_964555245.1 uncultured Myxococcales bacterium
TGGACGAGGAAAGGTTTCTTGACAGTCTTCGACATGGTGGTGGCTCCTTCTTTTGGTTTGGCGACCACCGTCCCTACCATAGGGACGGCGAAGGAGCCGCCACTCTCAACTCTCTAGTTCAACACTGGATGGGACATCCCCATCGAGGATGGCGGCGATGGATTCACGGAATAGCACGAGGCCAACCAAGGCGTGACCGACGGCTGTCGCCATGAGCAAACGACCGGTCAGCTTGTTCATCGAGAGCCTCCAATCGGGTTGGTCATTGCTGCCGAAGCTTGCTGGGATCTCACCTGACGGCCCAACGCCCCGCTTCAGCCGCGCAAAACGCCGCAGGCGCTTTGCGTCGGCTGGAGGCGAGGTTGGATGGCCTACAGCCATCGGCGGACCGCAGTTCGATAGCTCAGGTACTGCGGGCCGAATCTGCGTTCAAGATACCGCTCCTCTCTTGGGATCACGATGCGGGAGACCAGTCCAGCAGCGGGGACAAGTGTAGCGAGCATCCAAACGCATCCGATCCAGACCGCGATTCCCAGTTGCAGGAGAAAGAACGAAAGATAGACAGGGTTACGACTGAAGCGGTACGGTCCCGTCCGGACGATGGTCGTCGTCGGTTGATTTCCGCGCACCGGCGTCCCGGAAGTGCGGAGCTCTCGTATCGAGACTAGGAACACAAGCCCAGAGACAAGAACCATCGTGCTGCCGATCGGACGAGCCGCAGGAACCGTGAACGAAAGCGGCCAGATCAAATTCAGAACTGCGCCAGCAACGATGGAACTGAAATAGACGAGCGGCGGCCGCACCCAGCCGAGGTTGGCGCCTTCCGCTTTTGCTTCGGATTCCACGCCCGGCTCCTCAAACTGCTTTGACTCCATCTGGAGGGGAACGTCAAAACATGGGCGTTGAAATGTCGCCCCATTTGACATGCGCGGGCGGCCTCGCGATTTCGGTCACTGCGAGTTCTCCCAAGTCAACAAACGCCACGATGAGAGGGTCGCGGCCATAGGCCGCCTTCACGATGTCGGCACCAGATGGAGCGCTACCGTGAAAGCGCGCCCGGGTAAACAGCACCTTGTAGTGCAAGCGGTTGAACTCCGACGGCACTTGATGCCCCCCCGGCGGATTGACCTTGTCAAGAGGCAGATCCGGGAGAAACCATTCCCTCGGGACCACATAGACAATGAAGCGCGCCTCACGTGTCTGCTCTAGCAGTTGTCGAACGCGCGGGTCAGACCGCGCGATTTGGTACGAATTTTCGAGGTCTCTATCGCCGATGTACGCGGTGGCGATTACCGCAGTGTCTTCCTTGAATATGGCCGAAATGCGCGTGAGCGACCAATCGCGCAATTGGATTCCGGCGCCGATGGCGACGGCGATCGAAGAAAGAACGAGCAACGACAGCACCATTACACGGCGTCCGCCCGATGCCGGCACAATACGTGGAAGCCAGTCGCCGATCCGCTTGGGAAGAAATCGGCCAGTGCGCCGCTGATATTCACGATAACCGTCGCCGAATCGATGCATGCATAGTTGTTCTTCCCATTCTGCCAAGAGCGTGTACAGCAGAATCATCACCACCAGCGTGACCAAGACAAGAAAGCGTGGCCAAACAAGTGCCGCGCCGGCACCGGTGATCGCGAGCCCGACATACTGCGGATGTCGAATGAAGGAATAGAGCCCGCCGGTCACTGCGCCACCCTTCCGGACTTTGCTCCAGTAGATCGGAATTGCCCCGGCGAAAAACACGCCCAGTCCACCAACGATGAGCAGCATCCCGATGACGTGCGCGGCGTTGAGTATTGGGCTTGTCGTTTCTGTGAAGTGGGGAAGGTAAAACTTGGTCAGCCAAGCCGTGCCCGGCCACTGGTGCAGAAAATTAAGCGTCGGACCGTAGGCTGCATAAAAGTGGATCGCGAAGGGGCTGATCATGAAGAGGATCTCGAAGACGATAACGACGTAGACGATCCAGGCCGCCGGTCTAATCAGATCACTCAGTCGAGCCATTGCCTTTCGCTCCTTCAAGTTGCTGGAGTGGCTGGACGGAAATACGCGAGCACAGGAGAGCCGATGCGGAAGATCAGCGCGACAGCGAGGGTGAGAGCAATCGGGACGTAGCAGGAATCGACAAGGGCGCGACGGCCGAAGGCCCCAAAGAATAGGAACCACAGATAGTAGACGCCGAAGGTATGAAGGCGCTTCCAGCGACGTGGGCCGAGCCACGCAGCCGTGCGTTCGACAGAGGTTGCCGCCGCGACCTGCAAGGTCGTCGATGAGGCGATGGAGGGACCAGCCCGGAAGGCTGAGTAAGGCAATGACCGCCGAAAGGTGGACGAGATGAGAGACCGCAAAGCATACGCCGAGCTGGCGGCGGTTCCGCAGTATCCAATGGCTGAACGACGTTGGCCATGCCCGATACAGGGAGGAGGCGACAAAAGCGAGAGTGAAGAAGGCGACGGACGTTCGGGCTGTGGCGCGAACGGCGATTTGCAGGCCGTGCTGGCCGACCCCCGCCGAGGTAAAGATCACCACGACCATCGAGACGATCGCGAGAAAGGCCCAACCGACGATGGGCCAGCCGTGAAGTGGAGAGAGTCGACGAGTGGGCGAATTGGCCTTTGCAACCTAACGACCGGCGGTTGAGCGGCCGGCGCGCTGCGACGCTCGCCTTGATGATTCGCTGTTCATGCGTCGGTCGGCTCCAACGGTTTGTCAGGCCGCGCGGTTCACGCACTGGAAGGTGGCTGTCGCTCGAAGGAGCGAAGGCTTGAAGGCAGCCCTAGCCACGGATGCTTTCGTGCCGACCACGCCTCGATCGTAGGCGCGAGGAACGAAGTGTCGTCGAGCGTGCCGGGCTTGATGTTGAGAACGCCCTGAAGGTACCGAGGCTCATGATGAATCCGAGTCCCGCAATCGGCGCAGAACGCGCAGCTTACGAGGCGACCGCTGTCCGAGGTACGCGTAAAGGTCTTGAGGTGGCCTTGGAGGATCCGAAACGCGTCTTTGGGAACGATCATGCTCATCCCGAACGCGCTGCCGGATTGACGTTGGCACTCCGTGCAATGGCATATTCCGACGGCGAGGCGCTCGCCTTGGACCTCGTAACGAACGACGCCGCACTGGCAACCGCCCTGACGAGCATCGGGCATGGTTCGAATCCTCCTCAGCGATTCGGGGCGGCGCGACAGAAGCGGGGAAGGTTCAGCGGCGGACCCACTCCGCGGACGTCGCGACGGATCCGATGCCGGACGAACAGCGTCCGGCGGCGATCTTGAACACACTTCCGCAGGCGTCGCGCGTCGCGCTGGGTTATGCGCCAGTGGAGTTGCATCCTGCTCGCTTCTTCTTCCGTCGCCTAACGGATGGTGGCTGAGCAGCCGCCGGCAATTGACCTTCGCAGCGGCTCACCCTATCTCACGGCGGTCTGCTCCAACCGCTGGTTCGGCTGCCAACGCGTCCGACGGCCCACGCCGGCAGTGTGGTTCGACGCGTAGACTCGTTGCGTATCTAGGGGCCATTCCTCAAACGCATAGAAAACGATCGCGCCTACAATCTCGCCAATCTTCGCATTCGCCGAGAGCATTCCGACCAGTATCTGGTCGGCCTCCGCCGAAGTGTTCCCATGGATGCCTCGTCGCAGTCATACCCGGTCAACGGAGGGCAACCCCGCACTTGGGACAATGGTGCATGCGGGCGCTTCGACCGAGATACTTGTCGCACGCAGGGCAGCCCTCTCTGCCAACATGACTGAGACAACTGGCATGTGGATAATTACTGTGCAGGGCGGAGGGATGGTTCGAGCTCATGGAGGAGCAGAGGTTGGAGGACGGGATGGCAGGTGCGGCGGTGGATGCGGTCGATCCGGAGGTT
>CAZKRI010000058.1:0-6698 GCA_964555245.1 uncultured Myxococcales bacterium
ATGACGTGGAACTCGCCCGCCGGAGGGCCAATCGGATCGGTCGCGGAGACGGCGGGCGCCATTTCATAGTGATCCGTCACCCACTCCGCGACGTTGCCTCCGAGATTGTAGAGCCCCAGGGCGTTCGCGGCGAAGCTGTCGGCGGGCGCGGTCGCGGGAAAGGTGTCGTTGAAGCTCGGGATCGTGGCCGCGACCATTCCTTCCGCCGAGAGGTCGGCGAAGTTCCCCGCGCCCGCGGGCACCGGCAGCGACTGTCCCCAGGGATACTTCGTCCCCGCCCCGGTCGCATACCGCGCGGAAAACTCCCACTCCGCCTCCGTCGGGAGGCGATAGCCCGTCGTCCTCGGCGAGGCGAGCTCGAAGCTCGCGCCGCTCACGACGTACGCGGGGGGAAGCGACTCCTTTTCGCTCAGCCAATTGCAGTAGGCGGCCGCGTCCTCGAAGCTCACCCGGACCACGGGATGGTGGTCGATCTCGAGGCTATGGCCCGCGACCGCGCCCGAGCGGTGTCCCGCGCGAAACTCGCGGAACTCCCGGTTCGTCACCTCCCGAGCGCCGATTTCGAACGCGCGCGCGATCTCGACTTCGCGGATCCCTTCGTTCGCGCGCCGGCCGGGCTCGCGCCTGGAGGCTCCCATCTGAAACCGGCGCGGTTTCACCAGAACCAGATCGTGACTCGACGGGCTCGAAACCGAGGGCTTCGCGGTCTCCGCTTCCTTCTCCGCGGCGACCTTCGCGAGAGTGGCCTCGATCGTCTGGGGAAATCCGGGCCGCGGCGTGATCTCGACGGAGTAGCTCTGATAGCCCTGCTTTCGAATCTCGATGCGATGGGCGATCGAAGGAAGGTGAAGAACCTGGTGCGCGGCGCCTTTCCCTTCGCCGTTCACGAAAAGAGCCGCGTCCGGCGGATCGGCGACGATCTCGACCTCACCGAGGCGCGGCTTCAGCTCGAAGCGAAAGACCTCGCGGCTTCCGGCGGCGACTTCGATTTCCCTCGCGTCGGTCTCGTAGCCCTCGCGGGTGACTGAAAGGACGTGAGGAGCGCTAGGGGCCACGGGGATCTCGATTGGAGTAAGCCCGCGGTAGACGCCGTCCAGGGTGACGCTTCCACCATCGGGCCGGCTCGAGACCGAAAGAAGTCCGTCGGCGGGAGAGAGCGCCCCGATGGCGACGGTCAAAGGCTCTCCTCCCGCCACGCGAATGCGGCCTCGCTGCGCCTTTCGCGCGGGAAGGAGCGCTTCGTACCCGTGCTCGCCCTCGGGAAGCTCGACGCTCACGGGGGTCGGTCCATAGCTCGTTTGTCCCACTCGCACGGTGGCCCCCGCGGGCTCGGACACGAAGGTGACGACCGCCCAGAGGGGGACGAGCTCGACGTCGAGAGTCGTGAGAGCACCCGCACCGTCGATGACGACACGGGTCTGGAGCTCGCGATACCGCTCGGCGCGGACCACCACGTCGTGCTCGCCGGCGGAGAGCTCGATCTGGGGAAGGGGGGTCGAGCCGACGCCTTGTCCGTCGACGAGAACGGTCGCGCCGATCTCGGGCCTCGTCGAAACGGAGAGGAGGCCCGGTTGTTTCTCGAGCGCGAACCGGAACGTGGCCTCCGCGTCTCGTCCGACCTCGATGTCTTGCTCGAGTTTTCGATACCCTTCCTTCTCCGCGACCACAAGGTAGCTTCCCGGCCGCAGGAGGTATCGGCCCCGGAACGCGAAGTCGAGGATCGTTCCTTCGACGTTCATCCGATCCGGCGAAGGCGTGATCTCGATGGAAACGGGGCGTGAGCTGAAGAGGTACGCCGCCGAGAGCCCGAGTACGGCGACGCTCGCGACGAACCAGAGCGCGGGCACCCGGAGTCCCCGTCCGAGGGTAGGCGGCTTCTCGAAGCTGGGCCCGAGGTCAAGCGACTCGACGGGTTTGACGGAGCTTCGGTCGGTCGTCGCCTCCGCCCGGACGCGAAGCCCGAGCGCCCCAGGCTTCTGCACGACCTCGAGCGCGACTCCGCCGATACGGACCACATCGCCGGGCGAAAGCCAGTAGGAGGTCGAGACCGGGTTTCCGTTGACGGTCACCCTTGCCCCTTCGGGCTCGACGAATAGCTCGCCGCTCGAGAAACCAAGCCGGGCGAGGGGTTCGCTCGAGGTTTCCCCGTTGGCGAAAGGGAGCTGGATGTCCGACTCGCGTCCACCAATCGTCAGAGGAAAGCGTCGCGGATCGAACCGCTTCAGGTCTTTTCCATCCTCGACGAAGAAGTCCATGACTCAGATCGCCTCTTGGCAGAGCACCCGGATCGGGGCAAGCGGCTTTCCCGGCTCGACTACGAACTCGACCCTCACGTCGCGGAACCCCGCGCGGCTCCCGACGGCGACGTAGCGGCCGGGCCGAATCTCGAGGACCCTCCGGTCGAATTTCCCCAGACGCCCGATGCGATGGAGGGTGACCTCGGTCAGCGTGTCGGAGACGATCGAAACTTCCATCGGCCGGGAGTAGGACGCGACCAGCGCTGCGAGCTTTGCGATCGCGTCTCGCCGCTTCGGGCCTTCCCCCTCGACGCCGTTCGCCTCGTCGAGAAGTCGTGACGCTTCCTCGAGGGCCCGGGCATCGGAGAGCCGCTCGGGATGGCCGAGCTGAAAGTCGAGCTTCTCTTGCAGGAGCGCGCGGGCGGTGCTCCTGGTCTTTCCCTCCCGGGCGAAGCGCAGAGTGGGGTCGAGCGCGAGTGCGGCGTCGTACTCCGTCTCGGCGGCCCGCCAGTTTTCGAGACGCTCGTGCTCGAGGCCGCGGTCGCGATGGCCCGCGATGGCGAGGTTGCGCAGGCCCTCCTCGGCCTCCGTGAGTCCGCGCGCGGCGTCGGGCGCCTCGGGCCGGAGCGCCTTCGCCCGCAGGAACGCCTCCCGGGCGAGGGCATAGTCCTCGTTTCTCAGGGCGCTCAGGGCTTCGGTCATGGCCGCGGCGAAACCGTCGTCCGGCGCCTGCACGGGCCTGGGGGGATCGGGCTCGAAGCCGGCCTCGATTTCTCCTGTCTGAGTTTCTTCCTGCTCGTCTTTCTCAAACAGGGGCTCGATCGGGGCCTCGATCGGCGGAAGAGGCTCGGGAACGGAAGGCGCCTCGACGCGCGGGGGTGTCTCAGGAGCGGGCCGCTCGCTCACCCAGCGCGGCAAGAGCGCGAACACCGCGGCCCCCGCGCCGAGGACCAGGGCGAACGCCGACCAGGTCTTCCATCCCACTCGGCTCTCCATGAACTCGAAGCTATTGTCGGGAAGGGCTCAGGACCCTGTTGGGGTCGACGGCGATACCGGTCTCCGCGGCGAAGAGGTCTCTCAGGATCTGGCGCCAGCTCGTGTACTGGGTTTCGACGGAGCCCTTCAGCCGGAGAACTTCCCCCTCGACGTCGAAGAGGAGCTCCTGCACCTCGGAGTCGAAGGAGCCCGCGAGCTCTTTCAGCGCCTCGCGGTGCATCTTGGTTTGGGCCGACTTGTCGAAGCCGTCCATCATCGCGACCATGCCGCCCATGACGGCAACCTCGCCCACGTTCGACCAGCCCCGGCCCTCCCGCGAGGCCATGATGCCTCCGAAAATGGCGGCGGCGCCCAGAATCTTCCGCCACTTCGCGGCGCGGTTGAGCTCGTCGAGCGCCAGTTGTTCCTCGTAGCTGTTGGAGCGCCACCCGCCGTAGGGAACTTCCATCTTGGAATACAGATCGGCGTAGTACTCGTTGAGGGTGTCGATGAACATGTGGTCTCGTTCGCGGATCTCGGAGACGCGCGCCATCATCGGGTCGCCTTCGGCGGGAAGCCTCGCTCTGGAGTAGCGCCCCTTCTTCACCGCGAGATAGCTCTCGAACGCGATGGGAGCGAGATCGCGCGCGAACTGCAGCTCCGCTACCGTGCGGATCTCGGCGAGCTCCTCCGCGTCGAGATCGTTTCTCTCCTTCAGGAGATCGTTGGCGATGCGGTTATAGAGGCTCTGGAAGGGCTCGGTCGCCGAGTCCTCCTCGTAGCCCAGAGGGTCTGCCTCGTGTTCGTAGCGCTTGCTGAGCCAGCTCCTTCCAGTGGCGTCGACGACGACGACGTCGATCTCGAGCTTCTTCCCCGTCGAGGCCACGATGGCGCCCTCGATGGTGACGTCCACGTTCGTGGCCGAGGGAACCAGGCGCACCGCTCCCCAGTAGCCCGTCGACTCGAGCGTCCTCTTCAGGTTCATCGGAATGAAGCGGGCCTCGGACTTTCGGATCTCTTCGAAGACGCCTTTTTCCTCGAGGAAAAATTTCGCCTCCTCGTCCTCGGGAACGCCGGTGTCGAAGACATGGATGCCGACATCGAGAAGCCGGTCCTCGGGAACCTCCTCGAGAGCTTGAAGCGCCTCGACTGGCTCGTCATCGATGGCGAAAGCCAAAGGCGCAACGGATAGAACCGCAAGAGCCGAAGAGACAACCGCCATTCGCACCGTGTTCGTCATGACCCCCTCCCGAATCATTTCTCGGTCTTCTTCTTCTCACCGAACTTGTAGGCGCGATACTCGTCCCAGAGCTTCTCCCGAAGCTCGGGGTCTTCTTCCTTCATCGCCGCTTCGCGAAGCTGCCGGGCGACGATGTCGTCGTCGCGCCCATCGCCGACGTCCTTCGGAATCCGCCCGTTCGAGATTTCACCGGTCTCGGCTTCAGAGCCCTCGGGGCGTGCCCCCTCGTCGGCGGTGACCTCTTCGCCGGAAGGGTCATCCGAAGACGCGCCCGTGCCCCTTGCTTTCGAGGCGTCGGTTTCTTCTCCACCCTCGGCGCCTTCTTCACCGCTGGCTTCACCGCTGCCGCCTTCGCCGCCCCCGACCTCCGCCGTGCCGGCGCCGCCGCCTCCGCCCGCCGCCGCCCCTGCTTCACGCCTCTGCTCCAAGATCTCTTGTTCCCTGAGGATGAGTGCGTCGAATTCCGAGAGCGATGAATCGAGCTTTTTGTCGAGCCCCTCTCGGCGTTCTTCGCTCGTCTCGACCTTGGTCAGCTCGGAGGGAGGTGCGGCCGTTTCGTCCTTTTTCTTGGCGCCGGAACCGGATTCCTGAGCCCCCGCTAGGAGCGGCAGGAACACAACGGCCAGGAGACCGAAGACCTTGCGGAGCAGACGTTCTCGTTTCATCCGATTGAGCCCAGGAGGCGTTTGGGAGGCTGCCTTGGCCTTTCCTTCATGGTAACCCATGTGCAAAACGGAGGCCAAAGCCATTCCCCGGGAAGCCGCGACGGCCGCCCGCAAATCCTCGAATTTGCTGACGTTCTATCCTCCTCGCCCGGCTGGGCAGGCTTCCTGTATCATGACACCTTGGTTCCGGCCGGTCGGGCCCGAGGACGGGGCGTCCGTTTGTGGGGACAGGCCGCCGGCACGGCCCTGGACTCGAAGAACCGACGAAGGCATGCTCGAGCTCATCCCGCCGGAGCTGGTCCTCTTCGGCAGTGCCCTCGTGGTGGTCGCCGCCGCGGTCGCCGCCGCTCACGCGGCTCTATATAAGGAGGAGGTGCGGGCGGCCATCGGCTGGGTGGCGGTCATCGTCCTGGTGCCGCTCGTGGGGTCCCTCCTTTATTACCTGATCGGCATCAACCGCATTCGGAGGCGGGCGGTGGCCTTGAGGCGCGAGCGCGAAAGGACCATGCTTCCTCTTCCCCCGGGCTGGCTCCGCCCGGCGGAGGTCACCGCGATTCTCGGGGGAAACGCCGACGCCGCGGCCGTCGCGAACCTGGTGGAGAAGGTAACGAGCTTGCCGCTTCTCGACGGCAATCGCGTCCACCCCCTTCTCAACGGGGACGAAGCCTATCCCGCGATGCTCGAGGCCATCGCCTCCGCCGAGAAGTCCGTCTGTATTCTGACCTACATCTTCGACAACGATCGCTGGGGCAGGCGCTTCGTCGAGGCGCTCTCCGCCGCCCGCGCGCGGGGGGTCGAAGTGAGGGTGCTCATCGACGCCCTGGGGGCCCGGTACACGAGACCGCCCGTGACTCGTTTACTGAGAGAGCGCGGAGTTCCGGCGGCGCTCTTCCTCCCGCCCCGGTTCTCAACGGTCCTCATTCCTTCGTTCAACCTGCGCAATCATCGCAAGGTCATGGTGGTCGACGGGCGCATCGGTTTCACCGGCGGAATGAATATCCGCGAGACGTTCGTTCTCGCCGAGAACCCGAAGGACCCCGGGGTCGATCTCCATTTCCGGGTCGAGGGCCCGGTCGTCCGCGACCTTCAGGAGATCTTCGCCGAGGACTGGGAGTTCACGACCTCGGAGTCGCTGTGGGGTCAGGAGTGGTTTCCGCGTCTTTCGTCCGTCGGAAACTCGATCGCGAGGGGCATCGCCGATGGACCGGACGACGACCTCGACGTCCTCACGTTCACGCTTCTCGGGGCCCTCGCGAGCGCCCGCCGCTCGATCCGGATCGTGACGCCGTACTTTCTTCCCGACCAGCCCCTGGTCTACGCGCTCAACGCGGCGGCGCTCAGCGGTCTCGAGGTGGACATCGTGATTCCCGAGAAGGGAAACCTGCGGCTCGTCACCTGGGCGATGTGGGGTCAGATCTCGCAGGTGCTGCGCCACGACTGCCGAGTATGGCTCTCGCCCAAAACTCCCTTCGACCACTCCAAGATCGCGGTGATGGACGACTACTGGACGCTCTTCGGCTCTACCAACTGGGATCCGAGGAGCCTCAAGCTCAACTTCGAGTTCAACGTCGAATGCTACGA
>CAZKRI010000059.1:0-12186 GCA_964555245.1 uncultured Myxococcales bacterium
CAAAAGCTCGAGTGCCGCGTGAAAGGCAAAGATTGCGTCCGGCCGCGCCGCCGCGGCAACAAGATATCGATCGGGGTGGAAAGCCTTAGAACGGCTGCCCGGTGGGACGGTTGCATAGAGTCCTCTTTCCAAAGTGACGACTCGGTTCTGCTTCATGTGGTACTTGATGCGGTCTATGGCCCGGGCTGGCGTAATCCCGACGTTGCTGGCAAAGTCGTCGAGCGTGAAGACCGGGGTGCGCGCGAGGATGGAGCCGGTATCTTCCTTTCCGCCTTGACGTTTAGTGCTCATACGGGGTGTTTTTTACCCCTCATGTGCACTTAACGTCAAGTCCTCCCACGCGTGTCGTGAGGGGGTATATATACCCCTCACCTACTATTGGTTGGACGACGATGTCCCCGAGTGCTAAGGACGCGGCGCCAGGCAGCCTGGAAGCCGGTGTCTTCGGATACTCCGGGCCCATCGCGGAAATGCCCGCCCAGATGAGGTCCGACCGCACCGCTCTCAGAGTCCCGTAGTCGATGCCGAGGCTCCGGTAGCGAGAGGGAAGCGTGTTGCAGCAGAAGATCTCGACATCCAGCTCCGAGAGAATTTCCTTCAAAACCTCCCGGCCTCTCTCTTCTTTCAGGTTGAGGGCGATGGCTTCCTTTCCCACGTTGGGGGCGATGAAGTACGAGCGGCGATCCTCGCCGGCCACCACCTCTCCGATGTAGCGGTTCGGATCGCCCGGCAGGGCTTCCCCGCTCGGCGTCGCCTCGAGCCGGATCACACGCCATCCGAGCTGAACGAAGCGCAGAGTGGCGTAGCTCAAGGACAGTGCCTGCTCCATCGAGACCACGGTGCGGCGTTTCATCGGTTCGCGCGGCGGTCTTTCAATCGGCGAAGCACTTTCTCCGGGGTCAGGGGGAGCTCGTAGAAGCGTACTCCGGTCGCGTTCGCGAGGGCGTTGGCGAATGGCGGCGGGAATGCAGATGGCGGGCGCCTCTCCTACCCCTTTCGCTCCCGACGGGCCCTCCGGATCGTGGCTCTCGATGAAGTGCATCTCGACTTCGGGCATCTCCGGTGCGGTCACGATCTTGTAGTCCCGAAACGAGGGGTTCTGGACCACGCCCCGCTCGACGAGGAGGTGCTCGGAGATCGTGTAGCCCATTCCCATGGCGACCCCGCCCTCGATCTGACCCTCGATGCCAAGGGCATTGATCTAGTGTTGTTTTGACGGTTAGCTCCCCGGTGCATGCCGGGGGAGCGACACAGATAGCGGGGCTAGGCTTTTATGCCGATCCCGGGGCCGGTGAATGCATTACGCGGCGATGGCCGCGGCGAGGTCGGCCTGGTCGTAGGGAGGGGGCGCCTGAAGCTCGCCACGCCTCCGGGCGTCCGCCACCTTCCTCGGAAAACGGCGCAGGCCGAAGCCTCATCCGATAGCTCGTAGTGCGCCTCCACGTGCTCGCAGGCGAATCGGCCCATCGCCTCCGCGAGATGCGATTCTCCCAAAAGGCGGGAAGTCTTCGGGGTGGTGGAAGGCGACCTGGCCGTCGACGAAGAGTATCTCTATTTCGCGTGGTCATGTGCCGGATCTTGTCGCCGTCGAAGTCCATGATGTACACGTAATCTGCCTTCGTGCTCTTGCCTGTTGGCGGGCAGGGGCCACCTCCCCGGTATGAGTACCCGAGAACACCCCGAACGCACATACGTTCTTTCGTTTATCGTCGATTGCCAAACTTTTCACCAAAGAAGTCGCCCTCGTTCCAGGTAGGACGCTGTTCTTCCATCGCTATGCGGTAACCAATCCGCGCGCCGGCACGCGCGAACCTCAATGTCGTCTCCCATTCGATCGGCCGCGAAAGATCATCCGAAGGATGATGGTAGTGAGTGTCAAAAAAAAGCTCCTGAACTGCGCGCCCGTCTACGGCCGGATCCGAGGAGCCTATTCCCTCTGCAAAGTAAACAGCAGGAATTCCCTGCCGCACAAAGGAATATTGATCGCTCCTTATGAAATAGACCTCATCAGGATACGGATCCGGTGTCAACTCGAAACCCTCCTTTTTAGCCTCGGCCGCGGTGAGTCCTTCGAGAGATGAGTGCTCGGCACCGTAACCCACGACGGTATCCAGCGGAAAAAGCATCAAGGGCATGTCGATATTCACGTTCGCAACGATGGCGGACGACGGTACGGTCGGGTAGTGGGCAAAATAGTCTGAACCCAGCAAGCCGTGTTCCTCACCGGTAACGGCGACGAACACGATCGATCGTCGCGGCGGCACCGGCAGGGACGCTAAGGCGCGAGCTATCTCGAGGGTCACTGCTACCCCAAGTGCGTTGTCGTACATGCCGTTGTAAATACTGTCGCCCTCGACCGGCGAGCCGGTGCCAAGGTGGTCGAGGTGCGTCGAATACACGACGTACTCTTTTGACAGTTCCGGATCACTGCCGCGCAAAATGCCGATAACATTCGGACTTGTGATGCGCCCATGTTCAGCCCTGCGGTACATCGTAACCTCGACACCCAGCGCCATCGACGATGGCCGAGCCCGGTCCGCGGCATCGAGAGCCGCTTCAAGAGTCAGTGGGGAGCCGTCGAACAGTTGCTCGGCTGAATGTCGATTGAACATTGCGTGACCCTGAAGTTCCGGATGAAAGTCGGCGACATCGCCACTCTCGTCAATCCAGGACAGATCTGGTTGTGTGCCCAGGTTTCGCGTGTATTCTTCCCACGGAGACCGTTTTTCTTCCAGGCGACTCATCAGGCCGATCTCACCAATCGCGCCGCGGCTTACCAATTCTGCAGCCTTGGTCCTGCCGGATGAGTAGTGAGCGCGCTCCGTGGACGGAAACGTCGCAGGCGCTCCCACAAACCTCGCGACAATCTTTCCCCGGACGTCGATTCCGTCGTAATCCGAATAGCCCAACTCGGGTGCATGAACGCCAAAGCCGGCGAAAACCACCTCGGCACGAATTGTATTCTCTGCGCGCAAACTGTCAGCGTAGACGATCAGGTCCTTTTCCCACTCTAGGTCCAGGTCGCCGCTCCTTTTGTGCAGAATGACGCCCGAGTTCTCAACGTCGATCATTCGAGTGATGAACAAAACCGGCTGCAACCAGCCATCCGTTCCGCCTGGCTCCAATCCCATAGCGGCGAACTGGTCGGCGACATACTGAGCCGACTCGTCATAGCCCCGGCTGCCGGTCATGCGACCTTCCCGTTCATCTGCCGCGAGGTAGCTCAAGGGTGACCGCATGTTTTCGCGGGACATCGTGGCGAGCGCATGGTCCAGCCCGGTTTCTGCATTGCCATTCTCAGGCATTTCATTCAAGTCTTTGGAGCAAGCGAAAAGCAACAGAACGCTCGCGATCGCATGGAGTAGCGGCGTTTGAATCTGTCGTGTGACATTCACTATCTATGGTCTCCTCGAGCCTGCGGCTCCCGGGGCTCTACCGCTGTTTTAGCTGTTTTCCACGCGCCGCGAAAGAGTGAACGGATGGCGTAGATCGCAACGCAAACGCCAACCAGCGCGGCGACGGTGGCCGCTTCGCCACGTGGCATCTGCAGTAACAACCAGCCGACGATGGCACAACTCAAAAACGGAATGATCGGCCCGAATGGCAGCCGGAACTCGCCGTCTTTGGGCAATCCATCACGCTGGCGTAAACGCAGTACGGCGAGGATGACCCCGAGGTCCAGGAGCAGCAGTGAGCCGGTTGCCACGACGGCCAGGTACTCGAATGTGCCACTCAACGCGAACACACCAATGACGACCGCGAAGAAAATAATCGCGACGTGGGGCGTCTTGTACTTCGGATGCACCTTTCCAAGGACGCTCGGCAGGTTGTTGTCCAGCGCAGACGCGAAAATAATCCTCGGTCCGCCCAGCATGTCGCCGCTGAGATTGCTGTAGACGGAAATGACCACGGCTGCGATCAGCATCTTTCCGCCCCAGTCGCCGAACACGCCGGTCGCCACCGCCACCAGCGGTGCTTCGGTGTTGTTTGCCAGCTCGGGCCCGAGCACGCCTTGCGCCACCGTTTGCAAGCCGACGTAGAGCAGAAGAACTCCGCCCAGGCCGAGCAGTAGTCCGAGTGGCACGGTTTTCGCGGGGTTCTTTATTTCGCCGCTGGCGTTCAGCGCAGACTCAGCACCGTTGAACGCATAAAACAGGAGGATCGTAGTCGCACCGATGCTCGCAGCGGAGGGCCACTCGGGAATGGCGAAGTTCTCGACGTTTATCACAAATAGCCCGGCGCCCAGCAGTAACAGTAGCGGCACCAGCTTGGCCAGCGTGTTGAAGATGTATAAACGCATTCCTGCTTTGACGCCCCGGACGTTGACAGCAGCGAGGAACGCCAACAACGCGATGATGAATACGGCACGCGGGATGGACTCACCGAGTATCGGAAACAAGACGGTCATCGAGTCCACCATAACAACCGTAATGGCCGCGTCCGCCAGCGCGGAGAAACCGAACCAGAACAGGATCGACGCGATGAATCCGACGAATGGACCGAATGCTTCCTCGACGTAGGCATAGGCACCGCCGCTGCGCGAGACACGGCTGCCCACTTCTGCAAAACAAAGGAAGACGAGTGCAACCGTGACCGAGCAGAGCAGATAGGCGAGTATCGCTGCCGAGCCAAGCCCCGCGGCGACGAGGCCCGGCAGCGCGAAAATGCCGCCCCCGACCACCATGTTAACGACATTCAATCCCAAGGCGCCGGTGCCGATCACCCGTACCAGTCCTTCGTCTTGCACGCTATCCGACACCGCCATGCATTACCCCTTGGTGCTCTTTACTGCCGGCAGACTTTGCATCGCCGCAACGATCTACAGGCGTTCTACATTCGATCGCGCGCCGTGTGTAAATAGTAGTCGACCACCTCACCGGCGGTATCAATCACATGGATGCCCGGATATCGGATCGTCGTGGGACAAATGTGACCCGGCACCGCCAGCAAATAGTCGCCCACCCGAGGCAGTTCTCCCGGGATCCGGAATACTCCATGCTCTTCGTCCTGTGATATGAGTTGCGCCGCGTCCTGGCCAAGCAATTGAGCCCTTTCCTCGACCGGAAGATCTCCACTGATTCCCTTGTATCCCAGGTCCATGGTGATGGTCCCCGCGTCCGGATACCGGTCCACCACTTGGGTCAGGATCAGCGCAGCGCAGCGAAACGGAAGGTCTGGCATCGCCATTCTATAGCCCGCGTCCCAATAGATGAATGTCCCTGGTGAACCGTACATGCCCTCCGTGCGTGCGTAGTAGGCAAACGAAAAGCTGCCGCCCGCGACCACGCACGGGACGGGCATCCCCGCTGACTCGACCTGCTGCTGAAACTCCTGAAGCGATTCGATCTTTCGCTGCGCAGCCGCCTCGCGTTGAACCACGTCGCTAAAGTGATCGTGTCCGTCGTACAAGTGAAATCCGGATGGCTGCAGGAACTGGTGTGCGTCGATTTGCCGATACAACTTTGCGGCATCCGGGCCGAATCCAATTCCCGTACGGTGCATGCCGGCATCCAGATCGAGCATCGCGCGCAGCGACTGTTTTCGGCGTGCGGCGACGGCGGCCAGCGCGTCGAGGTGAAACGGCGCACTGACGATGGTGGCGATCCACGCGTCCGGGTAGGACGAGGTCAGGTCGCAGAAACGCTCGATTTTGCGCTCCTGGACCTGGGGGTAGGAGAGAATCGCCTTCTGTGCTCCGGCCTGTAGCACCATTTCCAGTTCCTTCAACGTGGCGCACTTGAACCCGGCAATGCCAACCGCGATCTGTTTGCGCGCGACCGCCTCCGATTTATGCGTCTTGACGTGGGCTAACAGATTCTGGCCGCCACCCACCATTTCGCAGACACCCCGGATATTGTGATCCATCATGTCCTGAAAGAGCAGCATAGCCGGCGTTTCCAGCGCGTCCGGGTCGGCGACGCGATAATCCTGGCAGGTGATCATCGATGCATTCCTCAAAAGTCGACGTACTGGACTTGGCTCGTCTGTTGAGCGGCTGCGAAAATCGCGCCCGCCACAGTCAGGTCCTGGATTGCGATCCCGGAACTGTCAAAAACAGTGATCTGAGCATCGGAAATTCTGCCGGGTGATTTTCCAAGGGTGACCAGCCCCAAAGCACAGATGTCATCGGCCGAGTTTATGAGTCCATCGTTATAGGCGTGCTGAAATTCACCGATAATGACGGACTGTTTGGGGTAGTCGGCAAACAGGCTCGCGCGTTTCAAAATAGCTGTATCGAGTTCATACTTGCCCTTGTCATCAGCGCCCATCGCCGAAATATGCGTTCCTTCCCTGATCCATTCATTCCGAACGAGTGGTGACTCCGATGGGGTTACGGTAACGACAATATCGGACCCGCGCACGGCGTCTTCCGCGCTGGTGAATCGGATGTCGATGTCCACGTCCTTCAAGCGACCCGCTATCCAGCCGGCGCGAGTCTCGGATCGGGTGAAGATTTTGATCGACGAAAGCTCTCTGACTTCGGCCACTGCCCGAATTTCCTGCTCGGCCTGATGGCCGGCGCCGATGACCCCCAACACCGCTGCGTCGGAACGAGCCAGACTGGAGACTGCAACTGCGTCCGCGGCAGCAGTCCTGTAACCATTTAAATAGGATGCGTTCACCAACACTTGTGGAAACCCGGTCTCGGGATCGAGCAGCAGGATCGTCGAACCATGGGCAGGCAGGTCCTTTCCTCCATTGCCGGCCCAGTATGTTCCGCATTTGAAGCCGACCATTTCATTTTCAAAGTCAATACCCGATTTAATGGCAAATGCTTCACCATGATTGAGGCCGGTGCCGATGACGACGTCGAACACCCGCGAGCGGCCAACTGCAACCGTTTCGAATGCTGCGCGAACGGCATCGAAAGCGAGTTGACGGGTCACGATTTTCCGAACCGTCTCCTCGGAAACTATTGCGAGTTTACCCATCGCTTGCCTCCTCACCCATGGAACCCTCGAATTACACCAAGCTGCCGAGTGCCACCCTGATTGCCTCTCCATTGACACCGCTGGATTCCTCGGACGCGAGGAATGCGATCAATTCGGCTACTTCCCCAGGCGTTGCAACGCGGCCCGGAGGATACAATGAGGCCCGTTCTTCCCATACCTGAGCGGTCGTGATGCCGCGATCCTTGGCCTCTTGTCGGGCCGATCGCTCGGCCATCTCCGTTCGAACCCAGCCGGGCAGGACAGCGTTGGATGTGATGCCGTAAGAGCCGGCGTCCTGCGCGACAGAGCGCATCAATCCCAGCAGAGCGTGTTTGGAGCTGTTGTATGCACTCCCGGCGTATTCGGCAACCAGACCGGCAGTGGAACTCGTGAAAATCACCCGCCCGTACTTGCGTTCGATCATTCCCCGCAAAACGAGCCTCGAGAGATGAAACGGCCCCTCGATTTGACTCGCATCGTCTCATTCCAGACCTCTGGTTCCTGTTCCCAGACGACGCGCTCATGGGCTGAGCCGATACCGTGGTTGCATACCAGGATCTCGATGGGACCCAGCCGTTTCTTAGCTTCGGCGACCGCGTGCTCACAACCATTCGGACTGCCCAGATCTGCGACCGCGTAATCGAGCCCAACTTCTTCCAGCTCCTGCTGGCTTCGAGCGACACACATCACCCGGGCGCCACGAGATGCCAGCAGTTCTGCGGTTGCACGTCCTATTCCTCGGCCCCCGCCAGTGATCAGAGCTACACGTCCTTCGACTCCAGCCATGCCACGTATACTATCCGCGGTGCGGCGGAACTTTACATCGCATCGCGGACCCTCCGAAACTCAAAACTCGAGACAAGCGGCGGCCGGGACAGTGAGTGACATAACGTGGAACGGAGTGTATTGGTAGCGTGATCTCAAACAAAGCGCTGGCTCAGAACAGAACACATTGGGAATTCACTACCCTCGTTAGCATGTATGCCGGCTATATGGCATTCATTCTCTCTAGGACAGTTCTCGCAGTTGCAAGCCCGGAAATGATCAACGACCCGGACCTCGGACTCGACGAAGCCGGCTACGGGGATATTGCAGCCTGGGGAATGGCGGGAATGATCGCGGGAAAACTCCTTACTGGAGTGATTGCCGATTGGCTCGGTGGACGGAGAGTATTCTTGATTGCTCTCTCTATCACAGCCTTCCTCACAATTACCTTCAGCTGGGGCACCTCTACTACCATCTTTGCCGCCATAAACTTCCTGATGCTGTTTGCAATGGCAGCCAGCTGGCCCTCCATGGCAAGTCTCATTTCGGTATGGTATCCGCCGGCCAAATATGGGCGAGTGTGGGGAGCACTGGCCACCAGTTCTCGTCTGAGTGCTTCCATATCATTAATATTGCTGGGGACGCTGCTCGCTGCGTCCTCCTGGCAAAATGTATTTCGGGCTGCCGGGGTCATGAGTCTATGCGTAGCAGCATGTATTTCTTTCTATCTGAAAGCGAGCCCAAAGGACGCTGGGCTTCCAGCACTAGAGGATCCAAACGCGCCGGAAGGTCCCGATAGACGAGAGGAACCAAATACTGAACAGAAATCGCCTCACTTCCTAGATGACAAGAATCCAGCCCAAGCCCTGTGGACTTTCGCAACCAGTGGACGCTTCTGGCTAATCTGCTTGAGTCTCATGTGTACGACCGTATTGATGGAGTTTCTTATTTTTCTGCCGCTTTATCTCACTTCTTTTGAAGGCGTATCATCGGCACAAGCCGCTGCTTGGGCCTCCGCATTTCCGATCGGATGTTTGCTTGCCCTGTTTGTGGCAGGGTTCATCTATGACGGCGTCTCGCGAAAGGGCAGAGTCGGTCTGTTAGGTGGACTGTTGGGAGCGACCTCCGTTTGCGTTGCAGCACTGTGGTGCTTGAAGGGACTGCCGATGATTCCGGATTCCTTCAAATTTCCTCTTGCGATTGTGATTCTGTTTTTTTACGGATTCACACTCGCTCCAACATTCTATCTGCCACCGAGCGTCTTTTCTAACGAATTTGGCGGAAAACACTGCGGTCTGCTGGTTGGGCTAGTAGATGCCGCTGCCTATTCCGCTTCGATGCTATATCTCATTGCAGGCGGCAGAATGGTTGTCGCGTGGGGATGGCAGAGCGTGATTGAATTGTTTTTTGTGGTAGCGGTAGTGGCAACTCTGATTACAATTTGGTTCGCCTCTGAGGATTACAGGCGTTTTCCTGCCAACCGTCGGGGAACGTCAGCGTCGAGGTGGGGATAAATCGCCGGAACAAAAGGAGGGTAGCGTGAAAATCTCACTCCAAGAACTGACAAACCTGTCCAAGAGAGCACTCTCCAGGTATGGCTATCCAGAAGAGGAAGCCACAATAATTCTAGATATGCTCATGTATGCGCAGATGAGAGGAAACGATCAAGGCATTGTCAAGTTGATTGGCAAGGGAATGCCACGACATCCAAAGGCACGAACACCAACGATAGAAAAGGAAACCCCAGCTACCGCAATCATCAACGCCAACCTTTCAATGGAAGCCGTTGCCATGGAACAAGCCGTCAACATGGCAATAAAAAAGGCCAAAGAGATGGGCATAGCAATCGTAGGGACGCATACGGGTGCTGGATCCTCCGGCGCCATGGGTTACTGGGCACGAAAGATCGCGGAAGCAGGTTTGGTTGGCATTACGATGTCAAGTTACCCTTTCGGCATGGTACCTCCTCACGGCTCTTATGAGCCTTTGTTTTGTACGAATCCCGTAGCTTGGGGTGTTCCGACTGAGAACGAACCGATCGTATTGGATATGTCATCGTCAGGCATATCCTTCTTTGGTTTACTGGAAGCACAGACACAAGGAGTCCAAGTAGCTGAAGGGCTTGGCTATGACAAAGCGGGAAACGAAACAACGGATCCTGCAGAAATAATGGAAGGAGCGATACGACCGTTTGACAAAGGAGTCAAAGGCGCCGGGCTTGCGCTAATGGTTCAGATCATTGGAGGAGCTTTGGTTGGTGGGGATTTTCTCAACAAAAGCGACAATGATGGAAACGTCGTAATTGCGATCAATCCCGAAGCCATGATCGGAATGCAGAGATTCATAGAAGAAACCACCAAGATGACCACGGCGATAAAACGAGCCAAGAAGCTCGAAGGAGTAGAAGAAGTCATGGTCCCGGGGGAGCGTGGAGACAGGTTTCGATCAAGTGTATTGGCAAGCAACGAGATAGAAGTGGAAGACAATTTGCTGACTAGACTGAAGAGTTTTGTGGAACGCAACTAGCCCGGCGAGAAAGTCAATGTCATGACAACTGAAAGTCAACAGCTGGACATACCCCAGTTGGTCCTGGAGGCCGTCGAAAGGTGCCAGGGGCACCTTTCACCCACACCCCTCGAGTACTCCATGTATCTCAGCGACGAGATAGCGGGCGAAGTCTGGCTCAAGTTGGACCTGATGCAGAGGACCGCTTCGTTCAAGTTTCGCGGCGCGATCAACAAGATCCTGTCGCTCACGGAAGCAGAGCTGGACAAAGGAGTGGTCTCGGCCTCTACCGGGAACTACGCCCTTGCAGTCGCCGAGGCGGTGAAGATTCGAAAGCACCGCGCCACCATCTACGTAGCCGCGGATCTCGAGCCGTCCCGTCTGGCACTGCTGAGGTCCCATGGCTTGGATCTGGTCATTCACGGCGAGCGCCCTTGGGATGCAGAGAAGGAAGCCCGGCGTGTTGCGGAAGAACAGGACAAGACCTACGTGTCGCCCTACAACGATCCGATCGTGGTCGGTGGGCAGGGGACGTGCGGGTACGAGATCTCCAGGCAACTTCCCGATCTGAACGCAGCCCTCTTCGCTTGCGGGGGGGGAGGATTGCTAACGGGGTCGGCGGGTTGGCTGAAATCCCACAACCCCGAGATTAAAGTCTTCGGCGTCTCGCCGGAGAACTCCCCCGTGATGTATGAATCCGTGCGAGCCAACAAGATAGTCGAGATGGAAACCTCCCCCACGCTGGCAGACACCTGCGCTGGCGGCGTGGATCTAGACAGCATCACTCTGCCGCTGTGTCAACGATATGTGGAGGAGATTCTGCTGCTGACCGAAAGGGAGATAGAAGAATCCATCCGCCTTCTGTTCGAGCAACATCGCCTCGTTGTCGAAGGTTCAGGAGCTCTCGGCGTTGGGGGACTGCTCAAGCACAAAGAGCGATTCCAAGGCCAGAAAGTCGTCGCGGTCGTCTGTGGACGAAATATCAACCTGGAAGTGTTCAAGCGGATCATTCAGTAGAAGCGGAGGGAGCGACATGAACTTCACGGACAAGCGGGTCCTGGTGACGGGCGGCAGTCGGGGTATCGGTTTTGCCATTGCGGAAGCCTTCCTCGACGCTGGCGCGCATGTCGCGATCAACGGCAAAACAGCGCAATCCGCGAGCGCCGCTATCGAGAGGCTGGGCGATGGTGAGCGCCTGGTCGCAGCACCCGGCGATATTGGAACCGTTCCCGGCTGCGAGTCAGTGGTAAAGACTGCATACGACGCCTTCGGTGGCCTCGACGTTCTAGTGAACAGCGCCGGTATCGGCTCAGGCAGACCCATTGAGGATTCCGACGAAGCGATGTGGGACGCTCACGTCGACGTCAATCTGAAGGGCACATTCTTCTGTTGCCGTGCGGCGTTGCCTGCATTGCGCAAGTCCAATGGCAACATCGTCAACATCGCTTCCGATGCTGGCTTGATCGGGGTGCCGGGAATCACCGTCTACTGCGCGTCAAAGGGCGGGGTCGTCAACATGACCCGGGCCATGGCGTTGGAAGTAGCGCCGGACGTGCGGGTCAATTGCGTATGCCCGGGTTATGTCGATACCGACATGATCCGCCGCGACCACATCGACCGGAAAGACGACCCAGCCGCCGCAGAGCGGAGGATGATCGACTATGCGCCGATGAAGCGCATTGCCACGCCCGTCGAGATCAGCCAAGGGGTCCTCTATCTGGCTTCCTTCGAGGCACGTTTCGTAACTGGTGCCGCCTTGCCGATTGATGGTGGTACGACGGCCGGCCATTGAAGGCTTCGGCTGCATAAGGGGCAGGGTCACGGTCCGCGACGAGCCCAGGCTAGGAACAGACGTTGTCGTTGGCCGCGGCGAAAGCCGGAATGGACGAGAAGACGGCTCGAAAATACCGGGAGCTGGGGAAGCTGCCGAGCGAGGTGGCCTCGGAACGGAACTGGCGGACACGCGCCGATCCCTTCGCCGAGG
>CAZKRI010000060.1:0-18979 GCA_964555245.1 uncultured Myxococcales bacterium
CGGGTCGTTGGGGTCGGCGACGGCCATGGTCGGGATCTTCCTGTGGATCTTCTTTCGTTCGCTGCGCGACGCGATGATCTGCCTGCTACCGATGCTGGTGACGGCGGTCGTCAACTTCGGCGGGATGGCGATGCTCGGAATCCCGCTAGGTCCGGACAAGGCGATGATCGGTGCGATCGCGCTCGGCCTGGGTATCGATTACTCGATCCACCTGATGTCGCGCTTCCACCGCACGCTCGCCGCTGGCATGACCGTCAATCAAGGAGTAGTCGAGGCGATGCGGGGCACCGGCAGGGCGATCCTCTTCAACGGCGCCGTCGTGGTTGCGGGCTTCTTGGTGCTCGGCACCTCGGCGACGCCGAGCAATGCGACCTTCGGTCTGATGATCGCCAGTAACATCATACTGGCGTGTGTGACCGCAATAGCGGTGGTGCCGGCCGCGCTTGCCGTGGTCGGACACGTCGAGCTAAGCCGGGCGCAACGCCGGCCGGTACGTATCGCCGGCCGTCTGTTCGACGCGAGCACCGCGCGTGCCCTCGGCGTCGGCGGCGATCCAGCGATGACGACACGCGGTGAATCAGCGGCGGAGCCGTTGGAAGTCAGCTCGTAGTTCGTGGGGTGTAGCTCCCAGACCAAAATGTCCGGTTCCTCCAATGTAGAGGCAGCTACGTGCCGAGTGATCGGGTGCAGCGAAAAAGCTGGGCGCATCTCTCGTGCGAGGATTTGGGCTAGTCGGGGCGCGTACCCCGAGTGCGCTACACCTGGTTCTTGCGGACCGACCAGACGAACCCGTCGTACCAGAAGTGCATCAGCGACACGACGTTCCAGAGCGCGACGAACGGCACGTAATCCTCGGGCTTATGAGCGCGCCACAGGCCGTAGCCCATACCCGATACGATCAGGATCAAGAGCGCGACCTGCCGCGGGCAGTGGAAGAGGTTCATGATCGTCTTCTTCTCGCTCCACCACACGATCGCGAAGTACTGGAACGCGTGGAAGAAGTTCATGATGAAGAAGGCCTCGCCGAAGGACCCGAAACCCCAGCAGGCTACCGACACGAACGCCGTGACCAGGTAGAGCACGAGCTTCTGGACGGGCATCTGATACCCGCGCTTGGACAGCCGGTGATAGTAGAGAAGATACCAGACGCTGAAGGCGAGCCCGACCACCACCACGCCCGTGCGTAGCTCCGCGCTGCGTGCGAAAATCACGTCGGCGAAGCCCGACATGAACTCCGAATTCACCCGTTCGAATTTCTTGAAGCTCTTGAGATGCCCCCACAGGTTGACGCCCGCGAGCACCGGCCCGGTGTAGATGATCAAATTGAACAGGTAGTCGGCGCGTCGGCCGAGGTTGAGGTTGTTGCCCGCGCGCTTGTCGTAGATGCGTCCGAGCCCGAAGGTCTGCAGGCTCGAATGGTAGACGTCCCACCAGATGGTGAGCACGCTGGCGATCACGAACACCCACTGCGACGCAATCGATGCAAGGAGCAGCACAATCGGGACGATCGTGAAGCGGTACGGGTAGAGCCTGAAGATGTTTTTGTCGAGGTGACTGCGAAAGAAAACGATGACGAGGTGGGCGTGCGTGAAGGCCGCACTCAGTAGCGCTGGCACGGCGATCTGGCGTAGGGTTTGGGAAGAATCGGGGGACACGATCGTGTACTGGTACACGCCGGTCGCCATCACCAGGTAGCCGAGCGCCACTGCCAGCAGCGGTGACAGGATGAAGAAGAACCAGTCGTACAACGGCCCCGCGATGTATCCGCCGTTTGCAAGCGCCGACTGGCTCGGCACGGAGGGGGCCGTGGCGCGTTGCCTTCGGCGGCGAGTGCCGCGCTTGGCCACGGAGGCGAATCTACGACTGCACCGCGCCGGCTACAAGCTCGCATCTCGAGGCACAGCGTCGGGGCTCGACGTGCTGCTCGCTCGGCGATCGGCAGCGGGGCCGGTCCGAGCGACGGCTCGCGGAGCCGAGTGATCATGCTTCGCGGAGCTTGCCGTCGGAGATGAGCCGGACCAGATCGCTGGCCGTGACGATTCCCAAGAGCTTGCCCGCAGCGTCGGTGACGGCCATGCGGCGGTGCCGGTGGGTGAGCATCTTGTGCGCCAGCTCGACCAGCGGAGTGTCAGGACGAACGCTGTCGACCGCGGTCACCATCGCATCCGCCACGCGCATGGCGCGCAACCGCTCGCCGACCCGGTCGCTGATCGAGTCGGCGGCTTCCTGTTCTTTGCCGTAGAAGCCTTCGAGCAGACTGTAAGCCACCTCGGCATAGGTATCCTCGACCACCAGCTGCCGGGCGATGTCCGAGCGGGAGATGATGCCGATGAGTTTGCCGTTCTTGATCACCGGGGCGCCGCTGATCCGCGCCTGTCGCAGCGTGCTCTCCAGCTCGAGCAGATTGACGTCGGGGCCGACGCTCACCAGCTCGGTCGTCATGATGTCCTTGGCGAGCAGCGTCATGCGGAAACCACCTCCGGCCTACCTATTGCGTGGCACCACGGCCGGCGGGCTGCCCTCGACGAAGAGCTGCTCCTCGCGGCGCTCGGCGATTCGCCAGCCCTGCGCGGTGCGCACCAGACGGTCGTGGTAGATCCCACCCACCGTGAACGACTGGGTCGATCCGTCCGGTGCGCGCATCCGCATCGGGTTATAAAGGTAGGTCTTGGCCGCTGCACGGTCGCCCTCCAACTGCACGGTGCTGTTGGCGATGTAGTGAACGGCAACCGAAAACGCAGCGAGCGCCTGGGGCAACCAGCGACGGATCTCCGGATAACCGCCCGCAATGCCGCCCGAGCTGGTGTAGTCGATGCGCGCGTCCGGCGTGAAGCAGGTGTCCAGCAGCGCCCAGTCCTTGGTGTCGATCGCCGTGGTGTAACGAACCAGCAGATCCTGGATCTCCAACCGGTCGCTCAGCTCGGCGTGGGTCATGTCCGCAGCCGCTCAGACCTTGGCGATCACCGCATCCGCGAACCAGCGTAGCGCATCGATCTTCGCCTGCAGGGGTTGTGTGTCCGGACCTTTCTCGTAGGCGTTGCGGAAGCCGACGATGGCGTCGGTCACGCCCAGCTCTTCCAGGCGGCGGACGCCGTCGACCGAGAACCCGTCGAACGAGATGACGTGCACGTCGAACGGCTGGTGGTCACGCTCGTACCGCTTGCGCAGCTCGCGCAGCTGCTCGAGCATGCGACCGAGCTCCGTCGGGTCACCGCCGGCGTGCATCCAGCCGTCTCCGGCCTTGGCCGCGCGCCGGATGGCGGCCTCCGAGTGGCCGCCGATGAGGATGGGAATAGGCTTGCTCGGCAGCGGGCAGATTTTGATGCTCTCGATGTCGAAGTGCTTGCCGTGAAACTCATAGAATCCGCCGCCGCACAGTCCGCGAATGATCTCGATCATCTCGTCCATGCGCTTGCCCCGGCCTTCCCAGGCGACATCGCAGATCCGGTAGTCGTCGGGCCAGGGGCTGATGCCGACGCCAAAGCCGAAGCGGTTGTCGGTGAGCACGGCGACGGAGCTGGCCTGCTTGGCGACGAGCACCGGATGCCGGATCGGGAGCTTGACGACGAACGTCGTGAAACGCAGCCGCTCGGTTACCGCCCCCATCGCCGGGATCAGCGAGAACGGCTCGATGAACGGCTTGTCCTCGATGAACTCGCGGCTGCCGTCCGGAGTGTAAGGGTACTTGCTGTCGGAAACCTCGGGGTAGCAGATGCTGTCGGGAACGATGAACGAGCTGTAGCCAGCCGACTCGACCGCGCGAGCGAGCGGCAGGTAGTAGCTCGGGTCGGTCATGGACTCGGCGTAGGAGAAGCGCACGGGACCGTGCTTGTACGCGCCCTACGGGCTTGACGGAAGAGCGGGCCTGCCGGTCAGGGCTCGCCGAGTCGGTCCAGGCTGGTGGCACGCGCCGTTGCACCCATGGCGAGATAGGCACGGCGCGCGGCATCGACATCGCGCGCTACGCGCTCGTGCTGGCCGGCTGCCAGAGCGAGTCGCGCCCGGGTTTCCAGAAGCTGGGGGATCAACGACCCCATCTCGATCTCGGTGGCGAGTTTGAGCGCCTCCTCGACGACTCGTATGGCAAGCTCGCGAGTTCCGTTGTGCGCACCGGCGAGCGCCGCCTGGGCGAGCGCGAGCCGTGCCACGACGGCAGCGAACCGGTACGACCCGCGGTCAGCGGACTGCATGGCCGTCTGCGCTGTCGAGCAGGCGGCGTCCGGGTCGCCGAAGCCTATCTGGGCGAGCGCCAACGCTGCAGCGACCCACGCGTCGTGCTCCACGCTCGTTCGATGCTCGCGAATCAGATCGCGAGCAGATTGGAGAGTCGTCACTGCGTCGTCCCAGCTCCGATGCGCGAGGTGAGCAATGCCGAGCCCCCGCAGCGCGAGCGCGCGCGAAAAATGGCTCCCGTAACGATCCGCAAGCTCGCAGGCGCGGAGCGCATGGGCGCGTGCGTCTCCGATGCCGGGAATGAGCGGCTC
Source organism: uncultured Myxococcales bacterium (assembly GCA_964555245.1). GTDB lineage: Bacteria > Desulfobacterota > Binatia > UBA1149 > SPBQ01 > CAZKRI01. Next base: position 4,485 of record CAZKRI010000060.1, read on the forward strand.
TCCCAGCACGAAAGCGATCGAGGGCGGGACGCCGAGCATCCAGCACAGTGACTCTTGGGACCCGGACCGCTGAATCACCGGCACCCAGGCGACGAACAGCTGTTTGGCCCCCTCCAGATCGCCCATCCAGACCTTGTTGATGGCGAGCTGTAGCCGCGACCAGTGCGCCAAGGAATACCCGTAACGCTCGAGTCCGAGCGAAAGGTCGCCGTCGAGAACGGCGAACAGCTCTTCACAGTACTTGGATGCTTGCTGCGGAAGGCCAGCAGCGAAGTAGCCATAGGACAAGCTCATGCGCATCGCCGCACGACACTCTTTGCTCATCTCGGAGTGTTCCAGGTCGCGAGCCTCGTGGGCAAGCTTGATGTATTCGTCGACGCTGTCCCCAGCGGTCGCCAGACGCGCTCCGTATCCCCCCAGCAGATCGACTAGCGTTTCCGTGTCACCAAGCTCCGCGGCGACCGCACGTCCTTCGGTGTAGAGTCGCTCGGCCTCGTCGCGGTCGACGCCCATCCGCCAGCCCCCGACAACCAGGATCTGCCGACAGCCGCGTAGCCTCAGCCGAGCGGCGTCGGGATCGCCCTCGAGTGTTCTGGCGAGTGCGACGATGCGCTGCCACAGCCGGTTATGCTCGGCGGGGTCACGCGTTCCCATCCATTCGGCGGCCCGGACGTACCAGCGTAGCGCAACCGGCCTCTGTCCGGCCTCATCCCAGTGGTGCGCGATGAGCGCCGCACGCTCGTCGAGGTGGCCGCCCGCTGTCGCCTCGATGGCTGCGGCCACCCGCCCGTGAGCCGCGGCGCGCACGTCGGTGAGCTGAGATTGCAGCGCCACCTCCTGGGTGAGCGGGTGCTTGAACGCGTACTCGGCCACCGGATAGAGCGAGCGCTCGTAGACGAACTCGGCTTGCCGGAGGTGCGACAAGGCCGCCGTCGCGGCCTGCTCCTCCAGCTCGCACGCGGCGCGGAGCACCGGTTCCTCGAACTCGATACCGATGACGGCGGCTGTCTGGAGAACCTGTTTCTGCTCGGAAGTGAGCCTGTCGATGCGGGCGGCGAGGATGGCCTGTACCGAGTGCGGGATCGCGAGCTTTCCGAGCGGCGTGGCGAGACGGTAGGCGCCCTTTTCGCGTTGCAGCGTACCCGCCTCGGCCAGGCTCCGCACGATCTCTTCGATGAAGAACGGGTTGCCCGCGGTGTGTGCATGGATGGATTCGGGTAAGCCCGCCAAACTCGGATCCGTGCCGAGCAGGCCGCGCAACATCTCGCCGATCGCATCCCGGCCAAGCGGCGTGACGGGGATCTGCCGGTAGTACGATTTCGACATCCAGCCAGCGTGGTACTCGGGACGGAAGTTGAGCAGGAGCAGCACTCTGCTCGCGACCACGGCTTCGGCCCACTGCTCGACGAAGCTCTCGGTGGCGGCGTCGATCCAGTGAAGGTCCTCGATCAGCACGATGGTCGCCGGAACCTCGGGATCACGATGCTCGACTACCGCCCGAAGCGCGCCGAAGATCTGACGATGGCGGGCCTCCGGGCTCATGGCGGGGGCCGGCCGGTCTGGGTCGGGTGCGCCGTAGAAATCGAAGAGCACGGGCAGCACCTCGCGGAAGCGTTCGTCGATGAGCAGGAGTCGGCCGGCGATCTTCTCGCGCGCGGTCCGTGCATCGTCCTGCTCCGTGATGCCGTAGTACTGCCGGAACACATCCAGTATTGGCAGGAGCGGGATATTCTTGCCGTGCGGCAGGCCGCTGCCGTGCAGGACGCGCAAGCCGCGAGCCCGCGCTCGCTCGACGAACTCGAAGCACAGCCGGCTCTTACCGACCCCGGCCTCTCCGACCACGCCGACCACGTGGCCGCGTCCGGATCGGACGTCCTCGAGCACGGCCTCTAGGGTGCGCATGTCGGAGTCGCGGCCGACAAAGCGCGTGAGCCCGCGTGCGCGGGAGGCATCGAAGCGGGTGAGGATCGGTCCGACGCCCCGCAGCTCGAACACGCCCACGCTGTCGCTGACGCCCTTGACCCGGAACTTGCCGAGATCGGCAAGATCGAAGTAGCCGCCGACGCGACCGGCGGTCTCCGCGCTCACGTAGATCGTGTCGGGAGAGGCGAGCTGCTCCATGCGCGCAGCGAGCCCAACAGTATGACCCTGGGCCGTGTAGTCCATGCGCAGGTCGTCGCCGATCTTCCCGACCACCACCTCGCCCGAGTGCAGCCCGATGCGCGTGGAGACCGTCAGGCCGTGTTCCCGTTTCAGCTCGTGCGCGGCGCGTTGCAGGTCGGAGCGGAGTCGGAGTGCGGTGTAGCAGGCGCGCTGCGCGTGATCTTCGTGAGCGATCGGCGCGCCGAACAGGGCCATGATCCCATCACCGGTGTACTGATTGATCGTTCCCTCGAAGCCGTGGACACCCGAGGTCATGATCGCGAATAGCCGATCCATGATCCGGTGCCACGTCTCGGCATCGACCTGCTCGGCCGCTTCCATCGAGCCCTTGATGTCGGCGAACAGGACGCTGACCTGCTTGCGCTCCCCCTCGAGAGCGCTGCGCTGGCTCAGGATCCTGTCGGCAAGGTGCTTGGGGGTGTAGCTACGAGGGTCTGCGGCGGCGCGCCCATCGGCTGCGCGCGCGACCACGGTGCCGCAGGCGTCGCAGAACTTGGCCGTGGCGCCGAGCTCGGCGCCGCAATGCGAGCACGAGGCGAGTTCGAGCCTCGCCCCGCATTGCTCACAGAATCTGGCTTGCTCGCGGTTGGTGTGTTGGCACCCAGGACACCGCACGTGCCGTCGAACTCCCCTGGTGCACGGTATCTACCGTGCCTCCGGGAATCTCGCTAACACGATCGGCGGGACTAGAACAACCAGGTGCGCTTGCCGCCCTTCTTGGACTTGGACTGCGATCCGTTGGCCAAGGCCCGCTCGGCGCGAATCGCCTCGACGATGTCGCTCGGCTTGACGGTGCCGAGCTGGCGAAGCATGCGAAGTTTCTGATGCTCGGCGGGGGTGAAGTCCGACAAATCCAGCCCTTCCGCATCGTCGGTCGCCGGAGTAGCCGAGGTAGTGGGTGCCGCTGATGGCGATGGGGTTGCCGCCTGGCTGATCGGGGCCGCCGCTTGGCCGGCCGCGCAGGCCGCCTTGGCCGCTGCGACGGTGGTTGCGACGGCCTCAGAGGTGGGCTCGTCGAGCACGGCTGCCATCTGCGCGAGCACGGCTCGGAAGGCGCGCGCGGCTTCTTCGCGCTTGGTCGCCGCCTCTTCGCGCTTGCGGAGCGCTTCCTCGCGCTCCGCGGTCTCACGGGTCAGACGCTCGGCAAGAGCCGCCTGGGCGCCGAGCTTGCTGCGCTCGGCCTCCAGTCCGGCCTTGAGCGTGGCGATCTCCGTCTCGCGCTGGCCGAACTCCTCGATCCTGCGGCGGACCTCGTCCTGCACGCGCGCCAACTCGCCGAAGGCCGTGGTGACCTGAGAGCAAAGCACGGTCACTGCCGGATCGATGATGCTTTGGGCATGACCGTTGCCGTTCCCGTTGCCCGTCTGTTTCGTTTCCGTAGTCGTCTGTTCCGTCGTCATATCGTTTCCCACACCGTGAATTCGTTCAGGCAAGCATTGCCTTTCATTCAAGCGTACACGACGAAAACGTGGCGCCGCGACTCGAATCGTGCGGCGCTACCGAAGGAGTGAACGGATAGCTGCGCAACCTACTTGCGCAGCGACAACTCAGGCTTGAACCTCAGGACTGGCCGCTACCCTCGATGCTCCAGATCCCCGGGCCACGAGCGGATATGAAGAGGAACACGAAGCAGTAGAGCGCGGCCATCTCGCCTTGATTGACGACCGGGAGCAGCGCTTTGGTTCCGTGCGCCATCCAATAAGCCGCAGCCATCAGTCCGCTGCAGAGAAACGCAGCCCACCGTGTTTGCAGTCCGATCATGACGAGCGCTCCCCCGACCAGCTCGATGGGTCCGGCGATCCAGATGACAAAGGCCGGGGCGTCGCCCGGCGGCGGTCCTGGATAGTGGAAGAGCTTGCCCATGCCGTGCCAGAGAAACAGGAAACCGACCACCATGCGCATCAATCCATACGCCTGAGCCTCGAAGCCCTTCATAAACCCAGCCATCGTCAGTTCTCCCTCGGCGACCTCGTGTTTTCCCCTTGGGAAAGGCGCCGTGTTAGGAAAATGCCGGGAGGGCGCCGCCATGTCGAAGCTCGAAGAGATCGAAGCGATCAAGCAACTCAAGTACCGATACTTCCGCTGTCTGGACCGTAAGGACTGGCCGGGACTCGCAGAGACTCTGGCCGAGGACGCGACCAGCGCCTACGACAGCGGCAAGTACTCGTTTACGGGACGCGAAGCGATTCTCAAGTTTCTCCGCGACGCGCTCGGCAGTCCCACTACGGTGAGCCGCCACCAGGGACACCATCCCGAGATCGAGCTGACCGGCCCCACCAGCGCACGTGGGGTTTGGTACCTGGAGGACTACGTCATCTTCGGTGACAGCAACCGAGCGTTGAGCGGCGCCGGCTTCTACACCGACGAGTACGTCAAGGTGGGCGGACAGTGGAAGATCCGCTCGACCGGCTACGAGCGAACCTACGAACAGGTGGAGCGTCGCGATGGCATCGAGCAGGTCCGTACGATGTTCGACCGGCCGAAGAAAGACGCGTGAGCCGCTGGGACTTGGAGTGCGACGTCCTGGTGGCCGGCCTCGGCTGCGCCGGCGCGTCCGCCGGCATCGAGGCTGCCACGGCAGGCGCCGAGACCATCGTGCTCGAGCGAGCCAGCGGCGGAGGCGGCACCTCGGCGATGTCGGGCGGCGTGATCTATCTGGGCGGCGGCACACCGCTGCAGCACGCCTGTGGCTTCGAGGATTCCGCGGGGGAGATGTTCAAGTATCTCATGGCTTCGTGCGGGGAACGTCCCGACGAGGCCAAGATCCGGCTCTACTGTGAGCACAGCGTCGAGCACTACCACTGGTTCGTGAGCCACGGTGTGCCGTTCAAGCCGGTGTTCTATCCGCACTACAGCGGCGAGCCGCCCACCGACGACGGCCTGGTCTTCTCCGGCACCGAGAACGCGTGGCCTTACAACACGATGGCCCGGCCTGCCCCTCGCGGGCACGTGCCGCAGACTCCCGGACAAACCGGCTGGCTGCTCATGCAGAAGCTCATCGCCGCTCTCGAGCGCACCTCGGCGCGAGTGTTGACCGATGCACGCTGCATCCGGCTGGTGGCTGACGACGACGGCGCGGTCGCTGGCGCTTTGGCCAAGCACGACGGCGCCGAGCTGCGCGTGCGCGCCCGCCGCGGCGTGATTCTCACGACCGGTGGCTTCATCAACAACAAGCGGATGCTCGAGACCTACGCGCCACTGCTCGGCAAGTGCAAGTTTCGCGTGGGCGCCGAAGGCGACGACGGCAGCGGGATCCGCCTGGGCATAGCGGCCGGGGGTGCGGCGGTCAACATGGCGATGGGCTCCGTATCGCTCCCGATCGTGCCGCCCAAGCGGCTGCAGCGAGGCATCCTTATCAACCGCTTCGGCCAGCGCTTCATAAACGAGGACGCTTACTTCGGCGTACTGGGCGAGCACGCGCTCTATCGGCAAGACGGCAAAGCCTGGCTGGTTTTGGACTCCAAGACCTTCGAGCGGCCCGAGATCGCGCGCGAGGTTGCCGGGGTAGGGGAGACCGTCGAAGAGCTCGAGGCCACGCTCGGGCTTCCGGCCCGAAGTCTCGCCAGCACACTCGAGCTATACAATGGATACGCGCGCGAGAGCGCCGACCCGGTTTTTCACAAGGCTGCCGATTTCGTCGTGCCGCTGGAGCCCCCTTACGGCGCCCTCGACTGCACCACCGAAAACTCGCTTTACGCCGCGTTCACCTTGGGCGGCTTGCACACCGATGTAGAGGGCCGCGTGCTCACGCCTGACGGAGATGCGGTCGCCGGTCTTTACGCAGCCGGCCGCGCCTCGGCCTGCCTCGCGGCTCCCGGCTACAGCAGCGGGCTCTCGATCGGGGACGGGACCTTCTTCGGCCGGCGCGCCGGCTGGCACGCCGCTTTGCAAAACGCTTAACGGCTTCGCGGTCTTACGGCCGCTGCCAGACGATCTCGCCCCCGCGGATCGTCGCGCGCACCAGAGCGCTCGTCATCTCGTCGCGCGCCTGATGCCACGGCCGATCCAATAGGCACAGATCGGCGGGCTCGCCGATCTTCAACGTTCGCCAGCATCGGCCCGGAAGGCTGGGCGTCGACGTGAACAGCCTGAGCGCCTGCTCGGGCGACAAACTCTCATTTGGTCCGATCGTTGCGTTTGCGGCCGTTCGACGATCGATCGCCGCGCGCATCGCTACCCACGGATCCGGATCACCGAAGGGCGCATCGGTGCCGGCCGCGAGTGCGACGCTCGCGTCGAGAAAGCCGCGACAGCGGTAGAGCCACGGCTGGTCGTCGGGCTCCACGTCGCTCAGGTACGCGTCGCCCCGGTCGTGGATGAATCCGGGCTGCGTGACCACGATGAGACCCAGATCGCGCAAACTCTCGACGAGCGTGGGCGGAGCGATCGACGCGTGCTCGATCCGGTCGCCCTTGCGCACTCCGGCGGCACGCAGCGCTTCGATCGCCACGACGAGCACCGCGCGCGTTACACAATGGATCGCCACTGGACGCCCCCGCCCGTGGGCCGCGGCAACCCGCGCGCGTAGATCGTCGAACTCGGGAAGCTCGCGCTCGTCGAGGACGAGCTTGACCGCGCCTACTTCGATCGGTGAGCTGGGCAGCGTCGAAAGCTCGAGCCCGCCCATGACGACCACACGCTGGAGAAGGTGCCCGTCGGCTACCGCTCGGTCGAGAAGCTGGACTGCCGTCGTGTCATTGTCGAAGGTCGCATCGGTGAGGCCGGTGACGCCGTAGCTGGCCAAGCGGCGGCTGACCTCGGGTAGCAAGCCAACCGCGGTACCGGGGCCGATCCGATCGCGCAGCCACCGGTCGAGCCGAAACAGGCGACCGGTTGCTCGGCCGTCCCGGTTCCGTTCGATGCCGTGTGCGTCGACTCCTGCGTCCAGTTTCAGCCGATCGATGCCCGCCGAATTGAGCACCCACAGCGCGCCGCTTCGGTGCTGAACGCGAACGGGTCGCTTGCTGACCAGGTTATCCAGCCGCCATCGATCCAGCTCGCCCGCGACCGACTCGTGATAGCCGACCCCACGAAGCCAACCGTCCCCGGGCGGCGCGTTCCGCAACGTGCGCAGAAAATCGTCTACGTTGCGGATCTCCGGTGGACCGCAGCGTATCGAGCCCGCGGCAGCGGCAAGCGCGAGTAGGTGAATGTGGTGGTCGTGAAACCCGGGCAGCAGCGCGCCGCCGCCTGCATCGAGCACGCACGTGCCGGGTCTTGCTGCCAGCCTCTCGCCGATCTCGACGATGCGCCCGTCGGCGCAGCGCAGGTCGTTCTCGCCCCCGCCGTCGATCTCGGCGCGCCGGATGAGCAGTTCCGATGACTTCCGCAGTGAGCTGCGCTCCGGGTTCTTCGACGCCACGGCACTCTCGATCGGGTCTGGATGATACTCCGGCCGCACCGTGGGTCGTAGTCACTTGCCGGATAGCGGTGAGACGTTGGGGTAGGGGTTGACCCGGGCGCGCCGTGCGAGACCCCGACAGGCCAGCGAACACGCTGCAGCCTATCGCCAGTGCGCCCGATCCCTTGCCAAATGCTAAGCCGCTGTAGTATCGAAAGAATCTGATCAGGCGGGCAACGATGGGCGTGTGATAACACGACGTTTGAGCCCGCCAATTAGAAGTTGGGCGCCAGAGGGGCGAACGAATGAGCGACGCGCAGAAGTCGGGGCCGACGGGAATTCGAGGGTGGCTTGTTCTCATCGCCATCGGCTTGGTCTCCGGAACCTGTCAACGAATCTGAGACACCTGCCTTTCGAATTTAGTGTGCAGCCGATCGCCGTCTGCTGACGCCAGCGGCAGCCATCCCCCGAGGCAAGGCCGGCTGCTGCGACGGTGGCGACGTCTGCGATGTGTGCCCGGCCTTCGCCGACAACACCCGATGCAATCCCGACGATACGACGAGCGGCAACATTGGCCCAAGCGGGGGCACGCTCAGCACTACGGAGGTAAGCGGCACGATTTCGGCCACTTTGGTAGTGCCGCCGGGAGCGCTGACCGAGGAGACAAGCATCTCGCTTACCGAAAACGGTCCGGCCACCCGCTTTAGCATCAAGGAGGACGGTGGCACGGCCGCGGTGCTGAGCATGAGCGCGCGTCCGCAAGGCCAAAGCTTTGCAGTTCCCGTAGAGGTCACGATTCGCTGGGATGACCGCGATAAGGACGGCCTGGTCGATCAGGGCCTGTGCCTGGGGGGCGCCGATGCGGACCTGCCCTGCGACCACGACGCCGACTGCGCGTCCAGCGCTTGCTCGGTCAGGTCAAGCGTCGTGGAAGCCGACCTGGTGCTCAAACGGGATGCCAGGAAGTTTAGCTACGACGGTATTGGCATCAAGCCATTTCACTGCTCGGATCATCTAAGCGGCGCCTGTCAAACCGCAACAGCTGACTGCACGGCCGCACCCGGTTCTGCCGAGCGGACCGTTGCCAACTGCTGCGACCCCGGTCAAGGGCCCACGGGTACGCGCACCTTTGGCGAGTGGTCCTTCCAGACCTGCGACTTCAGCGAGTTCTTCCTCGGCCTTGCCACCGGCGATCTCATAGTGGGCGGTGGTGGGCCAACGCGTGACTGCGTTACCGAGTGGCAGGTCAACAATCCGGGCAATGAGACCTACGTCGACAACAGGGGGCTGCCCAGCTTCAAGCAGACTTGCACGGACGGAGACGCGGTCTGTGACGCCGACGGAGCTGCCGACGGCAAGTGCGTCTTTGAGATCGGCATATGCTTTAACCTCGAGGATGGACGGCTGCTACGGGACGGCCAAGCGCTTTGCACGGCAAGAGGTCTTTCAGCCTGGCAGATCGATAAGCCCCGTCTCGACGATACGGACCGGCCGCCTAATCAGGCCAACGCCCTGGCGCTACGAGGCGCAGTTGCGGCTGTTGCGTCGAGCACGATTGGCGGCGACCACCAAGAGGTGGTGACCTTCGATCCGACGATCGAGGAAGCGGACATCTGCACCGAGCTTGCCCGGGTAGAGGTGCCGCTAAAGAGAGGCGTCAAGACGGGTCGAGCCACGCTCAAGACCGTGACCATTACCCCCAGCGGCGATCGAGACAGCGACAGGCTTAAGCTCGCCTGTCAGCCGCCGCAGTGATCGGCAGACGTACCGCGAGTTGCTCCAGCGGCAGTTTTCCCAGCGGATTGTCAGCAGAACGCCACTCCCCGATCGAGCGTTGGGGAGACCCCTTATGCATACGGTTGCAGAGGGTCCGGGGGCGTTCCCGTGGTTTCACCGTAACACGGGCGACGTGTGCGGAGAGTCCTGAATATCGGGTCTCATCGCCGGGCCGTTCTTCCCTGTCAACGCCGGGAACCGGTCGCCCGCGACGGTACGATTTCTCTGCAATTTCATCGTGGATGAGCCGATCGGCCGGCACGGGTTAACGACGATCCAGCACATGCCAACAATGCGAGGAGAAAATGCTGGGCGTACGTGTGCGGATGAGCTACGCAGCCAGTAAAGGATGAGGTTTTCGGGAGGGGCAGGGGCTCTAGATAAGGAGGCTTCCATGCGGGGGATCCGGACCAGTGCGTTGGTAATTTTCCTCGGCGTCGTCTGCACCCTTGTGCCGGCTGCAGCGCGGGCGGCTGGTAAATGTTCCTCCGAAAAACTTGTGGCGTCAGGCAAGAAAACGGCAGGGAAGGCCGGGTGCCACGCACAGGCGGTCAGCAAGGGCGCGGCGGTCGATAGTGACTGCCTTGGAGACGTCGAGGCGCGCTTCGCAACGAGATGGGCTAAAGCCGAAACCGAGGAGGACTGCCTTACTAGGGATGACCGGGACAGCATCGAACAGAGAGTAGATTCGTTCGTCACGAGTCTTACGGTTGCCCTCGGGGGACCGGGACCGAGCAGGTGCACTGGCGCGAAGTACAAAGAGGCGGGACGAGCAACCCAAAGAAAGACAAAATGCCATGCAACGGCCTTTCAAAAGCGTATTCCGGTAGATGAGTTCTGCCTTCAGAAAGTGGGGGAACGGTTTCACCGAGCATGGACGAAAGCGGAAACTCGAGACGATTGCCTGACGCGTGCAGACGCGACTCCTGTCGGCGGGAGTATGGACGATTTCATAACGGGCCTCCTTGCTGCATTACAGCTCGGCCCGTCAACCACGACTACGACCCTTCCTTCGACGTTCTGCGCGCCGGGTGAGCTGAGATCCTGCTACGACGGCCCCGCAGGCACGGCCGGTGTCGGCATCTGCAAGAGCGGCCTTGAAGTCTGTCTAGCAGATGGTAGCAACTTCACGACCTGCTTCGGTGAAATGCTTCCGGAGCCGTTCGACCGCTGCGACGGTGAAGATAACGATTGCGATGGCGAGGTGGACGAGGGCAGCGGCAGGTCATGTTACGACGGACCGGAAGGAACCGCGGGTGTTGGCGAATGTCTGCCGGGTCGGCAGGCCTGCGTCGATGGCGACTTTAGCGGCAACTGCGATGGTCAGACACTGCCAGCCCCGGAGGGCCCGGCCGTCGATGCGAGCTGTACAGACGGCATTGACAACGACTGTGACGGGTTACCAGATGGGAGTGATGCCGGATGCTCACCGAGCTGTGGTAACTTACTCGTAGAGACAGGTGAACACTGCGACGACGGGAATAACGACGTCGACGACGCATGCCTGCCGTGGTGCGTTTCCGCACGTTGCGGCGACCGCTTTGTGCATGCCGGCGTCGAACAGTGTGACCCGCAGGCGAGCGTCTCCACCTGTGGCGGTAGTTCATGCCTCGGGCTCCAGTCACAAGCTCCGTGCACCTGCTGTATCCCGAGCTCACCGATTGCCGCACCGATCCCTGCCGGCACCGATTCGTTTGATTCCGGCGCGTCTCTCGGCGTTGAGCTCTTTAATCCGCTCGTTCCCGGCGATTTGCTCGTGGAACAGCTCGATTGCTCGTCTGTAGGACTGCCCCCAGCACAAGTCGAGCGGCTAGAACACGACCTAGCAAGTCGAAGTATCCCGACAGAGATAGTCAGCTTTCAGCTCCGATGTGAGAGTAGATTCGTCGGCGAGATCCTGATCCTCGAAAGCCAAGAACGCCGATCGACCGGCGCAATCGAGAACGTCAAGCTCAGCTGTGTCGGTGGTGCCAATCCCGGCGCCACCTGCGAAACCGGGGCCGACTGTTGCAGTGGAACGTGCGGCGGCGGTATCGATGGTTTCCGATCGGGAGACAGTTTCTTCGACGTCTTTGTCGAGGTCTACGTCGTCGACCTCGGGGTCACGCTCGTGAACTATCTCCCAGCGGAAGCCGCTCTGACAACAGGGGCAGGGGCCTCCCACTACGGTCCTCGGAACACGGACATCGCTCACAACACCTACGCCACGGGTGCCGTCGTGGCTCGCGCAAGCAGCGACCGCGACTTCCCCGTGCGTATGGCGGCAACCATCCGGAGTTTGCCGCCAATGGGCGCGGTCTATCTCCCGCCCGCTCAAAGTCAGCCGCTGTTCATTGCCGGCACGTCGACGCAGGCCGGACGCTTAATTCACGCGGCCCACTCTCCCACTCCACCGTGTGGCGACAGTGTATTGAGCCCCTTCGAATGCTGCGAAGACGGTAACATGAATTCCTGTGATGGCTGTTCAAGTGCGTGTGAGTGCGAGGACGACCTTGAGGGAGAGCTGGGATTTATACCTTGTGACGATGGGGATTTCTGCACGGTTGGCGACCGCTGCATCGACGGTGCGTGCGTGCCCGGTACACCTCGAGACTGCAGCCATCTCGACGATTCGTGCTCCGTTGGCGTCTGTAACGAGGACCGGAATGGATGCGAACGGGTTCCGCGAACAGATCCGGGGGCATGCACTGACGGGAATCCGTGCACACAGGACGACTATTGTGGCGGGACGACCTGTCGCGGGGAGCCTGTCGAGGCCGGTACGGTTTGCGACGATGGAGATCCGTGCACGAGTGGGGACGGCGAGCCGGGCCAGGTCGATTACTGCGATACGACTGGTCACTGTTTCGGTGCGCCCGTCGTCTGCGACGACTTAATTTTCTGTAACGGCCCGGAAGAATGCGTAGATGGCGAGTGCGTACCGGCTGGTAATCCGTGCGTCCCGCCGGAGCCGCCGCTGTGCAACGAAGAACTCGGCCGATGCGAGTGCACGACCGGCTCTGACTGCAGCTTCCTTGAGGGCCGTTGCGTTGTTGCAACGTGCGACCTGTCCACACGCGAATGTGATCCCCGGATAGTCACCTGCGAGCCAGACGGCAATCCGTGCACACAAGACCTCGCTGAGTGCGATCCCGCCCGCGGATGTCACTCGCCGAAGCCGGCAGGTACGTCGTGCAATGACCCGCTATTTTGCAACGGTAGCGAGGCGTGCGCGGCAAGCCAGTGCGTCTCGAGTGGTAATCCGTGCGAGCCTCCGGAGGCACCGCTTTGCAATGAAGATCTCGACCGCTGCGACTGTGCGACCGACTCTGACTGCGACTTCCTTGACGGTCAGTGCACTGTGGGCACGTGCGACCCGATCACGAGAAACTGCAACCCGCAGATCACAGAGGGTAGCCCGTGCGAAGATGGAAGTATTTGCACAAGCTCTGACGGGACCCCCGGGGCGCCAGACAGGTGTGACGCACAGGGTGTCTGCGTCGGTGTTCCGGTCACGTTGCCTGGATGCGGAGGCTGCTGCGAGGTTCGGTGCGATGTGCTCGGTACGAGATGCGAGGAGAACGACGACAACTGCGGCATTGCAGAAGTCTGTCGCGACAATTGTACGTGCGGCGTAATCACCGAACCGCCGACGCCAGTCACCTTGACTCCCTCGCCAGGGCAGATGCTCACACGCGGCATCTTGAGGATGACGGTTACCCTAGACTCCCCAGCGGGAGCTTTCGGGCGTCTGGTTAACCTCGCCACAAGTAATGCGCTTGTGACCGTCCCGCCAAGCGTAAGGGTCCCGCCCGGGCAGCTCAGCGTCGACTTCGACGCCTCCTCGGGCGTCGCTCTGGGTGTGGTCGACATTACGGCTTCCGGGACGGCGTTGCTGCCCGATACGAGCACGGTCACGATCAATGTGCGGCAGTTCGCTCTCTCCAGCCCTCTCGTCGGCATCGGCCGCACGGTGACGGGGACTATCACCCTCTTCCAGCCTGCACCCACGGGCGGGGCGAGCTTTGCGATGTCCATCGCAGACTCGACGGTGGCGACCGTATCGCCGCCGACGGTGATGATTCCCCAGGGGGTTTCCACTGGCACGTTCGAGCTGACTGGCGGGCTTGCGGTGGGGTCGACCACTGTAACGGCGAATGGAGCTGCGTCCGGTTACAGCACGAAGACTCTGTCCATCCTCGTGACTGATCGGTTGATCGATGTCCCTGCGCGCAAGGAACTTGCCCTTGGGGAGACCGCTCCTCTCGCAATCATCATTGCTCCCGAGCCGGCTCCGGCTGGTGGGGTGGAGATAACGCTGACGAGCGATGTTCCGGGGCTCGTGGAGGTGCTGACGCCGACCATCACCGTGCCGCAAGGTTCGTATACAGCATCCGGCTTGATCCGAGCGGCGAGCAATACAGCCGGTGTTGCAATCATCACCGCGACGAGTCCTGGCTTCGCGCCCGATACCTCGCGGGTTTCAGTAACCGCGGGGCTGAATATCCTCGAGACATTCTCGACGTTCGCTGAGACAGAGACGGATGGCGTTTTTATTCAGCTCGAGAGCGGCGGGCGTCCGTTTGCCGTTCCCGCGGGAGCGGTTGGCATAGCGCTCACGGCCACAGATGCGGCTTGCGTCTCCGTTACCTCGCCGATCAGCGTCCCCATGGGTCAGAGTCTGATAACTGCGACGCTGAGCTACGGCGGTGCGGCGGCGCTACCTTGCACTACGACAGTAACTGCAACCGCGCCGCTCTTTGGCTCTGACTCTGTCGAGGTAACGGTCGGGCCACCACGGGATCTGGGCACGACGAATGTTGCCGTCTCCCTCGGTGCGACGGAGCCCGGTGTCGGGAGCGGATTGCAAAAGGGTGGGTCGATCAGCCTCGGAACTGTCGCTCACGGAGGCGTCACTGTCCAGCTCGAGAGCAGCGACCCTGCTGTTGGGCTGGTCGCTGCAAACGGCACCACGCTGGGGCTGCCCGTTATCGAAATCGACGTTGCCAATGGGCAAAGCGCCGTGCCGTTCGTTGTTCAGGGGGTACGAGGTACCACAGGCTCCGTGACGCTGCGGGCAAGGAGTCTTCGGTTTACCGACGGCACGCGAGTGGTGAGCATTGTACAGCCGGTCTTCCAGATTTTTAACCTTCCCACCTCGACGACGGTGCTATCGGCGAATGACCCGTTCTATCTGTTGACCGGCGTGCGGCCTACGATCGGGAGCGGGATCTAC
>CAZKRI010000061.1:0-69499 GCA_964555245.1 uncultured Myxococcales bacterium
CGCTGTTTCGAGCGTCCTGTCGTGCTCGAACTCTCGCATTCTCGTGTGCGATCACGCGCGTGTCACGCATGATGTCGTCGGCGCGTGGGCGGCTGCGGGAGTACGCAAAAGCGCGATTAGAGACTATTGCGTGTCAGCGTCGTCGTTCGCGGCAGTCGGTGGTCTCCGCCGACCCAGCCCTCGGATCTGCAACGCAGAACGAGGCCCAATTCAGGGACCGTTTCGCGAGTGCCGAAACGGTCCTAAGTACTTGAAATCACTGGGGAATTTAGGTGGCGGAGAGAGCGGGATTTGAACTGACGGTATCTCAGAGATTCCTGCAAGTCGCCGAAGTGTCGGAGGGTTTCGCGACCTTGCGTGACTGAGAGAATCGGCCAGCAAGAACCGATGCATCCGACGACTCGTATCAAGCGTCGTCACGCGGACTCACGCACGCCGCTTCTCCATCTTCGTTCAGTGGACTGCATCAACTGCATGCGGAGTAACGGCAGTACGGAAGACTGCCACTACAGAGTAGAGACAAACACGCGCGCACCTGTTTCGCTTGAAGAATCAGCTCGCGGCACTCGGTTTTGCATGAGCCGTACTCGTTGTTCCAAGCGTTGTTCGGCGCTCGAACTCTCGTATTCTCGTGTGCGATCACGCGCGTGTCACGCATGATGTCGTCGGCGCGTGGGCGGCTGCGGGAGTACGCAAAAGCGCGATTAGAGACTATTGCGTGTCAGCGTCGTCGTTCGCGGCAGTCGGTGGTCTCCGTCGACCCAGCCCAAGGATCTGCAACGCAGAACGAGGCCCAATTCCGGGACCGTTTCGGCATCCACGAAACAGTTCTAAGTACTTGATATCATTGATGAATTTAGGTGGCGGAGAGGGTGGGATTTGAACCCACGGTACCCGGAGGTACACACGCTTTCCAGGCGTGCTCCTTAAGCCGGACTCGGACACCTCTCCGTTGGGCACGGACAGCAGTCGCGGAGCCCGCGGCGCGACCGAGGCCGGGCTCAAAGTATCGGCTGGTCGCCACGGATTCAACGAGCCGGCTCGTGAGCATCATCGGCCGATGCGACGGCCCGGCCGAAACCGGTTTCGCCTATCTTGCGGGAGCGGGCGGGCGGTGCTACCTCAGCCGGGCCTTCGATGTCCTACGAAGTCGTAGCCAGGCGCTGGCGGCCGCTAACCTTCCAGAGCGTGATCGGGCAAGAGCACGTGACCCGCACGCTCGCCAACGCGATCGAGCGCGGCCGGGTAGCCCATGCTTTCCTGTTCACGGGGATCCGCGGCGTCGGCAAGACGACGGTGGCTCGCCTGCTGGCCCGGGCCCTCAACTGTGCGGCACGCAAGGGCGCCGAGCCTTGTAATGAATGCGCGTCGTGCAAGCAGAGCCTCGCCGGCTCCTCCGTCGACGTGCTCGAGATCGATGGCGCGTCCAATGGTGGCATCGACCAAGTGCGAGCTCTGATCGATGCCACCGCCTACCGACCGGCGGCCAGCCCATACCGTATCTATATCATTGACGAGGTTCATCAGGTCAGCCGCGAGGCGTTCAACGCCTTGCTCAAGATTCTCGAAGAGCCGCCTGCTCACGTGAAGTTCGTGATGGCGACCACTGACGTGCAGAAGGTCCCGGCTACGGTGCTCTCACGCTGCCAGCGCTACGACTTCCGCCGGCTGACGGTCGCAGAGATTGGCAAGCAGCTCACCGAGATCGTCAAGCAGGACGGCCTCGAGGTCTCGGGCGAGGCGCTGGCGCTGATCGCGCGAGAGGCCGACGGCAGCATGCGCGATGCTCAGTCGCTGCTCGAGCAGGTCGCGGGCGTTACTGGCGGGACGGTCGACGCGAGCGAGACGGCGCGGATCCTGGGCGTAGCCGAGATCGGCGTGGTGACGGACACCGTCAGGGCCGTCTTGGAAGGCAACCACAAGCGCCTGGTCGAGATCTGTGCCGAGCTTCGCCAGACCGGGACCGACGAGCAACGGTTTCTTCTCGATGTCCTGGACGTCCTTCGGTACGTCACGATTGCGGCGACGGCGGGCCTCGATGCGTTGCCTCAGGGGAGTGCCGACGCGTTCCGCGAAACGGCGGCCGCCCTCAAGAGCGCACGTACGCCGCTGGACCTCCAGCGGGTGTTCACCTCCCTCCTGCGCACGGCAGAGGATCTGCGCCGTGCCGGGATGCCGGACCTGGTTCTGGAGATGGGCCTGCTCAAGGCGGCATCGTTGGAGTCGGTGCTCTCGGCGACCGAGTTGCTCGCCCGGCTCGAGAGTGGCCCTGGGCGACCACCGGCTCCTGTTCCGGTGCCGCGTGCCGTTGGTAAGAGATCGGAGGCTCCACCACCGCCGGTCGAGCCAACCGCTACTGAGGCCTCGACCGATGACCCAGCGGCCGCGTGGGCGGAGTTCCTCGAAACCGTTGGCGATAGTGCGGGCCTCAAGGTCTGCACAACGCTCAGCAACTGCGAGATGCTCGCGATGAGCCCGACCTCGATTACACTGCGTCCGATCAGCAGCTCCCGGCACGCGTTGCAGGATCCCCAGGAGCTGGCGCGCGTCCGGCAAGCGATCCGCGACCGCTTCGGTGCCAACGTCGACGTCAAGATCGTGCACGTCAGCGATGCGCCGGCGGGGCGAGGCATCTCGGGGCACACGATCGAGGAAGAGCGGCAGGCCCGCTTGGAACGGGAGACGATGGCTGATCCGGCGGTGCAGCTCGTGGTCGAAGAGATGGGCGGAAAGGTGAGCAGAATCTCGCGCCTGGAAGATTGAGAAGGAGACAGCGACGGATGTCCGACCCCGGAATGTTCAACATGGTGAAGCAGGCTCGCGAGATGCAGAAGCGCATGAGCGAGGCGCAGAAGCGGGTCGCCAAAGCCGAGGTCACCGCCGCTGCCGACGACGGGAAAGTGACCGTCGTCATCAACGGCAAGCTACAGGTGAAGAGCATCACGATCGATCCTGCGTTCGTTGCCAGTGGCAACGTACGCGCCGTTCAGGACCTGTTGACGTCGACGATCAACGCGGCCATCGCCAAGGCCCAGGAGATGATGACCGAGGAGATGAAACAGGTCACCGGCGGGCTCAAGCTCCCCGGTCTTTCCGACCTGTTCTGAGGGGGTGGGAGGCCTCACCTAGCCTTGTCCTACTCTCCAGCGCTTGCGCGCCTGGTCGAGCTGCTCTCTCGAATGCCGGGAATCGGTGAGAAGACGGCCGCAAGGCTCGTGTTCTTCATACTCCGCAGCGAGCCCAAGTACGCCGAGGATCTCTCTGCCGCGGTCGCTCGCGTCCGGCGTGACACGAAGTTCTGTAGCCAATGCTTCGGGTTGACCGAGACCGACCCGTGTCCGATCTGCTCGGATCTGCGTCGGGATTCGTCGTTGCTGTGCGTGGTGGAAGAGCCTTCCGACGTCTTGGCCGTGGAGCGGACCCACGGCTTCAGCGGCCGCTACCATGTGCTCCACGGCGCAATCTCTCCTCTGGACGGACGCGGCCCCGAGCAGCTTCACGTGACCGAGTTAGTTCGCCGGCTCGAGTCCGGCGAGGTCAAGGAAGTGGTGGTCGCGACCAATCCGACCGTGGAAGGGGAAGCCACCGCCGTCTACCTCGCCCGGCTGATCAAGCCACTGGGCGTGGCCGTCAGCCGGATCGCCCACGGGATTCCTGTGGGCGGCCACCTCGAGTACGCCGACCACGTCACGCTCGGTCGCGCCCTCGAGGGACGCCGCCGGATGTAACGGCCCGCGCGCCCCAACCGCCGACTTTCTGGGCTTGACGGGTGCAACCACGAGTGATAACCGTTCGCGTCCGCTGGAAAAATCCTTGCACCACGAAGGTTTGGAAGATCAGTGCGATCGGTTTGGGCCGGCCTGCCAGCAGGCTGGTCTGGCCGACACCCCGCAACGGCGGGTGATCTTCCGGGTTCTGGCGGAGAGCCGCGACCACCCCAGCGTCGAGACGATTCACGCGCGGGTCCACGCGATCCTACCGCGGGTTTCGCTGGCGACGGTCTACCGCAATCTCAAGGTGTTCGTGCGGGCCGGCCTGATCGAGGAGGTGGCGACCGGTCAGAGCCACGCGCGCTACGACGCTAACCCGGCTCGGCACCACCACCTGATCTGCACGAGCTGTGGCGCCGTCAGCGACACGTATTCCGACGAGCTGGACTCGCTGGGTTCGGCCGCGACCAGGGTGGAAGGCTTCGAGGTCCGGGACTTCAAGGTCAATCTGTACGGAATCTGCGCGACCTGTCAGCAGGCCGCGCAGCGAGCGCAAGGGACAGACAGCCAACGCACGGGAGGTGAATGATCCAATGTCCAAGCTCAAGGGCACCAAGACGCACGAGAATCTGAAGGCGGCCTTCGCCGGCGAGTCGCAGGCGAATCGGCGCTACCTCTACTTCGCAAAGCAAGCCGACATCGAGGGCTATCCCGACCTGGCCGGCCTGTTTCGCGATACCGCAGAGGGTGAGACCGGCCACGCCCACGGCCACCTCGACTATCTGAAGCCCGAGGGGGATCCGGCCACCGGCCAACCGATCGGTGACACGGCGGCCAATCTGAAGGCCGCCATCGCCGGTGAGACTCACGAGTACACCGACATGTATCCGGGCATGGCCAAGGCGGCTCGTCAGGAGGGGTTTACGGAGATCGCCGACTGGTTCGAGACGCTGGCCAAGGCCGAGAAGTCCCACGCCGGCCGTTTCACTCAGGGCCTGAAGTCGATTTCCTGATCCGCTACGGTCGCGTGGCCGCCCCTCGATGGGGTGGCCGCGCCGCCGTGGACGGACATTCTGACTACCACCGTGGCTGCCATCAAGGCGACGCCGACCGACGGCCTCTGCTACAACCCATCGGACCCGCTCTACTGGGACGAGCAGGGGCTTGCCAAGGAGATCGAGCGGGTCTTCGACGTCTGTCACGGCTGCAGGATGTGCTTTAATCTGTGCCCGGCTTTTCCAGCGCTGTTCGCCGCGGTGGACGGTCACGACGGCGACGTCCGCAAGCTCGACGGCGACGAGAAGGACCGAGTCGTCGACGCCTGCTTCCAGTGCAAGCTGTGTTACGTCAAGTGCCCGTATACGGCGGACGACGGGCACGTGTTCAATCTGGACTTCCCCCGATTGCTGCTGCGGTACAACGCGCAGCGCGCCAAGCGGCGTGGGGTGGGACGGCGAGGCTGGTTGCTCGGCAATCCGATGCTGGTCGGGAAGCTCGGCGCCCTGACGCCGCGGCTGGCCAATCGCGCCAACGCGAGCCCGCTGCATCGGCGCTTTCTCGAGCTGTTGCTCGGCATCCACCGGAAAAAAAGACTGCCGGACTTCGCCACTCAGAGCTTCGAACGCTGGTTCGGCCAGCGCCGGCAGCAGACCGTTCGTGGCGGTGCCGAGGTGGTCTTGTTTCACACCTGTTTCGTCAACTTCTACAACCCCGAACTGGGCCGCGACACCGTCGAGGTGCTCGAGCGCAACGGCGCCACCGTCGTCTCGCCGGCTCAGACCTGCTGCGGCATGCCGGCCCTGGAGACTGGCAACGTGGCGCTGGCGCGCCGGCAAGTGCGCGCCAACGTGATCGCGCTCGCACCCTATGCCCAGCGCGGCGTGAAGATCCTGGCGATCAATCCCACCTGCTCGTACATGCTCAAGAAGGAGTCGGTGGATCTAGCTGGGCCCGAGCTGGTCGATCAGGCACGGGCGGTTGCCGGCGCGACGCGCGACGTGTGTGAGTATCTGTTCGAGCTGAAGCGCGAGGACCGCTTCGATCGTGGATTCGCATCCGCCCCCGCGGAAGTGGCCTACCACGTGCCTTGCCATCTCAAGGCTCAGAACATTGGTTTTCGCTCGCGCGACATGATGCTCACAATCCCCGGCGTCTCCGTACGTGTCGTGGACCGCTGCTGCGGGCACGACGGCACCTGGGCGATGCGTACCGAGAACTTCGAGGCGGCGATGGCGGTGGGCGCGCCGGCCTTCGCGGAGATGCAGGAGGGCGGCCTCATGGCGACCGACTGTCCGCTGGCGGCCATCCAGTTCGAACAAGCAACCGGCGTCCGTCCGATTCATCCGGTTCAGGTGCTGGCTCGTGCTTATCGAGGCGAAGCGTTTCCCGCGCCGGCTGCGGCCGCCGCGCCCGACGGCCAGATGACGACCCGATGATGCGCCCGGTGACGCCCGCCGAGATTCAGACGTTGGCCGACTACGAGATCGGGCGACCGGCGCTGCGCCAGCGGATCTTGGAGACTAAGGCAGCGCGCCGCATCGCCGTCGGCGATCACCTGACGCTGCTCTTCGAGAATCACGAGACCGTGCGCTACCAGATACAGGAGATGCTGAGGGTCGAACGGATCACCAATCCGGCCGCGATCGCTCACGAGATCGACACGTACAACGAGCTGATCGCCGGCCGCGACGAGCTGAAGGCTACGTTGCTCATCGAGTACGAAGATCCCGAGGAACGCGACCGCCGGCTGCAAGAGCTGGTGGGTTTGGAGCGGCACCTCCACCTGGACGTGCCTGGCGTCGGTAGCTGCTCGGCGACGTTCGACGACCGGCAGATCTCGTTGGAGCGCATCAGCTCGGTGCACTACGTCGTCTTTGCGCTAGGACCGAGTTTGGCCACGGCCACCCGCGAGGAAGCGGAGATGGTCGTTCGGGTTGACCATCCCCGGCTCGACGTTCGCGCCGTGCTGACGGCGGTGCAGGCGGCCGCGCTGCGCGAGGATCTCTCCGGCTGATCGGGCGCCGGCCGCTTCAGGCGCTGCGCACTTTCCGCTCGGCAGGCTCGGCCTGTTTCTGAGCGCGGGCCGGCCAGATCTGAGTGCTGAGCACGTCATCCACGGTCTCGGCGCGTCGTACCAGTGATAGGTCACCGTTTTCCAGGATCGCGTAGGCTGCGATTCGCGGCCGGGTGAACTGGTTCGCGCGCGCGATGCTGTAGGCTCCGGTATCGAGAATCGCGACCGGGTCGCCCTCCTCGACGTCGGGAACCTCGCGCTGGAAGAAGTGCACGTCCTGTGTGGCCAGCGTCGGCCCGGAGATGTTGTAGGGGCGGCCGCGTGCCGTGGGCGACTGTCCCGGAAACACCATCCGCCACTCCGAGAAGAACAGGTTCTCCGGCAGGTTGTTGATGCTGATGTCGGTGAACACCCAGTCGTTCTTGACGATGAGGAGACGGCCCAGGATGAGGCCGGCATTGGAGGCCAGGCAGCGGCCCGGCTCGATGGCGAGTACGGGCTTGAAGCCGGTCGACTTGGTAAGCGCGTGAAAACGCTCGCCGATCTGAGCCCCGAAATCAGCGATGGAGCTGGCCTGTACGTCGATCCGGCCCATCCGCTCGAGCAATCGCGCGATGACGAAGCGGCGCGAAAGCCGCAGGTTGCGCATGCTCTGGGCTGGATAACCGCCCCCCAGGTTCAGCTCGCGGATCTCGATTCCCTGCCGCTTAAGTTTCCCGATGAGATCGAACATCTTGTCGAGCGTGTGCAGGTAGCGCGTGGGGTGGAAGACCTGCGAGCCGATGTGGGTCATTACGCCGACCAGGTTCAAGTGGGGCAGCTTGGCGATCTCGACCGCTGCGGCCTCGGCTTGGTCGATGGGGAACCCGAACTTCAACCTGTAGGTCGAGATGACCTTGTCGTAGTACGGCTTGGACAGCAGCGGGTCGATGCGGATCCCGACGTCGATCTTCCGGCCGAGATCGGCGGCCACTCGGTCGACTTCCTTGGCCTCGGTCATCGACTCGATGTTGATGAGGTGGACGCCCCAGTCGAGCGCGGCGCGGATGTCCTCGGTCGGCTTGTACGGGCCGTCGTAGACGACATGGTCCGGCCGCATGCCCGCGCGCCGCGCCAGCTCGAGATCGAGCGCACCCGAAACCTCGGCGCCCGAGCCCTCCTCGGCCAGAGTGCGCAGCGTTATGCTCTCGAAATTGGACTTGACCGAGTAGTAGGTGCGCAGGCCCTCGACGCCCGAGAACGCGGCCTGGAGCTGACGGTAGTTGTCGCGGAGCTGCCGTTGCGAGAAGAGATAGCACGGGGTCGGGTATCCGTCGGCGAGCTCGGCCAGATCCTGGCCGTCGAAGAGAGCGCGTCCGGAATCTTCCCAAGTGAAATAATCCTTGGCGATGACAGTCATAAGTCCTCCCAACTTGGTCGTTCAATCAATCAGCGAACCCTTCGCCGGCGCCGTGGCCGCGAGGCCGGTGCGACGGGCGAGGGTTCCAGCAATTTCTTTCCAGGCCGACGGCCGCAGGTAAAGCGGGTCGCGGAATGTAAGCAAGTTTCCTAGCATTGTCCCGAGCGCGCCGAGCGTCAAGCGCACAGGCAGTCCCACCCCATGACGGGAGGGCCGATAGGTGTGGATCAGAAAGGCGGCGGCCCCCCGCGGCGATACCCAGCGGGGGTGGGCCGAGGAGGGGGCGGGCCCAATGAGGCCCGGGTCGAGACCGGCGGCCAGGTTGTAGGCGGCCAGTGCCATGGGGGCGCCCGCCCGTGCGCCCAGCCCCAGCCACAGCCACACCCGGGGGTTCGCATCCAAGAGCTTGTAGCGGCCGTCCCGCGGATCCAGCTTGAACTCCACGTCGCAGATCCCCCAGTAGCCCAGGCTACGGAGCAGCGAGACGGCCGGCTCGGTGATGCCGGGGTCGTCGATGACCTCGACCATCAGACCGTCGCCGAAAGGCTCGGGGTACTCGCAGCGCTTGCGCGCCGTGAACGAGGCCAGCACCGAGCCGTCGGGCCGGAGCGCCAGGCCGACGCTGACCAGGTTTTCGAACGGTCCGGGGACTTGCTCCTGAAGCAAGACCGGAAAGCCTGCTCTGAGGATTCGCGTGGTGGCCGAGCCCAGGTCGTCGGCCACGGCCTTGCTCCCGCCGGTCAGCGCCAGGAACGTCCGCACGCGACCGTCATGGACGACGTAGCGGCACGGCGGCTTGGCCAGCCAGCTTCCTTCGAGAAGGGAGATGTCGTCGGGCAGCTCGCCAGTGACCTCGCGAAAAGCCGGAACCGCCACCCCGCAGGCGTCTGCGGCCCGATAGAGGCGGGCTTTATCGAGGATGGCGTCGACGACTCCGGGCCCGGGCGAGGGGAACCGAGCGTGAGCGCTCAACAAGGCGCGATGGGTCTCGGCCAGCAGGAGGGCGGCGTCCTCCGTGGCGATCAGGACGGGGCGTTCGGACTGCTTGCTCGCGAGAGCTGCTACCGCCTCCGCCCAGGCCCGCCCCTCCGTGTAGAGGTCGGGGCAGCGGACGAAGTTCGCATAACGCGACCGGGCGGCGGGGCCGGCCCTGGCGGAGAGCAATGTAACCGGGACGCCCGCGCGCCCCAGCTCGCGGCAGGTGGCCAGCGCTGCCAGATTGTCGGGGAATACGAATGCGACGGGGCGGTTCACGCGAGATCAGCCGCTCATGCCCGACAAGGCGACCAGGCCCTGGGCTCGCCGCCAGAACCCGGCACCATGCTCTCGGCGGGCAAGGAGCGAGACCACGCCTCGTATCGGAGGGAGCGACAGTGCGAGCTGAAGCGCCGGGTGGAAGACGACGTGCTGCAGAATCGGCTTGCGGATGAAGCCCATCGCGAGCTTGAACGCGTCGAGGCTTTCGTTCTCCTCCAGACCCGCGATCCCGAAGGTCACCTGCGGGAGCCCTCGCTCGACCAGCATCTGGCGCGCGACCGTGTAGACCAGGGCGTTGTTCGGATAGGACCGCAGAGTTTCGTCGCGCGAGCGCGCTTCGTAGAACTCGCATGCGTCCTCGAAGACCATGACGAGCAAGTATGCCGCGAGCACCTGGTCCTGCCACGCGCTCCAGATCTCGATGCCGGCAGTGGCATCGGCCGAGGCGAGCATCGCCCGCCAGCGATCGAGCCCGTAGCGGCCGGCACGGCCTTGCCGCACGACCGTGTCGAGAAACGCCCGTTCGCCCACGCGGGCAAGTTCCTCGCCGCTCACCCGGCGGAACTGGTGTTGCTTGAGGCCTCGCCGGATCTTGCTGCGGGTGTTGGCCGAGAAATTCTCCAGGTCGTAGTCGGCGCCGGTGGCGACCATCTGCCAGCTCGGCCGGCCCGGGCCGCCCGCGGCGCTCACGTAGCGGAGCCCCAGCGCTCCGGTCGCGCGCAGGACTTCCCGTGCTTCGTCGTCGGCGAGCGTCAAGGGGCGGTGTGTCGGAACCGCCAGCAGAAAGCGCGAGCCCGCCTCGTACCACCAGCCGCTGGCGCTGCGGTGCACGGCGAAGCCGCTGGCCCGATGGAAGTCCAGCAGGCGGTCTGGGTCGAGTGAGGCGGGCAAATCAGCGTCGAGTATAGCCGCCGCTACGACCGGCGAGCTAGAGCGGCCGCCCGCCCGTCTCGGGACCGGCGGGAGAGCTGGGTAGCTTGGTCTCGCCCATCAGAAGAAGGTCCACCGAGCGCGCGCACTCGCGGCCCTCCCAGATCGCCCACACCACCAGCGACTGACCGCGTTGGGCGTCTCCGCAGGCGAACACGCCGGGCACCGTCGTCATGTAGGAACCGTCGCACGCGAGGTTGCCCCTGGCGTCACAGGCGACTTCCAGATCGTTGAGCAAATCTTTGCGTTCCGGTCCGAGGAACCCCATCGCCAGCAACACGAGGTCTGCCTTGATGACGATCTCCGAGCCAGGGATCTCGACCATCTGCTTGCGGCCTTCGGCGTCGCTGCGCCACTCGAGCTTCGCCATGTGGAGGGCGGTGACCCGTCCGTTCTTCCCCGCGAAGCGCTTGGTGGAGACTGCGAAATCGCGCTTGACGCCTTCCTCGTGTGACGAAGAGGTACGGTGGATCATCGGCCAGTAAGGCCAGACCATCCCCGCCGCCTCACGGTCGGGCGGCTGGGGCAGGATCTCGAGCTGGGTGATGCTCGCGGCGCCCTGGCGATTCGCCGTTCCGATGCAGTCGGAACCGGTGTCGCCGCCTCCGATCACGATGACGTGCTTGCCGGTGGCCGTGAGCGCGATGGCCGGATCGATCGTGTCGCCCGCCACTCGCTTGTTCTGTTGGGGTAGGTACTCCATGGCGAAGTGGAGGCCGTCCAGATCCCTGCCCTCGACCGGCAGGTCACGCGGCAGGGTCGCTCCACAGGCGAGCACGATGGCATCGAAGTCCCGTCGCAGCTCGGCAGCCGAGATGTCCTTGCCGGCGTTCACGCGGGTGCGGAAGGTCACGCCTTCGGCCTGCATCTGCGCGATGCGTCGGTCGATCCAGTGCTTCTCCATCTTGAAATCGGGGATGCCGTAACGGAGAAGCCCACCGAGCCGGTCGTCGCGCTCGAACACCGTGACCGCGTGTCCGACGCGCGCCAACTGCTGAGCGCAAGCGAGCCCGGCCGGTCCGGAGCCGACGACTGCTACCTTCTTGCCGGTCGTGGTTGTCGGCGGCTGTGGGGTGACGTAGCCCGCCTCCCAGGCGTAGTCGATAATGCTGCGCTCGATGAGCTTGATGGTGACCGGCTTGTCGTTGATGCTCAGGACGCAGGATTCTTCGCAGGGGGCGGGGCAGATGCGGCCGGTGAACTCCGGGAAGTTGTTCGTGGCATGCAGCGCATCGATCGCGTCGCGCCAGTGGCCACGATAAACGAGATCGTTCCAATCCGGGATGAGGTTGCCGAGCGGACAGCCGTTGTGGCAGAACGGGATCCCACAGTCCATGCAGCGGGCGCCCTGGGCGCGGAGCTTGTCCTCGGGCAACAGGGGCTCGAACTCGCGGTAGTTCCGCACGCGCTCGGCGACCGGACGCCGCTGAGGCGTCTCGCGCCGGAACTCCATGAAGCCCGTGATCTTGCCCATCTGCGTTCGGTTCCGCGTCCCCGTGCGGTGCGCGAATCACCCTTAGATCGAGGCCAGCTTCATCGCTTCCGAATCGAGGTGCATCAGCTCGAGCACCTTGCGGTACTCGGTGGGCATGACCTTGACGAAGCGCGGGAGCGCGTCGTCCCAGCTCGCCAGGAGCCGCGCAGCCACGGCGCTGTCGGTGTACTGATGATGGCGCTGGACCAGCAGCCGCAGCGTGCGCCGATCCTCTTCGTTCTCGACCGGCAACAGATCGACCATTCCCAGGTTGCAGCGGCTACGGAAAGTGCCGTCCTCGTCCAGGACGTAGGCCGCGCCGCCGCTCATGCCGGCCGCGAAGTTGCGGCCTTGCGGGCCGAGCACCACGACGGTGCCGCGCGTCATGTACTCGCAGCCGTGGTCGCCGATGCCTTCGACCACCGCGGTTGCTCCGCTGTTGCGCACGCAGAAGCGTTCGCCAGCGCGCCCGCGGATGAAGACCTCGCCGCCGGTAGCGCCGTAGAGCGACACGTTGCCGATCAAGATGTTCTCCTCGGCCACGAAGCCGGCGTCCGCCGGCGGCACGATCACGACGTGCCCGCCCGAGATTCCCTTGCAGAAGTAGTCGTTGGCGTCTCCGACCACACGCACGGCGATCCCGCGCGCCAGGAACGCCGCGAAGCTCTGCCCAGCCGAACCGCGGAAGTTGATCCGGATCGTGTAGGGCGGCAGGCCCTCGTCTCCGTAGCGGCGGGTGAGCGCACTCGACAGCATCGTGCACACCGTTCGGTTGGTGTTCTTGATCGCGAGGTTCAGCTCGACCGGACGCCGGTGCTCGAGCGCCGGCTCGGCCAGTGCGAGCAACTCGTGGTCGAGCGCCTTGCCAAGCCCGTGATCCTGGGAGCCGGTGCCGCTGATGCCGACCCCTTTGTGCCGCTTGGGCTTCGCCAGGATCTGAGAGAGATCCAGATCCTTGGCCTTCCAGTGGTTCTGCGGCACCGCGGCCTCGAGACGGTCCACGCGCCCGGTCATCTCCGCGACCGTGCGGAAGCCCATGTAGGCCATGATCTCGCGCAGTTCCTCGGCCACGAACAGCATGAAGTTGATGACGTGATCGGGCGTACCGGCGAACTTCTTCCTCAGCTCCTTGTCCTGCGTAGCCACGCCCACCGGGCAGGTGTTGAGGTGGCACTTGCGCATCATGATGCAGCCGGAAGAGACCAGCGCCGCCGTCGCGAAGCCGAATTCGTCGGCGCCGAGAAGCGCGGCGATGGCGACGTCTCGTCCGGTCTTGAGCTGACCGTCGGTCTCCACGCGGATGCGGCTGCGCAGGTCGTTCTCCACCAGGACCTGCTGCGTCTCGGACAGCCCGAGCTCCCAGGGAATGCCCGCGTGCTTGATCGAGCTGAGCGGCGAGGCGCCGGTGCCCCCGTCGTGACCGCTGATCAGCACGACGTCGGCCTTGGCCTTGGAGACGCCGGCGGCAATGGTGCCGACGCCGACCTCGGCGACCAGCTTGACGCTGATCCGAGCCTGGTCGTTCGCGTTCTTGAGGTCGTGGATCAGCTGCGCAAGATCCTCGATCGAATAGATGTCGTGGTGCGGCGGAGGCGAGATCAGTCCGACGCCAGGCGTCGCGTAGCGAGTCTTGGCGATGAACTCGTCGACCTTGTGGCCGGGCAGTTGCCCTCCCTCGCCGGGCTTGGCGCCCTGCGCGATTTTGATCTGGAGCTCGGCGGCGTTCACCAGATAGTTGATGGTCACGCCAAAGCGGCCGGAGGCCACCTGCTTGATCGCGCTGCGCCGCCAATCGCCGTTGGGATCGCGCTCGAAACGGGCGGGGTCCTCACCGCCTTCGCCGGTGTTCGACTTGCCGCCGATCCTGTTCATGGCGATGGCTAGATTCTCGTGCGCTTCCTTGCTGATCGACCCGAACGACATCGCACCGGTCTTGAAGCGCTGGACGATCGCGCTGGCGGGCTCGACCTGTTCGAGCGGCACCGGTCGGTTGGCCTTCTTGAGCGTCAGCATGCTCCGCAAGGTGCAGAGGTTGCGGCTTTGCTCGTTGACCAGGTGCGAGTACTTCTTGAACGTTGCGTAGTCGGCGCCACGCACGGCGTGCTGCAGCTTGGCCACCGTCTGGGGATTGAACAGGTGAAACTCGCCGCGGCGGCGCCACTGGTACTGTCCGCCCGGCACCAAGCCTCGGTCGTCGGGGGTAGCCGGTTCGTAGGCGCGCCGGTGCCGCATGGCCGCCTCTTCGGCGATGACCTCGAGCCCCACGCCCTTGATCCGCGAGGCCGTCCAGGTGAAGCAACGCTCGATGACGTCGTCGGCCAATCCGATCGCTTCGAAGATCTGCGCGCCGCGGTAGCTGCTGAGCGTCGAGATGCCCATCTTCGACATCGTCTTGAGCACGCCCTTCTCGGCTGCCTTGATGTAGTTGGCGAGCGCTTCCTCGGCCTGATGGCCGTGCAGATCGCCGTCGCCGGCCATGCTCGCGATCGTTGCCAACGCCAGGTACGGGTTGATGACGCTGGCTCCGTAGCCGAACAGCAAGCAGAGGTGCATCAACTCGCGTGGCTCGGCCGACTCGACCGCGATGCCGACGCGGGTGCGCATGCCGGTGCGGATCAGGTGGTGATGAACCGCGCCCACGGCCAGCAGCGCGGGCATCGGCGCGGTCTGCGGGCCGGCGCCGCGGTCGGACAGAACGATGATGTCGAATCCGTCATCGACGGCGCGCGAAGCCGCCGCGCACATCGTCTCGAGCGCTCGGTCCAGGGCCTGTGCGCCACCGGTCACGTCATAGAGAGTAGGTATCGTGCGACTGCGGATCCCGTTGGCATCGATCTCGCGGATGCGTGCCAGCTCTTCGTTGGTCAGGATCGGATGACGGATGCTCAGCTGCCGGCAATGCGCGGGGCTCTCGTCGAACAGATTCGCCTGCCGTCCCATCGCCACCCCCAGGCTCATGACCAGGTCCTCTCGGATCGAGTCGATGGGCGGGTTGGTGACCTGGGCGAAGAGCTGCTTGAAGTAGCTGTACAGAAGCTGCGGTTGATCGGATAGGCACGCCAAGGG
Organism: uncultured Myxococcales bacterium; assembly: GCA_964555245.1. Classification (GTDB taxonomy): domain Bacteria; phylum Desulfobacterota; class Binatia; order UBA1149; family SPBQ01; genus CAZKRI01. The sequence continues at coordinate 14,850 of CAZKRI010000061.1, forward strand.
GGTGTCCGTGCCCATCGAGCCCACCGGCTCCTGGCCGTTGAGCGCCATCGGCGTGATGATCATCCTCAGATCTTCGAGCGAGTAGCCGTGCAGCTTTTGTTGGAGCTCCAGCTGCTCGCCGGACTCGTAGGCCCTCACCTGCGCGGGCGCCGGCAGTCCATCCAGCTCGACCATGCTCTGGCGCAGCCAGACGGCATAGGGCTTGCGCACGGACATTTGGTGCTTGATCTCGCCGTCCTCGATGATGCGTTGCTGTTCGAGGTCGACGTAGAACATGCGCCCGGGCTGCAGGCGGTCCTTCAGCACGATGTCGCGGGCCGGAATGTCGAGGACTCCGGTCTCGGAGGCCATGACCACCAAGCCGTCCCGCGTGACCAGGTAGCGCGAAGGCCGCAGGCCGTTGCGGTCGAGCACGGCGCCGATGCTGCGGCCGTCGGTAAATGCGATCGAGGCCGGCCCGTCCCACGGCTCCATCAGGCAACCGTGGTAGCGGTAGAAGGCCTTTCTCTCCTCGGGCATGGATTCGTGCTTCTCCCATGCCTCGGGGATCATCATCATCACGGCGTGCGGCAGCGACCGCCCGGTCTGGCAAAGCAGCTCCAGGGCGTTGTCGAATACGGCCGAGTCGCTCTGTCCTGGTGCGATGATCGGCACCAGCTTGGCGATGTCGTCGCCGAACAGGGGCGATTCGAAGAGCTTTTCCCGCGCCGACATCCAGTTGGTGTTGCCGCGGATCGTGTTGATCTCGCCGTTGTGTGCCAGGTACCGGAACGGATGCGCCAGCCGCCAGGTGGGCAGGGTGTTCGTGCTGAAGCGCGAGTGCACCAGCGCGATCGCGCTTTTGAAGCGCTCATCGACCAGGTCGGGGAAGAAGCCGGGCAACTGGCTGGAGATGAGCATCCCTTTGTAGACCATGGTGCGGCACGAGAGGCTGGCCACGTAGAAATGCCGGGCCATCGTGCCGCCGGCCTGGGACGCGCGACGCTCGGCGACCTTGCGCGCGACGTACAGGCGACGCTCGAGCTCGTCTTCGGAAACCTCGTGGTCGGGGGCGACGAACACCTGCGCAATGTGCGGCCTGGTCGTTTGGGCGACCCGGCCACAGTGCCGCTCATCGATCGGCACGTCGCGCCAGCCGAGCAACCGTAGACCCGATTCAACGATGGCCCGTTCGAGCAGCCGCCTGCCTCGCTGTCTCAGGGAGGCGCTCATCGGTAGAAACACCATGCCGGCGCCGTAGGCACCCGGTTGGGGGAGTCGGAAGCCCAAGGCGCCGCAGGCATCGGCCAGAAACTCGTGTGGGATGTGGACAGTGACCCCGGCGCCATCGCCGGTTTCCGGGTCGCACCCGCAGGCGCCGCGGTGCTCGAGGTGAATCAGGGCTTCGAGGCCCTTTTCGACTAGCTCGTGTGTGCGCTTGCCGTCGACGCGGGCGACGAACCCGACGCCGCAGGCGTCGCGTTCTCGCTGCTCGAATGGCGGCGGTGCTCCCGCCGTTTTTGCGATCCTTGTCATCGCCCGCTGCGTGTCCCGTATGCGACGGGCCGAAGAGCCGGGTGGCGTTCTGGTTTGCCGATGCTCTCGCCGAGCATCGACCCGGCGACTGCCTGACTCATGGGCCGTTGTCGGCTGTCAAGGACCGCGGAGGCTAGTCTACAACACCCGCGTTGTCAATTGCGGAAAAAAGTCAAATCCGAAAGATAGTCGATTTGTTCAGGCAAGAGTTGTGCTAATGTTGGCCTAATTCATCCGATCCTGTCGACTGGGGGTGCAAATAGGTCAATGTATGAACTCGACGAGCAGGAAGTGACCATCGCCAAGGCCTTGATTCGCAATCCAAGGCTTTCCGACAACAAGCTGGGGGAGACCAATGACATCCCTGTGCGCACCGTCAGCCGCAAGCGCGGACGGATGGAGAAAGCGGGGCTGATCCGTTACTACGCCGAGGTCGACATGACCGAGCGCGGGACCGGGTACTTCCGCTGTCGTCACCTTTACATCATCCGGTTCCGTATCGGCGTGACGCACCGCCAGCTCGAGGAAGAGATTCGCAACGAGCCGAATGTGGTGACGGTCTTCACGCGCTCGATCTATGAGTCGCACCTGGCCGAGATCGATGGCCGCATGGCGCTGGTGATGGTCGTCGAGGGGGCCTCCGAATCCGACATCGTCAGCCGCGTCCACGAGGAAATAGTCCCCTCGCTTCGCAAGAACCACGGTCAGGACTCCATCGAGGAGATCCAGACGGTGCGTCTGCTGGCCCCGGTTCGCATGCTCCGCAACTATCTGCCGGCCGTCAACGTGGACGGCAGCATGATGCGCGCGGACTGGAGCAACGACGCGATCTTCGTGGCCTGACATGCGTACGGATCTCGCGGGGCGGTATGGGCCCTGGGCGCTCGTGACCGGCGCATCCGCCGGGATCGGCCAGGGCTTTGCCGAACAGTTGGCGGGCGCCGGTCTCAACGTCGTCCTGGTGGCGCGCCGGCGCGAGCGGCTCGAGGCCCTGGCCGCCCGCCTGGAGACAGCCCACGCGATTAAAAGCCGGATCCTCGTTGTCGACCTGGTCGAGCCTGGCGCTGCGGCCAGGATCTGTCAGGCCGTCACCGATCTGGATATCGGATTGCTCGTCAACAACGCCGGAACGGGCTGGATCGGACGGTTCGACCTGCAGGAACCTGAGGCGCTGACTCGGCTGGTTCGCCTCCACTGCGAGGCGCCGGTCGATCTGACCAGCCGCATGCTGGTCCGCATGCGCCGCCGCAGCCACGCGGGGATCGTGCTCGTGGCCTCGGCGGGGGCCTACGTGCCGATGCCGTACTACGCCGTCTACGGCGGGACCAAGGCGTTTCTGGCCATGTGGGGTGAGGCTCTGGCGGCCGAACTGGAGGACCGGGCAATCGACGTGCTCGTGGTCGCGCCCGGCGACACGCGGACCGAATTCCAGGAGGTCGCCGGCGAGCGGTCGACGCGCTGGTCGCGGGTCGAAGACGTGGTCGCGGCCAGTTTGCAGGCCCTGGGCCGCCACTCGCGGGTCATTCCAGGATTCGAGAACCGGCTGGGGGTGCTTGCGGCCCGGTTCCTGCCCCGCCGTCTGGTCGTTAGAATGATGCGCAACCGGCAGCGCGCTCAGACGCCGCCGGAGCGTCGCTGAGATGGAATGGGAATCTCGCCTGGGGCCAGGCGCCGTAGGGGTTGCCCTGGTTGCTTCCTTTCTGACGGTTCAGCCGGCGGCGGCCGAACGCCCGGATCGCTATGAGTCCCGCTCTCAGGAGATGTTCCTACCCGATCCCGTGCTCGATCCTTTTTCGGAGCCGATTGTCCCGGCGACCGCGCCGCCGGGGGTGGTGCGCGTTCCGGACAGCGTCGATGAGGAGCCGCTTGAGGATCAACCGCTCGACTCGGCCGAGCAGGAAGAGTACGAGCGCTCCCTGGTCGACCAAGGCGTGGTTCCCGATCCCTACGACGACCTGGCGAACGATCGTTGGAATGGAGGCTCGGATCCGGAGCCGGCCGATGACGCGGGCGACGCTTCAGAGCCGGCCGAGTGGTGAGTGAATGCCCAACGTGCGTGACCAGATCGGGCTGAGCGAAGCCGAGCAACGCGCTTACGTCGAATCGTCGAAGACGCTCATCATGGGCACGATCAATCATGATGGCTGGCCGCACGTCGTGCCGATGTGGTACGCGATGGTCGATGACCTGATTCACATGCACACGTACCGCAGCTCGCAGAAGGTTCGCAACCTGGAGCGCGACCCGCGGGGATCGGTTCTCATCGAGGACGGGCAGGCTTACAACCAGCTCCGAGGGGTATTCATGCGCGGCCGTTTCGACATCATCGACGACCAGGACCTGTGTTATCGCATCGGGCTGGCGTCGGCCCGCAAGTATATGGGGATTGACGAGGCCCAGGCCGGCCCGGTCGTTCGCCATCAGGTGCGCAAGCGCGTCGCCCTCGTCTTTCATCCGCAGAAGACCTCGAGCTGGGACCATCGTAAGCTGAGCTGAACCGGGTGCGCCCGCTGGTGCGGAACGTTGGGCTGGTGGTCGGGGTCACGCTCGGGCTTGCGCTCACTGCCGGCGGCTGCCGGCTCGCGCCCTCGGGTAAGCCAGCCCCGCCGGTGAGCCCCTTGTCCGGCGCGATCGTATTCTTTGGCGATAGCATCACGCGTGGCATGGGGCTGCCCGAGGGCCAGGCGTTTCCGGCGTTGGTGGGGAAGCGCCTGGCCGAACAGGGGCACGATCTTCGCTGCATCAATGCGGGAGTTTCCGGTGAAACCACCGCCGAGGGTCTGCGGCGCGTCCGGCAGTACCTGGAGCCGGCGCCGCTGCTGGCGATGGTCGAGCTGGGCGCCAACGACCTGTTTCAAGGTGTGGATCGGCGCAGATCCCACGCCAACCTGGTCGGTATCGTCGAATCGTTCCAATCGGTTGGCGCCAAGGTGATGGTGGCGGGTACGTCGTTTCCGGGGCTTCATCCGGCTCACGATCTGGCGATGCAGCACACCTACGAGCGAGTCGCCCGCGATACCGGGGCCCTGCTGATCCCCGATCTCATGGCGGGCGTCGCCGGCGCGCCCGAGCTCAACCTGCCCGACGGAATCCATCCCAACGCGGCCGGCCAGGCGCGGCTGGCGCAGAACGCCTGGCCGTTCATCGAGCAGGTCATCGGCGAGCTTGGCCGCTAATGGGGTCAGGTCCAATTACGCCCGGCGTAATTGGACCTGACCCCATTCCCCGGTAGCGCAGCCGCAGCACGGCCGGAAACAGTAGCATCGTCGTGACGTAGCAGATCACCATGGTGGAAGAGACCAGGGCCCCGAGTTTCACTTGCGGGTAGAAGCGCGCCGCGAGCATCGTCGCGAACCCCCCCACCAAGACCAGGGCGTTGATGAACAGGGCGCGTCCTGCCGTCTGAGCCGTGACGCCGGCCGCGCGAGCAGGATCGGAAACCTCACGCATGCACACGAGGTAGCAGTGGAGGTAGTGAATGGAGAAGTCGACGCCGACTCCGACGGCGAGCGCACCGAGGAGCGTGGTCGCGATGTCGGTCGGCAGGCCGATCAGCCCCATCGCCCCGTAGATGCAGACGATGGCGATCGAGAGCGGCGTGATCGAAAGCAAGGCGAGGCTTAGGCTCCTGAGCATCCACCACATCAGAAGGAACATCGCGGGCACGCCGAGAAGCAGGGTCGAGATCTGGCTGTTAATGACGTGCTGCTCGAGGTGCGCGTTCGTGTAGGTACTCCCGGCCAGCCTGATGTCGACGCCCGTCGCTGGGTCGGCGGGGAACAGCGACCGCCCCACGCGCGCAGCCTCCTGCACGACGCGCTTGGCGGCGGCTGTGCCCGAGTCGTTGATGAACACGAACACATGGGCGCGCCGATAGTCGTAATCGACCAGATCGTCGAAATCGCCGGGCCCCCCCGAGATCGAGTACAGCAGCAGGTACTGTGCTACCAGTTCACGGCTCGCGGGAATCGCTTCCATGTCGGCCCGGTCGCCGTTCATGACCCGGTTCATGCGCTCGACCAACTCGGCGATGGAGAAACTGTCGCCGACCTCCGGCAAGCGCTCCAGCTCGGTTTGGAGCTTGCTGATGCGTTCGAGCATCTCCGGCTGCTGGATCGCGTCGATCTGGCCACCGTCGATCACGATGTCGAGGAAGGAGCTGCCCGCGAACAGCCGGTTGTCGACCGTGTCGGCTTTGCGCAAGTGATGGCTGGGCCGGAACTGTTCGATCTGCGAGCTGTCGGTGGACAGCCGGAACAGACCGACCGTCGCGACGAGGATGATCGTTCCGAAACCCGCGACCACGGCGTCCGGCCGCCGATCGGACAAGCGGGTCGCTGCCGCCAGCGCGCCGTCGAGCCGCCTGAAGCGGGGAGCCGCGCCCGACACGCTTGCGGCGGGCCTCGGCAACGGCAACAGCGCGAGCATTGCCGGGACCAGGACCACCGTGAGCAGCAACGCGGCAGCGACGCCGAACGCGGCGACGATACCGAATTCCCGCAAAGGGAGAACGGCCGTGGTGACCATCGTCAGGAAGCCGATCGCCGTGGTGATCGACGTCATGAAGATGGGCAGTCCCATGTCCGTCATCGTCTTTTCCACGATCGCGGACCGATCGTCGGACGGAAACTGTTCCCGCAGCTCGTAGAACCGAGCCAGCAGGTGGATCGAGTCGGCCATCGCGACGGCGGTCATGAGGACCGGCAGGATCGTCGTCACCGAGTAGACGCGCCAGCCGCAAAGCCCCAGGAACCCCATCATCCACGCTTCGGTTGCGGCGATGATGATCATGGGAATCACCACCGCCCGAGGTGTACGGAATGACACGAACAGGAAGATCGCCAAGAAGCACACGACGATAGGCAGCATCCGCAGGGCTTCATGTGCGATGTAGAGGCCGAACAAGCCCTCGACCACCGGGCGGCCCGTGATGTGAAAGCGCTCCGGCCGGCCCTCGCGTGACAGGCCATCGAGAAACTGCCGGAGGGCGCGATAGGTGGCCGGCCGGCTGGCTCTACCGGCGGCCGACTCCCGCACCACGATGGCCGCGGCCTTGCCGGTTTTCGATGCGAGCACGCCGACGTAGATGCCGTTCTCTTCGAGCCGCGTGCGCAGCAGGAGAGCTTGCTCACGGGTCGAAGGAGGCTCTTCCATGAACGGTTCCACGACCATCTCGCCGTCGCTGCCGCGAATGTCATTGACCGTGGAAAACGAGCGCAGGTCCACAGGCCGTTCCGTCTCGAACTCTGGCCGGCTCCGTAGCCATTCGGTGATCCGCTCGATCGCCCGTAGCGTTCCGGGCTCGTAGATTCCGTCGGGGTGGTCGTCACGCACGATCAGAATCCGGGTCAGGTAGGAGGAACCGAACACGCTCTCGAGCAAGTCGAGGTTCGCGCGAGCGTCATCGTGTTCGGGGACGAACACGTTCATGTCGGTTTCCGCGCGCAGCTTGGCCATCTGGCTGGCCAGCGCGAGCGTGAGCGCCAAGGTGAGGCCCACCGTCCAGGTGGGGTGACGGATCACCAGAGCGATGAATCGGCGATACATGATGGCGCAGAAGCCGGGGTCAACGACTGTAGCGGGTCTGGAACATCACCATGTCGTTGTCGTGGTAGCGTCCATAGATGCCGCCGTTCTTGCCGTCGTCCACGTGGCCGTTGAACCAGTCGTACTCCACGCTGAACCGCCAGTGGTCGAGCGGCTCCCAGTCTACCTTCGCTTGCACCCAGGTGTCTTCCCCACGGACGTTAGCGATGGCGAAGATCCAGGGCTTGATGGTCTCGTTCAGATAGGCGGCCTGCAGCCGTAGGCTGACCAGCTCCTGGTGCTCGGACTGCAACAGCGCCGGGTTCGGATCGATCACGCTCTCGTGCACGAACTGGAGCGACGCGTCTGGCTGGTGCCACCACGAGACGCTCGGCTTGAAGTCCAGAGCCAGCAGGGTCCGGGAGACGTTCGACTCGGCGACGAAGCCGCGAGCCGCGGCATCGACCAGCGCATCGGGCTGGAAGCGCGGGCTGGCCGGATCGAAGCGCCCGGCCGTGGGATCGAGCTGTAAGAATCGTCCGATCTCCAACGCGCTGTCGAGCCGTAGCAGCACCGCGGCGATCGGGACGACAAAGCTGCTGGTCGCCAGATGGAACCGGTTGTGCCGCGGGTCGAAGACCGCGCTGGAAGGACCGGTCAGACGCAGGCGCGCATGCGGCCGGTCGTCGAACGAGTAGAGATAGCCGACCTGCCAGTCGATCTCTCGTGCTCGGCTCTTGAAGCGCGCGCCCCACTCGTAGTTGGCGAGCTGGGTGGCGGGACGCTCGACCGGTCCGACGCTGACGTCGAAGCCCGGCGGCGCATCCTGCAGCAGCGCGTCCGTTTCGAAGAACGACCACGGAGAGTCTCGGCTCGGAAAGTTCGGCGAGGTGAAGTGCGAGATCCAGAATACCTGAAGGATGCGATCCCAGCGTGGATAGTAGTCGAGGAACGCGCCGTCGACGCCGAGCCGGATCTCGTCGAAAGGTGGCACGATGAAGTTTTCGACGTCGAAGGGCGACACCTGGTCGGAGATGACGACGCCGTCCGCCTCACCCCAGGCGACCTCGACCCGGCCCACTCGGAGGTCGGCTTTCGGGAAACGGATCTTGACGTAGCCCTCGCGCAGTCGCGCGCGGAGCTCGGCGCTCTCGAAATCGGGCTCATCGGCCCAGAAGTTGCCGTCGAGTTGCAGCGAGAGGGTGTCGTTCAGCTCGTTCTCGGCCTTGAGGTTCAGCAGCTGGCGGTGAAAGATCACGTCCCCCTGGCCGGTCCGCAGCGCGATGCCTTCCTGCAGGTAGCCATGGACCTCCGCCGCCCGCGCTACCGGTGGCGTTGCGATCGCCATCGACACGGCCGCGACGAGCAGGGCGGTTGGTAGCGCCCGGCACGCGTGGGTCACTTCACCATGTTCCGTTCGCTGAAGACCTCGTCGTCCACCGTGACGTCCAGCTCGAGCACGTCCATCTTGAGGACCGTCTTGTGCTGGGTAAGGAGGTTTTCCATCGTCATCGTGTGCGGTCGAGGCCGGAGGTCGCTCGCAGCGGTCGGGCGAACGTCGGCGAACGTGAGACGCTTGGCGAGCCGCTCCTTGCGATCGTGGAACTCGACCTTGCGCGCGATGTCGTCGCTCTTCGCGATCCAGCTGACCGTCTTGATGTAGCCGGATTCTTCGCCCTCCTTGTCGTTCAGAGGACGCGCTTCGACGATCCAGCACTCGACTCCAGCGATCGTCTCGCTGCCCGTGAGCTTGTAGTCCCAGTTCGCGAAATCGAGATTCTCCATGTCCCAGTATGTGAAGTCCGAGCCCATGAAGTAGTCGGTTTTGTTCGACGAGAGGATCCGTTTGGTCTTCTTGAGGGCCGGCAGATACAGCCAGGTGTCGTCATCCTTGTCGCGGTAGTCGTAGGTCAGCAATGTGGTGTCCTTGACGTCGGACGGCTTGACGAAGCGGGCGAAGCGGCGTTCCTCGGCCTCGCTAAGCTCGTGGCCGTAGCCCTCGATGGTGCGCAGGCGCTGTTGCCCGCGCGAGTTTTCGAGAGTCATGGTCATGACCGAATGTTCGGTGCGCGAGCGGCGTGCCTGGTCGGAACGCTTGGCGATCTCCAGGCCGGTGGGCTGCCCGGCTGCTTCCTGAGCGAGCGCGGGCGCGCCGCCACCGAGCGCTGCGACGGCAGCGAAAACCAACCGAGCCAGGAGGAGGGCGCTAGGCTGCACGGGTCCGGCTCCCTGCCGAGGCCTTGGCCTCGATTCAGACGTAGATGCCACCCTCGAAGTTGCGGTCCTGGCGCATCATGACGTTGATGCAGGAGGGCTTGCCGCTCGCGAAGGCCCGCTCGAGCGCCGGCCGGATCTGCTTGGGCTCGGTCACCAGCTCGCCGTGGCCGCCGAGCGCCTCGACCACGCGGTCGTAACGGGTCGGCCTGAGCTCGGTCGCTACCATCCGGTCGGCACCGTAGATGTTGATCTGCGGCCGCATCATCTGGCCCCACGCGGAGTCGTTGCCGATGATTCCGACGATCGGCAGTCCGAAGCGTACGGCGGTGTCGTACTCGAAGCCGTTCAGTCCGAAGCTCCCGTCGCCGTAGATGATGAGCACGCGTTTGCCGGGATGGGCGATCTGCGCCGCCAGAGCGAAGGGCATGCCGACCCCGAGCGTGCCGAGGGGGCCCGGGTCCATCCAGGCGCCGTTCTTCGGCACCGGGACCACCTTGGCCGCCTTGGCCACGATGTCGCCGCCGTCCCCGATCACGATCATGTCGTCGTCGACGAAGTCCGCGATCTCCTTGCACAGGCGCATGGGGTCGATGGGGACCTCCTCGGAGGTGAGCTGGGCGGCGACCTTCGCTTCTTCCGCCTCTTCCTTGGCGCGCCAGGTCTTGACCACCGCGGACCAGTCCAGCTTGGTGCCTTCCTCGGCGATCACCTCGAGCATGGCGTCGAAGGTCTGACCGATGTTCCCGACCAGGCCGATGTCGGCGCGACGGTTGTTCCCGATCAGGATGGCGTCGAGGTCCATCTGGATGATCTTGGCGTTCGCTGGGATGGATTGGCCAAAACGCATCCGGAAATCGAGGAGCGATCCGGCCAGGATCACGCAGTCGGTTGCTTCCAGGTAGTCGCGGCGAGTCCGGTTGAAGAAGTAAGGCGAATCGTGCGGGACGGTTCCGCGGCCCATGCCGTTGCAGTAGCAAGGCATCCGCGTCGCCGCGAGGAATCGGTTGAGGGCGGCGGCTCCGTTCGACCACTTCACTCCCGTGCCCGCCATCACCATGGGCAGCTTGGCCGTCGCCAGCATCTCGACCGCTTTCTTGATGAACGCGCGCTCAGGCCGGTAGCTCGAAGTGTTCTGCGGCGCGGGACACGGAACCTTGTCCAAGTTGACATCACCGAACAGCACGTCCATCGGGATCTCGAGGTAAGCGGGGCCGGGATTGCCCGCCAGCGCGTAGCGAATGGCCTCTTCGATGTACTCGCCGATCCGGTCCGGCGCGTAGCAAGCCTCGGCCCACTTGGTGATCGGCCGCATCACGCGGATGTGATCCATCTCTTGCAGCGAGCCCCGGCGCAGATTGACCAGGGGGCCCTGGCCGCCGATGACGAGTACAGGCGAGTTGGCCCGCCATGCGTTTGCGATGCCGGTCACCCCGTCGGTGGCGCCCGGACCCGCGGTCAGCAGCGCGCAGCCCACTCGGCCGGGATGCAGCCGCGCCCAGGCGTCCGCCGCATGCACGGCGGCCTGCTCGTGCCGGACATCGACGATCTTGATGCCTTCGTCGAGGCAGCCGTCATAGATCGGCATGATGTGGCCGCCCGAGAGCGTGAACACGCACTCGACGCCGGCCTTCTTGAGGGCTCTGCCCGCTAGCTTTCCCGCATGCATGACGTGGTTCCTCCTCGCGCGACGCTCGCTTACTTACCTGGCACGCCGGCGCAAGGGAAAAGCGTTAGCGGCGGGTCACGGTGGAGCAGCCGCTTCGTCTGAAAGTTCGAGCAGAAGGATCCGGCGCAGCTCCGCGATCGCGTCGGGGTGGCCCTGCACCGTGTGCGAAGAACGAACGATCCGCTCGGATGCGACGTCCTCGAGATGGGCGCTCCGATACTCCACCACGCCGTCGTTGCCGTCCTCGGGCGGCCCGTCGCCGCGAACGGCGATGATCGAGTGCGCTGCGACGCCGTCGGCGATGGGCAGTTCGACCAACGTCGTGAGGAACGGGCTGCCGGGTTTCATGTTGTCGATGCTCGTCGGCATGCGACCCAGCGAGCGGATCGCCTGTGACGTCGGATCGGCGCTTAGCGCTTTGAACAGATCGCCGCCGGCATCGACAAGCCGGCCCGGCAAGGTGACCAGGCGCGTGACCAATCCAGCCAGGCTTCGTCTGGCGAGGAAGCTGCCGCGGTGTGGGGTTGCAACGAAGACCACCGTCTTGACGAACGGCAACGGCTCGACGAACAGTGCCTCGCGCAGCAGCGCGCGGGTCTCTGGTCGGACATTCAGGTCGTCGATCGGCTCGGAGCTGACCTTGTCCCAGAATCGGGTGCCGCTGTCGACGACGGTGAGCTTGGTGAGCAGGCCGCCCTGACTGTGGCCGATCACCACCATCTGCCGCAGAGCGGGATCGCGTCCCTCGGGGTCCTTCTCGGCAACGATGGCGGTCAATGCCTCGCGCAGCTTGGCAGCTGACAGCAGGATCGGATTGCCCGTGTTGTACATGAAGTACCAGAACTGCAGTCGGCCGCGCAGCGCCGGGTCGTTGGCCAGCTCGTTGACCATCTCGGCCCAGCGTAGCGGGCTGGAAGCCGTCCCGTGGACGAACACGACGGGGATCCGACCGGGCCGGTACGCGCTCATCATGTATAGGCCCGGGTTATCGGAGCGCAGGCCCGTGGGCCGGAAGTCGCCCAGTCTGAACCCGGCCAGCTCGAACTCCCAGAGTGGCGAGCCGGCGACCCCGTAGCCGAGCACCGCGCTGGAGTCGCTCTCCAGGGGGACAGCGCGTCCTTCCACGTCGATGGTCGGCGATAGATCCGGATCGACCAATTCGAGGCGGCTCTCGACGGACCCCGTAGTCAGTCCGTGCCGGACGTCGGGCAGAAGCAGGACGGCGGTCAGGGCGGCGTAGCGCCGTGCCGGCCGCCATCGATCCGAGCGCGTGCCCTTGACGGGGGATCCGACCTTGGCCGCAACTGGAACGCCCAACCCGGCGTGCCGGTAGTGGTTGCGCAGCCCTTTTACCGCAAGGTCGGAAGCGGACACGAACCGCTCGAGTTGGTTCCCATCCAGGACCGTCGTCGTTTCGTCGACGTCGATCCGGAGCGTTCCCATCGGCAGCTCATGGGTGCCAGGCCCCAGGGACAACCCGCCCTCGTCATCCGCGGCGAGCCCACGCGTGAGCCCGCGGTTGTAGAGGTCGGCGGCCAGGCGGAAGCGCCGGTCGAATGCGTCGAGACTCGCGTCCGGCTCCGCTGGGAACATGTAGGCGTAGGCGTAGATCGCCGTCGCAAGAAAGTGGCTACGGCTCTCGGTCTCCAGCGCGTGTGCGAAGCTCAGCTCTGCCAGCGCGAACAACCGTTCGCTCTCGTCGTCTGCGCCCAGGCCATCGTGGACGACGGCAAGGGCTCCTTCCGGATCATCCGCGAAGCGCTCCGTAAGGTTGAGCTTGTCGAGCAGTTGAACGGAGAAGTCGCTTGGCTGCCCAGTGGTCAGTACGCTGGAGGTGAGCTGACGGTGAACCGTCGCTTCATCGATGTGCTTGACCCGGATCGCGGGCCCACAGGCGGCGCTGAGGCACAGCGCGGCGAACAGGACAGTATGGCGAGCCAGCTTCACGGCGAGTAGGGGAGACGACACACGGATCACGCGGACAGTTAGCACGGCGTCCGACGGCTTCCCAGCGCTCGAACAGCGGTCGGGCGCGAGTTGACAGTCGCTGACCGCGACCGTATCAGTCGCGGTGAGTCGAAGGAGCCATGGTGGCTCCGACCGGGAAAGAGGTGCGAATCCTCTACTGCCCCGCAACTGTGTAGGGGTACGAAAGCCGCACGAGGCCACTGGGACCACGCGTCCCGGGAAGGCGCGGTGAGTAGGACGACCCCCTAGTCAGGACACCGGAACGGCTCGTTCTCACAGGCCCTGCCTCTCGCGGGAGAGGCGAAGGAGGATTCCATGAAGCGCACCGGGATTTGCGCCGCGAGGCTCACGACGATTGTTGCAGTTCTTTGCTCGCCAGCCTCAGGCTTGACGCAGTCGGTTACCCCGGCGGCGGGCTACATCTATACGAGACTTTCCCTCACTCAGTCGACGCAGAGCTGTGTCGCGGTTGGACCGGGCGGCACCTATGTGGGGGTGGGGCCCGGTTTTACGGGTGCAGCGCAATCGGTCGTGCTGGTCAGCGAATCCGGGGCGCAGCGGACCGTGGTATCCGGTTTCAACTCGATCGGCGACTGCGTCTACGACGCGGCCACCGATGTGCTCTACGTTTCCGACAACGCCTTGGAGGCCGCCGGCGCGGTCACCGGCGATACCGTTTTTGCCGTCCCTGCTGCGTCGGTCGCCGAGGGTCTGTCGGCCGCCGGGCTGGAGCTCGCCGCGGCGGGCAGCATTCCGGCCGCTTCCGGCCTGGCCCTCGACGCTCAGGGATCGCTCTATATCGGCAACGCCGCCGGCAGCGGGCTCGGGTCGATCCACCGGCTGACGGGGAGCGACCTCCAAGGTTTGGTTCCGAGCGGTCTTCAGTTCGTGGGAGGGCTGGCGTTCGAATCGGACGGCAACCTGCTGGTTGCGGAGTCGCTACCGAGCCTGAGCGCCCAGGTATCTCGCTACGACGCGACCGGCGCGTTGCTTGGGGTGGTCTCGGGTCCGACCTCCGCGCACGGTTCGATCGACCTCCGGTTCAATACCGACGGCAGAGTGCTCGTCACCGGGCTTTTCGCCGGGAACGTCGTGTCGCTGGATCCGGCGTCGGGTGCCGTCGAGGCGTTTGCGAGCGGCCTCACCTTCGCAACCGGCGTAGACATGGACCCCTTCACGGGGCGGGTCGAGATGCTGTCCTCCACGTTCTCGTTTCCCGACCCAGTCACCGAAGACCTGAGCGTCCACCGCTTCACGCCGGTGGACCGGTTGGCTCCAGGCGGCGGAGCCAAGGCCAAGGACTGCATCGCCGAGATCTATGGAGCCGAGCTGGTTGCCGCCAAACCAGGCAAGCCGGCAAAGGCCGCGATCTGCACCGACGGCGCGGCCTGTGATGCCGATCGCACGGTCAACGAGCGCTGTCTGTTTCCGATCGGCTTTTGCCTCGACGTAACCGACCCCTCTTTGCCGGACTGCGACCCGGCCGGCGTGGCTGGCTTCGAGGTCAAGAAAGTGAAACCGGCGAGCGCTGCGATCGAGACCGTCGCGGCTGCCATCGCTGGCGCTCTCCCGGTCGCGAGCGCGACCTGTGCCTTCAGCGATGGGGTCGAGGTGCCGGTCAAGGTCGGCCGCCGCGGAGCGCTGAAGCCGGGGAAGGGCCTGGTCAAGGTCAAGGCCACGAGCGCGGATGCGAAGCCATCGCAGGATACCGACACGGTCCGTCTGCTCTGCCTGCCCGGGGAAATGGGGTCAGGTCTAATTTCCCGCCAGGCGGGAAATTAGACCTGACCCCAATGGACGACACCACCCAGCTGGCCGAGCGTGTCGCCGCGTGTGCGCGCGAGCGGCTTCCGCAGACACTGGCGCGTTTGCAGAACTACCTGCGAGTCCCGGCCATCTCGTGTGAGCCCGAGCACGCCGGTGATGTTCGCCGCCTGGCCGAGATGGTTCGGGCCGACCTGGCGAGTCTCGGCCTTACCGACGCGCGAGTGCTCGAGCTACCGGACGCGCTGCCGCTGGTCGCGGCCGCGTGGACCCAGGCGGGACCGTCGCACCCCACGGTTCTCATCTACGGCCACCTCGATCTGCAGCCGGTCAAAGGCGAGCGTTGGCGGAGCCCGCCTCACGAGCCGACCGAGCGCGGCGGCCGGCTGTACGCGCGCGGTGCGGCCGACGACATGGGCGGCTGGGTGTCGCACGTCGCAGCGCTGGAAGCCTGGTTCGAGGTGGTCGGCCGGCTGCCGGTCAATGTGAGGATGGTGATTGAAGCGGAGGAAGAGATCGGCTCCCCCAACCTCGAACGTTACATGGACGCGTTTCCCGAAGTGTTCGCGGCCGACGTAATGGTGTTGACCGACTGCGAGAACCCTTCGACGGAGGTGCCGGGCCTGACCGTCTCGCTACGGGGGATCTACGAGGTGGAGATCGTCTGCGAAGCGCTGCATGCCGATGTTCACTCTGGCCTCTGGGGCAACCTGGTGCCCGACGCGGGCAACACGCTCATTCTGCTGCTGGCCCGTCTGCTCGACGAGCAGGGCCGGATGAAGCTGGGGCAAGTCGAGGTTGCCGAGTCCTGGCGCCGGCAAGCGTACGCGATCCCTTTTCCGGCGGACGCGTTGCGCGAGGGCGCTCGTCTGTTGCCGGGCGTCCAACTGCTGCCCGAGGCCGGGCGCCCGACCGCGGAGTGGTTGTGGCGGCAACCCGCGGTCACCGTGCTCTCGACTTCCTTTCCCCGTTCCGGCGAACACAAGAACGCGGTGCGCAGTCGCGCGTTGGCGACGCTCTCCATTCGGCTGGCCCCCGGGCAGACCCGCGCCCAGATGCGCGCCGTGCTCGAGGTTGCCCTGCTCGGTTCGGTGCCGGGCGGCGTGCGCGTGTGGATCGAGGATCTGAGCACGCACGCGCAGAGCTGGCTCTATGAGCCCGTGGGACCGGCCTTCGACGCCGCCGATCGCGCCTACCGGCGCGCGTGGGGTGTACCGTTGGCGCGGATCGGGATCGGCGGCTCGATCCCGTTCGTAGCCCTGTTCGGCCGGCGCTTCGCCGGGGTTCCGCTCATTCTCAACGGCGTCATGGATCCGCAGACCGGCGCCCATGGAGCCGACGAGTCGCTCGACCTCGGCGTGTTCTCGAAGTCGATCCTCGCCAACGTCTACCTGCTCGGCGAGCTTGGGCAGCTAGCCAACTGAGCGCCGCCGGCCTTGCCGGCGGCGCGCGGCATGCACGGCAAATGAGGCGCCGTACAAGCCGCTGGCGAGCAGGACGGAGAGGGGACCGGGCGGCGCCGAGATGCCGGCGGCCGAGGACAGCCAGTACGATCCGAACAGCCCCGCGACGGTCGAGAGCGCGCTGATGGTCACCGCGATCACCATCATCCGCCGCAAGCTGTCGGCCCACTGTCGGCCGATCGCGGCAGGCACGGTGAGGAGCGCGATCGCCAGGATGACGCCGACCACGCGCATGAGGGTGACGACGGCAAGCGCGCTGAGCGCGAGCAGGACGAGAAAGATCGCCTCGGCGGGGACCCCGACCACCTCGGCGAACTCTTCGTCGAACGTCACCGCCTGGAACTCCTTGTACAGGAGCACGACCGCGACGATCACGATCGCGTCGAGCGCGGCGACGATGCCGATGTACCCCCACGGTACGAACAGCAGGCTGCCGAACAGATAGCTCGTGAGGTCGGGCGCGTAGCCCGGCGCCGCGGCGATGAAGAGGATTCCCAGGGCCATGCCGACCGCCCACACCATCGAGATCAGCGTATCGAGGCCCGAGCGCAGCCGGCGGTAAGCCAAGCCAATGACCAGACCGGTCGCCAGTGCGAAGCCGGCCGCACCCAGCATCGGATCGAACCCGAGGAGGTACCCCAGACCGACTCCGCCGAAGGCGGCATGAGACAAGCCACCCGAGATCGACGTGATACGCTTGGCGACGACGTAGGTGCCGATGATTCCGCAGGTGATGCTCGCCAGAATCCCCGCGATGAGCACGCGCTGGAAGAAGGGCAGCGAGAGGGCTTCGAGCATCAGTCGCCTCCCTTTAGCTCGTGCTCGTGGAGCACCCGATGCGGCTGGCCGTGGGCGAGCAGGTCGACCGGACAGCCGTAGGTGGCCTCCAGGATCTCCGCCGTAAGCTCCTTGGATGCGTGGTAGTGGAGCCGCACGTTGAGGCAGGCCACGCTGCGTACGTACCTCGAGATCGCGCCGACGTCGTGGGAGACGACCACGACCGTCATCTCTTGGGTGAGCGTCTCGAGTAGTTCCCAGATGCTGTGACCGATCCGCTCGTCGAGACTCGCGGTCGGCTCGTCCATGAGCAGCAACTCGGGGTCGAGCGCGAGCGCGCGAGCGATGAGCGTGCGCTGCAGCTCGCCCCCGGACAGCGTGCCAATCTGTCTTTGGGCGTAGTCACCGAGCTCCACGCGCTCGAGCATCGCCATGGCGCGCTCTCGGTCGGCGCGTCCAAACGGACGCAGCAAGCCGCGGCAAGCGAGCCGTCCCATCAGGACGACGTCCAAGACGGTGATCGG
Organism: uncultured Myxococcales bacterium; assembly: GCA_964555245.1. Classification (GTDB taxonomy): domain Bacteria; phylum Desulfobacterota; class Binatia; order UBA1149; family SPBQ01; genus CAZKRI01. Next base: position 32,270 of record CAZKRI010000061.1, read on the forward strand.
AAAGGCGAGGTCGAAGTCGATTCTCTGCGGCACGTAGCCGATCCGGCCGCGCGCGGCGCGCGGGGCGACGCCCAGCACGCGGATCGTGCCGCGTTCGGGCTGGATCAGTCCCAGCATCACCTTCATCAGCGTGGTCTTGCCGCTGCCGTTGGGGCCGAGCACGGCGACGTAGTCGTTGCGTGGCAGCGTGAGGTCGATCGCTGCCAGTACCGGCCGCTCCCGGTAGGAAACCCAGACGTCGCGCAACTCGACGGCAGGCGTCGTCATGGCACCAGGGCAGCCGCCAGCTGCGGCGCGACCCGCCGCAGATTGTCGCTCCACTCGTAAGCCACCGGATCGATGACGGCCAGCTCGGCGCCAATTTCGTGAGCGACGAGCTCGGCGCTCGCCCGGCCGAATCCCGGCTGAACGAAGATGGTGCGTACGCCGGCCGCTTTGGCATCCGCGATGATGCGCGCGAGCGCTCCGGCATCGGGCTCCTTACCGTGCTGCTCGATGGCGACCTGCTGCAGGCCGTACTCCCTGGCCAGATAGCCCCAGCCCGGGTGGAAGACGAAGAACCGCCGCCCGCCCGCGCTCGCCAACGTGGCTCTCAGCTCCGTGTCCACGGCGTCGATCTCGGCTTCGAACTTGCGAAGGTTGATTCTCAGGACCTCCTGCTGCGCCGGCAGCATGCGGGCCAGTGCGGCGGCAACGTTTCGTGCGGCCGTCCGCATGTGAGTGGGCGCTACCCATAGGTGTGGATCCTCGTCGACGATCCGCATGCCGGCTGACGCGTCGACGACCTCGATGGCAGGCTGTTCGGCCAAGAGCTGCTCGATCCAGGCGCGTTCGTAGGAAAAGCTCGGGTGACCCACCTTGACGTAGAGGCGAGCCTTGGAGAGCGCTTCCAGACGGTCGATGGTGGGCTCGTACGCTTCATCGCTCGCGCCGGGTGGCACCATGACCTCGACGTCTACGAGGTCGCCGGCGAGCCGCCGCACGGTGAAGGCCTGCGGCAGGACCGACACTGCGACCACGGGCCGGCGGCTCTGCGCCGGCGGACGCTCGCTGCAGCCGGCCGACATCACCAGCGCGAGCGCGGCCCATGCAAAACGCCGGCGTCCCGATCTGAGTGGTCGCCGGCTCATTTCTCGATCCTCAAGTGCACGTGGTTTCCCGGGGCCGGCTCGATGACGTAAGTCTCGATGCGCGGCAAGATGCGGTCGAGGGTTTCGAGGTAGAGACGCTGCTCGGTGACCGCGGGAGCCAGCGCGTGTGCGGCTGCCAACGCGCGGAAGCGCGCGGTGCGGCCGCGCGCGATCTCGATCCGCCGATACCGCTCGGCGGCGCCTTCGCTGCGCAAGCGCTGAGCGTTGCCGTCGGCCTCGGCCAGGGCCTGGACACGGTAGGCGCCGGCCTCCTGGATCGTACGCTCCCGGTCGGCGAGCGCGTCTTGGACTTCCTGGAAGGCGCCGCGGACGCCGCCGTCATCCGGTGGGCCGAGAAGCTCGATGGTGACCGACTGGATGTCGACGCCGATCCTCTGATCGTTCAAGCTCCGTTGCACTCCGGCCTGCACGGCGACGAGCAGTTCGTGCCGGCGTGACGTCATCGCGGCGTCGACGCCGACCGAAACCAAGAAGTCGGTGAGCGCACGTTCGCCTGCCCGTCGAATCAGTTCGCGCGGTGACTCGTGCGCCAGCAGAAAGTCGCTCAGGCTGTGAATGCGGTACATGAAATTGAGGCGTGCGGCGACGATGTTGGCGTCTCCGGTGAGCCACAGGTCCGAGGTCGGCGGATCCTCCGGGCGCGGAAGCAATCGGAATCCCACCGGCATGACGAAGTTAGTCGCCGTCGGCGCAACCGTGACGCGTCCGAGCGGCCAGGGGATGTTCCAGTGGATGCCAGGCGGTACGTCGCGGGCGGCGGCTCGACCCAGGACGAAGCCGACGGCGCTCTGGTCCGGTGCGACGCTGTAGAGCCCGCTGGCCAGCCACACCGTCGCGAGCACGAGCGTCAACGCGAGCGTGGAAGGCCTGCGGCGCGGTCGGTGTTGTGAGACCATGCCTGGCGGTCTCAGTCGCCGGCGAACGGATGGACCGGCGCACGCGCGCGGCCGCCGGGGCCGCGCGACATCAGCAATTCCAGAAAGGGAGAGTCGGTCGGCAGGACGAGCGTGGTTTTCTCGTTGAAGACCCGCTCGTAGCTCTCGAGGGTGCGCAGGAACCGGTAGAAGTCCTCGTGACCCAAGTAGGCCTCCGCATAGATGCGGGCCGCTTCTGCCTCACCCTCGCCACGGAGCCTCGCCGCCTCCGCCTCGGCGGTGGCCAGGGCCTCGGCGCCCTGGCGATCGGCCTCGGCGCGGATCTTCTGGGCCTCGGCCTTGCCCTCGGAGCGGTACCCGCGCGCGATCCGAGCGCGTTCGGCGCGCATCCGAGCGAAGACGCTCTGCAGGTTCTGCGGCGGGAAGCTCAAGCGCGTGATGCCGACCGCGACCAGCTCCACGCCGAAATCCTCCACCGCCTGCGGAGCGCACGCGGTGTGCACACGCTGTTCCAGAGCACTGAGGCCGGCCGAATGGTCGGCCGGGACCAGCTTGGTGAACGGCATGTCACCCAAAGCGCTCCCCAACTCGGACTGCACCAGCGCCGTCAGGCGCGCCTCGGCGAACTCTCGTGTACGCAGCGCGGCCAGATAGCGAAGCGGATCGGCGATGCGCCAGGAGAGGTAGGTGGAGACGATGACGTTCTTCTTGTCCGCGGTCAGCAGCTCGGTCGCGTCGGGCGCCGTGAACAAGGTTCGTTTCTCGAAACGCGTGACCCGTTGAACCGGGACGGGGAGCTTCGGGCGTGGGCCCGCGCTGCTGTAGACCGCGACCGGCCCACCGAACTGGGTGACGACGACGTGCTCGGTTTCGTCGACGATGACGACCGAGGTCACGGCCAAGAGCGTGGCGAGCACGAAGGCTGCCGTTACGGCGAGTCCTTTCATGGCGTTTCCTCCGCCGGAGCAGGGTCGGCTTGCGGTTCGGCTGGAGGGGCTCCGATCCATAGGTCGAACTTGCCTCCGCTTCTCGGCGCGCTTTGCAGGTACTTGCGCGGCGACGCTAGCGAGCTCTCGATCGCTTCCAGGTAGAGCCGCGTTTCGGTCAGGTAGGGGGCGCGCAGATGTTCGTGAGCGATCCCGGCGAAGGCCGTACCTTCAGCTCGCGACAGCTTGATCGCGCGTTGCGCGTCGGCGCGCGCGGCATCGAGCACGGCGGACGCGTTACCGGAGGCCTCGGCCGTGCGCTCGGCGGCGTATCCGGTGCCGACCAGGATCTCGCGCTCGCGATCTTCCAGTGCGCTGGCGACGTCGCGGAACGCGTCGTGCACGTCGGCTGGCGCGTGCACGTCGAGCAGCCGGGCGTCGACGATCTCGCAGCCCAGACGCAGCTCGGTGACACTTCTGGCGAGCCCGTCGCCGAACCGTTCCTCGGCTTGCGCACGCGCGGTGGAATAGATCGTGTCGATCGGGCTTCCGGCGATCGTTACGACAAGCTCGCGGCGCGCGAGGCTACGGATCAACGCGTCGGCAGCTTCGATGCCGAGACGGAACCGGGCCGGATCGGTGACGCGATAGTGAACGACCGCATGCACGTCGATGATGTTTTCGTCGGCGGTCAAGTAGAACGACTCGTCGGAAACGCTTTCGCGGCGACCGTCGCGGCCGATCGTGTACCCAATGGTGACGCTGCGTACCAGATCGACGTCGACCGTCTCTCCGCTCCCGATGGGCGGCGGCAGGTGCAGGTGCAAGCCAGGCTGAAGATCGGCGGCGACCACGCGACCCAGCCGCCGCACGATCCCGCGTTCGCCGGGGCCGACCACGAGCGCGGCCTGGGGCAACAGCGTCAACCCGAGCACCAGACCGATGCTGCCGAACACGGTCCGGTTGAGCAGGACGCGGGGGTGGAAGCCACGCACCGCGGCGGCCAGCCGCTTGGTTTGGTCGCGGACCTCGGCGATTCCCTCGCGAAAACGCGTGCGCCGGAAGCTAGCTACGATCAATGCCGCCAGCGCGACCGCAGCGGCCGTCTTGGCGGCGGCCGCCGGCCACGAGTCGTTCCGTGGGTCGCTGACCAGCGTGGCGCTGCGCACCGCCTCCGCCGCGAAGGCGTCGAGCAGCAGCCCTGCCGCCAGGCTCGTGAAGATGATCGCTCCGAGGTAGATGCGCAGGTGGCGCGCGCCGAGCAAGCGGCCGACCACTGCGATCGTTGCCGCATTGGTTGCCGGCCCTGCCAACAAGAAAACGAGGGCCGCCCCAGGGGAAAGCCCCTTGACGACGAGCGCTGCCGCGATGGGCGTGGACGCGCTCGCGCAAACGTACAATGGGAGGCCGATCGCGAGCATGGCGAGCATGGGCACGATCCCTCGGTCCCAACCGAGCACCGTCGAGAAGAAATCATCGGGTATCGACGCCGCCAGAAATCCCGTCAGCGCGATGCCGACGATGAGCCAGAAGGCGATCTCATCGATCAGGGTGGTGAAGCCGTAGGAGGCGGCCCGGCGCGCCCGGACGCGCCAGTTTCCATCGTGGGTGTCCGTCGGTACCTCGGCGTTCGCGTGCGAGTGTGACGGCAGGCTTTCGCCGTCCGCCGCCGTATCCGTAGACGTTACGATCGACAGCAAGCCTGCAACGATGCCCGTCACGATCGCCACCACCGGGCGCACCACGGCCATGACGGGCCCCATCAGTCCATAGGTAAGCGCGACGGAATCCACGCCGGTCTCCGGCGTCGAGATGAGGAATGAGGTCAGCGCCGAGCGTGAAGCGCCTTTGGCGCGGAGCGCTGCGGCGGCCGGCAGCACGCCGCACGAGCACAACGGAATCGGTGCGCCGAACAGCGCGGCAAGCACGACGGCGCGAGGGCTCTCCCGGCCCAAGTGATGTGAGATCGCGTTGGCCGGCAGCAGCTCGTGCAGCAGGCCGGCGATGAGAAAACCCAGCAGGATGAAGATCGACCCCTCGTAGAAGATGCGGACGATCTCGTTGACTGCAGTCGCGAGAAACTCGCTCATTCGGCGTTGCGCGTGTGTTGCGGGAGAGGCAGCGGGCAGCCTACACCAGGCTCAGCTCCGTCCGAAACCACCGTTGACGCTGATCGCCTGACCGGTAATCCAGGAAGCCTCGTCCGATGCGAGAAAGGTGACCAGCGGCGCGATGTCTTGTGGGCGGCCCAGCCGCCGCAGTGGATACATCTTGACCGCCATCGTCTCCATCTCCGGCGTGATGTACGAGGTCATCGGCGTGTGCGTCACGCCCGGGCATACCGCGTTCACATTGATCGAGTAACGACCCAGCTCGGCGGCCAGCCCGCGGGTCAGTGAGATCACGCCGCCCTTGGTCGTGCCGTAGACGACCATCCTTTTCTCATTCGCTTTGCCGGCTTCGGAGGCCAGCGAGACGATCTTGCCGTAACCGCGCGCGGTCATGTGGTCGGTCACCGCCCGGCAGCAATTCATCACGCCCAGCAGATTGATCTCGAGGAGGTCGGTCCAGTCTTGGGGCCGGGACTCGGCGAAGAACGCCAGAGAGCCGCCGATGCCGGCGGAGTTGACCAGGATATCGAGCTGGCCGAAGCGACGGATGCCGGCCGCGACCGTGCGCTCGCAGTCTTCATAGCGCCGAACGTCCATGCCGACCGGTTCGGCGGCGTCGCTTCCTCCATCGAGCTCGCGCGCGATTTCGTCTAGGGCCGCCTCATCCCGGTCGGCGAGGATCAACCTCACGCCCTCGCGTCGCATGTACTCGGCCGTACAGCGCCCCAACCCGGAGGCCGCGCCCGTGATGAGGGCCACCTTGCCGGCCAGACGTAGATCCATGACGTCGCTCAGTTAGCAGGCGGCCGCGACTTTGCCCAGACGCCGGTCGCGGCCTATTCTGCCCGCGAGAGAGCCCGCGCTGGGCCGTGAGCAACCCGAGCATGGGCAACCTCAACCTCGGAAAACTCTTGATGGTCGCCGGCGTGATGCTGATCGCGGCCGGCGCTCTGCTGCACTTCCTGGGGCGGGTCCCCGGTGGCTTCTTGCCTGGGGACATCGTCATCGAGCGGAAGAACTTCGGTTTCTATTTCCCGGTGGTGACGTGTCTTCTGGTGAGCATCGTCCTGACGTTGTTGCTCAACCTGTTCGGCCGCCGCTGAGCGCGACGCGAACGCGAATCGTCGTCCAACTACGGGTGGGTCAGAACGGGCAGGTCAGCAGCACCGGTTGACCGGTGGCGAAGCGCAGAACTCGCTGCGCATCGTTGGTGGCGATGCGACCGTCGTCGTTGACGTCGCAGATGCGGACGTCGCAGGTGCGCATGCCGACCACGACCTGGAGGATGTAGCTGGCGTCGGTGACCGTGACGACGCCCGAATCGTTCGGGTCGCCGCACATCAGGCGCTGGCAGCTCGCATTGCAGATTTGGCCTAGGGTCCACTCGCGATTGCCGTCGTCGCAGCTCTCCGCCGGCGGATCGACCAGGCTGTTGCCGCAGCTGACCAGCGGTGCCGGGCAGTTCAGCTCGACCACCAGCCCGACGGAGCTCTGCAACACGGCCAGCACATCGGTCGCCGTGATGCTCCCGTCGCCGGTCACATCGCAGACCTCGAGCTGACAGGACTCGGCTCCGACCGCGGCCTTGAGGATGAAGAGGGCGTCGATCGCGGTCAGCGCGCCGCTGTCATCGACGTCGCCGCAGTTGGTGATCACCGTACAATTGAAGCGACAGACCTCTCCGACCATCCACTCGTTGTTCCCGTCGTCACACTGCTCGGCGAAATCGAGATCGGCGTTACCGCACTTGCTGAGGATGGGGTTGGTGATGTCGATGAGGCGATAGGTGGCGAAATGATGCGAATCGAACATGCACTCGCTGAGCGCGCTCAGCGGGTAGGGATCGCCTTCGGGGTTCGGGCAGATGTTGGGGAACCCGAGAGGCGTGAAGTCGATTCGCGGACAGCTGTTCGGAATGCTGCGCAGTACCTTGTTATGGGCCTCGACGATGCTCAGGTCGACGGCGTTGTCTCCGACCGCAGGCGCGAGCGGATCGTCCTCGAGCTGACAGTCGATCGTGGCGGGGTCGAGGATCTCCTTGAGCACGCGGAAGAGGCAAGTCGCCCGGGTGTCGAACTCGGAGACGAACATCGATGAGGACTTGCGCGAGATTTCGTCCTGGCAGATGCGATCGCGGCTATCGAGCGAGGTGATGACTGGCGGCTGCTCGAAGTCGATGAGGTCCGCGACGATCTCGTCGGACTCGGTGCGCAGACAGGTCTCATGGTCGAATGCGGAGTAGGGAGGACCGTCTTCGTCGGCGCAGAAGCCGGGGAACCCGAGGTTTTCCAGGCTGATGCCGGTGCACGTGGTCGTGATGTCGGCCAAGAGCTGAGCGCGTGCCGCGCGCATCTTCGCGTCGCTCTGCTCGTCGCCGGTTCCGGTGTCGATGTCGGCTCGGCAATCGATCGCGGGCGGTAACGGGGAGGTTTCGTTGAGCTGGCGCAGGAAGCAGTCGTGGCGCGCGTTGAAGACCGCGGTCAGATAGGCCGCCGTCGACTTGTAGGTGGCGCGCTGACACTGCAGCTCGGCGTCCGTCAGTATCGGTATCGGGGTTTGTGCGGGGGCCGGCGCGGCAACGCCGACCGTCACGGCGACGGCGGCGATCCAGCGAAGTGTCCGGTGCGACATGACTGGCTTGCCAGGGACGACGGCGCCCAATCCGGGCGCGCCGTTCCAGACCTAGCAGATGGCCACGTTAGCCGGCTGTCTCACGGATCGTCAAGGTAGCTCGCAAGAGAGTTCCGATTGATTCTCGAACGCTAACGATTGCTGGTTTGACATCACCCGCCGCACGGCATTCGTAGCCCGCAGGGTCCGTACACGGCGCTGCCGGGCCTTGCCGCCGATCAATGGGGCAGGCTTGGCTCCGGGTATTGATACCCCCGAGTGGGGGGTGGAACGGTGACGGTAGACGAGCTCAAAGAGCGTCTCAAGACGATCAAGTACCCCGGATTCTCCCGCGACATCGTCTCTTTTGGCCTGGTCAAGGACATCGAGATCGATCGGCACCGGACCCAGGTTCGCTTGCTGCTGGCCACGGAGAACCCAGAGGTGGTCCGTCAGATCGTGACCGCCATCGAGACACTGGTGGGGTCGATCGAAGGGCTCGCTGCGCCCGACATCATCGTCGAGCAACCCCAGGCGCCCGCTCGTGGGGCGGCACCGGCGGTAGCCGGGGGGGAGACGGCCGGACCAGGGCGCAAGCGGGTCCCGGGGGTCAAGCGCCTGATTGCCGTGGCGAGCGGCAAGGGCGGGGTCGGCAAGTCCACCGTCGCCGCCAACCTGGCCGTTGCGCTGGCGCGGCTCGGTCACGCGGTGGGCCTGCTCGATGCCGACATTTACGGCCCAAGCGTTCCCACGCTATTCGGCGTCGACCCGAACCAGCGCATGTCGAGCGACGAACAGGGGAAACTCGTTCCGCTCCAGCGTCATGGCGTCCGGCTGGTATCGATGGGGTTTTTCGTCGGCGAGGGCGCTCCACTGATCTGGCGCGGGCCGATGCTCACCAAGGCGCTGACTCAATTTCTGTTCGATGTGGACTGGGGTGAGCTGGACTACCTGATCCTCGACCTGCCACCGGGCACCGGCGACGTACAGATGACGCTGACCATGCAGGTCGCGCTGGACGGCGGCGTGATCGTCACGACTCCCCAGAACGTCGCGCTCGCCGACGTGGAGCGCGGAGTGCGGATGTTCCAGCAGGTTCATGTCCCCGTGCTGGGAGTCGTCGAGAACATGTCCTTTCATCTCTGCCCGAGTTGCGGATCGCGCAGCGAGCCGTTCGGAGCCGGTGGTGGCGAGAGAATGGCCCGAAAGAACGAGATTCCTTACCTGGGGAGCATCCCACTGGTTCGGGTCATTCGTGAGCGGAGCGACGAGGGCCGGCCGCTGGTAGCGACCGATCCCGAGAGCATACCGGCCCGCGCCTTCATCGAGCTAGCCGAGCGCTTGTGCCTGGAGCTACCCGTCCGGGAGGCCGGGCATGCCTGAGGCTGCCGCAAGAAATCCGGCCGGCAACCCCGCGCCGCCGCTGCGCCAGGCCAAGCTGGAAGGGGTCGCGCGAATTGTCGCCGTATCGAGCTGCAAGGGCGGGGTGGGTAAGTCGACGGTCGCCGTCAACCTAGCCGTCGCGCTCCGGGCTCTCGGTCTCGAGGTCGGACTGGCCGACGTCGATGTGTACGGGCCGAGCGCACCGATGATGCTCGGCATCTCCGGCCAGCCGCGCCCAGGGGCCGAGCAGCTCATTCCGCCCCTTCAGGCCCATGGCCTGCAGGTGATGTCGATGGGTTTTTTCCTCGACGACGCCGCGCCGGTGATCTGGCGCGGGCCGATGGCGATGAGCGCGACCAAGCAGTTTCTGCGCGGGGTTTCCTGGGAGGGGCTCGACTATCTCGTCGTCGATCTGCCCCCCGGCACCGGCGACATCGTGCTCACGCTATCCCAGGAGGTGCCGCTCGACGGCGCGGTGATCGTCACCACCCCGCAGGACGTAGCCCTGGCCGACGTCAAGCGCGGCATCGCGATGTTCCGCAAGGTGAGCACGCCCATCCTGGGCGTGGTCGAGAACATGAGCGGGCTGGTCTGTGCGAACTGCGGCACCCACGATCCCCTGTTCGGCAACCGCAACGGGGAACAGCTTGCCGCCGAGCTGGGAGTTCCGTTGCTCGGCGAGATTCCGATCGAGCCGCAGGTTCGAGAAAGCGGGGACGCCGGGACTCCCATCGTCGTTCGTGATCCGGATCATGCCGCCAGCCGTGCCTTCCTCGAAATCGCCCGGCGTGTGCGCGGCGCGGTCGAGCAGATGGCGACCCGTGAGTTGGTTTCCGAGCCCGTGGAGGTTACCCGTGACGACGCCGCGGCGATCCTGCGCGTGCGCTGGAGCGATGGTGAGACCACCGAGTACTCGTATCGCGGGCTGCGCGGCTGGTGTCCCTGCGCCAGTTGCCAAGGCCACTCGGGCGGCCGGCAGTTCGTCGCGACCTCCGCTCCCATGCTCGTAGGTGTCGAGGGCGTGGGGCGCTACGCGCTCCGTCTGCTTTGGGCTGACGGTCACTCGACCGGAATGTACCCGCACGCCTACCTGAGAGAGATCACCGACTTTTCCGAGTGCCGCCCTTCGTGAGCCGCGACCGCCTCCCGGTCTGACGATCAGTGCGTCCGCCGGGACTCTCGAACAGGTGGAGCTGCCCGAACTTCAGACCTTGGGCTCTTTCCACCACGGGTAGAACTCGGGCAGGCCGCTCCAGGCGCTCATCGTGAACCGAGGCGGGCGTTTCTCGAGGAAGCTCTGAACCCCCTCGTAGCAATCGGCCTGGCGGCCGGCCCAGTGGATGCACTTCGAATCGACCAGATGGGTACTCTGGGGATCCGACTCGCCCAGGCCGTGCCAGAGCAGCGCGCGCGCGAGCGCGACGGAGACCGCCGAGGTATTTTCGACGATTTCACGGGCGATGGCCTGGGCCTTGGCCAACACCTGCGACGCCGGGAGCACGTAGTTGAACAGACCGGAGCCGGCCTCGTCGCCCGCGCGAAAAACTCGACCGGTGAGGCAAAGCTCGGCGGCCTTGGCGATGCCGACGATCCGCGGGAGAAACCACGACGAACAGGCCTCGGGCACGATGCCGCGGCGGGCGAACACGAAGCCCACCTTGGCGTCGTCGGCCACCACGCGCACGTCCATCGGCAGGGTCATGGTGATGCCGACCCCGACGGCCGCGCCGTTTATGGCCGCGATCACGGGCTTGCGGCAGCGGAAGATCGCCAGGGCGACGCGACCGCCACCATCGCGGTGGCCGGAGAGACCGACGCGGTGGCCGGCTGCTTCGGCATCGAAAGTAGAGCCGCCTGCCGCCAGATCGGCGCCCGCGCAGAAGGCCCTGCCAGCGCCGGTCACAATCACCGCTCGGACGGCGTCGTCGCGGTCGAGCGTGTCAAAAAGATGGAGCAGCTCGTCCATCATCCTGACCGTGAAAGCATTCAACTGGTCGGGGCGGTTGAGCGTGATCGTCGAGATCCGGTCGGCGACCTCGTAGCGCGTTTCTTTGAGATCCACGTGCGGCTCTTTGTCACGGGTCGGCGGCTGTTGGAAGCCTCCGCGCCGCGTGCTCGCCTTGGTGGACAGAGCGTGGTAGCGCGACGATTTCGCGTATCACTACCGTCCCGACGCACTACCCGAGGAGGATCACGCCGTCATGCCCACGACCAGTGAGCGAATCAGCATTGCCGTCGGCCAACGCTCGATGGGAGCCTATGTCGCCAAGCCCGCCGGAGCCGGCCGCTGGCCTGGCGTGCTGCTGTTCATGGAGGTGTTCGGCATCAACCCGCACATACGCTCGGTTGCCGACCGGATCGCGGCCGAGGGCTACGTGGTACTTGCTCCGGACCTGTTCCATCGCACCGGGCCCGGGATCGAGCTGGGCTACGACCAGGCGAGCTTACAGAAAGGGGTCGAGCTGATGGTCCGTGCGAAGGCGTCCGAAATCGTCGCTGACGTTCGTGCGGCTCACGCCGCGCTGGTCTCCCGAGCCGACGTCGGCGGTCGCGGCATCGGGGCGATCGGATTCTGCTTTGGCGGCCACGTAGCCTACCTGTCGGCCTGCGAGCTGCCGATCGCGGCCACGGCGAGCTTCTACGGGGGCGGCGTCGCCGCCGGCGCTCCGGGAAACGAGAAGCCGGCCACACTGGAGCGAACCGGCCAGATCAAGGGCCGCCTGTTGTGCCTGTTCGGTGCGAAGGACGCGTACATTCCGAAAGCCGAGGTCGACACCATTCGCCAGACGCTCGAGCGCGCCGGTATCCGTCACGACGTGGTCGTCTATCCCGAAGTCGGTCACGGATTTTTCTGCGACGCACGGGCGGACTACCACAAGGCCTCCGCCGAGGACGCGTGGGGTCGGGTGACGCGATTATTCGGCGCCGAGCTTCGCTAGCCAGACGACTTGGTCGCTGCCTCAACGCGACGCATCCATCCGACCAGCGGCGAACGGGCGTGAATCTGCTGCGCGGCATCCGGCGTGGGGCCCGAGCACAAGGTGTTGAGCTGACCGTAAATGGCCAGATCGGCCGCGCTCGGACGATCTCCGTAGAAGAACGGCTTCGCCGCCAGGATGCGAACCAGGTCGTCCATGCGCTCGCCGAACTCGCGGAGCGCCACCTCGTGCGGCAGCCGTCCGAGTCCCTGAGCCAGAGTCGTGCCGCGCAGCTGTCGGGGAAGGAAAAACCGCGCGACCGCAGCAATGTACGGCGGCAGCGTGTCGAGGATCTGCTTGGCGCTTGCCCGTCGGTTGTCGTCCGTCCAGCGCAGCGCCATGACGTACCAGTAGAGCGCCTCGTCTGACCAGTCTTCGAGCATGCGCTGCTGCGCAGCGACCGTAGCATCGGCTGAAAAGAGCGGTGGGTCGGGGTGGCGCCGATCGACGTGGCGTAGGATGAAGGTGGAGTCGTAGAGTCGCTCACCACCGAGCTCGAGCACGGGCATCTTGCCGGTTTGCGGGTTCCACTTGCCGAAGTCGCGGGGACCGTGGGGTGGGACGATATCGAACGGTATGCGTTTGAGGTCGAGCGCGCGCGCCACTTTCTCTACAAACGGCGAAAGTCGCGATCCGAATAGCCTCGCTTGGGGCATGGCCAGGTCCTCCTCATCGTCTGTTGCTGGATACGTGCATCCTGCGTTTCGCTATCGTCAGCGCCGCGTCTATGGTTTTCGCCAGCGCCCTTTGTGTGATTCCGGGTCGAAGAGGTGCGCTGGAGTCGTTATACTCGCCACGGCGATGGGGGGCGACGCGCGGGGCTTGCTCGCCGAGCTACAGACAAAGGAGGATTCGATCGATGAGGATGACGGGGATGAGTAAGGCCGCGGGGTGGGCTCTCGTCGCCATGCTGGCCGGTGCAGGCGTGGGCCATGCGCAGGTATTCGTTGGCGACCCCGGCGCGGAGCCGAGCCCGGAGGCCTCCGCGGCGACCACGGTCATGCTCGATCCGGTCTACCTCAACTCCCTGATTCCAGCCGAGGCCTACGTGGCGGTGCCTCTCGGTGGGCCCGCCCGCGGGATCCGGACGAATCTGCCGGGAACCTTCCTCAGCTACTCCGTGGCCCGCGTCAATTCGGCTGGTGAGCTGGAGGCTCGTTGCTTCGCGCCCGGCGAACTGACCGTTCCACTCTCCGCCTACCTGGAGACGGGCGTCGAGGGGGTGCAGTGATGAAGGCGAACGTGAGTCTGTCGGTTGCGCGGATCGCGACGGCACTGCTGGTGAGCAGTATGCTCGCCGCTGACGGCGCGAGCGCTGCCACCATCACGATCCTCAATGGTGACGGGCTGGGCGAGGGATTCAACGATGCCACGGCCGCGACTCCCGAGGGCGGAAACCCCGGCACCACGCTCGGACAGCAGCGGCTCAACGTCTTCGAGTACGCTGCGGCGATCTGGGGCGACCGCCTCGAGAGCATGAACGGTGGCGGCAACGACATCGAGATCCTCGTCGATGCGGCCTTCGATAACCTGTTCTGCTCGGGGGGTGGCGCCGTGCTCGGATCGGCCGGCCCATTCAACATCGCTCGCGACTTTGCCGGCGCGATTCCCGGCACCTGGTACGCTTACGCTCTGGCCAATGCCGTCGCCGGGGCCGACCTCGACCCGGGCAACCCCGACATCGTCGCGACGTTCAACGCCGTCGTCGACGACGCGATCTGTCTGGGCGCCCGGCGCTTCTACTACGGCTTTGATGGCAACAGCGGAGCCAACATCGACCTGACCAGTGTGGTCATTCACGAGCTCGGGCATGGTCTGGGTTTTCTGACCACCGTCAACCTGTCCACCGGTGCGAAGATCGGCGGGTTCGACGATGTGTACATGTGCTGTCTCGAGGACCATAGCACCGGCGAGAGCTGGAAGACGATGACGAACGGCGAGCGCGTGGCCTCCGCGATCGATGACGGCGACCTGCATTGGGCGTGTCCCGCGGTGACCGCGTACGCACAGGAGTGGATCGCAGAGGGCACGATTACCGACGGTTTCGGTACGGACGGCCACCTGGAGATGTACGCGCCCAATCCGCTGGAACTTGGATCTTCGGTCAGCCACTGGAACACGGACCTGACGCCCAGCGACATCATGGAGCCGTTCTTGGTGACTCCTCTGCACAACCTTGAGCTGACGCTCAAGCTCATGGCCGACATCGGGTGGCCAGACATCATCGAATGTGGAGACGCGACCCGTGATGGCGCGCGTACCGCCACCGATGCTCTCCTGGCGCTACGCACCTCGGTGAGCCTGGCGAGTTGCCTCGAGTCGCTGTGCGATCCCAACGGCGATGGTCGTGTCGTTGCCACCGACGCCCTCATCATGCTCAAAGGCGCGACCGGCCAACCGGTCGAGTATAGCTGCGGTCTGTCCTAGGACGGGACGGGCCTCGTGGCCACCATCCTCGAAGTCTCGACCGACAGTCACGAACAGTGCATCGAGATCACCGAGGAGGTCCGTCGTGTGGTCCGCGAGTCGGGCGTCGATGACGGCCTCTGCCACGTGATGGTGCTCCACGCCACGGCGGCCATCATCGTCAACGAGAACGACGATCCTAACATCGGAGTCGATCTGCTACGTGCGTTGCGCATGACCGTGGCGGATCACGACGATTGGCTGCACGACCGGGTCGACAACAACGCCGCCGCGCACATCAAGGCGTCGATCCTTGGCCCGTCCGAGACGTTGCCCATCGCCAACGGAGACCTCGTGCTGGGTCGCTGGCAGGGCATCATGCTCGTCGAGCTGGATGGCCCGCGCGCCCGACGGCAGACGGCGATTACGATCGTTCCGGCAGCGTGACGACGACCTGGTCGCCGCTCACCTCGACGGGTAGCGATTTCAAGTACTCGCCGGCTGGCGGTCCCTCGACGCACAACCCCGTGTCGATCTGGTAGCGCGCCCCGTGGGTGGCGCATTGGATGTAGCAGCGGTCGCGCGAGAGGAAGCGATTCTCCACCCAGTCCATCGTCATCGGAATGTGGCGACACTCGTTTCGGTAGGCGTAAAGGCTCCCCCGGTGGCGGATCACGAAGCCCCCGCGCTGGTGGCCGTCCTCAGCGAACGTGAACTTGACGGTCTGCCCCTCGGCAAGCCGATTTGCCTGGGGAATCACCATCTCGCGTGGCATGGACGCACGTTACCATCCACCCGGCGAGCCTTCGACCGCTGCGGGCTAGCCACCGGCCGGTCCGTAGTGGTATAGGGCTGGCAGGCGAGGGGCGGCGCCCCGGATAGTCGACCTGCACCGCCCCAGCCGGGGAGGTCTACCATGCCGCAACGATATCTCCTGCGCGGCCGGCTCTGGCTGCACGCAGGGTTGAGCCTCGCGTTAATCGGCGTGTTGCTGGCGGACCTGGCTCACGCCGACGTCGAGCCAGGCGACGTCATCACCAACGCCAACGTGGAAGCCGCGGCGGAGTATCTGCCGCCCTCCGTCGTCAACATGCTGGGCTACGGCATGCGCATCGAGGTCGCAGAGACGCGATCGTGCCCGTGGCCGGCCCGATTCAAGCAGGCCACCGAACAGTACGCCGCTCAGGTCAAACTGGCGGCCGACAAGCTCGGCCTCGAGAACTACGTGGCCGGCATGCCATTCCCGACCGTCGATCCGAACGATCCGGACGCGGCGTGGAAGATCATGTGGAATCACGAGCACAAGCCGGCCTACAGCGACGACGTACGCACGGAGTGGGTGGTGGAGATTCAGAACGACGAGGGGAACACCGAGAAGCTGCTCGCATCCGAGGTCTGGCGGCGGCTCAAGTGGGAGGGCCGTATGGTGATGGATCCCAAGCCGATCATCCCGCACGACCCGCCACTGCGTTACACCGAGCAGTGGGGACCGATCAACACGCCGTTCGACCTGGTGGGCACTTCGTTCCTTCTGCATCGATACGATGAGGCCGTCCGGTCCGATGACTCCTGGCTCTACCTGCCGCAACTCAGGCGCGTGCGCCGCTACTCGACTTCCGACCGCAGCGGAACCCTATTCGGCGGCGACATCGATCAGGATTCCATCTGGGGCTTCAACTCGAAGCCCGAATGGTGGGATTTCCGGCTGCTCGGCGAGAAGGAGATCCTGGTGCCGATGCACATCGAGAGCTACGCCACCGACGACGTTTGGTGCGGCACGAACGGCCCGGCCGCGTGGGTGCCGTGCGTGAAGTGGGAGAAGCGCAAGGTGTGGTTGATCGACGGACGGCCGGCCAAGCTACCGGTGTACGCCTTCGGCAAGCGACACCTGTGGATCGACCAGGAGGTCTACAATGTCACCACCTCCGAGATCTTCGACAAGGCCGAAGAGCTTTGGAAGGTCTGGCAGAACTTCTTCTGGTGCACCAAGTCGGCGCGCGATGGCCGCGAGTATCCCGATCAGCGCTTGTTCACGCCCGCGGTGGCGATGATCGACTTCCAGTTGCGGCACTCCTCCCGCATCCGGCCGCCGGGACCGGGCAACCCTCTGCGCCACGACTGGATGTTCGAGACCGGCGAGGACTCGCTCAACGCGCCGGAGTTCTACACCATCGCGAACATCATCGCCGAGGCGAAGTAGCGCGGCGCCCGGCTCGCGCCCCGGCGGACGAGCCGGCTAGAATGCCGGCGTGCGCTCGGGCGATGACGTCCGTACCGACCACGAACTGGTGCGCTGGGGTTTCCTGCGCGGCGTCGCGCTGGTCTATCTCATCGCGTTCATCTCGCTGTGGGTGCAGATCGACGGTCTCATCGGCAGCGCCGGTGTCTTGCCTGTCGAGCCGTGGCTTGGGGCGCTGACCGAACACTACGGGACGCGCCCGCTTGCCGCCGTGCCGACGCTGCTTTGGGCGAACGCCAGCGACCGGGCGCTGCACGCGGTGTGTGCCGCAGGGACCCTGGCTTCTCTCCTGATGCTCGTGAACCTTTGGCCGCGGATCAACGCGCTGCTGGCCTGGGTGTTCTATGTCTCGCTGACAACCGTCGGCAGGACCTTTCTCAGCTTTCAGTGGGACATCCTTCTGCTCGAAACCGGCGTGATCGCCGTGCTCATGGCTCCTGGCGGGCTCCGACCCACGCTGGCCACTGCGACCGGCACGCCCTCCTCGGTGCTCTGGCTCACGCGCTGGCTCGTCTTCCGGCTAATGTTCATGTCCGGCGCGGTCAAGCTCATGAGCGCGGATGCGGCGTGGTGGGACTTGACCGCGCTCACCTATCACTACGAGACCCAGCCGCTGCCAGTGTGGACCAGTTGGTATGCTCATCATCTGCCGCTCTGGTTCCAGCGAGCCTCCTGCGCGGTGATGTTTGCCATCGAGCTGGGGCTTCCGTTCTTGGTGTTCGCGCCGCGCCGGTTGCGGCTCGTGGCCTTCGTCGGGTTCGTCGGCTTCCAGATCGCCATTGTCGCCACCGGTAACTACGGCTTCTTCAACCTGCTCACGCTGGTGCTATGCGTGACCCTGCTCGACGACGAGCAGATCGCCAAGGCGCTTCCTGCGAGGTTGCGGCGGAGGGTGGCGGGCGGCGAGCCACGCACTGGCTCACGCGCAGTGAGGTGGACGATCGCGGCGGCTTGTGCGGGACTATTCGTGCTCAGCGCCGCGCGCATGTTCGGCTCGCTCTACGGCTTCGAACGCGTGCCGCAGTCCCTGCGAGCCGCGCTCCAGGTGGCGGGCCCGTTTCACCTGACCGGCGGGTACGGGCTGTTCGCCGTCATGACCAAGCGCCGGCCCGAGATCGTCATCGAGGGAAGTCGGGATGGACTGCTCTGGCAGGCCTACGAGTTCAAATGGAAGCCCGGCGACCCGAGCGCACGCCCGCGCTTCGTCGCGCCCCATCAGCCGCGGCTAGACTGGCAGATGTGGTTCGCCGCCCTCGGCGACTACCGGCGCAACTCTTGGCTGATGAACCTCATGCAGCGGCTGCTCGAGGGCTCGGCGCCGGTTTTGGCGTTGCTCGCCTCCAATCCTTTCTCTTCGGAGCCCCCGCGCTACGTGCGGGCGATGGTCTACGACTACCGCTTCAGCACGCCCGAGGCGCGGTCGGCCGAGGGCGTCTGGTGGACCCGCAGCGACCCCAAGCTGTACGCCCCCGTGCTGCGGCGCGAGTGACGTGCCGGCGGCCCTTACCGCGCCCCCTCCTTCGGGTCACGCCGCCGTGAGATCGGTCCGCTCCGGGCTTCCTACGAACCTATTTGACACCGATCTATACATTCACTATGTCAAGTCCATGAAGTCCGTGAACGCTCTGACCCTACGGCAATCCCTCGGCCGAGTGCTGCGCTCCTTGGAGAACGATGGTGCTCCCATCACCATCGAGCGACGTGGCAAGCCGGCTGCGGCGCTCATCAGCCTGCGGGACTATCGTGAGCGCTTCGTCGATCGCGAGGCAGACGAGAAGCGGCGAGAAGCGGTCGCCCGACTGAAAAACCTGAATTTACCTGCCCCACGGAAAGGAACTACATTGGACCTGCTACGCGAGCTTCGGGCCGACCGAGCGTGATCGTGCTCGATGCTTCCGTTGCTCTCAAGTGGTTCGTTCGGAGCGAGCCGCTAGCCGAAAGGGCTCGGCTGGTCTTGGATGAGATCGAGCACGACCCGCGTCCCTATCTGGTTCCTGAGCTTTTCTTCAACGAAGTTCTCGCCGTGCTTTCCCGACTACCGGACGTGACAAAGCCCCAACTGTGTGAAGCGCTGTCCTTGCTCGAATCGCTCGGCTTTGCTCGCGCTGCGAACGGACATGAATTGCTAGCGACGGCCGCCGAGTTCTCCGTTGTTTGGGGGCTCTGTGGATACGACGCCGTCTATGTAGCACTCGCTGCGTTAACCGATGGTGTGTGGCTTACCGCCGATGGCCGGGCTGCGCGTAGAATCCGGCGCAGGAGACTGGTCCGGGTCCTGTAGACCGTGCGACTGGCCCGGCTTCCTGAGTTCCTAGAGATGGTTCTCAGGGCTGTCGCCGAATAGTCGCGCCCAAGTCGATGCTCGGCTCTTGCTGATCCTGGGAGGAACCAAACATGGCCAAGGCAAAGACATCGCGAAAGCGCGCGTTCTCCTTCGCCGCTATGCCATCGGTCCGACTTAAGCGCGGCACGCCGTCGACGACCCATGATGCGAAATCGGAGCATCGCGATCCGAAGTTCGTCGTTCAGGCGCTCGCCGAGGCTCTCATGGACGGCGACGCTCAAGCATTCAAAGAGATCCTGGCTGCTCACCTAGAGGTAGTCACCAAGGAGTCATTCTATAGAAGCGCTGGGCTCTCTCGTCGCACCCTCTTCCGTATGCTCGGGCCGTCCGGCAACCCAACGCTGGAGAACATCGCCCGCGTGATCAAGGCGATTACCAAGCAAGCCGCTTGACCGGCGAACGGTCGGACCAGCCCGCTAGCGGCCTCCGGTCTCGCCGAAGGCCTGCTTGCGCGCCGCTTCCAAGTCGCCCAGGCCGGTATCGACCAGCTCGGGCCGGACGACCTCGAGTGGGTCGCGTAGATCGTCGACGTAGCCGAGCGCGTAAGCCCCGCGCGCGTAGCCCATCAAGCGGAGCAAGTCCTTGGGCAGCTCGCGCGCGATCTCGCGTGGCACGGATAGGTATTGATTCTCTTCCTGGCGGAGCCAGGCGCGGTTGTAGGTGATGTTGATTCCGTAGCGGGTTGCATTCGAGCGATTGGCGCCGCCGCCATGGTAGAGGCTGCCCGTGTAGAAGAGCACGGAGCCCCGACTCATCTCGGCTGGCTCGGTGTCGGAGTGCTGGAAGGTTCGCTTGTCCTCGTAGTGGTTGCTTCGGGGGATCACGCGCGTAGCGCCGTTCTCCTCGGTGAACTCGCTCATGGCCCAGATGGTGTTGCACTGGGCCTCGAAGCCCTGCGGAAACGAGAAGAAGTCGTAGGCCCATTGGTCGCGGTGGATCATCTGGCCCGCTTCTCCCGGTCCGATGGCGATCACTTGGGTCAGGTGGAGCTGAAAGTTGGTTGCGCCGACGAGCGCCTTGCCGACGGTGTCGAGCACGAGGGGGTGCATGACGAGCTGGCGGCAGGTGGGCGAGCGCGCCACGAGAGCGCCGGTCCGGCGCGTGGCACGCCCGGCGAAGTCGTCGGGTCCGGTGGCCGTGGCTGCCAGGTAAGGCTCCATCTCCGTACGCACGCGGTCCATAACCTCGGGCGTGGCCAGCCGATCGACGACGGCGCAACCGTCGCGCGCCAGAACGGTTGCGACCTGGTCGGCGCTTGCATCGGCAGCGAGGTGCTCGACGGCCATGCGTGTTATCTCACCTGTGGTCCGGATTGACCGGCTGTTGGTCGCCCGGGCGCCGGATCACGTTCATCGCCAGGGTCAGCATCGAGGCGACGTCGGAGACGTTCGCCGGAAGCACCAAAGTGTTGCTCTCCTTGGCGAGCGCGCCGAACTGCGTGATGTACTGTTCGGCCACGCGCAGCTGGACCGCTTCCTGGCCGCCCGGCACGCGAATGGCCTCGGCGACCCGGCGGATGCCTTCGGCGGTGGCAGTGGCGATCGCCAGGATCGCAGCCGCGGTGCCCTCGGCCTCGTTGACCTTCTGCTGCTTCGTCGCCTCGGAGGCTTTGATCACCTGCTGCTTGTCGCCGTCGGCGGTGTTGATGGCCGCGTCGCGTGCGCCTTCCGAGGTCAAGACGACCGCGCGCTTCTCACGCTCGGCGCGCATCTGCTTTTCCATCGCGGCCAGCACGTCGACGGGCGGGGTGATGTTCTTGATCTCGTAGCGCAGCACCTTGATGCCCCAGGGCTCGGTCGCCTTATCCAGCTCGCTCACCACCTGCATGTTGATGTGGGCGCGCTCCTCGAAGGTGCGGTCCAGGTCGATCTTGCCAATCTCGCTGCGGAGCGTGGTCTGTGCGAGCTGGCTGATGGCGAACGGGTATTCGGCCACCCCGTACGAGGCCCGCTCGGGATCGAGGACCTTCATATAGAGCACCCCGTCGACGTGGACCTGGACGTTGTCGCGCGTGATGCAGACCTGTTCGGGGATGTCGGTGGCGGATTCCTTCAGGACGTGCCGGTAGCGGATCGCATCGATGAACGGCAAGAGAATGTGAAAGCCCGCGGTGAGCGTCTTGTGGTACTTTCCGAGCCGTTCGACCACGAAGGCGCTCTGCTGCGGGACGACGACCGCGGTCTTCGCGATCAGGATGACGACCAGGGCGGCAAAAGCGATGACGACGAACAATGCGCCGGTCATAGGGTCCCCTTATCAGGTTGGTCGCTGCGAACCCACAGGGTCAACCCCTCCACGCGATCGACCCGGCAAGGCTGCCCTCGCTCGAGCCGGCCTGCCTCGAGGCTGCGCACGTTCCACGTCGTACCCCGTAGCTCCGCCTTGCCGATGCCGCCGGGACTGAGATCCTCGAGCAGGACCGTCAGCTCGCCGATCAGCGTGTCCACGGGTCCGGCGTGGGTGCCGGCGTCGAGGGCTTCGAGCAGCCGGTTGCGAAACAGCACCAGCGATCCGATCGAGATCACCGAGAAGAGCAGCCACTGGAGCCAGCCGGGGCCGGTAAGACCCAGGCCCGCGAGGATCCCCACGACCAGGGCGCCACAGCCGAAGAAGAGGACGAAGAATCCGCCCGGGGTGAGCGCTTCCAGGCCGAACAGGACGAGCGCGAGCAAGACCCAAGTCCACCACGACATCCGCGCGCTGCCTCCAGCGACGCTGCTCTATACGAGCGCGGGCCGGCAAGCCAGCGCGTTGCGCGTCGGTCGCGTCTCGTGCAAGCGTTGGCGCTGAGTTCGTTCTCGATCCACACTCGCCGCCCGCAAGATCCGCTCATGAGTTGGCTGCGATCGATAGGGTTCGCCGTGGCATGGGGGCTGCTCCTCTGTCGTCCGGCGTTGGTGCTCGGAGAGCACGCAGAGTCGCCGCCGTACGTGGGCCGCGAGGTCTGTGCCCGTTGCCATCGAGCCGCAGCGCAAGCGTGGGCGGGCTCCCACCACGATTTTGCGATGCAGGAGGCCACGCCCGGTATCGTCCTCGGAGACTTCGATGATGCGGAGTTCACGTACGCGGGGGTGCGTACCCGATTCTCGCGCCGCGGTGACCGCTTCATCGTCAACACCGACGGGCCCGGCGGCAAGCTCGCCGATTTCGAGATCGAGTACGCCTTCGGTGCCGATCCGCTGCAGCAGTACCTGATCGAGCTGCCGGGCGGGCGACTGCAGGCGCTTTCGATCGCATGGGACACCCGCCCCCGGGAGGCAGGCGGCCAACGATGGTTCCATCTCTATCCCGGTGAACGCATCACTCACGAGGATGAGCTGCACTGGACCAAGCGCAGTCAGAACTGGAATCACATGTGCGCGGAGTGTCACTCCACCGCCTTCCAGAAGAACTACGATCCAGGGACTCGCGTTTATGCGAGCCGGTGGAAGGAGATCGACGTCTCCTGCGAGGCCTGTCACGGTCCGGGGTCCTGGCACGTTGCTTGGGCCGGCAAGCAGGCGGGGTGGGAGGGGATCGAGGGCAAGGGGCTCGTCGTCGCCCTCAACGAACGAGAGAAGGCTGGCTGGGTGATCGACGCTGCGACGGGCAACGCTCGGCCCTCGATGCCGCGAGAGAGCCAGGCCGAGATCGAGATGTGCGCGCGCTGCCACGCGCGACGCAGCCAAATGTTCGAGGACGATCCTGGCGACCGGGCTCTGGCGGACAGTCACCTTCCAACGTTGCTACGGGAGGGGATCTATCACGCCGATGGTCAGATCGATGGGGAGGTCTACGAGTACGGCTCGTTTCTTCAAAGCCGCATGTACCATGCCGGGGTCACGTGCAGCGATTGCCACGACCCCCACAGTCTCCAGCTGCGCGCCTCTGGCGACGGTGTCTGCTCGCAGTGTCATGCGCAGGGGAAGTACGGCGCCACGACGCACCACTTTCATCGAGCCGACTCTCCCGGCGCCAGTTGTGTCGGCTGTCACATGGCGGCCAAGACCTACATGGTCGTCGATGAGCGGCACGACCATGGGTTCCGCGTGCCGCGGCCCGACCTGAGCGCGGAGCTCGGTACACCGAACGCCTGTGCAGCTTGCCACGCCGCGCAGACGTCCGTGTGGGCCGCGGAAAAGGTTAGCGGATGGCTCGGCCGTGACGCACGGAGTTTTCAGAGCTACGGATCCGAGCTCTACGCGGCTCGCACAAGAACTGCCGATGCGGAGGCTCCGCTCCTCGCTCTGCTGCGCGATCGGGCGCAACCGGCGATCGCGCGCGCGACGACGGCATCGGCGCTATCCGAGTGGCTGAGCCCCGCCTCGCTCGACGCCGTGACCGATGCGCTGCGGGACCCGAGCCCACTGGTCCGCATGGGTGCGCTCGAAGCCGTGGAGAGCCTGCCACCGGCTGAGCGTTGGCAGCGCACGCGATCTCTCCTCGGTGATCCGGTGCGCGTCGTCCGTGCGCTTACGGCCAGCGTCCTCGCCGAGGTTCCTGCCGAGAACCTGTCGGTCGACGAACGACGCGCTTTCGAGAGAGCGACCGACGAGTACATCGCGTCTCAACGCTTGAACGCCGACCAGCCTGAGTCCCAGGTCAACATGGGGAATTTTCTCGCCGCGCGCGGAGATCGTAACGCGGCGGAAGCCGCCTACAGGCTAGCGCTCAAGATCGACCCGCAGTGGGTCCCGGCTTACGTCAATCTCGCCGATCTGCTGCGCGCGAGCGGGCGCGATCCCGAGGGGGAGAACGTGCTACGCGCGGGGCTGCGGCGGGCGCCCAACGCCGCAGCCCTGCATCACAGCCTCGGTCTGCTTCTGGTGCGACAGAAGAAACCCGAAGCGGCGCTCGAATCGCTAAGGCGAGCGGCGGAGCTGGCGCCCGACGACGCGCGCGTCGCGTACGTCTACGCGGTTGCTCTCGATTCGGCCGGCAAGCGTCGTGAAGCGACCGCTGTCGTCGACGCGTCGCTGGCGCGAGCCCCAGCCGATCGCGCCCTGCGGTCTCTTGCGGCAAGCCTGGCCGCGCCGAGGTAGCGCGGTTAGGCTTCGAGTTTCGGACGAACCTTGTAGTTGCCGCGGCTTTCGTCGAGCTCGAGCGTGATGAGCCCCTCGGTCTGGGCGTCCTCCAAGAGGTCGGCGAAGGTCCGGTAGCCGTAGTAGCTCTCGGCGAATCCCGGATAGACCCGTTTGATGGTCTGCTTGACGAGCGAGCCCCACAGCGGGTCGTACTCGGCCGCCAGCGAGCGCACGATCCCGGCCAGACGTTCCATCGCTTCCTCGCGCTTGTCCTCGGAGGGCTTGCCCTTGCGACGCGCGGGCTGGGTGCGCGCAGCCTCGCGAACGAGGTCGTCATAATAGATGAACTCGTCGCAGCCCGAGATCAGCAGATCGGAGGTGGAATTCTTGACCCCGCAGCCGAGCACGCGCTTGTCGTTCTCCTTGAGCTTGGAAACCAGCGGTGAGAAGTCGCTGTCACCGGAGACCAGCGCGAACACATCGATGTGTTCCTTGGCGTAACAGAGGTCGAGTGCATCGACGACCATGCGGATGTCGGCGCTGTTCTTGCCGCTCACCTTGCTCTGCGGGATGTCGACCAGCTCGATGCCGTGCAGGTGCAGATCGCGCACGGCCGAGCGGTAGCGGTTCCAGTCGCAGTAGGCGCGCTTGAAGACGATGCGGCCCTTCTCGAGCAGCCGTTTCATGACGAGGTCGATGCGAAAGCCCGCCGACTTGCCACCCTCGACTCCATGGGCGACGTTCTCGTAGTCGATGAAGACGGCGATCAGTGGTTCAGCCGACATGCAGGCCTCCGCATCCCTAGGGATCCCTCCGCAGCGGCGGGTCGGGTGGACGCTACCATGCTCCGGATTGTGTCGGGAAGCGAGCGCCGTCGTACCCGACACGCGGCTTCCGGACGTGACTCAAGGCTGCGTGTTGCTACAATCCTGCGCCCGCGGAGCCGCGGTGACGGTCGTCCTTGGAGAGTGAAAGATGCGTGAACACGTACTCGCCGTATCGATTGTGGTTCTGACCGGTCTGCACGCCGCGAGCGTTCTCGCCGCCGGCCCCGTCGCTGAGCCGGTACCTGCGGAGGAAGAAGATGCGCCGGTCGAGCTACCCGTCTCCGGCCGACCTTGGATCGGCGATTTCGACGGCATGCTCGAGCGCCGGGTCGTCCGCGTGATCGTTCCGAACAGCCGTTCGCTCTACTTTCACGACAAGGGCGTTGCGCGCGGTCTGACGGCCGACCTGATCAGAGGCTTCGAGGACTATCTCAATCGGAAGCATAAGCCCGGCACTCGCAAGCTCGTCGTGGCAGCGATTCCGACTACCCGCGATCAGATGCTCGCCCTCCTGCAGGAAGGTCGCGGCGATATCATTGCTGCCAACCTGACGGTTACGCCCGAGCGCCAGAAGCTCGTCGATTTCTCCGATCCCACGGCCAGGAACGTTTCCGAGATCATCGTCACGGGTCCAGGTGCTCCCGCGCTCGCCTCGCTCGACGATCTAGCCGGCAAGGAAGTCCACGTACGGGCATCCGAACAGAAGAAGTATCGCGAGCTGAGCGCGTACTACGAGAGCCTGCAGGCGCTCAACGAGCGCTTCCACGAACAGGACAAGCCGAAGATAGAGTTGACGCTCCTGCCGCCGGCCCTGGAGGACGAAGACGTCCTGGAGATGGTGAACGCCGGCATCGTCAAGATCACGGTTGTGGACCAGTGGAAGGCCCAGCTCTGGGCTCAGGTGCTCCCCAAGCTAACGCTGCACCCGGAGTTGGCCGTTCGCACCGGCGCGGACATCGCCTGGGCGTTTCGCAAGGGCAGCCCGAAGCTCGCCGCCGAGATCAACGCGTTCGTCACGGAGTATCCCAAGGTGATGGGCAGCGCCGAAACGCGCTTGAAGCGCTACGCCGCCAAGTTCAAGCAGATCCAGGCCGCCACCGAGACCAGCGAGATGAGGAAGTTCGAGCAGCTCATCGCGTACTTCAAGAGCTACGGTGAGAAGTACGGATTCGACTATCTCATGCTCGCCGCCCAGGGCTACCAGGAGTCGCGGCTGGACCAGAACGCGAAAAGCCACGTTGGCGCGATCGGTGTCATGCAACTGATGCCAGCGACCGGGGCGGAGATGAAGACCGGCGACATTCACCAAACGGAGAACAACATTCACGCTGGGACCAAGTACATGCGGCAGCTGTTCGACCGCTACTTTAAGGATGTACCGTTCGACGAGGTGAACCGGACCCTGTTCGCATTCGCCAGCTACAACGCAGGTCCCGGACGCGTCGCGCAGCTACGCAAGCAAGCCGAAGCGGAGGGCCTGAATCCGAACGTCTGGTTCGGCAACGTCGAGCTGATTGCCGCCAAGCGTGTCGGCCAGGAAACCGTCATGTACGTTCGCAACATCTACAAGTACTACGTCGCCTACAAGCTCGAGCTTGCAGCAGAAGACAAACGCCGCCAGGTGCGCGACGCGGTGGAGCAGAAGGTCAAAGGCGCCGAATAGCGACAAGGGGAGCTCGGATGGACCTCAAGACGGTTGACCACCTACTGACGACTACGCGTTCGGTGCGCCGGCGCTTGGACTTCTCGCGACCGGTGGAGCCTGCGCTGGTTGAGAAGTGCATCGAGATCGCTCTGCAAGCGCCGACCGGCTCCAACATGCAGGGTTGGCGGGTGATGGTGGTGACCGATCCGGCCAAGCGCAAAATCATCGGCGACTTGTACCGGCAGACCTTCAAGATCTACGCCGATCCTTCCAACCCGCTGGTCCAGCGTCCGCCCGAGGGCGATATCCGGCTGGCGCAGCTGCCCAGAGTCCTGTCCTCGGCGAACTATCTGGCCGATAACTTCGCCGAGGCGCCAGTCCACGTGCTCTTCTGCATCGAAGGCCGTGTCGAGAGCGGTCCGCCGGTGGCTCAGGCATCGATCTACGGCTCGATTCTCCCGGCCGCTTGGTCGTTCATGCTCGCAGCGCGCGCCCGGGGACTCGGCTCGGCGTGGACCACCTTGCACCTGTTTCACGAGAGAGAAATCGGCGACCTGCTGGGCATTCCCGAGGAAATCACCCAGGCCGCGTTGTTTCCGGTCGCCTATTTCAAGGGGGCGGACTTCAAGCCCGCCAAGCGCATTCCCGCCAAGGAGCTCACGTACTGGGATCGGTGGGGGCAGAAGCGCCGATAGATCGGTGCGTGCGCCGTCGAGTTGAACTCCCGGCCCAGGGGCCGGAACAATGGGCCGACGGGCGATCGCGGCTCGTCGGCGCGCATGGTCGAACGTTGGGTCAGGTCGCTCGCGGTCTATCGTGACTTCCGCATCCTGGTCGTTCTCTGTCTGGGGTTTACCAGCGGTCTGCCGCTGGCCCTGACGTTTTCGACGCTCACCTTCTGGCTCAAGGAAGAAGGTCTCACCAATACCACCATCGGTTTGTTCGCCTCGGTAGCGACTCCGTATGCGCTCAAGTTCCTCTGGGCGCCGCTGGTCGATCAGCTGCCGATCCCTTTGCTTTCAGCGCGGCTGGGCAGACGGCGCTCCTGGATCGTCGTCACTCAGCTCGCCCTCATGGCCTCGCTCGTGGCCCTGGGGACCAGTGATCCGGGTCAAGATGCATGGACGACAGCGATGACCGCGATCGTCGTCGCCTTTTGTGCCGCCAGCCAGGACATCGTCATCGATGCCTACCGGGTCGATCTTCTCGAAGAGCGCACGCAGGCGGCGGGCGCCGCCGCCGCGGTCTTCGGGTACCGCATCGGGATGCTGGTCTCTGGCGCCGGGGCCCTGCTCCTGGCCACCTACGTGGGTTGGTTCGAGGTCTACGCCGTGATGGCGGCACTGGTCAGCCTCGGTGTGGTGGCCGCGCTGGCCGGGCCGGAGCCGGTTCGTGGCGGGGCGCCATCCGCACGCAGGCGACCGCTCGTGGCCTGGCTCGACGAGGCCGTGGTACGGCCGTTCGCGGATTTCATGACCCGGCCTCGTTGGGCCCTGATTCTCCTGTTCGTGATGCTCTACAAGTTCGGCGATGCGCTCGCCGGCGTCATGACCAACCCGTTCTTGCTCGAGCTCGGGTTCACGAAGGCCGAGATCGCAACCGTGGTCAAGACCTACGGCCTCGTCGCAACATTGGCGGGTGCGGCGGCCGGTGGGAGCCTCACCGGAGCCGTCGGCATGGTGCGGTGCCTGTGGATCTGCGGCCTGCTGCAGATGCTCTCCAACCTGACCTTCGCCGTGCAAGCAACGGTCGGTTACAGCGTGCCGGTGCTTGCCGTCACGATCGGGTTGGAGAACCTCGCCGGCGGCATGGGCACGGCCGCGTTCGTCGGCTACCTGAGCAGCCTGTGCAACGTCTCGTATACGGCGACGCAGTACGCGCTACTCACCTCGTTCATGTCGGTGGCGCGCACCTGGCTCGCGTCGTCAGCGGGCTGGCTCTCCGACCAGATGAGCTGGCCGGAGTTCTTCGTTCTCACCACGCTGGCCGCGCTCCCCGGACTGCTGCTACTCGCTTGGCTCTCGCGCGCGCCGCGGGCTCCGGTGATGCCGGCCGCTCAGCGTGCGACCTGAAGCCGACAGATCGGTTGGTTCAACTTTCTGGCTGTGCGGCGTGCTCGGCGAAGCTGGAGACGAAATAGCCGCTGTTTCCAAAGGCTTGATCGCACGCCTCGCGTGACAACGCCTTGCCCGGCGCCATGCGAATGGTCGCCTGCTTAGTTTCGAAATCGACTGCTACGCTTTCGACGCCATCGATCCCTTGAAGGGACTCTTTGACCCGCGGCGCGCAGCTATGCGGGCACGACATGCCCTCGACCCCGACGATGTACTCGGTCGAGGACTCGGCATGGGCGAACCGAACGGAGCCCATTCCGATCAAAGCCAGTGTGGCGACGAGACCAACGGACACGCTTCGACGAATGGTGATGCTCATAGAAAAAGAGCTAAAGCGCTCTGGTGGGGGAAGCAAGCCAGCAGGGGTTGCGGGATGCGGAGTGCGATGCTTGACCGAAGGGCAACGGCGACTGAGACTGCGCCGTTCGTGGCCGGGATCGCCGGCCTGGGAGGGTTACGATGGGACGTCTACACGGACAGGTCGCGTTGGTTACGGGAGCAGCCTCGGGGATCGGCGCGGCCTGTGTCCGGCGCTTCCACCAGGAGGGGGCTACCGTGGTGGGCGTGGATATCGCCCGGCCGCCGGCCGGCCTGCCGCTCGCCGCGGCGCATACGGTCGACGTTCGCGATGAGGCGCAGGTGGAGAAGGCGGTGACGGCGACGGCCGAGCGCTTTGGCAGGCTCGACCTCGTGGTCAACGCCGCGGGTGTCGCGGGCGGCGGTCCCTCCCACACGATGCCCGCCGAGGAGTGGGACCGGATCATCGACATCAATCTCAAGGGCACGTTTCTGGTCTGCAAGCACGCGTTGGCCCATATGTTCGAGCAGCGGCGTGGCAACCTCATCAACATCGCCAGCATCGAGGGCTTGGAGGGGAGCGAAGGCGCCGCGCCCTACAACGCGTCGAAGGGCGCGGTCATTCTGTTGACCAAGAGCCTTGCCATCGACTACGGGCGGCGTGGGATTCGGGTCAACTGCATCTGCCCTGGCTTCATCGACACGCCCATGACCGGCCAGCTGTTCGGCCAGGAGGGCATGGCCGAGTTGCTCCAGCGCTTCGTCGAATGCCATCAGCTCGGCCGGGTCGGCCGGCCCGAGGAGATCGCCTCGGCAGCCCTGTTCCTCGCCTCCGAGGACGCTTCGTTCGTTACTGGCCATGCCTTGGTGGTCGACGGGGGCTTTACCGCTGGCCGCCGGCTCGGCGCTGCCAAGATGATGGGACTGGAGTGAACGACTGGCTGGCAGTGGCTACCGTAGGACGTACTCGGTGAGCCGGTAGGTCGTCCCGTTGCCGATGAAGCGCGCGACGTCAGCGAGGATGAGCTCACGCCCTTCCGGCGAGTCGAAGAAGCGGTTGCGCACGTCCTCGGCCGAGGCATAGTACCCCTCGGTGAAGCCGTCCCAGCGCGGAGCCGAGACCGGCGAGCGCCTCTCGACGACATTGATGATGTAGGTCCGCATCGCCGGATGCCGGACCAGTGCCAGCGGCGCATGCGTCCGAGTCCAGTGCTGCGCGAATTGCGCCCGGCTGAGACCGCTCCGCCGCGTGATCGGATGCAGGAGCTTGACACCGGGGAACGATCCGGCGCGCAGCGGCCGGATCTGATCGCGCTGAATGTGAGGGCTGACGCGATAGGTGTCCACTGCGCTGGCGACGGTCCTCAGTGTGCGCACCAGCCCGCCGCTGGCGCCGGAAGCGAGCGTGGCGACCACGACGGCGTCCGGAGCGTCTTCGGGTGCGTCGTCGACCAGATTCAGACGCAGCTCGGTGAGCGCCCCGTTCATCGCCGCGAGTTTGGGGCCGACGCGATGGAGCAGGAGGTCGCGAAAGGCGTCCCGCTCGATGTTTGGCTGGCGCGTCACGAGGTAGAACGCCCGCACCGATGTCGCCTACCAAGGGGCCGCACACCGGGCAATGCGCGTGCGACGACCCGCGCGGTTCCGTGAGCGGCGCGGAGCGAGTACGTTGGCCGCAGAACCTCCCGAGGTAGCCGCATGGATCGTTCCCAACTGAGTCTGGTTCGCTCGTCGACGCTCGCCGCTCTCGCGACCGTCGCGGCGATGGCAACCGTCGTTCCGCCGGTTCAAGCGGCCGTGAGTTGTCAGGGCGTGGCGACTCCAGCCGTTGCCGATCTCGCTGCCGCCGGCCCCTACGCCGTCGGAGTGCGTACGTACAACTTCGTGGATTCGAGCAGACCGACCATGGCCAACGGAACTTTCGCGGGCGCACCCGATCGTGCCCTGACGACGGAGGTCTGGTACCCGGCGATCAGCGCCGGTCGCGACACCGCCATCGATGGCTCCGGCGCGCCTTACCCATTGATCGTTCACAGCCACGGGTTTCTCGACAACCGGCTGGGGGAAAGCTACGTCACCGGGCACCTGGCGAGCCACGGCTACGTAGTCGCCGCGGTGAATTTCCCTCTGAGCACCACGTTCGCGCCGGGCGGCGCGACGATCGCCGGCATTCACAATCAACCCGGCGACCTGAGTTTCGTCATCGACCGGATCCTGACCGAGCTTGGGGGCTCGGTCGACGCGGCGACGATCGGCGCCGAGGGGCTTTCGCTTGGCGGTCTGACGACCTGGCTCGTCACGTACCACCCGGTGTTACGCGACCCGCGGATCGGCGCGGCCTTGGCAATGGCGGCTCCGGCCTGCCTGTTCAGGCCGCAGTTTTTCCGTAACGCCGACGTGCCGCGCTTGGTTCTTCACGGCGACAGCGACGTCATTGTTTCCTATGCGGACAACGGACGGCGGGCGTTTCGCGGAGGCGGAGCGGCTCGCCACCTGGTTCAGCTCTTCAACGGTTCACACACCGGCTTCTCGATCTTTGCGACGCTCTTCAACCCTGCCGTGCATTACGACACGGTCGGCTGCCAAGCGCTCTCGGGCGGGCTGGGAGACATCGAGGAGGGGGAGAACCCGTTCGGTTTCCTCGGCGGACCGGCGTTTGGCTTGCGTGGAGACTCGGCCGGCGCTTGCGAGCTGCCGTGCGCAGACGGGGTGCCCACGGGAGCATCGCTCGAAGCGACGCTCCATCACGAAGCCACGCGAATTACGGCCATTGCGTTTTTCGAGGCCCATTTGCGCGGGGACGACGGCGCCTACTGCTTCCTGCAGACGACGTTCGACGAGCAAAGCGAGTTGCTGCGAGTGCGTACCCGCGGCGGCCGCTGAGCACCTGGGCCTGCGGCAGCGCCCGCTTCGCTGCCCGACGTTTTATCGGAACGCCGGGTTTGCCTGGGGCGCCGGCTTCGCCTAGCAAGGCCGCTGACCCGGCGCCATGGATACGACCACCCAAGCGCCAGCGCCACGCATGCCGGCCGAATGGGAGCGACACCATGCGGTATGGCTCGCGTGGCCCGCTCACGCCGACCTGTGGCACGCCGATCTGGAGCCGGCTCGCGCCGAGTTCATCGAGCTGTGCCGAGCGATCGGGCGACGCTGGCTTCCCGACGTAGAGCCGGAGCTGCTATCGGTTCTGGTCCTCGGCGAGACGGCCGAGCGTGAGGTCAGGCGTCGGCTTGACGGGCTGCGCGTCGTTCTGCATCGGATTCCCTACGGCGACATCTGGCTGCGCGACACGGCGCCGGTGTTCATCGACGGCGACGGGAAGCGTTCCGCGCTACGCTTCCGGTTCAACGGCTGGGGGGACAAGTATCGACTCGAGCACGACGACGAAGTCGCCCCGTGCATCGCGCGGTCCGCTGGGGCTGCCCTCGTCGCTTCGACGCTCGTGGCGGAAGGCGGTGCGATCGAGGTCGACGGGTCCGGGACCTGTCTCACCACCCGCAGCTGCCTACTCAATCCCAACCGCAATCCGGAGCTTTCCGAGACTGAAGTCGAGCGGATTCTCGGCGACAGCCTGGGCGTGCGCAAGACGATCTGGCTCGCGGAGGGCCTACGTGGCGACCACACCGATGGTCACGTCGATACCCTGGCGCGGTTTGCAGGCCCCGGGCGCGTGCTCTGTGCCGAGGCCCGCAACAGCGCCGATCCCAATCGCCGAGTTCTGAACGCTATCGCGACCGACCTCCGCCGTGCGGTCGACGCGGAAGGGCGGCGCCTCGAACTTGTCACCGTTCCGTCCCCCGGCATCGTCGTCGACGCTGACGGCCGGCCCCTGCCAGCGAGCTACCTCAACTACTACGTCGCCAACGGTGTGGTGGTGGTTCCCATCTACGGTTCGCCGTATGATGCTGACGCCGTCGACGTGATCGAGAGCTGCTTTCCCGAACGCAAGGTGATCGGCCTGCAGGCCCGCCATATCCTCGCCGGCGGTGGCGCGTTCCACTGCATCACGCAACAGCAACCGTTCGGCGGCGCGCAGCCGGGTACGGCCCGTGAGTAGAGCGGAGCCGACGGTGGCGAGCGGCACGCGCGTCTCGGTCGCCGTGCTCCAGGCAGCGCTCGGCGCCGGTGGTGAGGCCAACATCGCGCGGATCGAAGACCTCGTCTTCGAGGCCTCGGCTCAGGGCGCCTGCATCATCGTCCCTCCCGAGCTTTTCGACTCGCCCTACTTCTGTCGTGAGGAGTCCGACCTGCACTTCGCACGTGCGTTTCCGGTGGCCGAGCATCCCACGCTGGTTCGTTTTAGTCAGCTCGCACGCGAGGTCGGGGTCGTGATCCCGGTCTCGTTCTTCGAGCGAGATGGTCAGGCCTACTACAACAGCGTGGCGATCCTCGATGCCGACGGCAGACTGCTCGGTGTCTATCGTAAGAGCCACATCCCCGACGGGCCGGGTTACGAGGAGAAGTTCTACTTCCGGCCCGGAGATACCGGGTTTCGCGCTTGGAAGACGCGGTTCGGCTGTCTCGGAGTCGGCATCTGCTGGGATCAGTGGTTTCCGGAGGCGGCGCGCGCGATGGTGCTGGCGGGCGCCGACCTCGTCGTTTATCCCTCGACCATCGGCAGTGAGCCGCAGAACCCGGCGCTCGACACGCGGCTACCCTGGCAACGGGTGATGATCGGACATGCCGTGGCCAATGCGGTGCCCGTGGCCGCCGCCAACCGTGTTGGCAGCGAGGGCGCGCTATGCTTCTACGGACACTCCTTTATCACTAACGAGCGAGGCGACGTCGTCGCCGAGCTTGGCGCGGAAGCCGAGGGCGTGGCCATGGCGAGCTTCGATCTCGACGAGGTGCGCCGCTACCGCGCGTCTTTCGGATTCTTCCGCGACCGGCGTCCCGAACTGTACGGTGCTCTGAGTCGCGAGCCTCGGTGAGCTACGGTGCCGCGGGGGACTTCTTCTTCCCGGTTCCGGACATCACGACCACGCTGGTCAGGATCAGATCCTCGCCGCCGTCGGTCATCATGGCGTCGATCGTAACTTTCTGTTGCGCGGTGGCCGCGAAGAAGGTTGCGACGTCGTGCTTGCGGCCTTCCACGTTCGTTACC
Organism: uncultured Myxococcales bacterium; assembly: GCA_964555245.1. Lineage (GTDB taxonomy): Bacteria > Desulfobacterota > Binatia > UBA1149 > SPBQ01 > CAZKRI01. The sequence continues at coordinate 66,283 of CAZKRI010000061.1, forward strand.
GGGAGGAACTGCGGCTCCCACAACCCGCCGGCTCCACCTTCGGAACTCTCGCCTTCGATATAGGTCACCGCAAACTTGCGCTGTGCCTGTCCGCGCGCGGCCAGGGTGATCCAGTTGATCGCATCCGTGCGCTTGCCATCGGGGTCCCAGTAGCCTTCGAAGCGAGCCACGTTCAGCTCGGCCTGTGCGGCGGACACCATCGTGAGCCATACCAGGACGACACCGGCTGCTATCTTCGCGAGCGAACGGTTCAACGGGTTCATCCAGTTCATCATGGCGGTCCCGATACCAGGCCGAGGAGGGTATAGCAATATCCGGGGAGCGGCCCGCCAGTACCGGAGCAGCCCACGGGTTCAGCCCTCCGGGAGGAAACTCGGGCTTCCCATATGCGACGCAAGGGGGATCCACGCGCCGTTCGGTACTCGAGGCTGCGAGGACTCTGTCTCGCGAGTGCTCTGGCCGCGGTCTTCGGAGTGGCTCCGTCCGCGTTTGCGCACGACGATTCAGCGAGCGATGGCCTGATCGACGGTGGCGGCCGCGCCAAGACCGACTGCATCTGCCGGTTTCAGACCGGCCTCGAGCTGAACTATCCCGTCTCCGATCCTCTCAGTGGCCACCGCGCCAGAGATGCCAGGGAGCTGAGCTGCGCCGACGGTGACCTCGCCTGTGACGGGGATCGCGAGGTCGATGGCTCGTGTACGTTCCACATCGGGCTGTGTCTGGCCGACGATGGGGATCTGCAAGACTGCACGCCGGCAGGCGTTCCCCCCGGAGGCGTGGCGGTCAAGAACAAGGGCTCTTCTCCAAAGTGAGTGGATGGTTCTGACGGGTTTTCGTTCAGATCTCCGGAAGCATGCAGGTGAGGATCTTGAGCCGAAGGTACTTCTCGTCGCGTAGTCCGTACGCCCTGCGTTGGATGACGCGGATCTTGTTGTTGAGCCCTTCGACGAAGCCGAGCGCAACCTTGTTCTCGGCCTGGCAGTAGGCGGCGATCCCGTCCCAATGGCGCTCGATCATCGCAGCGAAGCGTTCGAAGGGCTTGAGCCGTTGCCACTTGAGAGAGTCACGCCAGTTCTCGAAGAAGCGCCGAGCCCATCCCTCCCGGCTGTAACTCCACATCTGCCCGAAGGACTCCTTGAGCAGGTAGGCGGTGTTCAGTCGCTTGTTGGCAGTCAGAAGGAGCTTCAGGCTGCGCTTGCCCTCGAGCGTGAGGTTCTCGCGATGGGCAAGCAGCGTGTACTTCTGGCCCTTGATGAAACGGCGGTCCTTGCCCACCAGGCGTACGTACTCGAGCTTGCGCACCGTATCGAGCGCATCCCCCAGGTGGCGCAGCACGTGGAACTTGTCGAACAAGATGCTTGCCTGCGACGCGTGACGCTGCGTGGAGTTACGAAACGGCTTCCACATGTCCATCACCGCAAGGCGAATTCTCCCGCTTTTCCCGGGTCCCAGCCATGCGAAGAACTGGTCCATGCTGGCCTCGGACCGCACCGAACCAAATGGGGCGCCGGCGCACCAGATCACTCACCACGATGCGGTAGGTATGCCCCTTGCGGATTGAGATCTCGTCGATGCCAATCGCCTTGGGACCCGGCGTGCCCGCCTTGGCGAGTTGCGCGTGCATGTACTGCATTTCCAGCGTCTTGACGGTGTGCCAGTCGAGCCCAAGCTCGTGCGCGATGTCCGTGATCGTCCCTTGCCGGCAGCGGCGCCCCACGTAGAAGGCAAAGCGCTTGGTGTAGAAGGGATTGTCGGCCAGGAACTCGAGCTGCTCGCGCTTCACCTGACCGCAACCCCGGCAATCGACGCGCCGAACCTCGACCTCCAGGTAGATGCGGGCGTCACCGCAGGAGAGATCGCGGACACGCCGCACCCGCCGGTCGTACCAGCCCCGGTGCACCAGGCCGCAGGCGCCGCAGATCGTTTTTTTGAGCGCCGGACGAGAGTGATGATGCGAGCTTTCGGATCGCCGAACACGCCGTGCACCCTGGCGAGCGGTTGGAACCCGGGGAAGGCGTAGGCATCCGTCAGTCGACGGCGCAGCTTCGATGGATTTGCCATCGACAACCGATGCCAAGTTCCAACGCCCCGCGACATGCACGAAAGCGGCTATCCACAAGGCTTTCTGCTATGCTAACCGCCTCAAATCGCCCACACGACTTCACGAAGACCCAAAATTCAAGGTGGATAATGATCGGCTGTACTGCTGCCGTCGTTATAGCACTTACCAGTGCGGCCAATTTAATCGCCCACTTCATCCGGTAAGACTTGGCATTTCTTTTGGGCAATGGCACCTTGCAAGGCCGCTCCAGCATCCCACTTGACGTCCATCACCCTAATCCTCTTCTTCGTGTTCCAAAATCTTGAGCTCTACCAATCTGCCCAATGCTGTCGCGATACACTCGAGCGCATAGGCGATCCGAAGCTGAGCCTCCATGTCGGTATGCTGTCCAGTCCCGCTCAGAGCTTTGAACGGTCCGATCGACTTCAACTTGCCTTCGGCCATGGTTAGTCCTCCGGATCACCGACACCCAATCGCATCGGCAGCCCGAACACAGCACACCCGTAGAACGGCAACGAAGCTGGCTGGAGTTTCAATGCGGAACTACTTACAGCACACCCAGCATAGTGCTAGTCTTGCGCGTACCTACGAGGGAGCCTGCCATGTTCCGCCAACTGTTGCTCGTGTCTGCTTTGTTCTTCCTGCCCACCCCATCAACAGCTCAGGAAATTTATACTGTCGATGGTCCTACCAAAGTTCCTTTTGCTACTACTTAGGCTTTGTTTGTAGTTTCAAAACATTGGACGCTGTATCTAAGCCCAACCAACCACCAGAAACACTTCCCGAAGCTTACCCTTCTGTCTCAGACTACCGTCCCGCCTATGAAGACCGCAAGGCAAAGTGCTGGATAACAACCAGGGTCATGGAAGGAGACTGGGCTGGTGGGCAGTATTCGCCAATTGGTGGGGTGAAGCGCCCGTCTTTTACGCCGCCAAAGAAGACGGCACACTCAAAGAGCTGGGCACTCCCGAATACATCGTCTTCGACTGCCTCAAGTTTCCGTAGATGGCCCTGCTTTTTTAGAGGAAAAAAAGAGAAAGATCCTCGGTCGTGAAAGACAATCTAGCAACCGAATTCCAAGCTAACCCATTGATTTTACTTGGTGCCCCTGGCCCGACTCGAACGGGCACATCCTCACGGACAACAGATTTTGAG
>CAZKRI010000062.1:0-30714 GCA_964555245.1 uncultured Myxococcales bacterium
TCCGTACGCCAGCGGCACCTACACCAGGGATACCGAGGAGAAGCCGCCGGTCTGGATCGGCGCCGCCGTGCTCGCGGCAGCACTCACCGCGGATCTGGCACCGGCGGACGCGGTCCTCACCGCGAGGCTGCTTTTCCTCGGGCTCACCCTCGTCAACGCCGGGCTCATCGTCGCTGTCCTGCGACGCTGGCGGCCCGACCACGTGCTCGCCGGCCTCGTCCTGTACACCTGGAGCCCGGTCGTCATCCTGCACGGTCAGGCGAAGTTCGACACTCTGATGGCGACGTTCGCCCTGCTGGCGGCGCTGGCCCTCGTGCACGGGAGGCCGTTGGTGACGATGGCGGCCCTCTGGCTCTCGGTCATGGTCAAGCTGCTTACGCTCCCGCTCGTCGCGGTGAGCGTCCTAGGCGACATGGTCGCGGGTCGGTGGCGGCGGTTGGCCGCCAGCGGCGTCATCGTGGCGGCGACCACAGTCGCCATCTACCTTCCGTTCGAGGGCGGCGTCCTCGGGGTCGTGGACCACCTGTCCCTCACGGCGGGCGCGGGTAGCTCGCTGGCTCGCGGGGTGAGCCTGGCCTTCAGCGCGGCCGCCGGCGTCATGGTGCTCTGGGCCGGACTGCGAAGTCGCGGTGATATCGACGGGACGATTCAGGGCTGGGCACTGGCGTCGTTCGCGGTGATGCTGCTCAGCCCGATTTCCTGGGGGTGGTACCTCATCACCCCGATCGCGATCGTCAGCCTGTGTGGCGAGCGATGGAGGACCGCCGTGCTCATCGCGGGCTCCGGGCTGGCCTTCGTCATCGACACGTGGAGCCGGAGCACCAGTCGCGCGTACCCGCTGCCGACCCCGTTCGGGCTCTCGCGGAGCGAGGCAGCACTGATCGGCGTGGCGGTCATCGCTATCGGTGCGGTCGTGGCCCTGGCGCTCGCGACCGTCATCCGGCGACGGCGGCACGACCGCCCTGCCCCGTGCGCGGGGGAGCCAGCCACGGCGGCTAGGCTGGAATAGCGCCATTTTTTCCACGTCCTGGTATGGGAGATCTGCGACGTTTCACGGTTGTGATGGCGCGCGTTTTCGTAGGAGCTGGGGTATGTCACTGGTGTTCGATCGGTATGGCCCCCGGGCTGTTGCGATGACCGGCGGAGATCGCCCGGCGACCGTAGTTGGCCGAGAGCGACAAGCCACAGAGCCGCGTCACAAGCGTCGCCATCGCTATGGTGCACACCGACGGCCCACCACGTATGCCGCTCGCTGGCGCGATCAGTTGAGCGTCTCGTAGACTCCCGACCAGAACTCGCACTCCGCTCTGCGGAAGTCCTTGAGCTTGACGAGATCGGGCGCATTCAGCCGCAGCATCTTGTAGCTCTTCGGCTTGAAGCGAGGCCAGCCCGAAGCCTTGGTGGCCTTCGGCTTCCCGCCAGTCGCAAAGCGCGACCAGTACTCACGCATTTGGGTACCCAGAGTGGCGTCATCGATAAAGGTCGGAGGTGGCACCGATCCGAAGACGTAGGCGATCTCGGCGCCGTGGAAGGCTCCGAGGTCGAGCAGACTGACGAAGGGCAGCGGGATCAGGCGCGCGAAGTTGTAGACGTAGGTGCGATTCTTGGCGGTGGCCACGCGGCTTGCGACATCGAACGTCGTGCACACCAAGGTCGAGTCGCCGGCCACCCGGATCAGCGCGGCTTGCGGAGAGGCGAAGCTGGACACCGGATACAACGCTTCGACTTCGGGTGCCAAGGCGCCGTAGCGCGAGACTAGCTCGGCCGTGTATTCCTCTGCCGTTTCGATCGGGGTCGACCCGATGAAGAAGAGGGTGCCTTCGTCCGAGTTGGCGCCGAGCATGTACGGTACGTGCGCGAACGCACCGGCGTCGAATAGCGTGCGCGGATGGTCCGGCAGGAAACCACCGTCGATCGAGATGCCGAGGCCGGTGATTTCGAGCTCGGCCTCGCTGAAGGAGAACGCATCGAGCAGGTCGCCAACCGGCACTGCACGCAGGCACGCAAGCTCGTCGGCCGCTGTGTCGCAGCCTACGGTCGTGCTGATGTCGTCAGCTTGCGTGCCGCTCTGAGCAGAGGTTGCGATGCCGGCCGTGCAGCCGCCGCTCTCACTGATCGCGCGATGGAACAGGCCCGCTGAGAGCGGCGATACCATGTGCGCGCACACGTCGAAGGAGCCGGCTGACTCGCCGAAGATCGTCACGTTGTTCGGGTCGCCGCCAAAAGCAATGACGTTGTCCCGAACCCACGCCAGAGCCGCACGCTGGTCGAGCAGTCCCTGGTTGCCGGCGTAGGGAAAGCCGGGGTCCTCACCCTCGAGGGCGGAGTGCCCGAAGAAGCCGAACACGCCGAGCCGGTAGTTGAGGCTGACGACCACGATGTTGCGTTCGCCCGCAAGGTTGTGGGCGCTGTAGAGACGAATGCTCTCATAGGGAGGGAAGGGCACGAGGTCGCCGGTCGATCCGGCGACGTTGGCGCCGCCGTGGATCCACACCATGACGGGCAATGGCTCGACGGGCGCGGGATCAGGGGTCCAAACGTTCAAGTACAGGCAGTCTTCGTTCTCGCCCGGCGTGCCGACGATGCCTTCGAGCTGCGGGCAGGCGGCGGAATAAGAAGAAGCATCGAGGACGCCGCCCCATGGGGTGACCGGCGCGGGCGGGCGCCAACGCAGCGCTCCCGTCGGGGGCGCCGCGTACGGGACACCGAGAAACTCGCGTGTTGAGCCGTTGATGTGGCCCTGAACGTCACCGTCGCTGAGGGTGATCAGGGTTCCTGTTTGGATGCCGCCTTGGGCGAGAGCCACCGGGGTCGGCAACGTGACGGCTGCGAGCCCTATCGCCGCCACTAGCCAAAGCATTGCAGAGCCCGCGACAATGCCACTCCTTGCGGGATCCCCCGCGCTCATGCGTTGTTTCATTGGATTCCCCTGGCTTGTTGACGTCAGCGGTCGCGTCGCTTCCCGCCGAGCGCGATCTTCCGTATCCGACCCTGGAGGTTATGCCGGGTGGAACTCTTCAAGCAACCGGTTTTCTCGGGGTCGGCACGAGAAAACGCATGCATGGGAACTCCCCGACGCTTCACGGTTGTGATGGCGCGCGTTTTCGTAGGAGTTTGGGTATGTAACTGCTGTTCGGTCGCTGTGCCCCCCGAAGGAGCCGTCATGACGATACGCACAATACCGTTGTTTTTCGCGATTGCGCTAGGGCTTTCCGTTACGTTGGCAGAGCGCGCGCGAGCCGGGTCGGATTGGAACGACCCGCAGATCGCGTGGAAGGGTTACGAGGCTGGGCTGGCCGAAGCCAAAACGCAGAGTAAGCCGATCTGTCTGGTGTTCTACACGGATTGGTGCCCGCACTGCGATCGCTACAGCCAGGTCTTCAAAGACCCGGCGCTCGTCGCGCTGGCGAAAAAGTTCGTGATGATCCGGGTCGAGCGCGACGGTAGTCCCGAGATCAGCGCAAAATACGCGCCCGACGGCAACTACATCCCGCGTACCTTCTTCCTTACCTCGGCGGGCGTCTTGCAGCCGGAGATCCATGAGCAACGCTCCAACTACCTCTACTTCTTCAACGAGGCCGATCCGAACGCCGTCATGGCTGGCATGCGCCAGGCCCTGGGGGAGAAAGAGCCGGTGCCGGCCAAGGCGCCGCCAGGTCCTCGCTGACCGTGCCGACTCGCATGAATCACCGCTTCGTCATCATCGGAGCGGGCATGGCTGGCATCCTCAGCGCGATCAAGCTGCGGGAAGCTGGCCTCGCCGACTTCACCGTCTACGAGAAGGCCGACCGCCTGGGTGGGACGTGGCGCGAGAATGAGTATCCCGGTCTGGCCTGCGACGTCCCCTCGCATCTCTACAGCTACTCGTTCGCCCCCAACCCGGACTGGAGTCATCACTTCGCGTCGGGCGCGGAGATCCGGGCCTACTTCGAGGATGTAGCGCGTCGCTACGGGGTGGACGCGCTGATCCAGTACGGCAGGGACGTCACTCGCTGCGCGTTCGAGAATGGGCGCTGGAAGATCAAGTGCGCCGACGGGTCGACCGACGAGGCCGACTTCGTGATCGCCGCCACAGGCGTCCTCCACCACCCCAACGTCCCCGGCATCGAGGGCGTCGACTCCTTCGAGGGCATGGCGTTCCATAGCGCGCGCTGGAACCACGATGCGCAGATCGCGGGCAAGCGCGTCGGGGTCGTCGGGACCGGCTCGACCGCGATTCAGATCGTAGCGGCGCTGGTTGACGAGGTGGCGGAGCTATCGCTCTTCCAGCGCACTGCCCAGTGGATCATGCCGGTACAGAACCCTGCTTACAGCGAGGAGGAGAAGGCCGAGTTCCGTAAGCACCCGGAGACGATGAAGCGGATCCGAGCGGAGATCTCGAGCGCGTTCACCGAAGGCTTCGCGAACGTCCTCGTCGATGCGACCTCGCCCGTGCTGGTGGCGATCCATGAGGCCTGCGTGGCCAATCTCGAGAGCAGTGTGAAGGATCCGGAGCTCAGGGAGAAGCTCCGCCCCGACTACCGGGCGGCGTGCAAGCGCCTGATCATGTCGGAGAGCTTCTACGACGCCATCCAGCGCTCCAATGCGAAGCTCGTGACGGAGGGAATCCAGAGGATGGAGAGGTCCGGGGTGCGAACGGCTGACGGTCGGTTGCACGAGCTGGACGTTCTTATTCTTGCCACTGGGTTTCGTGTCGATCGTTTCATGCGACCGATGGAGGTGGTGGGTCGAGGCGGTACGACACTCGAGGATATGTGGCAGGAGAGCCCGTCGGCGTACATGGCGATCTCGATCCCCGACTTTCCGAATCTCTTCATGCTCAACGGCCCCAACGGACCAGTCGGGAACTTCTCCCTGATCGACGTCGCGGAGCTGCAGTTTTCCTACATCATGCAGTTGGTCGACCAGATTCGAGCCGGCGCGTGCACCGAGGTAAGTGCTTCGTGGACGGCGATGGAACGATTCGACGCCGACCGCAAGGAAGCCGCCAAGACGACCATATGGAACAGCGGCTGCAAGAGCTGGTACCTCGATCGCAACGGCGTGCCCATGGCCTGGCCATGGACCTTCGACCGCTTCGTCGAGGAGATGCGCAAGCCGCGCCTCGGCGACTTCGAGATGAGGTGACGCGCGTCCGAACGTCCCCCTGGCAGGTGTGAACAGATGACCCAAGAACTGGATATCAGTACCCAGCACTGCACGATCGAAAAGGAAGCAAAGACCCTGATCGTCACGCTCAACCGTCCGGAGGCGAAGAACGCCTTCAGCCCGGAAATGCTGCTCGGCATGTACAAGGCCTGGCGCCGGCTGGACGAAGACGACGACCTCATGTGTGCGATCCTCACTGCCAACGGCGATACCTTTTGCGCGGGCATGGACCTCAAAGCCGCTGCCGACGGGCACCGCAGCACGGAAGAGTTCATGGAGCTGATGGCCAAGGTGCCCAACCTCCACTGGCAGGCGCTGCTACGCGACGACCGGCCGAGCAAGCCGTTGATTCTCGCCGTCGAGGGCTATGCGCTGGCCGGGGGGACCGAGATCCTGGCCGGCACCGATATCCGTGTCGCCGCCGAGGATGCCACCTTCGGTGTCACCGAGGTCGCCCGCGGACTGTACCCGATGGCTGGCTCGAGCGTTCGCCTGCCGCGCCAGATCCCGTATTGCCTGGCCGCCGAAATCGTCTTGCTGGGTCGTCACATCACAGCGCAGGAAGCGCTGGCATGGGGCCTGGTCAACCGCCTGGTGCCGAAAGGAACGGCGCTGACGGAGGCCAAGAGGATTGCCCGGCAGCTCGGCGAGACCGGCCCTCTCGCTCTGAAGGCCATCACCCGTTCGCTGCGTGAGCTGCAAGCCGACGTCGCAGAGTCGGAAGCGATGCTGAAGTCCGACGCCCTGGCCGGTCCGGTGTTCGCGTCGCAAGACGCGAAAGAAGGCATGCGAGCCTTCAAAGAAAAGCGCAAGGCCGTGTTCCAAGGGAAGTAGCGCCGCCCGACGTAACGACGTGAACGGACTTAAGCCGAACACCCCGATCATCGTCGGGGTTGGCTTCGATCAACAGCGACTCGACGACCCGACCGAATGCTCGGAAGCCTACGAGCTGATGGTGAATGCCGTGCGCGCTGCCGCCCGTGATGCGGGATCCGACGAGTTGCTGAAGCAGATCGAATCGATCTCCGTCACTCAGGGGCTCTGGCAGTATCGAAATCCCGCGAAACTGATCGCCGACGCGCTCGGCTGCCCCTCGGCGAAGAGCATCGTTTCGGATCTGGGCGTCTTGCAGCTCACGCTGCTCAGCGACCTGTGTCGGGCCATCGCTGCCGGCGAACAGGACCTCGGAGTCATCACCGGAGGAGAGGCGAAGTTCCGCGAGCTGCGCAGCACGATTACCCAGCAGCCGGTCGTCGAAACTCAGCAAACCGAGGATACGCCACTACCGGATGTACGCCTCACGTCGTCGGATCCGTTCTGCTCCGACCTCGAATCCCAACGCGGGTTTGCATCAGCAGTCGACTACTTTGCCGTCATCGAGTCGGCGCTTCGTCATCGTCAGGGCCTGGGCATCGAAGAGCACCGGGACGAGATCGCGAGCCTCTATAGCGCCTTCAGCGACGTTGCCGCCGGGAATCCCCATGCATGGCGGCAAGAGTCCGTGCCCGCAGAGGTGATTCGCAACCCGACGGCGAGAAACGCCATGCAGGCGTTTCCCTATACCAAGCTCCATTGCAGTCAGTGGAACGTTAACCAGGCTGTCGCGATCATCGTCTGCTCGGCAGCGAAGGCCGATCAGTTGCGTCTGGACAGCACGGGCTGGATCTATCCACTGGCTGCGGCGGAATCGAAACACGTCGTTGTCCTGGCCCAACAGCGACAGCTACACAGTCATCCGGGGACGGTCCTCACCGGCGAACGCACTCTCGCCTTGGCGGGTGTCTCCACCGCAGCGATTACCGCAGCCGAGATCTACAGCTGCTTCCCGGCGGCGGTCCGATCGTTCGCGCGCGACTTGAAGCTGGAAGGACGGTGCCCGTTGACCGTTACCGGTGCGATGCCGTTCGCCGGCGGCCCCTTCAATCACGCCAGCCTGGCGGGGGTCGCGAGAATGGTGGAGGTGCTGCGGCCGGCCGAGGCGAGGAAAAGCCCGGAAAGGCGCATCGGCCTGGTCTCGAATCTCAGCGGCATCTTCGGCAAGCAGGGCTGCGCGCTGTTCTCGAACGTGCCCAATGACGCTGGCTACCGCTATGAGGACGTTACCGAAGCCGTGGCCGCGCAGGACCTGCCAGTGGCCATGAACGCGGACTACGTCGGTCCAGCCTCGATCGTCGGCTACACCGTCGTGTTCAACAGGGGCGATGTCTCCCACGGCATCGCCATCTGTGACACACCTGAGGGCGAGCGCACCGTGGTCCGCACCAAGGACCGGACGTTGCTCGAGTCGATGACGCGGGAAGAGTTCTGTGGGCGGACGATTCAGGTCCTGAGCGATGGGGATTTCTCAGTGCCGTAGAGGCCCGGATTCCAGCGCGCCCGACCGCCCCAAGGCGGGCTGCGGAGCGCGAACGTCGTCGGGTGGGGAGAATCCCCTGGACGTAACAGACCAGGATTTGCTATCGTCCAGCGCCGACTCTACGGACAGCGCAGCGCGGGCGCGACCGGCACGCCGGCAAGGGAGGCTTGCAATGAACACCAGGCGGATTCTCGGCTCGATACTTGCTGCTAGCTTTTCGGCAACGCTCGCGGCCGGCGGCGCCACCGCTGCGCCTCCCGTGTTCACGGGCGACGCGACGGCCGACTTCGTCGCTCCTTCCGCGGTGTTCTTCCCGGACATCCCGGGATTTCCGGACGTCGGGATGCCGAAGCCGCCGTTCGCGCTGTCGGCGATCAGCGGCTGGGACATGGCCGGTGTCTATCTGCAGTACGACAAGGGCACGGACACCATGTACGTCGGCGTCGACTGTTTCACGATCTGTGGTGACGCCGACGACGACGGCTTTCCGGGCGGGACCGGTGTAGAGCTGGCGAGCCTGTTCGGGACCGACGAGCCCGACCTCGGCGGCACCGAGTCGTTCGCCGTCGTGTTCGACACCGCGCAGGCGCCAGGCTGTCCGCCCGACGGCCCGGGCGACGCGGTCGCTGGCGTGGCGTCGGCCGTGGGCGCGAGCGTCGCGGACTTCGACATCTATGAGTACATCTTCCCCGGCTGTCCGGACGGCTTCTTCGGCGGCGGCTGCCCATTTTCGTCGACGGGCGCCTTCCCGGGCAACTCGAGCGTTGTCGGCCCTGTGACGCTCACGCTGTTCGCGAGCCCGAGCCTCGGCGCCCCGGATCTCGAGTTCAGCCTGTCGCCGTTCTCGGCGCTTCCCGGCTCCACGTTCACGTCGAGCAGTGCGTTCACGGTGGAGCTCAACCTGTTCGGCGGGTCGATCGACGACGACGGCATCGGTGAGGACGAGATGGTCAGCGTCTGCTTCGAAGTCACGACCACCACCACCTCGACAACGACGACCACGCTGTGTGAGGGCCCGATCGCGGAAGCGCGCTGTGGCAACGGCGTCGTCGAGCCCGAGTGCAACGAGCAATGCGATCCCGGCAACGGGGAGATCTGCAGCAACATGATGGACGATGACGGCGATGGCCTCACCGACTGCGCCGACCCCGACTGCTTGGAAGCGACCGGACCGACGTGTGACGCCACGTGCATGGAGGAGACGACCGGCTGCAAGGCCATCCTCGAGGATCCCGCCATCATCCGTTTCGGCAAGGAGGGCGGGCCCGACTTCTTCAGCATCCACGGCCGCGTCCCGGCCGATCTCGGCGACTTCGATCCCAACGTGAACGGCTTCGTCATGGTGCTGTCGAACCCGAACGGCGACATCTACACCGGCCAGATCCTGCCCGGCGACCTGACCCCGGGGGGCCTGCGCGATGGGCTTCCGACGCGCTACGTCTTCAAGGACGTCACGGCCAAGACTCTCGGTGAGGCTTCGCTGCGCGACGGAATGTTCCGTGTCGGGATGCGCTTCCGCACGGTGTTCGGGCAGGCCTCGTTCACGGTCAAGCTGCGGATCTACGCCGACTTCTCACTGGCGACGGTACCCACCATGACGACTCAATGGTACGGCGTGGACGACGTCGGTGTTCTCACGGCCGATTGGAGAGAAACGAAGAGCGGCTGGACGCTCAGGCTGTCGGACTTCTGATACCGTGGCGATGTAGTTACGGAATGTTCCTCTGGATGAAGTCCAGCAGCAACGGCGCCAGCTCGTTATCCGGGTTGTCCTCGGCCGTGCCGACGTCGACGTGGGCGATGCCCTCGACGGTGTGCACCTCGAAGCCGCCAGCGGCGTCGCCGTAGGTCGGGAACGCCGGGTTCGGCAGCAGCGCGTCGACCACGCGCGGCGTCGCGCCGTCACAGCTTCCGGTGGTGCAGGTGCCGAGGCTGCCGGCGAACGCGATGAAGCTGGCCGGGGCCGGCGTCAGGCCGTTGCTGCCGCCGAAGCAGATCACGGGGATGTCGACGTTTGCTGCTTCCGTGATGTTCTCGATGTCGGGCCGGTTGCGGCCAACCGATAGCGCCGACGAATCGAGAGTGGGAAGCCCGCTGGTCGTGCCAAGGCCGCCGCCCGGGTAGTACCAGTCGGTAAAGTTCGAGCCGCCCGCGTAGAACGTCTCCGTGAAACGGTCCATGCGCGTAACCTCGACCTCCTGGCCCCACTTGCTGGCGGGCAGAGTCGTCGGCGCCGCGCCGTTGTGGACCAGGAACTCGACCGGCAGCGGCGGGTCGGTGATCGCCTGCCAGCCATCGAGCGCAGGCGTGTCCTGGCAGATCGGCGGGCCGACGTTCCCGGCGCCGCTCGACGTGGCCACGAAGGTCGCAATGCTGGAGATCGGGCAGTCGTCGTCGACGAAGGCACCCAGACCGCCGAGCGCCGTGCGCGTACCGAGCGCGCTGAGTATCGACAGGTCCGGAACCAGATCGATCGGGCTGGTGTTCGGCCCGAGCTGGTCGGCGCCGATCAGGTTCTCACCGGTGTTAGGATCGGTGATCGCCTGAATCGCCGTGATCTCACCGGCCGCCAGCACGCGCGGGTTGAGCAACCCCGGCACGACGGAGTAGGACGCGACCGGTGCAACGCACTTTGCGTGGCCGACACCCGCGCAGTCGACGGCCTCGGTCGCCACCGTGCAGGGCGTGGTGCCATCCGCGCAGCGCGGAGCGTTGTCGCGCACGGCGCCGAACAGCCCACCGTCGGCACGGTCCTCGATGCGGTCGAGGTCGCCGGCCGTCGGTGGTGTGCCTGACGACGAGCCGCCGCCGCCCTCGAGCAGCACCAGGCCCCGCAGCTTGGAGTAGCCTGCTACGACGCCCGGCGCGGAGATGTCGAAGTCGGTGGCCGCGTAGCGGGCAGTAAAGCCGGTGCCGGCCGAGTGGCCGCCGAGGAACACGTTGCCGTTACCGACCGCGGCGAGCGCGGCCTCCACGACGGCGTCGATGTCCTTCGAGATCACGTTGTTGGTCCAGTTCGCGATGTATGCCGTGTCCGCATGGGTGTCGTGGAACTCCGCCCGGCGCCCGGGCAGCCGCGGGTCGAGCGCAAGCCCGATCTCGCCGCCGTAGTACCAGTCGACCAGCAGCTGCGCGTCGGCGTCGGCCTCGGCGAGGTCCTGGCCCTCGAGGTCCTCGAGCTGGTGGCCGCGGCGGTCGAAGGCCCAAACCTCCAGGCGGGTCCCGTTCTCCATGGCGCGGCCGACGAGGTTCTCGGCGAGGATTTTGAAGGTCAGCGCGCCGCCCTCGAAGCCCGGGATCAGGATGAGGATGGCATCGGGCTGCGCGTCGTCGGGCTGGTAGTAGAAGCGCGAGTAGGTCGCGTTGTTGAGGTCGACGGCCGTGGTACCGAACTGGTTCACGAGTTTGGGATAGCCCGACGCGTCGGTGCCGCCCGACCCGGGTGTCTCGGCCGGCTCGGCGTTACTCGGAATCGAGTTGGCCTCGAATGCGACGGCGCGGAGCTTGCCCAGCACGCCGTCGAGACCCGCGTCGATCGTCGAGCCGGCGGCGGCCGTATCGCCCGTGGTCTGGCAGCCGCCCTTCGACTCGGCCTTGGCGTAGTCGGAGTCGAACTTGTTGGTCGCTTTCGCGATGTCGGCGGGTAGCTTGCCGGCATCGCCCGTCTGAACGGCCTTGCCGTGCGACTTGAGGCTGCTCGACGCGCGCTTGCCCGCCGACTTCAGCTTGCTCGCCGTGCACTTCGAAGCGCTGAGCGGCGCCGCCACCAACGCGGCGACGGCGATGTTCGTCGAGCCGTCGAGCAGCCTTTGCACCTGGGCGGCGTCGGTCTCGGTCAGGCAGCCGCCAGCGGCCGTTGCCTCGGCCTTTGCGAACGCGGTCGCGAGCCCGCCGGCCGCTTTCGTCAGGCATGCGGCATCGACGGCCTCGCCCTTCTTGACGGCCTTGGAATGGCAGACGAGCTGCTGCTGGGCGAGCTTCGCGGCCGCCTTGAGCTTCGAGGCGACACATTTCCCTGCGACAGGGTCGAGCGCGGCTTGGGCCGGGCGGACTGCACGGGGCGACGTGGCCACGGCAGCCAAGGCCGCCAGACAGGCCACGAAGGTCGCGGACGGCGACAACGGCGAACGGCTGATCGACTGCGGCTTGTGGTTGATCTGGTTCATGGTGCGCAAGGGCCTCCGTGGGGATTGCGTCTGCGGGCAGGGCGGCCGCAGCTCACCAGGCAGGAAAGCCGGCCGCCGTCGATAAGACAAGGGAGAAAAGGGAGAAACTCTCCTCCGGCCTCGCCCGCGGTGCGCTAGTCCATCGAGGCGCGCAAGCGCGGGCGCATAGGCATTCTTCAGCTGGGCAACCGGCCGCGAACTCTCGCGAAGAATCGCTTCGCCGTCGTCGTCTCTTGCGATTCGGATTCCCATCTTTTGCTGCGGCACACAGGTGCTCTTAGCGCCGTTCCCTGGACGTGGTCAGTTGAAGTACCTGAGACGGGTCGGTGGCCAGCCGCTTGCCGTCCTCGGCAACGTCGCTGCAGAGCGCCGTCGCGTCGCTGGCGCCTCGCAGTGTGAGTATTCCAAGTGACAGAGAACGGCGGATTGCGGATCTTTCGCCGATGCGGTTGCGTAAATCATGCGCGTCGATTTTCTGCTCGCTGCCTCGTGTTCGGTAGTGCTCGCCGCTGCCACCGTCACGCCGACCGGGGCGCACACGCAGTGCGCCGTAAAAGGCGTCCGTCCACAGTGGGTGAGAATCCCACCCGGCGACTGGTTACTCCAGCCGGGCGCTTGGCGAAGACCGTAGGCCGCGCCGCGCATGCTGGCCGGCGCGATATCCGCGACGAGAGCTTCGCGAGGGGCCCCGCGAATTTCTTTGCCGATACGGTCGACGAAGCGCGCGGCGAGGACCTCGATCGGCGTTGTGGCGAGCGCGGACACGGGGTTCGTCAACGTTCCGATGCCGTAGCCGAGGACTGCGAGGAGCTTCCGCCTCCCGAACCAGTCACTGATCGCGCCGGAAAAGACCTTGGTCACGGACGTCGTCGCCTCGGCAATCCCTTCGATCGCACCCAAGAGGGTGACGCTTGCGCCGAGCACCCAGACCATACGCGGAAGGCGGTTGCGGGCTTCGGCCGAAGTGTCAACGGCGGCTTCGTCCACCGCACGGACGGCAGGCGAGTCGCACTCATCTTCGGGTCGAGTCTTTACGCGGTACGGCCGGACTCCATAGCGCAGTCGCGTCGCTTGCGTACAGCTCCGGCAGCAAGAGCTCGAAGCTGCCGGCTCCTTCTTGGTACGAGGTGAGTCACACGGTATAAGCTCCCCGCGGCAGCGCAGCGCTCTTGAGGCTTCGTTACTTTGAAGGACCTGCATCGTGTTCAGCCACGTGATTCTTGGAACCAACGACATCGAAAAGGCGGAGAAGTTCTACGACGCGGTGATGGGCGTGCTCGGACACCCTGTCCTTTTCAGGGGCGGCGGCGTCGCGGCCTACGGCGCCTACGTCCGCGATCCCGACGGCAACAAGATCCAGGCCGTCTGTCATCGAAAACAGGCCTGACAATGAGTGAGCTGACTACGTACCGACTCGACGGCTCCGTCGCCACGATCACGATGGACGACGGCAAGGTGAACGTGATTTCCCGCCGCATGCTCGGCGAGCTCAACGCCGTGCTCGATCGCGCGCTGGCAGATGAGGCGCTCGTGGTTCTGACGGGGCGCACGGGCGTGTTTTCCGCGGGCTTCGATCTGAAAGAATTGATGGCGGGAGGCCCCACGACCCGCGAGGTGCTGATCGGCGGCTTCAAGCTCGCCGAGCGGCTGCTCTCGTTCCCGAAGCCGGTCGTCATCGCGTGCACGGGACACGCGATGGCGATGGGGGTGTTCCTCGTGCTCTCGGGCGACTACCGCGTTGGCGCCGACGGGCCGTTCAAGATCGTCGCCAACGAGGTTGCAATCGGCCTTACGATGCCCCACTCCGCCACCGAGATCTGCCGCCAACGGCTCACGCGGACGCATTTCAATCGCGCTGTGATCACCGCCGAGCTCTACACGCCCGAGCGCGCCGTGCCGGCGGGCTTCCTCGACGAGGTCGTGCCCCCAGGCGACGTCGCACGCGTCGCGCAAGAAGCTGCGGTACGACTCGGCAAGCTGGATCTCAAGGCCTTCACCGCCACGAAGCTTCGCGCACGCAACGATACGCTCACGGCGCTCCACCGCGCCATCGAGCTCGACGACGCGGCGTTTCAAGATTGACCGCTGGACTTCGCACTGCGGCCGCCTAGTGGCGTCAGACCCGCCCTGGCGACATAAAGCTCGCCGCGGAAAAACGTGGAACGCGCTTGGAATTTCCTATCCACTGACGCGTAGAGCCGGGCCGGATTCGTGAACGTGAACGCGCGGAAGTCTTCGCTGCTCAGCAGACCCTGGTCGACCAGCTCGTAGGCCTCGGTCAAGACCTCGCGGTTGTCGGGCACGTCCCAGTGACCGATGTCCGAGCTGAACACGGCGTTGAGCTGGAGCCCCAGCGGGTTGCGTCGCGTGTCGAACGCCGCCGCGTTCTGCGGATCATCGGCCTCGCAACCGAAGAAGAAGCTGCGGCCGAAGACCTGTGCTATCTCCCCGACGGCATCGATGCCGCTGCGCGCGAACTCGTCCCGTGGGTTTGCGACCGAACCGGGCTCCGAGAACGGCCACAGGGTCTGCTCGAGACCATCGATGCGAGCGACCACGCGCTCGTCGCCGTACTCGCGCATCAGGCGCACGAGCTCGCCGCGATCGACACGCTCGTGGTCGTAGCTCGCAACCGCGTGACGGTTGCGCTTCTCGAAGTGGCCGATGATGTCCGAGTAGAGCGTTGCGGCCCACGCCACCCCGCCCTCCAAGAACGCGAAGCGCAGCCCGGGTGCCGCCGTGGCACACCGTCCAGAAACAGCGCCCGGCACGTGGCCTCCCCGCCCGCGGCGAAGTTCCCCAGGTGATTGAACACGTAGCTCGAAGGGGAGTTCCGGCTCCCCCACCCCATGACGCTCGAATGAAACGTCGGCGAAACGCCCAGCTCGGCGCAACGCCGCCAAACGGGCTCGTAGTCGTAGAGGCTGTCGGCCCCGAACGTGTCCATCCATTGTAAGGGCCGGGGCGTCTGGCCGGCCGCCGCCACGTTGCGGAGCACGAAGCCGGCCAGCAGCACCGCCTTCATCCCAAGCTCGCCGCAGGCGAAGTCCAGCTCGGCCACCGCCTCCTCGGGTGTGTGCATTGGAATCACCGCAACCGGAGCGAGCCGATCGGCGCAGTCACGGTAGGCGTCGGCAAAGTAGCGGTTGAACGCTCGCGCACTGGCCCGCCGGATCTCTTGGTCGGCGATGTTGAAGACGATGAGACCGTAGGTCGGATAGACCACCGCGAAGTCGATGCCGATCTCGTCCAGCCGCTCGTACAACAGCCGCGGCAGCATCGCCGTGGCCCGATCGAGCGTGTTGAGCGCGGGGAAGGCCCACCAAGGTGGCCGCATGACACCCCAGTCCCGTCGCTCAACGGGAGTGGACAGCGCCATCTTGCGGCTCGTCTCGAGCACGCCCCAGAAGCCCTTGTCCGCGCGCTCACCCGCGACCTCGCGCAGGTAGTCACGCACGACCGGCAGGTACTCCAGGCAGTGGCCATCCGCGTCGATGATCGGATGATCGAGGCGCGCACGGATGTGCGCGGCGGCGGGATTGGCGCGGGATGGCACGACGCTGGCGAGCATCGCGACCGGGTGCGTCTGACGCAAGTCGTCGCACGGGCGGCCAGAACCGGAGTACCGCCTGCCGCGCTCACTTGCCGACAGAACGCGCACGACATTACACCGACGGCATCGACATCCTGCTCGTTGCACGCCATGCCAGGCGCTGAGGCGGATCCTCCGGCACCTCCGTTTGACCCTATGCGGCACTGCCGTACCATTGACTCGCGTGCCGTCAGCTTCATCGAAACCAGGCTGTTTTCACGCTTGCTCGGCAGCTACCTGTCGGACGATGAGTACGCGTCGCTTCAGAAAGCGCTGATCGAGAACCCGGAAAGCGGGGCGTTGATCCGCGGCTCCGGAGGTGTACGAAAGCTGCGCTGGGCTCTGCCGGGCCGCGGCAAGCGAGCCGGCGTGCGGATCATGTATTACGCCAGGGTCGGCGAGGGAATAATCTGGATGTTGACCATCTATGCAAAAAACGAAGAAGAGAGCATCCCCGCGCATGTCTTACGGAAAATCAAAGAAGAGCTCGATCGCTGAGTCGAAACGGAATCTCGGCGGGGAGATTCTCGCGGGCATTCGCGAGATCAAACGCGGTGAGCATGGACGCGTGGTCACCGTTCCCTCGGTGTCCGCGATTCGCGAGCGCACCGGCCTTTCTCAGTCACAGTTCGCCCGATTGCTCGGCGTGTCGGTACGGACCCTCCAGGACTGGGAGCAGGGCAGGCGCGCGCCGTCCGGAGCAGCGCGCACGCTGTTGCTCATCGCGAACAGAAACCCTCGCACGCTACTCGAGGTGGCGTGAGCGGCGAGCACACACCGGTCGTGTGTGCAGCCGCGGCCTGATGAAAGAACCTGCTCGCAGAATACTCAATACGTTGAGTAAAATGGGTCTCATCGTCTCCGGCGCCATGCTGGAGTACCTGCCGCGGACTTGGCTGAGCGCGGCGTTGAGCGGCCTGCGCCTGCTTCTGAAGGAAGGCGGCAGCTTCGTGCTCTTCATCACCCGGCGAAACTGGCTCACGCGACCCCTGATCGGCCGCTGGTGGGGGTCGAACCTCTACAAGGCCGATGAGCTTCGGCATGCCTTTCGAGACGCAGGCTTCGAGTCCATCGTCTTCCGCCAGTTCCCCGCCTCGTTTCGCCGCCTCTCTCTCTGGGGTTATATCGTCGAGGCGTGTAGGTGAGCCTTGAGCCCCGGAGGCTACGCGTGCGGAAGGATGCGCTGCCGCGCTCACGAAGCTGACGACGCTCGCGCAACCGACCGCATGCTAGCGCGTCGTCGCCGTCGGCGGACCTGCCGTTCGGTCGTCCGCTCGTGGACGCTCGACTCCCCCGTTCGGGCTTCGTTGCCTCCGTCGAACCCCACGCCTGGCAGGCGCACTGCATCGCCAAGAGTCCGCCAAGTTTGCATGGACCACGTCATTGTCATTTGACGGAGCCGCGAAAGCCGCGGTAGAAGCCGCGCGCCGCGTATCCGACCAGGGGTAGGTTCCGAGACGACGTGCCCCCCTCAGTCGAGGCGATCGGGGTCGCGCCGCGAGGTGAGAGTGTGACCAGAGCGACGACCCTGAATCTTAGTCGCAACCATCGCCTCGACGCGGGCCTGCGTGCCCATCGATTGTCGCGCTGGCTGCTGCTTGTGCTTGCGTTGTTCGCTGTCGATCCGGCCTACGCGCAGCAGCCGCTCTTCACGTTCGTCCAGATCAGCGATTCTCAACCCACCGACAGCGACGACCAGCTCGCGTTCGAAGAGGTGCTCGACACGATCGCAGACGCGGGCACTCCGGGAGCCTTATTGCCGTACCCGGTGGACTACGTGGTGTTTGCCGGCGATCTGGTCAACATCGGCAACGACACATCCGACTGGACCACGTTCGTGCAGACGATGAATCTGTGGCTGACCGCCAACGGGATTCCCTACCGCGCGGTGCCGGGCAATCACGACCGCTCCAGCAACTTCGGCAACTACGCCCAGTTCATCGGCAGTCCCGCCACTTGGAGCATGGGTAGCGACACGTTCGTCGGCCACAACGGCCGCCAGGTGACCACCGGCTGGCGCGGCCTGCGCTACATCGGCATCAACAACACCAACGGCGGCAACAACGTGATCTCAGCCGCCGACCTGGCGGCCGTCAACATCTTCGTCCCGGCGGCGGTTGCCGCCGACGAGAACATCTTCCTGATGGCTCATCATCCGCACGACGACCAGGGTCTGATGCCGCTGGCAGGTATTCTGGAGACACCCGAGATCTGCGGGTACATGCGCGGCCATAACGGCAATCCGACGATCCGCCACGGTCTCGCCGGCGTGAGCAACCCGAACGTCTGGGAGCTCATGTCGAATGCAGTGTACCGCGACCGGGCGCTGCTCTACTTCGAAGTGTTCCAGAACGACATCGAGGCTCATGTGATCAAGCTGGTTGACAATCCGAGCCAGCTCCCCGCTCCGCGGATTATTCCACTCGTCCACTCACTGATACCCGCGGGAGGCGGACCCCCGACGACGCTGCCAGCGGGAAGCACGACCACGCTGCCGGAGGGTACCACCACCACGACCACGCTGCCGCCGAGCGGCGCGATCGTGCTCGCGCAAGTGCGCACGGGCACGTCAGCGTCCAGCAACTTCGTCTCGACGTCGTCGCCACTGACGGCGGTGAGCGGTGACCTGTACCTGGCTGCAGTGTCAACAAAGTCCCACACGCCGGTGATCGGCGTCTCCGGCCTGGGCCTCCCGTGGAGCGCGGTCCTCACCCAGTGCTCGGGCCGGAATCAGACCGGCGTTTCTATATGGATGGCGCAAGGTACGCCGACGCTCAGCGGCACGGTGACGGCGTCGCTGGCCGCTACGGTATCAGTCGCAGCCATCGCGGTCTCGCGCTACTCGGGAGCTGGTGTGCCTGTCGCATTCGACGATCTGGACTCTGCCAATACCAACGGTGTGGACGGTGCGTGCACGGGGGGTTCCGACTCGGCGGCGTACTCGTTCGGCGTGACCAGCGTGGCGAGCAACTCGCTCGTCTACGCAGCCGTCGGCATGCGCAACCGCCAACTCAGCCCCGGCGCCGGGTACACGCAGCAGGCTTCGGCGATCGCTGGCAGCGGCGGCCAGGCTGCCAACCTAGCCGTCGTCGACCGCACTGTCGCTCTGCCTTCCGCCATCACCGTAAATGGCTCGTTCGACGGCAGTGTCGATTGGAGCGTCGCCGCGGTCGTGATCCCGGGTGCTGATGATCCGGGCCTCTGCAGCGGTGACCCCGACTGCGACGATGGCAACGTGTGTACCGACGACCACTGTGACGGATCGGGAGCCTGTGTGTCGACGAATCGTGCCGCCGGCACCGCCTGCACGAGCGACGGCAATTCCTGCACAAACGACCAGTGCGACGGCGCGGGCACCTGCGCTCACTTCTCCAATGCCGCGCCTTGCGGCGACGGGTTCTTTTGCAACGGGACCGACACGTGCGCCGCGGGAAGCTGCTCGGTCCACGCCGGGGATCCGTGCACGAACGGCCCCCAGTGCGCTCGCACTTGCAACGAGGTGGGAGACAGCTGCAACGCGTCGGCGGGAACGGTCTGCGACGATGGCAACCAATGCACCGACGACCAGTGTAACGGTGCCGGTGCCTGCGTGTCGGTTGCGAAGGCTACCGGTACGCCGTGCCCCGACGGCAACCTGTGCAACGGCGGCGAGCTGTGTGACGCGGGCTCGTGCGATTCCGGCACCTCGCTTAATTGCAGTGACAGCGATCCGTGCACCGCGGACTCCTGCGTTCCGGCCACCGGCTGTCGCCACACCGACACGTGCGGAAGCGGCGAGATCGTCTTCGAGGAGGTACGCACCGGCGGCTCCAGCGCCTCGACCACGGTGGCAACGAGCGCACCACTGAGCGCCGCCAGCGACCACCTGTATTTGGCGTCGATCGCTACCAAGGGCCGGGTCGACGTGCTGGCGGTCAGTGGCCTGGGCCTGACCTGGACGCTTGTGGCCAAGCAGTGCGCGGGACGCAACCAGACGGGCGCAGAGCTGTGGATGGCTCGAGGAGTCGCGGGCGCCGCCGGCATCGTCACCGCCACGCTCTCGGTTGCGCCGACCAACGCCGTGATCGCAGTCTCCCGCTACTCGTCGGTGGCCTTGGGTGATCCGATCGGCACGGTCACGAGTGCCAACACAAACGGTATCGGTGCGGGGTGCTCGGGCGGAACCGACAGCTCGAGCTACGCGCTGAGCCTGGCTACCACCGCACCGGGCTCGGTGGTGCACGTCAGCGCCAGCATGCGCAACCGCAATCACACGCCTGCGGTCGGTTACCTGGAGCGATCCGAAGTGAAGCAGGGTACCTCCGGCTCAACGATGGCATCGGTGGCTCAGGCGGATCGTACGATACCGAGCCCGGCCAGCGTCGCAGTGGCGGGAACGTTCGACGGCAGCGTCGATTGGGC
Source organism: uncultured Myxococcales bacterium (assembly GCA_964555245.1). Classification (GTDB taxonomy): domain Bacteria; phylum Desulfobacterota; class Binatia; order UBA1149; family SPBQ01; genus CAZKRI01. The sequence goes on from CAZKRI010000062.1 coordinate 19,664, forward strand.
CGTGGTTGGCGCAGAGATCCTCGCGGGCGCCCCGGGACCGCCGCCGACCAGCACCACAACCACCACGAACACCACGAGCACAACGCAAGTGCCGGCGACCACCACGACGATGATGCTCTCGGGAACCGTTTCACTGGAGGAGGTCGCGACGGGAACCTCAGCGGCCGTCGCCACGGTCGCGACTAGCGTCCCGTTGAGCGCGGTCGCGGGACAGCTTTATCTGGCTGCGGTCTCGGCGAAGTCGAACGTTGCCGTCACCGGCGTGTCGGGGCTCGGTTTGGTCTGGACTCAGCGCGCCACACAATGCTCGGGGCGCAATCAGACAGGCGTTTCGGTGTGGAGCGCGAAGGGAGTACCGAGCGGCGACTCGGCCGTGACTGCGACGTTCGCGGGCGCGCCATCCAACGCTGCCATCGCCGTCGCTCGCTATGGTGGGGTCGGCGTCGCACCGATCGGATCGATCGGCTCCGCCAATAGCAACGGCGTGGGAGGAACCTGTAGCGGCGGTTCCGACAGTGCCGCGTACGCCTTCGACCTGGTGACCACGGTTCCTGGTGCCGTGGTGTTTGTGGCGCCGGCGATGCGAGGTGCGAGCCACACGCCCGGAGCGGGCTATCTCGAGCAGGTCGAGGTTCACGCGGGCAGCGGGGGTTCGGGCGCGTCGACCGCAGTCGTCGACCGCACGGTCGCGGCGCCGGGTGGGGTCAGCATCAACGGTTCGTTTTCGAGCAGCGTCGACTGGGCGGTGGTCGCACTCGAGGTGCGCCCGTAAGGTGCGCCGGCCCGACGTGGCGACCGCGGCCCGCTGATGCCCCAGAAAGCCGCCTCTCAGAGCGAACCGCTCGTGTGATGCGTTTGACGTAACCATGACGACTCGGAGATTTTGCCCCATGACACCGAACCGGAGGGGAAGGCATGAAAGTCATCGACATATGGGCACCGATCGTGCCGAGCCGCGAGATCATGGCGCATGTGGCGGAGCATTTTCCGGCGATGCAATTGAGCTATCTGAGCATCTTCCAGAAGCGCGACGTAACCATGGCAGAGTACCAACGTCTCGCGTCGGCGATGGCGATGGACGACGATCGCGTGCTCGCGATGCTGGACGCGGCCGGGATCGAGAAGTGCTTGATCACGGGATTCGACGAGGCGAGCAGCGCCGGCGATACGTGTGTCTCCAACGATGCGGTGGCGGCGATCGCGGAGCGCCACCGCGACCGATTCATTCCGTTCTGCGGTGCGGACATCCTGCGCGGTGTTGCCGCACTCGAGAGCGTTCAGTACTGGATTGGCGATCGCGGATTCGCGGGGTTGTCGCTACGACCGTTCGCGATCAATGTGTCGCCGACCGATCGCCGCTACTATCCTTATCTATGCGAAATGCGTGGAGCTCGGAGTGCCGCTCAGCATCCACGCCTCGGCGAACTGGACCCGTGACCGGCCTTCCGACCTCGGGCATCCGCGGCACTTCGATCAGGTGGCGTGCGACTTTCCGGAGCTGACGATGATCCTGAGCCACGCCGGCTACCCTTGGGTGCTCGAGGCCTGCCTGCTGGCGTGGAAGCACCCCAACGTCTACCTGGAGCTCGGAGCCCACCGTCCTCGCTACTTCACGGCGCCGGGAGCGGGGTGGGAAGCTCTGCTGCGCTTCGGTCAGACCACGATCCAGGACAAGGTTTTGTACGGGACCGGTGCGTTCCTGATCGGGCAGGAACCAGCGGCGTTGATTGCGGAGATGAGGCAGCTGGCGGATAGGCAGAAATAGCGCCATATTCTTGTCGCCCAAGACGGGGGCAGGGCCTACATTGGCACTCGTCCGTCGAAGAAGCGGATTCCACGCGTCTGTCGCGAGATCAGCGAGCTGACCTCCTGGGCGAACGACTTCTGCCTGCGCTACCGAATCCGAACGGCGAGCGCAGACCGTTGGGAATGGTCTCGCCTCCTACGGGAATGGGGCCGCAGGCGACTGTGACTGGGAGGCACCTGCCCGCCTCTTCGCTTCGCTCGCCTTCGTGTATTTCCCGAGCTGGGCCGCGGCGATCTCGTCCGAGGGGTACAGAGCCAACGCGCGTCGGTACGACTCCAACGCTCGGTCGTACTCGCGCCGGATCTCGTGCATCGCGCCGCGGAGCGAGTGCTGCCGGGCCTCGAACGCGCGTGTCAGGTCCGCGCGGTCAGCCTCGGTTAGATCGGAGACCGGCTGCTCATCGAGGCTACGCACTTGCAAGAGCGCGCTCAGATTCTCGACGAGCAGGGCGAGCCGATCCGGGTGGGTCTGGATTGGGCTCCACTCCACGTGCGGCTGGTCGTCTGTGTTCTGCGGGGCTCCCGCTGCGAACTCTCTCAGCCCACGCGGGCCGGTGAAGTAGGTTGCAAGCAGGCCCGCCGCGCTCCCGAAACCGAGTCGCGTGCTCTCGGTGCGCTGGGCGGGGTCGGCCCACACGTCCTCGAACGTGCGCGCACTGATCGCCGTATGATCCCGGAAACCCACCAGCGCGAGGTATTGAGCCTTCTCCCACGCGTGCGCTTCGGGAAAGACCGCCTGGAAGGTCGCCACGATGCTGCGCAGAGCAGCCGGGGTGAGCTGCTGAAGGGGCAGCCACTGTATCACGAGCCCCCCCGGCTCGAGTCGCTCGCGTGCGGCGGTGTACAGCTCACGTGAGAACAGGAGGCTCGCCCAGGGCGAGTAAGGCGTGAACAAACCGAGCACGATCACGTCGAACGTCCCGCTCCCGAGCATGAGATAGTTGCGGCCGTCGTTCACCACCACGCGTGCCTTGGGGTGTACGGCGATGCGCCCGTTCTCTTCGTCGAACAGCCGTGATGCCTGGACGATGACCGGAGAGATCTCCACCACGACCACTTCTTCGACGCGCGGATCCGATAGGAAAGGCGCGCTCGCGACGCCGGTGGCCAGGCCCACCTCGATCACACGCCTCGGCCGCGGATGGATGAAGAGCGGCAAGAAGCCCTGCCGCTTGGATGAGTCGAGATTTTCTCGCGCATTCGACCCCCACGTGTTGACCCGGTTAGCGATCAGCGTGCGGACGCCTTCCACCTCAACGACATCGACGACCCCGCTTGCATCCTCCTTCGAAAACACGAGCCGGCCTGGCGGCCGCGCGTAGAAGCCAGCGGCGGAGGCAAAGCCGAGCCAGAGCGCCAAGACCGCTACGCCCGGTATGCCGAAGCGGTGGAGAAGCCTGAGCGCGGCGGGGGTCGCGGCCGTGCGGGCTTGGCGCTGCGCCACGAGAGCGGCCAGCAGGTTGAGTCCCACAAGGGGTACGAGCGCGCGCACCATGCCGACCGCTGGGATCAAGAGCATTCCGGTGACGAGCGAGCCGCCGATCGCGCCCAATGTGTTGAATGCATAGACGCGGCCGATGCCGGAGGCACTCTCTCGGCCTCCCCCGTCCTGGCGGTGCAGGCGGAAGGCGACGGCGACGCTCGCGCCCATGAGAGTGGTAGGTAGGAGGAGCGCGGCGAGCACGCGTGCCCACTGGCGCGCGAGCAGCCCCGGCAGCGTGCCGACCTCGAGGGTATTGACTGACGAGAACAGCAAACGGATCACGAACGGGCTCAGCACCGCGAATGCGGCGAGGCCCCACTGGCACGCGGCCAGATAGCTCCAGCCGCGGTCTTTCAGCGGCCGGTCCGAGAGTAGGCGAGCGCCGAGCGCGATGCCGGCCAGGAACGCGGACACGGTAGCGCCGAAGCCGAAGATGGTGTCCGCCGTGTTGAGCGCGATGGCTCGAACCCAGATCATCTGGTAACCAAGGGCGGCGAAGCCCGAGAGTGCGACGACCACCAGGGCGCTGCGGCCGCCCGCACCTGCCTTTCCCCTGGGCCCCGGTGTCGCAGCGGCTGGGCTCGGTGACAGGCTAGCGCGGTCCGCCGAAGCGCGTGCCGCCATCCACGCCGCGCAGCCGACAGCGATATTGACGGCGGCACAAGCCGTGTTCGCGCCCCGGGCTCCCAGCAGCGGAATGAGCGCCGCGACGGCCGCAAGAATACCCGTGACGGCTCCGAGCGTGTTGACGGCATAGAGCCGCGCCGCCGTCGTACCGATGCTGGAGCCGCTTGCCGAGAGTCGCTGAGTGAGCGCAGGCAACGTGCCACCCATCAATGCCGTCGGCACGACGAGCAGCGCTACCGAGGTGACGGTGCGAGCCACGGTGAGGACTGCGATATCGCCTGCCGCCTGCTGGTAGATTGCCGAGTAGAAACGTTGCGAGGCCGCGAGCCCGAGCGGAAGCAGCAGGGCAAAGACACCCAGGGAGAACTCGAGCGCGGCGTAGGTCTCCAGGCCTCGGCCGCGCCGCGCGACGATGCGCCCGACGACATAGCTGCCCAGCGCCATCCCACCCATGAAGCACGCCACGACCACGCACGTCGCGTAGAGCGTAACGCCGAAAACCGACGCGAACATGCGCAGCCAGACGACCTCGTAGACGAGGCCGACCGCGCCGGAGACGAAGAATAGCAGCAGCAAGAACGATCGATCTCGCGTGGTCCGTGACAGGCGATCGGCGAGAGCAATCATGAAACCCGGACAGGGCCGTTCGTCAGGATGCTGGGCTACACTGCCGACGGCAAGCAGGGCGGGGCCCGCTGCGTGACCGGCGGCGCCCGGGCCAGGCCGCACGGCTGCTCCGTCCCGCCTACCATTTTCGACGGAGTGCGCAACGGCATGAAGATCGCTCGCGCAGAAATCTTCGGTCCGGTAACCTCCCGCTCACGTTCAAGGACCTGAATGTTCGTTGACGCCCGGACGATCCCCGACCGAACGGTTCTCGAGACCGATATCTGCATCGTGGGTGCGGGAGCGGCCGGGATTACGATTGCGCGCGAGCTCAATGGTGGGCCGTTCCGCGTGAGCGTGCTGGAAAGCGGGGACCTGAGTCCGGATCAGGCCACGCAGTCGCTCGCCGTCGGTCAGAACATCGGCATGCCTTACTTCCCGCTGGAAACGACGCGCCTGCGTTTTTTCGGGGGCTCCACCAATCATTGGGGTGGCATCTGCCGACCCTTTGAGGAGAGCGACTTCGAGGCCCGAGACTGGATTCCCCACAGCGGCTGGCCAATACGCAAATCGGACCTTAAGCCTTACTACGAGCGGGCGCAGGATGTCTGCCAGCTCGACACCCCCGAGCGCGACCTTGCCTACTGGGCCAAGCAGGATGAACACCCGCTGCTACCCTTGGCCGGAGACCGGGTCACTACCCGCTTCGCGCGCATAGCGTCGCTCTCGCGGCGCAGCTTCGGGAGGGATTACGAAGACGAGATCCGGCAGTCGGGCAACGTTACGACCTATCTCAACGCGAACGTCACCGAGGTCGAGACCGACGAGACCGTAGCTACGGTGACCGCCGTGCGGGCGGCCTGCCTTACCGGCAGCCGATTCTCCGTCAAAGCGAAGCTGTTCGTCCTGTCGCTCGGCGGCATCGAAAACGCGCGCCTCCTCCTGCTCTCGAACAAGCGAGAGCCCGCCGGCCTGGGCAACCGGAGCGACCAGGTGGGGAGGTACTTCATGGATCACCCGCGCTTTGAAGCGGGCAAGATCATCCCCGCGGACAAGCGTATGTCGGTGGAGTTCTACGATCGGCACTCGGTCGGCGACGCGAACCTCAAGGGTTACCTCTGCCTGTCGACTGGCGCGTTGCGCAGCGAAAAGTTGATGGACGTTCAGTTGCGCCTGTCGCCGGTATACGACCCGGCGTTCATGAAATCACTCGACTCCGCGGGGATGGACTCTCTCAAATACCTATGGCGCCGGCTCGAGAGCGGCCTGCGAGCCGAGGATTTGCAGGCGCATCTGTCGAACGTCATCGGCGATCTGATGAGCTGGCGAAACTCTTTCGTCCCCACGGCCCCTCTGCCGTTGCCCAAGCCTCAACTATTCGAGAAAATCCTCGAATCCCCGCCGGAGGACCGGAGCCATCTGATTGCCGATTTCCTCGGCGGCATCGCGTTCGCCGCGTTCGTCGGCATCGCCCGCAACGAACCGATCGACCACGTTCAGCTGGTTGCCAGAGTCGAGCCGGCACCGAACCCGGACAGCCGCGTCACGCTTGGGCCGGACCGGGATCAGCTCGGACAGAACCGCGTCCAGCTCGATTGGCGATTGAGCCCGATCGACAGGTACAGTGTACGCAGAATGCTGGAGATCGTCGGCGTGGAAGTGGGCCGCGCGGATCTGGGCCGATTGCAGATCGGCCAACATGAGAATGATGAGGCTGCCGAGCTTGCAGACGACGATACGGCGTGGCCGCCTGACCTGGCGGGCGGCTATCACCACATGGGAACGACGCGGATGAGCGACGACCCCAAGCAAGGCGTGGTGGACAAGAATTGCAAAGTGCACGGCATCTCGAATCTGTTCATCGCTGGAAGCTCGGTGTTTCCGACCGCCGGGTCGGGAACCCCGACGCTCACGATCGTCAGCCTGGCGCTCCGGCTCGCCGATCACATCAAGACGAGGATGCGTTGAACAGCGAGAGGAACATCAGCCGGCGGAGACTTCTGGCGCTCACCCTGGGGGCGGGGCTCTGGCCACTCGCCCGGCCTGCGTTCACGTGGGCGATGCCGGCGTGGCGCGGTCGCCAAAGCAATCTGAGCGTGCGCTTGGCCGCGCTCTTGAGGCACAGGGAAAGCGCACGGGCGGTTGGTCTCGAGTATCTGCGGCAGTATCCCCGTGAAGCCGACGGGAGAGTCTTATGCGCTCTCCTGTCCTCCGTCGTTGTCGCTGGGTGCGCCCACCTGTCTTCCGTCAGCGACGACACGCTGAGAGAGACGTTGGCGCTCAGGGTCCACCAGGATTTCGAGACCGAGGACGTGGTCAACCTGCGAGGCTGGATCCTCTCGCGGACCGAGGCTCGACTGTGCGCGTTGACGGTGCTCGCCTAGGTGCAGGGCGCTGGAGTCATCCGCGGCTGAGAACAGCCGCCAGAAAGGTGACTGCGAGAACCACGCTGACCAGCAACAGGAACGACAACACGACGGACCCGATCGCCTTGGTGCGAGGGAACCCATGGACCGCCTGGACAGCAGCCGCGTATAGCGCCAGCCAATAGAGATACAGACCGGCGAGCAGTAGACCGCTCCACGGAACCAGAGCGAGAAGGCTAGCCACGATCGTCAGCGGGGAGCTGAGAGCAGCAACCAGGCCGGCCAGTCTTGCGAAGTCGCCCTTGCCGCCGAGCAGCCGTGCCACCCCTTGCGCGCATCCGGCGAACATCAGCCAGTACATGACCGCGATGACGGGGATGACGGCCAAGGCGAAGAACAGTCCGCTGCTCAGGGCTTCGCCCTGGGCGAGGCGCGAGAACACGGGAACTATCGAACCGAGGATACCGCTGGCGACACCGCTGGCGACGACCCATTTCAACGCTCGAGACGTAAAGTTCGGCTCGAGAATCAGCCGTTCATAGCCAGCGAGCGATGGTTGGGTCACGGCGTTCACCCAGATCCCGATCCAAGAACGGGCGGAAATCGACTCGGATTGCACGGACCTCATCGCACCGTGGAGGACGGCTACGATCAAGTGTCATCGGAGGCGAAGTTACGCAACCTCGCTCCCGAACGAAATGGGGTCAGGTCACATTCTCGACTCCCACGCTCCCACCGACGATGCCTGCCGCCGCCAGCAACCGTCGCGGTGAACAGGTCGAGCTCCGCCAGCTCTTCTTCTCGAACCGGCCGCATCGCGATATCGGTCGTGAGCGCTGGCGCGATGAACACTTTCTCGACACCGGCGCGCCGTCGTCGTAGTGAGACGGATTGATCAGGATGAGTCGAAAGCGATTCGAGCGTGCGTGGCCCAACCTGATGCGCGCCCGGGTCGCGCTTGCCAAGAGTGAGCGTTTCCGCATGATCGCTGCATGGCCGGCGCGGGACGTTCGTTCAAGTTCTTCGCTGTGCTGTTCGGTCTGCTCGCGATCTCGAACGCGGCCAAGCCGTTCGAGCTCTCGGGTGATGCGGGGTTCGTATTCTTCGGCAAGCGGCTCAGCGGCACGCCCAACGCGGTCCTGGGTCCGCTCTTTGGCTTGTGCCTGGCCGTCTACGCGTTCGGCTTGTGGAACAAGCGCGCGTTCGCGCTGCCGCTAGGCGTAGCGTACGCGGCCTACGTCGTAGCAAACCTGGTGCTGTTCCAGTACCGCATGCCGGCGAGCGCGCAGCCCGGGATCGCGTTCGCCCTGGTCTACACAGCGGTGGCGATCGGTGTCTCCGCGGGCGCAGCCTACCTGCTCGTGCGCCATCGCGACGAGCTTTCCTGACGTGGCACGCCTCACGAGCGTAGGTAGCCTCAGCGCAATGCGTCCATGTACGCAGACAGTCGTTGCGCGAACGCCGCCAAGTCATCGCCGAACGCCGTTTGAAATTCTTTCAGCCGCTGCGCCGCGTCGATCTTCGTTCCCTCCTCGACGCGGCGCTTGCGGATTATCGACAGGTACTTGCGCAACGCCGACGGCTCTCGATGGACGAGAAACTGGACCATCGACCAGCTCTGCGCGTACGCCTGTGCGTGGTTCTCGCTGAGGAAGTACCCATCGGTCGTCAACAGGTCTTTTAGCGGAATCAGCCGTTCGCTGCGGCGCGCCCCCCGATACACGGCAAAGCGCTCGGGATTGATCTCGCTCGCCTCACCAATCTCGTCCTGCAAGCTCGATTCGCACAAGGTCGCCAGCCCTTCGCCGAGCCAGTGGGGCGTATCGGCATGCGGGTCGAGCAGTCCCGTGTTGTACGTGAGCTGGTGTACGCACTCGTGAATCGTCGTCGCCGCGTTGGTGCCGCTGTAGTGCTGCCTCAGGTTCGTCTTCGCCTGACGAAGCTCACGCTCGAGACGGGTGGCCTCCACCATGAGCTCGTGCTTGCTACGTTCGCGTGTACGCCCGCCTCCATAGTCGACGATCACGCGATCACCACCGATCCTCGACACGTCGCGCGCGAACGCGTCGAACTCCCCACCAGTCGCGAACAGAACTACCTCCATGTGCTTGGCAGGTGCTGTGAGCTGGAAGCCGCGTTCCCGGAAGAACCGGTCGAACTTTGCGTACGTCTGCTCGAACAGCTCGGCACGATGGTCCACGAACACGCGCCCGGCGGTGAATCCGACGCGGAAGTGGTCGGTATGGATCACGCTGATCGTAGACCCGAACTGCGAACGCAATCGCGAAACCGCAGCGTGATCGATCGCGATCTTCGTGGCGTTCGTCTTCGTGGCGGGCGTCTGCGGTGGAGTCACGGTAGCGGATCCGGCCGCAGACCCGGGATCGGGCGGCAGAGCGGTCTGCGCACCCGCCCCGGTGCAGAGCACGCCGATAAGCGCGCACGCACCGGCATGCACACCGAGCATGCGCCGCAGCAGGCGAGGGCTTCTGCTCACGCTGTCGGATTAGAGTCCGAGTGTACGGTCCATGTAAACCACGAGCGTGACCGCCTAATCCGCCTCCGTATGCATCGCTCGGCACCCCCCCGCACGGTTACAACGGAAGCTATGTTCCATGCAGAAGCGTACTCGTCCTTCGAATACGGAACGACGCTCATACTTCCCGAAACCCGGGTTAAACGCGGGTTACGTCGTTGACAGATTCTTCAACGCTTCGTAGACGCGAGAGAGGCTCACGACGGTGAACTGAAACCGCTCGTACGTCACTGAGGCTTTCAAAAACGTGAGAAACCCGAAGTCCTTCCTCCTGCTCGCGGCTGCTCTGACTCTCAGCGCACGCGTGGCAGTCGCCGACGCCGAGCTATTCTCCAGCGGCTTCGGCGCCGTGAACACGACGACCGTCAACGACGACGGCAACTGGACCGACGGCGACGGCGCCGGCAACGACTGCGAGATCAATGACGGGGCGCAGCTTCCCGGCGCAGCCACCGACCAGCATGGGCGCTTGGAGCAAGACTGCGCCATCACCAGCGCGACGATCGCGATCCCTGCATGCCACACGGCGTTCCGCCTCAACTACTACTGGCGCGGTGACTTGGATGCGGAGGCCGGCGAAACCCTCGAGGTCGAGGTAAGTTACGACGGCGGTGCGAGCTACGCCACGCTCGCCTCGCATGAGCTCAACGTCCAGACGACCTGGAGCAGCCAGCAGACGCTCGACCTGACTCCGAGCGCCGGTGCGACCTCGATCCTGGTTCGCTTCGTGGGCAACAGCGACGCGGCCGGTGAGCAAGGACGAGTCGATGACGTGACGGTCACCGCGGCTTTCGCTGCGGACGACGCCGCTTGCGACGACGGGCTGTTCTGCAACGGCGCCGACACCTGCTCGGGTGGTGCGTGTTCTTCGCATGCCGGCGACCCATGCACCGGCGGTCTGGAGTGCTTGGACGCTTGCAACGAGGCCGATGACTCGTGCGTCACGCCGGCCGGCGCCTCCTGCGCCGACGCGAGCGACACGGAGTGCGACAATCCCAACACGTGCGATGGCGCCGGCTCGTGCCAGGCCAACAACGAGCCCGCTGGCGTGGGCTGCGAAGATGCCGGCAGCGAGTGCGGCGTGCAGGACCTCTGCGACGGCGCCGGGGCGTGTACCGGTAACGGTTTCGTGTCAGCCGGAACGCCCTGCGGCGACTCAAGTGACACCGAGTGCACACACCCAGACACCTGCAACGGTGCCGGCACGTGTGAACCGAACAATGCGGCCTCGGGTGCGTCATGCGGTGACCCGAGTGACAGCGAATGCACGGACCCCGACACCTGCGACGGCGTAGGAACCTGCAAGGACAACGATGCTGAGGCCGGCATGAGCTGCGGCGACATGGGCAGCGAATGCTTCGTGCAAGACACTTGCGACGGCGACGGCACGTGCATCGACAACGGCTTCGTCGGCTCGGGTGAAGCCTGCGGCGAGACGACCACGACGTCGACGTCGACCACCACATCAACCTCGACCACGACATCAACGACGACGCCGACCTTGCCGGTCGACGCCGAGCTATTCTCCAGCGGCTTCGGCGCCGTGAACACGACGACCGTCAACGACGACGGCAACTGGACCGACGGCGACGGCGCCGGCAACGACTGCGAGATCAATGACGGGGCG